>JBAVQB010000026.1:0-196267 GCA_049693615.1 Candidatus Acidiferrales bacterium | reverse complement strand
GGAATTTGTTTGCTTTCAAAGCTTCCGTGTGAACTTCATCAAACGAAGGGATGCTGTCGTCCCACTCAAGGAGAGTTGCGGTGTGGCCTGCGCGGTGGATCGCATCAGCGTAGAGCTTCCAAACGGGGTCGATCACCGGGTGATCGTGCGTGTCCAGAATGTACTTGCGATATTTCGAGTGGCCCGCGATGTGAATTTGAGTGACACGCTCGGCCGGAACTTCGCGGATATAAGTGTGGGGATCGAAATTGTGATTCTGGGACGAAACATAGATGTTATTCACATCCAACAGGATGCCGCAATCCGCGCGTTCTACAACCTCCGTCAGGAATTCCCATTCGGTCATTTCGGAGACGTGGAATTCGGCGTAGCTGCTCACGTTTTCAACGGCGATAGGCACTTCCAGGAAATCTCGCACGTCCCGGATCTTTTGGGCTGTAATCTTGGCGGCTTCAAATGTGTAGGGCATCGGGAGCAGGTCATGCGTGTAGCGCCCATCCACGCTGCCCCAGCAAAGATGATCCGTTAGCCAAGGCGTCTTGGTGCGCTTCACAAGTTCCTTCAGCCGCCGAAGATGCTCCCGGTCCGCTCGTTCGGCAGAACCGAAGTACATCGATACGCCGTGTTGCACTACTCTGTACCGCTCGAGGATTTGATCAAGGATACGCAGCGGGCGTCCGCCGTCGATCATGAAATTCTCAGAGATGATTTCGAACCAGTCGACGACGGGTTTGCGAGTCAGGATGTGATTGTAATGCGGGGATCGCAAACCGATCCCGATCCCATAATCCGTAAAATTATTGAAGGCATTGGCCGGCATTTGACGTTCCGTGCCTCCCTAGGGGCGGATAAGAATCAGCCGCCCCATCCGGAGGTTGTGAATGTGAGTTTAGAACTACTGTTGTGGGTGCTAGTTGCCTGCAGGCGGCTTGGAACCGTCCGTAGCGCAACCACCCTTGCCTTTGCACGAGTTCTTGCCCTTGCAACCATTGTCGCTCGCCTTGCAACCGCCTTTGCCCTTACATGAGTTCTGGCCCTTGCAAGCGTGCTTTTCCTTCACCTTCTGGTCCTGGGACTGGTCTTGTGCAGCAACCGAAGACCTCAGCCCGGAGAGTAGGTTCGATGCCTGGATGGTTTGCGTAGTGCCAGCGAGCAAACCCGCAAGTGCAGCGCCCGCCATCATGGCTTTCTTTGACTTTGTCATTGTCCTTAATTGGCTCCTGTTCGAAGTTTGAGATCTACAACATGTCCTTCAGGCTGAGTTCATCCGTGAAGATAGTCCGTACTAAATCGGAGCGCCCTTTCCATTCCAAGCTCGAAGTTGTTAGCCCCTAGGACGATTTGGAGAGGATCCCCTGTGCTGAATTAGCATCGGACTACCTGCAGTATGATTCTCGACTCTCCGAAAGGTTTCATCGCGGTGTAAACAAATTGGTTCGCGTGCCCGGCCCGGCGTGACCCAATGCCAGATCCCGCGTATCCTCTTTGCTGCGTTTCGGTTAGCCTTGTATCTGACGTGGGCAACAAGGAGCTAGTGGCTCAGGCGGCCTTCGATTCTTGCAATCAGTTCGCGAGTTGTGGACACATCGATCCCATGGGCTCTTCCGGCCCGAACGATCGGACCACCTATGGCGTCGAGCTCGGGCGTGCGGGCGGCCGACACGTCCTTTTGCATCGAGCTCCGCATCGTTGGAGGTAACGATTCGATGGTCGCCAGGATTCTTGCGTGATCGACAGTCGCCCCTTCCGCCACCGCAACGGCGCAGGCCTCGCGTATCGTTGATTCGAGCCGTGCCCGCCAGGCAGGGTCGTCGCAGATCTCCTGCTTGCTCTTATTTCCCGCTGTGGTGGTGAGCGCGAATGGCGCCAGGAACGCGAGTTTGCCCCAGAGCATCGTTTTCTCGTCCGCTTGAAATTCACAAGAAAAGCCCGCGCGCCGAAGCAGGGCGGCAACGCCCTCCAGTTGTCGCTCTCCAATCGCCGAAAGCGCCAGACGGGCAAACGGTGAACGCTGGATAATGTGACCGGGTGCGACGCGTTCAGATTCGACGGCAATCGTGCCGGGAACAACGCTTTCGTGATTGAAGCTCGTTCGCAGCAATGCGACATGATCAATCCCATTCAGCAGTGGCACGACAGTTACGATCCTGGGACCATTGGGTGGAACTGCCCGGAGCGCTGGGACAAGGTCGTACGCTTTGACAGTTACCCACAGCACGTCAACGGGTTCACGGAGTTTCGCATCGGTTCGAACCGGTGCCTGGAAGTTCCCGGAGGGTCCTTCGAGTCGAAGGTAAGGGGGATGCTGGGCGAGGGTTTCTGGGCGCAGGAGCAGAGTAACCTGATCACCCTGGTGAGTCAACGACGCTCCGATTAAGCCTCCAATTCCACCGGCACCCAGGATGGCATGTCTCACGCCGCGCCACCCGGAGACGATTCATCGTGTGAATCTACTGCTTTCTTTTCAGCCATGAGCGCCCTCAGGCCCCGGCTGTCGGAGGTACCAGCTCGAAAGAAGACGTGAGCTGGATGGTCTTGTACAATGTTCGATAAAGCGGGCACCTCATAGCGTAAATGCCGTGCACGCGCTCTACCGTCCCCCTAGTTTCTTCCAGAGCGGCCAGGGTCATTGCCACATGAATTCGCCGGATTACCAGCACGCCATCCTCTGCTTCCACTTCGCCCGTTACATCCGCAGTCAGCCGTCCATTGCTTGCATCGATTTGGCGCGCTTCCAGCGCACCTCCGAATGTGCCCATCATTCAACCGGCGGTTGCACAAATCACATAGTCGATCGTGGAAGAATGTGACTCCTTTAATTTCGCGGGATCAACCTTATAATGCTCGGCAATCGCCCCGTGCACGCTGAAGGTAACAGGCTGTGACTCTCCGGGCAGGTGTGCGATGCGAAGCGGCCCCGCCTTTCGCTCGATACTTGACTTCGAAATATAGACAACGTCGCTCATGGTTTCCTCCATGCGGGACTCACTGATTGTTTTCCTTCGATAGTTCCACCAGCTACTGATGCCGAATGGCGTCTGGAGAGCGCTTAAGATCCAGAGGAAAAACCTTCAAACTCCACATGACTGGGACGGAAGTAGGCGGATAGCACACCGTCTTGTCGCAAGCCTGATAATACAACTCCCCGCTGATCGAGATCGTCTTGCCTGCGGAAATCAGCGAGCGAGCAATATCAGAAGTCGGAGAGAAGTTGACGGTGACATCCTGAACAATACGGAACTTCCCCTCAAAGACCGGGACGTGTTCCTGAATGGCTTCCAGGTAGATATCCTTCGAGCTCGGGTATGTTACCGGCGCGAGTTCGATCCCCGAGGTCTGCTTCACTGCGAGCTGAATCGGTTTATACCCTTGCACTTCAGGAGAATAAACGTGGGTGCCCGGGGGAAGTTCTATTTCGGCAATCAAGCTTACGCGGCTACCCGGTACGACGTCGCGATCCGACTGCTCGAGCGTAAGCTGAAGATGGGGCGCTTCGACATTGTGGCTCACTTCCTCGGTCAGTTCGGGGAAAAGCTTGCCAATCACATTGTTCGGCGTGAATCGGTCGATGTACTTCGCTTCGAAGTACTTTTCGCGAATTACGCCGTCCGAATCGATATAGAAGAATCCGGGATGGGCCATTCCCTTCTCCTTCCCGGTCGCCTCTGCGTTGAGGACATTGAAGCTCCGAATAATCTGCGAATCGGGGTCGGCCAATAGCGGAAAATCGATTTTGTGCCGCTCAGCGAAGTCCTTGAGGATCGCCGGACTGTCATAGCTGATAGCAGCGACCTTGATTCCGTGCTTTTCAAACCTGTCTTTGGCACCTTGCAGCTGCACGAGCTGCGCTTTGCAGAACGGTCACCAATCGGCGGAACGGAAGAAAAGAAGAACCGTGCCGCTCGACCCCCTCAGCGTCTCGAGTGATTGGTCATGATCAAACTGGTCGCGAGATGCAAAAGCCGGCGCCTTGTTTCCCACTTGCAGTCCGATCGAGAGTGATTCTGCCTGCTTGCTGGATGGGCTTTCTTTCATGTTCGCTAGCGCAAAGATGGCGATTGACAATCCAAGCACAGCTCCGTATTTCATTTGCTCCCCTCGGATTCAGTCACCTTGACGCAATGGGCGACTGGACGGCCGAACACGACTCGCTGACAAGGCTAATTCGAAAGCCGGGCCCATCCCGCCCCTAGCACTCTGCCGACCGGCACTTCTTGCACGATAGCGACAAACCTTAGGTTGCCGGTATTTTCACGGTTAATGTGGATCCTAACGTCTTGAGAAAATTCCACGGCCCGGTTCACCGTTCCAACTGGGGTTAGGCTCCGCAAAACCGCAATGTGTCTCAGATCTCTTCCGGCGTTCTCTCCGCGGCTCACGTGTGACTCGTCACTTTCATCGGCCGTTGCTATCAATACTTCCGCAGACCCTGCTGCAAAGGAAGAAGGCAACTGACCGGCGTCAACGTGCAGACTGACGACGTTGCCGGACTCCAAATGAATCGAAGAGATCTCGACCGGTATCTTTTCAGCTTTCGTTGCGTCTTCAATTGCTCGAATCGCCCCTCTCTCGTTGCTACCCACAAGCTCGAACTCTCCGTCAACGACCATCTGTGGGGTGTAGACGCCACTGAGACGAAAGTGATCCGCGTATGCCTCTTGCCGTTCGCTGTATTCATGAGAGGAGTAGGGATCTTTCCACCCGATATCGTTCCAATAGTCCACGTGTTCACTCAGGACGATCAGCTCGGCACCGCTTACGGGCTGGGACCGGTCTAATCTTTCCAGCAGAGAATCGGCGGGAGGGCAGTCGGAACACCCCTCGGAGGTAAACAATTCCACAAGCACAGGAGTACGTTGCGCAGTGTCGTTCGCAGGGTGCCTCCCGCTCACCGCTTCCAAACGCGGAAGCGACAATGCCCCTAGAACAACCACCGAAACCATGCCAATAACCACGAGCCTGACGCGAGACATGCCAATCCTCTCTTCTCAGCGAAGATAAAACTCAGCCAATCATTCGTATGATTCGGCACTAGAGATAAAGTTACGCGGTTTTCTTATGTGCTGACTCGTCCGCTGGGTGCTAATGGCTGATTTCGAGCGGGGCATTACCGGCAGTCGGACAGCGTGAATGGATGGTGATCAATAGGATCCAATTTCCGCGGCTTCATCCCGCACTACCAGACCTAGACTTGGAGGATGGTCCTACACCTCTCTGACGGAAGGCGTAATGGCTGGGCGCAATCGATACACTGTTTGACGGCGCTTCGGAGGAGGTCAAGTACGACCGCTCGGTCATGAAGGTTTCGTTTGGGACAGGTTGTGCCTGATCCAGTCCTCTATCTCGTCGAAATGTGAATACGGAACCAACCTGCAATTCGGGTGCGTGATACCAGTGACCATGAGAGATATCTTTTTCTCTACATCCTGCCGATAAAATAAGATTACTTTCTTTGTTGTGGCTCCCAGAAGGTATCCAGTCTCAAACCCCAAGCCAAATGAGGAACCAGAAACTTCGGCCATAAATACGTCGCACTGCTTGAGCCATGTCACGTCCCGCAGATACACTTCTTGAGGCGAGATTGAGCGGTCTGCCTCCCACGCATCATCCCGGATCAAATGACGCGTGAGCACTTCGTGCTGCATCTCCGCCAGCAGATCAACAATCCTTCCGGCGGTTACCACTGAGGAACGGTCTCCGGCTACGGTGAACCCAAAATAGATTTTCATGTGTGTCGAGCATACCTGCCTATTCGTCCGAGATCACTGGGGGCGTTCCGCCGAACGAGGCGTGCAACTGCTAGCCCGGCACGCGATCTTAGGGTCGGCCAATTCAGGGGGGTGTAACTTCGAGTCGGTTCCCCGAAGCTAGCCAAACCTGGACCAATGCCCCAAAATCCGAAGTCTGGCTGCTGAAGTCTTAGCTTGTTAGGTTCCAGCTTTCGCTAAGACGGATCAACAGCCCACTATCGGACCGCGAGGATCTCGAGACCTAAGCTCCTGTCCTCTGGGCGAACGTGAAGGTCTCTTCTTCAGCTATGAAAATGATGGGCGGCCCACCAGAAGATATCGACACAGCGTGGGCAAGCACCTGCTTCCCACCATCTGACGCAGCGCATGCTTCCAGATCCTTCATCGATGGGAAATGGACTTCTGCGATGCGGTAGAAAGGAGGAGTACCTTGCGGCGAAGCCAGTACCTTGGTCGCAACCATTTTAGTCTTGCCGTCCAGTTTTGCAACAGCCAGAGGTACGTGCTCGTTTTGATAAACCTTCTCGAAGCCATCAATGTCTTTGGGACGTGGATATATCACGACAAGTTTTATATTTGCCATTGTGTGCTCCTGTTTTCGGTTAGATTTGCAACAACGCGCGATCTGTTTTCTTCCAAGATCGCCCCGCACGACCGACTTCGAAGTCTGCATTCAGTAATGGCGGCGGAAAAAGCGTCCGACCCATGAGATTCTTCAGCATTCAAAAAGATGCACCCTCTCATACCGTTTCGAGTGTGACCCGATGCAATAGATGTGAAAGGACTTACTCTGGCGCTCGGAGTCCCATGCCCGACCCGTGGGTAACGCAGCTGGTCCGCCAGAGCGACGCGCAAGTCTTCAAGAGGCGCTCACCGCGAAGCAATCTTTGCGTTCTTCACGGATCCGGGCAAGTTCTATAACGCCGAGTCCAGTTACACAATAACCGAGCCAGGTCGCCCTATTCACGATAGCGGGCGATCATTTGCGCCTTTTTTAGGACCTCTGTGTGTTTGGCTGAAACAATTCTTCGGGCCGATCATCGAAGATTGCGGGCTGCGCTTCGCATAGCGCTTGGAACGGGGTGCGGCACTGGGGTGAGAGAATGTACGCGCCGGGGAACCATCCAAAAACAAGCTTCTTCTCTAGAAGGCTGCCTGGAGTCCTTTTTCAACTGCTAGTCGTAATCATCGGTTTGGCGCTGCCGGTGTATGGCCAGAAGCAGGTTACGCTCACCGCCTCCGATGGTGTCAAGGTCTATGCCGACTTCTATCCTGGCGGCAGCAATTCGCAACCTTACATACTGTTGTTCCACCAAGCTGGCTCGAACCGCGCTGAGTATGCGCCAATCGCCCCACGACTGGTCAAATTAGGCTTCAACTGCCTCGCCATCGATCAACGCTCCGGCGGTGAGCTGTGGGGCCATCAGAACGAAACCGTACGCCAAATCGGCCACAACGCAAAATACTCGGACGCCCTTAAGGACTTGGAAGCCGCTCTAGCATGGGCAAGGTCCTCTGGAAACAATGGCAAAGTCCTGGTGTGGGGCAGCAGCTATTCGGCAGCTCTGGTTTTTCTTCTGGCCGCCGAACATCAGCAAGAGGTCGCCGGAGTGCTCGCTTTTTCTCCAGGCGAGTACCTCGATACTCCCGATGCCGTGCATGATGCCGCCGCCAAAGTCTCTGTTCCCATCTTTGTAACTTCGGCAAAAGATCCGAACGAGATCGCGGCCGCCAAGTCCATCCTCGCCGTTGCGCCCACCCAGCAAAAGACTCAGTTTGTTCCGCATATTGCCGGTGTGCACGGCTCTTCGACGCTGCGCGAAGACAAAAATCCCGCCGGCGAATCGGAAAACTGGCTGGCTGTGGAGGAATTTCTCGACAATCTCAGCAGGAAGAACTGAAAAGCCGAAGGGTCCCCATCGGCAAATTTTGCGAGATGCGTGTTCGCATGCTTCCGGCCGCCGCCTTGTCGGGCGCCCGTGTTGGATTGGCAAGCAGCCTGCGAAGGCAAGTTTGCGATACCCTAGTACCGTGCTCGACGTCGGCCAAACCGTGCCCGCGATACCTGGACTCGATCTGGGGAGTGGCCCCGCGCTCATCGTGTTCTTCGAAACGGACTGCCCGACGTGCCGGCTGGCCGTTCCCTACCTGAACAAATTGGCTCGTGGAGCGCGAGTGATCGGCATTTCCCAGGATGACCAGGCCGCGACAAACCAGTTCACGCAACAACTCGCGACGGCGTTCCCGGTACAACCAGATTCCGGATTGGCGATGTCCCGTCGCTTCGATCTGACGTTCGTGCCCTCGCTGTTTTTGATCGATCACAACGGCCGCGTCCTACTGTCGCATTTCGGATTCGACAAGGCCGTGCTCAATGAGATTGCAACCCGGATGCGATGCCCGCCGGTCGCCGAGGATTTCGACGGCACTCCGCAGAGCAAGCCCGGCTGCATGTCACGACATCTCGAACCGAAGGTCGATGGAGAATTCGCGCCAGGCCCCGCCATTGGCTTTACACGCGGCGTTCCGGCCTCAGTGATCGAAGTTCCTGACGGGGAAGATCTATTCGAGTATTGCTTCGAGACTTTTGGCGACGCGCTGCCGGTGATTCCCCCTACGGCGGAGCGCATCTCAAACATGCTAGGCGCTGCAACGGTGAACCGGTGCGAAGTTATTGCCCGCGTGCCGCCCTGCTATGGTGAAGCCACCGTCGAGAAGATCGCTGCAAACGCCGTGATGGCGGGTTGCATTCCAGACATGATGCGAGTCTTGCTGCCGTTGGTTCGGGCGGTTTGCGATGAACGCTTCAACATTCACGGCGTACAAGCGACGACGCACTTTGCGGCGCCGTTGGTCATCATCAACGGTCCCATCCGGAATGAGCTGGGGTTCGCTTACCGTCAAAATGCCTTCAGCAACGTGGCTCGATCTAACAGCACGCTCGGGCGCGCCCTGCAACTGATACTGCTGAATATCGGTGGCGCGCGGCCCGATGGAATCGATATGTCAACGCTGGGAAATCCGGGCAAGTTTTGCTACTGCATCGCCGAACACGAGGAAGCGAATCCGTGGGAGCCGTTCCACGTTGAGCGTGGGTTTCAACGCCAGCAGAGCGCCTTGACGCTGTTTGCCGCAGAAGCGCCCCACGGCGTCAGCGAGCACACCGCGCGAAGGCCGGAACAGGTCTTGAAATCGATTTCCTACGCGCTTGCAACCGTCTGGACGTATCGGGCATGCCTTGGCTCCGACGCGGTTGTAATTCTTAGCCCGGAACACGCGCGAACCATCCATCGAGCTGGCTGGACAAAGCAGCAGGCGAGGGAGTTCCTGTTCGAAAATACGGGCGTGCCCCTTCGCGCCTATGAAGACGCCAGCGACGCGGAAGGCAGCCAGCTCGTTTTGAAATACAAAGAGATCCTGATCAACGGGGAACGTTGCTACCAGAAATTCCGTTCCGCGGACTCGATTCGCATCGTGGTGGCGGGCGGGACTGCTGGAAAATTTTCCGCGGTGATCGGGAGCTGGGCCGCCGGACCGCGAGGAAGCGAAATGGTTACCTATCCCATTTGAGCCTGCGCGGGCGGAATATGCGGGATGCCCAGCGGGAAAGCTGTTTTAACTAAAGAGCCTGCTCCAGCGCGAAGACAAGTTTAGAGAAAGGAATGCAAATGCCAACCAAATTGATCAATCCGATGAACGAAACGCCAGTAGGGGTCTCGACGCCGGCCGCACGGCCACGAAGTTTACGGGGTAAGACCGTCGGTTTGCTGGATATCAGCAAGACCGGCGGCAGCCTCTTCCTCGATCGACTGGAGCGCCTGCTCCGCGAGCGATTTCACGTAGCGAACGTAGTGCGCACGGCGAAACCGACGTTTGCGAAGCCGGCCCCGCCAGGCATTATGGAACAGCTTCGGACCGTCGACGCTGTTGTCGAGGCGCTGGCCGATTGAGGATCGTGTACAACGTGCAGTTTGCACGACACGATAAATCTGGAGAATTTGGGAGTGCCCGCGGTAGCCGTCGTCACTAGCGAGTTCCAGACGGCCGCGCGGACCCAGGCGGCCGCGCTCAATCGTCCGGATTTTGACGCGGTGTACGTGCCGCATCCCATACAAGACCAAACCAAGCAGGAGATTGAGGCTCGGGCGGACGCTGCTCTGTTCGAGATTGTCGGTCGGCTAACGCAATCGAAAGAGGGGACGAATGACAGCTGACCTTTCTGCTGCGAGGATCTGCCGTCTTCAAACGGCGGGCAAGAAGGGCCTGCGGACGGACAGTCACCTGCCGGCCACCTAAAGGGAAAATTCCGATTGCGAGAGGACCGAGATGGATATCTTGAGGACGCCGGAAGAGCGCTTTGCGAGTTTGCCAGGATTTGCTTTTGCTCCGCACTATGTTGAGAATTTGCCTGGATACGAAGGGATCCGTATTCATTATCTCGATGAAGGGCCGCTGGACGCCAAGCAGGTGTTTCTCTGCCTGCACGGCGAACCAACGTGGAGCTATCTCTATCGGAAAATGATTCCGGTATTTACAGAGGCGGGCCATCGCTCAGTGGCGCCAGATTTCATCGGCTTCGGCCGGTCGGAAAAGCCAGTGGATGAGGGGGTCTACACGTTTACATTTCACCGCGAGATGCTGCGGCGGTTCGTCGAGCAGCTGGGCATGCGGAATATCACGCTGGTTTGCCAAGACTGGGGCGGGTTGCTGGGTATGACACTGCCGATGGACATGCCCGGACGATTCGCGCGGCTGTTGGTTATGAACACGGCGCTGGCTACCGGGGACCTTCCGCTGGGAGAGGGATTCCTTGCGTGGCGAGAGTTTGTGGCGAGCAATCCGGACCTGGATGTCGCCAAGTTGATGGCGCGGGCGTGCGAGACATTGTCGCCCGAGGAATGCGCGGCTTACGCGGCGCCGTTTCCGGATGCACGGTACAAAGCAGGGGTGCGGCGCTTTCCTAAGTTGGTGCCGGACAACCCTGATGCGGAAGGGGCGGAGCTCTCGCGGCGCGCACGGCGCTGGTGGAACACGGAGTGGGATGGACAATCGTTTATGGCCGTGGGCGTGAAAGACCCTGTATTGGGAGCTCCGGCGATGAAATACTTGTGCAAGCAGATTCGCCATTGTCCGCCGCCGATGGAATTGGCTGAAGCAGGGCACTTCGTGCAGGAGTGCGGAGAAGAGATAGCCAGGAGGGCTCTCGAGGTGTTGCGCTAACGCGTTTCACAAGCCGCTCTTCCGGTGCGCGCTTTTCTGGCAAAGCACTTCAGGTGCCGTGCAAAAATCCGTTACGCCCACGATAGAATCCCTCACCTTTCGCAGGCGATCCGGAATGGCGCTACATGCGACGCTAGAGCTTCCGCCCTTGCTCGGTGATTGTTTTGGCCTCACGGCGAACGTCCGCCCACTTGATCGGGAGATTCAGTATCGTACCCGGTTGTTCGCCGGACTCAAGCAAACCCAAGGCAGCCAGCACAACCCGGCGCTGCAGATCGCGATGAAAGGGCGCTCCAAAGTGATGACCCATCGGCCAGGGAAGAAACAATGCACGTGGAACTTTGATGGCCTGGGTAACGTCGCGCGCTACAGTGACCGAAACCGTGGGCACACCGCGCGCTTCAATGGCTCTCTGGATCAGTCCGACGGACTGATGACAGATCGGTCAAGCAGGCGCCAATAACGCACAATCGGCGCGCTCCTCTTCGACGACCGCTTCGGCAATTCCCTCGGCAACGGTTCGCTCGAACTTCTCGGGGTCCATGTTGTAGCCGATAAAACTGAAGAAATTTGGAGTCAACCCTGCTAAGCGCCCTTCCTCGCAGAGTTCCTGAAGACGTTCGATCTGAAAGATCACGTTAATGTCGAGGTCTGCATCGTCGTGAGGGTATTTCAACTGATGAATGATCAGGTCATCGTGCTTCGCCCCGGAAGGCACGCGCATAAAACGAAAATCCCCGAAAGGATGGCAAACGTCCAACGGCTTTTCGGTTTTCAAATGCACTCCGCAGGAGCTCACGAGCGTCAAGCGGCATCCAGCCAACGGCTTCGCCAATCGCGCCTGAGACACAAAGCTCTCCTTCCGGATCATCGAACCGGGGTAGCGCTCGTTGATCGTGTCCCAAAGTCCAGGCCGAAGTTGTGTCCCCGCTTCCCGAGGGTCGGTGGCGGACAAAGTCTTGTTATCGGCTGCCGTCATGAATCCACCTTCCTGACCTACGGATCAGATAAAAATGCAGATGGTAGAACAGCAGAGCCAGAGTCGACTCGTCCTTCTCCATAACCTGGGCAATGAATTCGCGATCCACAGGCTGATCGCGAAGCAAAATCTTTATGGTCTCGGCCCAAGATCGATCGATTTCTTCCTTACCGACGGCCTCGTTGCCATCGCCGAGGTGTAAGCGAACGAATCGAACGAGCCTTCCGACATCGTCCCGGGAAGCGGCCTCTTGCAAATACGCAACGGACATCTCACCCTCCTAATTCTGACCACACCTCATTCTATAAAAATTGCTGTTTCGCTGCGCGCCTTCTTGGTGATTTGGGGGACTTCGACACCCGGCGCGGGGAAACCGACAGGAAGCAGGAGGACCGTTCTTCGTTAGCAGGCCGCCCCAAAACTTCGCTCAGGAAGCCCACCGGACTTGGCGTATGAGTCAAAGTAGCCAGCCCCATGTTATGGAGAGCGGCGTGAGAAAACCGCAAGCAATGCCGACCGATTCCTGAACATAATTGTTAGGCGTCCCTGCGGCCACTCCCTAACTGATAGAGAAGTTTGGCTCCCCGGGCTAGATTCGAACTAGCAACCCTTCGGTTAACAGCCGAATGCTCTGCCGTTGAGCTACCGGGGAACACGCAAGCAGGCTTTTAATTTACATTAGTTTGAGAACAGACGCCACCGTTGCACCGTCCCGCCGAACTCCGGCCATCGCGCGCACCGGGCGCGGCGACGGTCGAAAAAATTATCTTTGAAGTCGTGGGGCAGCGACTTTTTTCTGCTAAATCAGCCGCCGGCAATGGCTCCTATGATGAAAAATGGCTCTCTTCCACAGGCAACCGCTTCCGGAAGCGGCGCGTCCGGCGAAGCAAACGACAAATCCTCTTCGCAGGCGAAGAACCGCAAGAATGGCCGACGCTCCAGCGTGACCTGGTCGCGGATTGTGCCGCGCAGCATGGGATAGCGAGATTCAAGCGCATCAAGAATCGCGCGCTGCGTGGCAGGGCCTTGAATTTCGAGTTGCACATCGCCGCTAACTTGCGCCAGTGTCCGCAGATGTGCCGGCAGAACTACCAGAATCATGGCAATGTCTGGACTTCCACGGAAAGCACGGCCGGAAGATCTCGCACGATGGGCGCCCAATTTTCTCCGGCATTAGGCGAAGCGTACACTTGTCCGCCGGTGGTCCCAAAATACACGCCGCAGGAATCGAGCGTATCCACGGCCATCGCGTCGCGCAATACGTTCACGTAGCAATCCCGCTGCGGCAGACCTTTGGTCAGCGCTTCCCATTCGTTTCCCCCGGCGCGGCTCCTGTACACGCGCAGTTGGCCATCCGGCGGGAAATGTTCCGAATCACTTTTGATCGGCACAACGTAAATCGTCTCCGGCTCGTGCGCGTGCACGTCGATCGCGAATCCAAAATCGGTGGGCAGATTTCCGCTCACTTCTTGCCACGAGTCGCCCGCGTTTTCGCTGCGCATCACGTCCCAATGCTTCTGCATGTACAAAACTTCCGGACGCGCACCGTGCATGGCGAGGTGGTGAACGCAGTGCCCCACTTCGGCGTCCGGGTCGGGGATATGTTGAGAGTGCAGCCCATGATTGATCGGCTTCCATGTTTTCCCGCCGTCGTCCGTGCGAAACGCGCCGGCAGCCGAAATCGCTATGTACATCCGCTCCGGATTGCTCGGATCCAGAATAATCGTGTGCAGGCACAATCCGCCCGCCCCCGGTTGCCAAGAAGAGCCCGTGCCATGCTCGCGCAGTCCGGGAAGCTCGTGCCAGATCTTCGCGCCATCGGTTGAGCGGAACAGCGCCGCATCTTCCACTCCGGCGTAAATCGTATCTGGATCCATCAGCGACGGCTCGAGATGCCACACGCGTTTGAACTCCCACGGATGCGGCGTGCCGTCATACCACTGGTGCGTGCCGGGGACTCCGTCATATGCAAATTTATTTCCCAGCGGCTCCCAGGACTTGCCTCCGTCATTGGAGCGCTGTATCAGTTGCCCAAACCAGCCGGTGGATTGCGAGGCGTACAACCGGTTCGGATCCACCGGGGATCCTTTCATGTGGTAAATTTCCCAACCCGCGAAGTGGGGACCGCTCACTTCCCAGCGCTCGCGCTTGCCGTCAGCAGTCAGGACGAAGGCGCCTTTGCGCGTGCCAACTAAAAGTCGCACACTGCTCATTTGTTTCTCCTTTCTGACCTGGCCGGAATATATCTGTTTAGATGGATCGGATTCGAAATCGATAGCGGCTTGATTTTAGACTTTGCGAAGTGCGCGGGCTACTGAAGTTTTTGGGTGGCGGCGTCGTGGCAAATTAAATTTTCAAAAATTGCGAGCACGTGCTGGCGGTAGCGGACGATTGTTTCAAGAATCGGCCGGAGCTGCGGTTCGCGTACGGTTTCTTTGTCCCATTTGGCGAGCACGGCGGCGGGGACTTGTATGTCCTTGCGCAGCTCGTCGGCGGAATGCCCGCGCAAGAATAGGCCGTAGAAAAATGCGGCCTCGCGCTGCGGGAACTGAAAATCCTGCAGCCTTTCTTCCAGCGGGTTTGCTAACGTAGCCATCGTAGAAAATCGCAGTTTACAGATTTCCGCGGAGACGTCAAGAGTACACGGTGCGTAAGAGAAAATAAGTTTTGCGTCATGGGCTTGGCTGGCGGGGAGTTTGGTAATAGACTCGCTTGCAGGTATAGCCTGCATAGGACTTCGTCTGCCCGGGGTCCTGAAAAACCCGTTTTTACATTGTATTTGGGCCCTTAAGGCTGCTCGGTTGGCTCGCCCGTCCCCGCGTGAATTTGATGTCGATTTTCCTGTTTTAGTTTCACGAGAGCGTAAAAGCGGGGTTAAAATTCCGCGTGCAACGCCGTGGTAACGCGCCGCGCCGGCGTCAATCTCAATTAGAAAATGATTACTCTGCTCTCTATTATCGCGCTGGGATTTTTTCTGGGGATGCGGCATGCCACCGACCCGGACCATGTAATCGCGGTCACCACGATTGTGAGCAGGCAGCGCAGCATACGGCACGCGGCTTTGATCGGAGTGCTGTGGGGCCTGGGACATACCATCACGATTTTTCTGGTGGGCTCGGCGATCATTCTTTTTGGAGTGGTGATTCCGCCGCGGCTCGGGCTCACCATGGAGCTGTCGGTGGGGCTGATGCTGATCCTGCTGGGAATTTTGAACCTTACTGGATTCACGCGCTGGATCACCGAGACGTTTACCCCCGGCTCTGATCTTACGCATGCGCACACTCACTCGCACGTGCACCCGCACGTTCATGGCGATTTCATTCATAGCCACGCGCATGGACACGATCCGGAGCAACATGGGCACGATCCGGAAGCGACGCCGGTTGGATGGATGGACCGCGCTTTCGGGCAGCTTGGCTTGTACCAGGCGGTGCGTCCGCTGGCGGTGGGATTGGTTCACGGGCTGGCGGGGTCGGCGGCGGTAGCGCTGCTGGTGCTCACCACGATTCGCGACCCGCGCTGGGCCATCGCTTATCTCTTGGTGTTCGGCCTGGGGACCATCGCCGGCATGATGCTGATTACTGCGGCGATTGCCATGCCGTTCAAATATTCGCAGCAGCGATTCGCGCGGCTGAACCACGCCCTGGCCGTCGGCTCCGGGCTGCTTAGCCTGGCGTTTGGCATCTTCATCGTTTACAAAATGGGCTACGTGAACGGGATTTTCACCAGCCATCCGAATTGGACCCCTGAATAAATCGCTGTGCTTGCTTCGCCGGAAGTCGCGTCGCCTCAAGGTCCTCGGCAACCGCGGCCTTCACATCGTCCGGGACTGCCGAATTCCCTAGGAACTCCCCACATTATCTTTCTCTCGAAGACGGGGGCTGTTGGAAAGGGACGTTCATTTCGCGGATGGGGCGGTCGATTTCTCCGGGCTGTGACGGGGCTTCCAGGCCGTCGGTGAGCAAGTAGGACTGCAGGGCCACGGAGTTCATCGCGAAGCTTTCCAGCGAATTTAGATAGGCAATCTGTAGTTGCATGAGGGTGCGCTGCGCGATGAGCACCTGAGGATAGGCGGCGGCCATCTCGCGATATTTTTTGGCGTACATTTCATAGGCTTTTTGAGCGCGCGGGATCATTTCGTTTTTGTAACGCGCGGCAGCAGTTTGTGAGTAGGCGTAGTTCTGAACTACGGCGGCGGCGCGTTCGCGGAGAGCGAGTCTCACGCGTTCGACTTCGCGCTGGGCGCGCTCCACGTCTGCTTTTGAAGTGGCGATACCGCCTTGATTGCGATTGAAGATGGGAATCTGCACGCCCACGTCGGCGAAGCCTTGCAGGCCGACGGAGCGGCCGGTGGCGTCGAGCAATTCGAAGTTCTTCTGCATGCCGGCGCGCACTTGCAAGTCGGGGACGGTTTCGCGTTTCGCGCGCGCGAGAGCGGCTTCAGCTCTCTTTACTCCGAGCTCGGCAATTTTGACAGCGGGACTTTCGTTGACGATTTTTTCGACGAGAGCGTCGGCGTCGATTGCGGGCGTGTCTTCGAGGTTGCCTTCCAAATACATTAAATGAAGAAGGGGATTGCCGACGACAGTGGCGAGCTCTTTCCACGCGCGCTGCTGATTCTGTTCAGCCATGACGACAGCGAGATCGGCTTGTTGCGCTTCCACTTCCGCTTCCAAAACGTCGGGCGCGTCGGCTTGGCCGACGTTGGCTAGCTGGCGGGAGGTTTCAACCGCGTCATCCGCCAGCTCGCCGAGATTTTTACGGAGTTCGAGCGTTTGCTGCGCGGCCAGCGCTTGAATGAAAGACATTTTTACGTTGGTGACGACGCGCAACTTTTGCTCGTCGGCTTCGGTCTCAGCCTGCTTCTTTTCTTGCTCGAAAATATTTTGGTTCAGACCAAGTTTTCCGGCCAGCACGATGTCTTGCTGGACGAAGAAGCCTTGCTCGCCTCCTCGGAAAGAGCCGCCGCGGATTTGTTCCCCTTGATAGCCGACGGTGGGATTGGGATACAGGCCGGATTGTTGTTTGCGGCCCTCGGCGGCGCGGATATTGGCGGCTGCTTGCGCGAAGGTGGGATTTTGCTGCAGGGCCATTTGTTGCAGCTCCTCAAGCGTGATGGTTTTTTCGTCGGAGGCCGGCGCCGGCGTTTGTGCCTGGCCGGACGCAACGAACAAAAACAGAAAGATGCAGACTGCGAGAAAGAGTCGTGAGTTATTCATGGTTATGCTCCATTGCGGACGTCTGCTGAGAAGGTTTGCCGGCGTTTTGTTTTTGGCGAAGTTGCATGATGTGGTCGTACCGATCGGGAGGCAGAACGCGGACGAAGGTCATCATGCCGCCCATAAAACCGCTCCAGCCTGGGCGGAGGCCGTAGTTTTCCGGCTTATCGACCATTGCGTCCATAGCCATCATGGGACCTTCCATGAAGGCGTCCTGCGGGAAACCGGGGACGGAATTCGCGTTCCGGCTTACGTCAGGCGCAGGCATCTGCATGCCCGGGGTGTGCTGGTGCTGCATCTTGCTTGCAGAATTAAGCGGAGAATTTGTGGTGGCTCTTTCGGCTGCGGAGCCGCCGCCCATTCCGCGCCCGAGACTTGGACCATTTTCTCGCGAGGTTGCGCTTGCGCCGCGCGGCATGCCCATGCCCTGCTCCATGCCTTCGCCGGCCGGCATCATTGCGCCGCGCGACATGGGGCCGACGTTGGAAGACATTTGGTTCATCATGTGGTGAGGGAGATGGCAATGAAGCATCCAGTCGCCGGGGTTGTTAGCTACGAATTCAACATCGCGCGATTGTGCGACGCCGACGAGAACGGTATTGCCGGGTCCCCAGGTGGATTCAGGCTGGCGGCCGCCTTCCGTGCCGGTGACCACAAATTGGTGACCGTGAAGATGGATCGGATGGTGATCCATTCCCAGATTGATCAGGCGGATGCGGACGCGTTCGCCATGGCGCACGATCAGCGGAGTGGTGGCAGGGCCGGATTTTCCGTTGAAGGTGAGCCAATTGAACTCCATGTTCATGGAGTTTGGAACGCTGCTATTCGGGAGGATGGCGTACTCCTGCATGATGACGGCGAAATCCCGGTCAACGCGTGGGCTGTAGACTTCCTTCGGATGCATGATGAAGGCGCCGATCATCCCCATCATTTCCTGCATGGCCATGTGCGAGTGGTAGAAGTAGGTCCCTTGCTGGTGGAGCGTGAACTCATAAACGAAGCGGCCGCCCGGCGGGATGGGGTCTTGGCTGGCGCCGGGGGAACCGTCCATGTCATAGGGGACTTCGAAACCGTGCCAATGCATGGCGGTGGGTTCGGGAAGATGGTTATCGACGATGATGCGGACGCGATCGCCCTGGGTGACCTGGATGGTGGGGCCGGGAGCGCTGCCGTTGTAACCCCAAAGATCGTTGACCTGGCCGGGGACGATTTCCTGTTTCACCGGCTCGGCGATGAGGTGGAATTCTTTGACGTTTCCGTCCATGCGGAAAGGTAGATCGGGAATGTCTGGGGTTTGGACAGGAATTGGAATTCCGTGCTGATGCTGTGGCGGCTCGTTTTTCCAGCTTCTTTTCGACTGCGTTTCCTGCATGCCCGGAGATGAGTTCATTTCTTGAGCGGAAAATACCTTGGTGGAAGCGAAGAGACCCGCTCCCGCGAGAAACTTCTGCAAGAAACCACGCCTACTGCTCATGTTGTCCTCCCTTTCAAATTCGAAAGCACAATTTCGAAAAAAAATGGATCGGTTGTTACGCTTTGTTAAGGGCTAGAAACGGGCATCGTCGCCGAATTACGGACGGACGCACGTTGAGCGTTTCACGCCTGGATAAACGAACCGACAGGCAAAGATATGGAAGTTTCTAAATGCGGAGGGAAAGAATCCCGGGCGCGGAACTGCTGCTTTGTCTGAGAGCGAGCGGATTACTAAACCTCGGAGCGCCGCGGCTGCCGCGAGATTGCGAGCCGCTCAAGGCGTAAAGACCGGCTGCTTGCCAATTCAAGCTTGAAAGACTCACGCGGTAGAAGGATTTCTCGAGCAGTTGAGCTTGGTCCGTGTGAAGGCAGTTCGAATCACTCATTGCGAACCGGACGCCGTGATTGTTGCAATCGCGGCAATTCGACATATCGTGATGCGCATGGTGATGATGAGCTGGCATATCAGAATGTGAATGGGTTTGTAGGACGGTGCTGCAATATAGCTCGCAACCCGAGCCAAGGCTTCCGGTCGCACAGAAGAGTGCTCCTGCGAGAATCAGACCGATCGATCTGCGAATGAACATTAAATGAACGATACGCCTAAGCTTGTTCCGCGCACAAGCCATTCTTGGGTCCAAAAGTTATCGTTTAGCGCCTCGACGCCGAGGACATGATTGGACAAGGAGGCTTGAGCGGGTAAGCTGCTGCGGGCGAGCGAGGACAGCAAGTTGAACAAACTTCGGAATACGAGGGGGGACGATGGACGTTCGCGTGAATGAGAACATGGTTACGACGGCTTTTGAGCTGGCGGGATACCGGGTGACGCGGTCGATGGGGTTGGTGCGGGGAATTACGGTGCGATCACGCAGCATACTGGGGACGATTGGCGCGTCACTGGAGACGCTGGTAGGCGGGAACATCACGCTGTTTGAGGAAATGTGCGAGACCACGCGGGAGCAAGCGTTGGAGCTGATGATGCAACATGCGGTGGCGCGCGGCGCGAATGCGGTGATTGGGGTGCGATACGACTCGAACGAATTGATGCAGGGCGTGACGGAGGTGCTGGTTTACGGGACGGCCGTGCTGGTGGAGAAGGCGACTTAGCGCCTGAATCATAATCTTTCACGCGCAGCGATAAACGGTTTGAAGGCCGATGAAACGCTCCGGATCTGCGTCGTATGAAGAAACCGCCAGCGGCCGCGAAGAAGCAGTTTTCCCTTTTTTGATTGCCGAAAACTTTATCCAGTGAAAACTATTCGGGTTTTGGCGGAGCGCTCAATGCTTCGTGCGTGGCCACCATTTCTTCTTCTTGATAGGGACGACGAGGCCAGAAGAAGCCGCGCAGGCCGTCTTTTCGTTTTCGCGGAACGATGTGGACGTGAAGGTGAGGGACGCTCTGGCTGACGACATTGTTGATGGCGACGAAGCTGCCTTCCGCTTTCATGCCGTCCTGAACTTTGCGGGCAAGCTTTTGGGTGTTGGTGAAGAACGGCCCGATCAAGTCAGCAGGGAGGTCGAGCAGCGTGGGATAGTGCGCTTTGGGAACCAGCAGGACATGGCCGGGGAACAGCGGGCGAACATCGAGGAAGGCCATGGAGATTTCGTCTTCGAAAACAATTTTGGCTTCCACTTCGCGGGCGATGATTTTGCAGAACAGGCAAGATTCGTCTCTGGGCGCGTCTGTTTTTTGCGGCTCGGCATGGTGGCGTGATTTCTTCATTTGCATAAGATTAATCTTACCGAGCTGCTTGCGTATAGAAAATTCACAACGCGGGAAAATGCGGGAATTAAATCTAATTCATGGCCTCAACTGCCGCGGAGACTCCGCGTGAGCCAAATTTTGTAACCACGGAAGCGCCAATCGACACGATCAGACCAAGCGTGAAAACGAGCGTGCCGACAAGCGGTATGAGTTCCAACAAAGACAGCGCCAAAATGCCGCCGATGCAAGCCCAGATGCCCCTGGTTTGCGGGAACGCGATACGCGCGATCCAATCGCCGAGCCCAGTGGCTCCGGTTGCGGCAACGGCCGCCAGTAGCACCAATAAAAGAATGTCCGCGAAGATTTCAGCGCTGCCGAGATAACGCGTGAGCCAATCCAAACCATAAAACAGGGGAAGGCATACGAAACCGGCAAAGAAGACGGAAGCAGGCTGACGATCGATGGCGAACGAAGCAGTTTCGGCGCGTTTGTCACGGACGACCAAATAGCCCAGGGCCACGAAAAACACGTTGAGCATGGCAAGCGTGACGCTGCCGAGGAACGTTGGGCGATACTGGCCGGGGATGAGCAGGTAGGGCAGCGATTCGGCATCGCCTCCGATGGAGGAATTAGGTCGGAGAGTGATATATCCGCCCAACGCGACCGCTTCTCCGGAAATTCTGCTATTTGAATTTACTTCGATTCGGCCGCCGACGGCGATGAGGTCGCCATCCACTTTGCCGTCGATAAAAATACCTCCACCGAGAGTAACAATGTCGCCGGTGACGTGACCGTGAACGTACACGCTGCACATAAAACATTGAACATCGCCGGCGGTTTCGCCGCTTTCGACGATCACGTCGCGCAAAACTTTCAGGCGATTCTGGCTGGGGTCAGGTTGTGCCAAGGCGGTGGCGCTGAAGGTTGCGATGAAAAGAAGAAGGGCGATTCCGCGAGTCATGGCGTTAGCGCGACTCCTTTGCGCGCTTTTGAAGCGCGAGAACCTGCGAGGTGCGCTGCCCATTAAGATGCGACGTGCCGGTTGCGTTGACGGTTTCCATTTTCAGTTTTTGACGAAGGACACACGGAGCTCAGAAGCTCTCCGCGACGCCGTGCAGCATGCAGCGGACGCCGCGGAGAACTTAATCCAAGGAATCAGCGGATTGCAACTTTACTTCTTGGCGTGGGCGTAATTTTCAGCAACTTGCGCCCAGTTGATAACATTCCACCAAGCCTCGATATATTCCGGCCGGCGATTTTGATACTTCAGGTAATAGGCGTGCTCCCAAACATCCAAACCAAAAAAGGCCTTCCCGCCGTCCATGATCGGATTGTCCTGATTGGCGCTGGACTCGATGGTGAGTTTGCCGTCGCGGAAGAGGAGCCAAGCCCAGCCTGATCCAAAGCGCTTGGTGGCTGCGTCGTTAAGCTTGGTCTTGAAATCGGCGAAACTGCCGAAGGAGGATTTAATGGCGGCGGCGAGATCACCGCTGGGTTCGCCTCCGCCGCCCTTCTTCATGATTTTCCAAAACATAGAGTGGTTCATGTGGCCGCCGCCATTGTTGCGAACGGCAGTGCGAATGTTCTCCGGCACTTTGTTAATCTGCGCCAACAATTCTTCAACAGAGAGCTTCTGAAGATCGGCATGTCCTTCAAGAGCTTTGTTGAGGTTGGTGACGTAAGCGCCGTGGTGCTTGTCGTGGTGAATCTCCATCGTTTTCGCGTCGATATAAGGTTCGAGTGCGTCGAATGCGTAGGGCAGTGGTGGCAATGTAAAAGTCATCTGGGGAGCAGCTCCTTGTCCAGTTTGGGTCATTATGTACCTCCCGATTTTCAGTTCCTGCCCCATAATTATACGCGCCTGGGCAGATAACAGCGGAACAGACTGTCGAAATTTAGATGTTTGGAAGGAGCCGAAGATGCCATCGGTAGAGCATGTGGAAAAGCATTTCACCGCGACGGCGGCCGTGCGGGACATTGTTATCGGAATGGCGGATGGGCTGACGGTGCCGTTCGCTCTGGCCGCTGGATTAACGGGAGCCATCGCGTCCACGCACATCGTGGTGACGGCGGGATTCGCGGAAATTGCGGCAGGGTCTATCGCCATGGGGCTGGGCGGATATCTCGCTGCAAAAACCGATAGCGAGCATTATGCGTCTGAACTTGACCGTGAGTATCGAGAGACGGTGGAGCTCCCCGAGATTGAAGCAGAGGAAGTGGCTAAGGTTTTTCGCGACTACGGATTGACGCAGGAGCAAATGAATCCGATCGTATCGGCGATTACTTCGAATCAAAAAAAATGGGTCGATTTCATGATGCGCTTTGAGCTCGGTCTGGAAACGCCCGATCCCGGGCGCGCGGGGCGCAGCGCGGCGACGATTGCGGCTTCGTATATTGTGGGCGGTTTGGTCCCCTTAGCGCCTTATATATTGATGAAGAATATTTTGGAGGCGCTGTGGGTTTCGGTGGGAGTGACCTTATTGGCGCTTTTCATTTTTGGCGCCATTAAAGGGCATTACACCGGAGTAAAACCCATGCGCGGTGGGTTCCAGACTGTGTTAGTAGGCGGACTGGCTGCTGCGGCAGCCTTCAGCATCGCACGGCTCATCAGTAAATAAGTTGAACCTAAATGTGTTCGCAGCGGGCGCAACAGGCCGGCCACGGCAAGCAAGCAGCGCTTCACAAAAACAAAATAGCGGCTTGCACCCAGCTGGTGCGTTATCCGGCAAACTCTAGATCACCGATGTGGCGCTACTGTTGGGAGCTTCCAAGATTTCCGAATGGCCACAATCCGAACAGTTTCAGGACTACATCTTGATGCTTATCCACGAGCATCTGCGCGGTTTTTTCTTGCGGCCATGGACTTGCGAGACGGTCGGGGCGATTGGCAATCCAGAAAGCTGTTAGCGCCATTACCGTGGCGTCGCGGTCAAGAATGTCGGCTTGCACTTTATCAAAAGTGTCCACCGCAGAGTGGTGTGTGTACTTATATTCCGGCGAGTCCTGGTCGAGATTGATGCCGGGCAATCCGGCAATGATGAAGGGACCGGTATCGGTGCCGAACTCCACATCGTCATCCACTTTCAGATTGCCGAAAGCGCCCAGCGAATTGGCGAATTTCTGAACGGCTGGGACCAGGTCCCCGCGTCCGCCGAGCTGAAAGCCGACGATGGGGCCCTGGCCGTTATCGAGGATTATGGCTGCAACATGATTGGGCATTTCGTCATGATGAGTTTTGACGTAAGCGAGAGAGCCCAGCAAACCTTCTTCTTCGCCGGTAAAAAGCACGAAGCGAATGGTGCGGAGCGGTTTTTGTCCGGATTTTAGGATGGCTTCGGCGGCACCTAAAGTGGCGGTCGCGCCGAATCCGTTGTCTGTGGCGCCGGAGGCCAAATCCCAGGAATCAAGGTGCCCTCCGACCACAATGATTTGTTCCGGATGTTCCGTCCCACGAATGTCGCCGACGACGTTTGCGGATTCGACCGGACCATTCGTCACGCGATTCTGTACGTCGATTTTTAGACGTACTGTTATGCCGCGATCCAGATAACGTTCGAGCTGCTTCTGATCCTCGGCAGCCATACTGACGACGGGGACCTCGTAATAGGTATCGAAACCCAGCACGCCTGTATGAGTGAGGTGCATACCTTGCGCGACACTGCCTCCCTGGCCGCCGATGACGGCGATCGCTCCGGCTTGATGCGCAGCCTTCAGGAAAACTCCAAATTTGGCAAAACCGGCCATACGATCGGGGGGCGCTTCACCGTTGTGCACGACCAGCAGAATTTTTCCACTCCATCGCGAAGGATTCTTCATTTCTTCATCGAGCTGATAGGCGTTCACCGGAACGACTTCGGCTTCCGCGCCACCGGCGGCGGTGGAGCCGACCCATCCGAGAGAATCGATCATTAGAGTGCGGTGAATGGGAACGATGAGTTCGGCGTGGGCGGAAATGCGCGTCCAACCATGCGAGAGTTGCCAGGTTTCGGCATGGACGTTTTCCAGCCCGGCGCTCTTCATTTTCTGAAGGCCCCAGGCGATGGCCTCGCCGGCTTCGGGAGACCCGGTGACGCGAGCGCCAATGTCGTCGCTAAGCCCTCGAAGATTTTCGTATGTGTTAGTTTCCATCATTCCGGCGCCAGCGACCGCGCCAAGGGATTTAAGAGTGGCGGGGTCTAAAGGCGCGGCATCGGCGTCGGAGCGGCCAGCCGCGGAAGCCGCGGGCCGAACGAGCGCGAAAAGAAAAGCTGCGAAGCAGGCGCATACAAGTATTTTTCGGGTCATGTTTTAGCGAGCCCCTTTCAAAATTGGGTCGGACTTGGCCGTGGAGAATAAGGAGCGAAACCTGTTTCTAGGCAAATTGTTAGACGGCTGACAACTATGTTGGTTACTGGCGGCCTGGCCACTAAAATAGAGCAATGTACAGGGAGCATATTGCACAAAATATAGGATGGACCCTATAGAAATCCAGCGAGTGACCTCAAGTATAATTCCTGCATCTATATAGCTTGGGGGTATCGCGCAGGATTTCCTCCCGGAGCGCTAAAGACCAATATGTGCGAGACACGTCCAATATAATACAACTCGTGGATCGCGGTTCACGCGCCAGACGAGATAAGAAAGACACAGGAGAAAGACAGTCATGGAAAGCAGAGTATTAAAAATTCGCCGCTGGGTAGCCGCAGTTGTGGTGATGGTGGCGCTTGCGGGAGGCGCCCTACTCTCGCAGGGTGTCAGAAACTGGACGGACCACACGGTTTTCGGCGCGCCGAGGACTCCGATTGCCATCACGCAGAATGCGTTGCCCGTAAGCTTGGGCAATTTCGCGAACGGATTTTCCGCGGTTTTGAAACCGGCGCTTCCGGCAGTGGTCAATATTAGTTCTTCAAAAGTAGTGAAACCAGGACGCAATCAGATGTCTCCGATGTTCAACGACCCATTCTTCCGTCAATTCTTTGGCGATCAATTCGGAGAAGGTCAAGGCGAAGCTCGTCCCCAGCGTGAGCAAAGCTTGGGATCGGGCGTTATCGTCAGCTCGGATGGAACAATTCTGACCAACAATCACGTAGTCGATGGGGCCACTGACATTAAGGTGTTCCTCAGCGACAAGCGTGAGTTTCAAGCCAAGCTGATTGGAACAGATGCGAACACCGACATCGCTGTCTTGAAAATTGATGCTTCGAATTTGCCGACTCTTCCGCTCGGCGATTCGAATCAGCTGCAGGTTGGCGACCTCATATTCGCGATCGGCGATCCGTTTGGAGTTGGTGAAACGGCGACCATGGGAATTGTGAGCGCCACCGGGCGCGGCGGCTTTGGCATCGAGCGGTACGAAAACTTCATTCAGACGGATGCGGCCATCAATCCGGGCAATTCCGGCGGAGCAATGATCGACATCCACGGAAACCTGGTGGGCATCAACACCGCGATTCTTTCTCACGGTGGCGGGATGAATGGTGAAGGCGGCAACGAAGGAGTGGGATTCGCCATTCCGGTAAGCATGGCCAAGCCGGTGATGGATCAGATTCTGGCTCACGGCAAGGTGGTGCGCGGCTATCTCGGCGTGCACATTCAGGATTTGACGCCTGAACTCGCGCGAGCTTTCGGTCTGAAAGACGGCACTGGCGTGCTAATCGGAGATGTTTCCGCGGACACGCCGGCGTCTCGGGCAGGTCTGAAGAAAGGCGACGTCATTCTGAAGGTTAACGGCGAGCCTGTCGGTGCGACGAACCAATTGCACGTTCAGATCGCGCAGTTCGCTCCGGGAACTCAGATTAAGCTGCAGATCTGGCGCAACGGATCGACACAAGATGTTTCGGTTAAGCTCGATGAACTCAAGGATCAAGATGAAAAGGTAACTTCCGCGGAAACCACAGGCGCGGCTCTGGAAGGAGTGCAGGTACAAGACCTGAGCTCGGACATCATCCAACAGCTCAATCTGCCCGCGGGAACTCACGGTGTAGTGGTAACTTCGGTGGATCCGTCCAGCGCGGCGGCTGCCGCACCGCTGAATCGTGGGGACGTAATCCAGGAAGTGAACCACAAACCAATCAACAACACGAACGATTATCAGCAGGCGCTTTCAGGCGTGGGCAAGCAACCAGTTCTGTTGCTTGTAAATCACGGCGGTGTTACGGGATACGTCGTGGTTGAGCCGCGCTAGTTTGATCAACAAGTAGGCGGAAGGTTAGCAGGAAAACACAGAGGGCACGCCGGTTTCGCGCCGGCGTGCCCTCGTTTTCGAAACTGGATTTAGACATATTCTGCAACTAACTCCCCCAGCCGGGTTAGATTAAAATAGTGGGGCGAACTGTGGGAAAGCTGCCGCTAATTCCGAACCGAGCCCTAGCTTACTATGTCGTAACAGCTACCCCGCAGGTTATCGCTTTCAACACGACTGGGGATAGAATAGTACTTCAGTCCTATTCACGGCACCCCTCCCGGCCTAGTACTAAGTATAGGCAGCCGCAATTCTGTCTCGACGCATTGTAAATTAGTAATAAGGATATTTGGTGAAAGCTATGGCGCGGAACACAAGTCGAGCGGTCTTCAACGGATCTCTGCTCCCCGAGGCGCAGCCTCGTTGGGATTTGTTCAGTGCAGGATTCGGACTGCAATGTCTGGCGGTCGCGGCATTAGTCATTATTCCAATGTTGATGCCGCAAAGAATGGATCTATTCCATCGCTATTCGGTGATGCCGGTGGAGGCGCCGCCGGTGGTTGCGTGGAAGCCACAACCAGTTCAGCCAGTGAAACCTGTTCCGGTGAAGCATGAGACGGTGAAACCGCCGCCGGAGCCTCCCAAGGTGGCAGAAGTGGCGCCGCCCAAGCCAAAAATTTATTCGCCGGTGGCTACGGCTCCCATAGCAAAGCCGGCTACGGCGCGCAAGAACACTCCTACACCGGATGTTCCGGTGGTGGCGAAAGTATTCCCGGATCAGAACCCGCCTGCCTCAATGGGAAGTTCCGCAATACCGACATTAAGAAAACCGCGAGAGGCTGTTCAAACGGGCGGCTTCGGTGATCCGGACGGTGTGGCACCAAACGGCAAGACCAATCGCGCGGCAAACATTGCAGTAGCAGGCAGTTTTGACCTGCCTCCAGGGCCGGGAGTGGGAAACGGGACGGGCGGATCGAAAGGTGCAAAGGGAGTAGTGGCCAGCACAGGATTTGGCAACGGTGTTGCAGTTGGCAGTCCGGGTAGCTCAGGCCACGGAAGCGTGCAACAGGGCGTGTTTGCGGATGAGCACGCGGTAGCGGCGGGACCGAAAGCGAAGCAGACCACGGTCGCGTCGAAGACCACACCGGTTGAAATTCTTTTCAAGCCGAAACCGGCTTACACCGACGAGGCTCGCGCAAAAAAGATCGAGGGTGAAGTTTCTTTGAAAGTTATTTTCACGGCTTCGGGTGATGTGCAGGTTCAGAGCGTGGTGCAGGGATTGGGTTATGGCCTGGACGAATCAGCACAGGCTGCCGCGCGGCAAATTCGTTTTCGGCCGGCCCAGCAAGATGGCCAGCCAGTGGATTCCACGGCCATCGTTCACATCGTGTTCGAACTGGCATATTGATAGGGGGAAAAGGCAATGAGTACGTTGAAGAATATTTTTCTGACGGCACTGTTGGCGGGAAGTATGGCCAGTGTCGCTTCGGCACAAAACAGTCAGACTGCTGACCAAACGCAGCCGCAGGCCGGCGCCACCGCTGCACCCGTAACCACCGTCGATCAAGCCATCGATCGTGTGATTGCGCGCGAGCACGAAGAAGTGGCCACGATACGGCGTTTCAATCCAGTGATTGAGACCTACATTCAAGATATGAAGCCCGACAAGGAGATGGGCACGATTCCCGTACGCGACCACTATTTCCTGGGGCAGGCGGATCTTTCCAAGGGCGTGGTGGACCACTCGATGCTCGGCGGAAAGAAAGGCAGACTCGACGAGTTAAACCCGATTTCGCACCTGAGCGGGGTGTTTAGTTCTTCTTACATTCCCGATGGCTTTTTGCAGATGATTTATATCGATACGAACGGATTCGACCGGCAGCACTACCAGTTCGATTACGTTCGGCGCGAGTTTTTGGGCGAAGTTCGCTGCGTGGTGTTCGACGTCACGCCGCTGCCGAAATCCGGGAAAGGGCGTTTCAAGGGACGCATCTGGGCCGAAGATCAAAATTATGCCATCGTTCGATTTAATGGCGTGTACACCCCGGTGGCCGGAATCAACGGATTTAATTTGCACTTTGATAGTTGGCGTTTGAATGTCCAGCCCGGCTTGTGGCTGCCCGCCTACGTATTCAGCCAGGAATCAGACCTGAAGGATTTTCTGGGCAATCATGTGCGCTTCAAGTCGCAAACGCGGCTGTGGGGCTACAACTTGAAGAACATCGGCCGCCAGGAAGAGTTCAGCGAGCTGACCATTGAATCGCCAGACGCCATTCAGGACCAAGCTGCGCCGCAGGACCGTTCACCCATCGAGGCACAGCGCGAATGGCAGCACCAGGCGGAAATCAACGTGGTGGACCGCTTGCAGCGGACGGGACTATTGGCGCCTCCGGGAGAAGTGGATAAAGTTTTGGAAACGGTGGTGAACAACCTGGAGGTCACGAATAACCTGGACGTCGAGCCTGACGTTCACTGCCGCGTGATGCTTACCGGCACGCTGGAGATGTTCTCCATCGGGCATACGATCGTTCTAAGCCGTGGATTGATTGACGTGCTGCCCGACGAAGCCAGCCTGGCCACCATGTTGGCGCAGGAATTGGCAGACATCATCATGACCAAGCCATCCACCGACCAGTGGGGCTTCAACGACACCACTACCGTAACCGCCACCGAAGCGCTGAGCCATTTCAGTTTCAAAGATACGCCTGAACAGATTCATCAGGACAGCGCCAAAGCCGTGGAGCTGCTGAAGAATTCGCCGTATAAAGACAAGCTGGCGAGTGCTGGGCTGTTCCTGAAACAGCTAGACGCGGATTCGAAGACGCTTCCGGTTTTGATCAATCCGCACTTGGGGAACCGCATCTATCTGGCGGATCAGCTCATCAGCTCTGCTCCGAACCTGCAGCCCGAGAAGCTGGACCAGATCGCGGCTCTTCCCATCGGGGCGCGTTTGAAGCTGGACCCATGGAGCGATCACGTTTACCTGCTCAAGGCCAAGCCCCTGCCGCTGCTATCGGCGCGCGAGAAAATGCCGTTTGAGATCACGCCCTTCATGCCTTACTTGGCGCGATATCAAAAGCCGGGGAGCGGCCAGTCGGCAGATCCGGCGAAGGCCGATCTAGCCAAGAAGGATTTGCAGCAGCAACCACAGCAACAGCAATAAAAATTGAATTTTCAACTTAACCGGCGGCTGGAAATCATCCAGCCGCCTTTTTTTTGGGCGCGGCATTCCAGAGTTCCGGATTATTCCGATTTGGATGCGGAAAAAGAAAAGGTGCGAGTCTAATTATTGAGTGGCAGGCGCAGACGCGCTTCGCAACCGCGATGCGATTCCCGATTTTCGAGGGTGAGCGAGCCGCCGTGAGCTTCCGCAATTTGGCGGCTTAGAACCAAACCGATTCCCGAGCCGCCCTGCTTGGTGGTGAAAAACGGCACGAAGAGATTGGCGGCGTTGGGAATGCCCGGGCCTTCATCTTGCACCCATACGCGCACGGAACCGTTCTCGCGCTCCCAGCCTACATGCACACCGCCGCCGGTCTCCAGCGCGGCATCGACAGCATTGCGCAAAAGATTGATGAGCAACTGTTCGAGCTGGTCGGGATCGGCTTGAATTTGGGTTTCCGGACCAGCGTCGATCTTCACATGGAGCCGCGGCTCCAGTCCAACAACGCGTCGAATCCACACACCCACATCCACGGGCTGAAAAACGGGGGGAGGAAGCTTGGCCAAGCGCGCGTACGCGCTCATGAAACGCGCAAGGCCATCGGTGCGTGCTGCAATGATGTTCAGGCCGCTGCGCATATCCTCCTGCCAGTCGGGCGCCCGATCTTTGCGATGAAGCATGCTGCCAAGATTTTCGGCGACCGATTTAATGGGAGCGAGGGAATTATTCAGTTCATGGCCGAGCACGCGAATCAAACGCTGCCAGGCTTGGCGCTCTTCTTCGCGCAAGGCGCGGCTTAAATCGGTGATCACGAGAAGTTGATGCGCCAGACCGGCTTCGCGGAAACTTCCGCGGTGAATTTCCCAGCGGCCCGATTTCCCGGGAAAAGCAATCTGCTCGATTTTCGGTGTTTCTCCCTCCAGACAATCCGCCAGACCCAGTTCGTCGGCAGTCAGTCCCAAAAGGCGTTCTTCGGGTTGACTCAAGATTCGTTCCCCCGCGCGGTTTACCAACCGCAGGCGGCCCGCGCCATCGAAGGCAAAAACAGCGACGTCGATCTCTTCCATCACTTTGCGTAGAAGCGCGGTAGCTTCCAGCGCGCCCAGCCGTTGTTGCCGTAGCGTTTCACCCAAGGCGTTCACTTCGCGCAGAACTTCGCCGAGCGCGTCTTCGCTGTTCGCGCCGCGCGCTCGAATGGAGAAATCGCCCTCGCGAAGGGCGGCGAGGAGGTTGGAGAGCGTGCGCAGCGGAAAAACCACGCGGCTTTGCGCGGAGAAGGCAAAACTGAGCCAGGCGATCACTAAGATCACGGTGAGCGTCCACTGAAGTTTGGAAGAGTAAGTTCCAGTCCACAGCAAAATCAGCGCGACGATAGTGCTGACCAGCCCTGCGGCCAGAGCTAGAAGCAAAATGCGACGTTCATACAGGAGGGGTTTCAAAGGCTGTATTTTTGCAGGCGCCGGTAGAGAGCACTGCGGCTTAGGCCCAGCGCTTTGCTGGCATGGCTCACGTTGCCGGCGAACCGCGCGAGAGCCTTTTGAATCAGCACGCGCTCGACATCTTCGATGCTCATTTCGTCCAGTCGCAAAGATGCCTCACGCGCGGGACGCAGACCCAAATCTCCCGCTCGCACTTGTGGGCCTTCGGCCAGCAGTACGGCGCGCTCGATGGAATGGTCCAACTCGCGAATATTCCCGGGCCAAGGATGGTCCATTAGAACCTGCAGTGCAACGGGTTCAAAGCCCTCCAACTGCTTGCGGTAGCGTTGCGCAGACTGCCGTAGAAAATGATGCGCGAGAATTGAGATGTCCTCCTTGCGCTCGTGCAGCGGAGGCAAATGAATTTCAATGGTATTCAGGCGGAAAAGCAAATCTTCGCGGAAGCGGCCGGCGGCTACTTCGCTTTGCACCTCGGCGTTCGTCGCGGAAATGATCCTCACGTCCACCCGGCGCGTGGTGGAAGACCCCACGCGTTCAAGCTCTCCGGTCTCCAGGGCGCGCAACAGTTTGGCTTGCAGATTCATGGGCACGTTGGCGATTTCGTCAAGAAATAGGGTGCCACCGTCGGCGAGTTCGAAGCGCCCCACGCGGTCAGATTTCGCGTCGGTAAAGGCGCCCTTCACATGACCGAATAGCTCGCTCTCGAAAACACCTTCCGGCAATCCACCGGCATTTACGGTTACTAGAGGACGGCCCGAGCGCGGAGAAAGGGCGTAGAGAGTGCGCGCGACGACTTCCTTGCCGGTTCCGTGGTCACCAGTGATCAGGACGTTCGCATCAGATGGGCCAACGCGTGCGATTAAATCCATTACCGGACGCATGGCTGCGGATTCCGCAATCATCACGGGACGCCCGTCTGCACGCAGGAGCCGGTTCTCCGCTTCCAACCGCTGGCTTTTGCGCAACGCTTGCGAAAGCTCTATCTGCGTTCTCAGTATGGCCAGCAGACGGGCGTTCTCCCAGGGCTTCTGCATGAAGTCTTTCGCGCCGCGGCGCATAGCTTCCACGGCGAGCTCGAGACTTCCCCAGGCGGTCATCACGATGATGGGGAGCGTGCTATCTTTCGCGCGAATATTGGAAAGCAGATCGAGACCTTCGTGACCAGAAGTAGTGTCGCGCGCGTAATTCAGATCCATCAGGAGCGCGTCGAATTCGCGAGCTTCCAGCGCAGCGAGCACGGCAGCGGGCGAGGCGACCGTCTCGGTCTCGAATCCTTCCCCTTTCAGCAAAAGGCGCAAAGCTTCGCGAATGTCGGGCTGATCGTCCGCGACAAGTATTCGCGTTCTGGGTGTGTGTGTGGGCATCATTTTGCGGAAACCATCTCCCTGAATTTTGCCGCTCTCTTCGTTCTTTCCGGCGTTCGGCTGAGAGTTCACTTTAGTTTTTCACTCATGACGCAGAGCCTCCAAAGGATCCACCCTGGTTGCGCGACGCGCCGGGAAATAACACGCGGATATGGCGATGAGCGCCAACCCGAGCGACACGCAGATAACCGTGATGGGATCCTTGGTTTTCACTCCAACAAGCTGGCTAGCGAGATAGTGGACCGCTGCATAAGAAGCGGCGATGCCAATCACGAGGCCGATTCCAGCAAGCTTCATTCCGTCGTTGACGACCATGCGCAACACATCCGCGGGTTCCGCCCCCAGGGCCATGCGGATCCCAATCTCATGTGAGCGCTGCGTTACGGCATAAGCCATTACTCCGTAGATTCCGACAGCGGCAAGGACAGTGGCAACACCCGCAAAGAGAGCGAGCAAAAGCATGCTCAGGCGGCGCCGTGAAACGGACGCGGCGAGATATTCATCCATGGAACGTACTTCGGTGACCGGCTGATTGGGGTCCACGCGATTTACGACGCTGCGCACGGCGGAAGCGAGTTGTGTTGGATCCCCATCGGAGCGCACCACCAGATGCATAATGCGCGAGGCATTCTGCATGTAAGGCAGATAAATCTGGCCAACTTTTTGTTCGCCCCACTCCCAATCGCGAACGTCGCTTACGATTCCGACGATGGTCAACCAGCCTTCGCGCGGTTCTGGATCCCAGGTCATGCGCGTTTCGGGAAATTTCAGCCGGATTTGCTGGCCGACGGGGTCTTGATTGGGCCAGTAGCGGTGCGCGAGCGCTTCGTTGATCAGCGCCACGCTTTGAGTATTCGCTCCGTCGGAAGCAACGAGGTCGCGTCCTTCCTTTACGTTAATGCCCATGGTCTGCAGATAACGCCAATCGGCGACACGGTATTGCCCGGTGAAATGTTCGCCGGAAGGAGGGGTGGCGCGTCCAGCGATATCGAAATCGCAAAAGGCTCCCCAGCCTGTGAGGGGAAGAAAGTTAGCTGCGCTCGCGGATTTCACGCCGGGAAGCGCGCCTACACCTTCGATCACCTGCTGATAAAAATTGTTCACCTGTGTGCCCTTCGGATAATGCGAATCCGACAGGAAAATCTGCATGGTCAAAACGTTCGCGGGATCGAAACCGAGGCTATCCGACATGATCAGAAAAAAGCTGCGAATCAATACTCCGGCGCCCACCAGCAGCATCAATGAAAGCGCTACTTCGGAAACAACCAGTGAGGACTGAATGAAGCGGCTGCGGCGTCCTCCCGTTGATCCCCGGCTTCCTTCTTTCAACGACTCGAATAATTCCGAACGCGATATTTGAACGGCAGGCGCGAGGCCGAAAATAATTCCGGTCAGTAACGAAACAAACAGCGTAAAGACCAGAACGGAGCCATCAATACCGATCCATTCCGCGTGAGGTATTTGGCCTCGACCGCCGGGTGGCGGAAGCGCTCCACGCAGCAAATGGATGCCGCCATAGGCCACGGCAATCCCAAGCACGCCGCCAATGACGGCCATGAGCGCGCTTTCGGTGAGGAGTTGGCGAATAATCCGCCGGCGCCCGGCACCCAAGGTGGCGCGGACAGCGATTTCGCGCTCGCGCGTGGCGGCGCGGGCTAGCATCAGGTTCGCGACGTTGGCGCAGGCGATCAGCAGCACGAATCCTACCGCGACCAGCAGGATGACGATGGAAGGCCGAAGACTCTTGGTGAGCTCATCGTGGAATCCCGAGACGCGCACGCCGTTTTCCTGATCGATTCCCGGATACTGTTTTTTCAACTGGGCCATGATTGTTTCCATCTCGGCTTGCGCTTGAGCCAACGAGACACCGGGACGCAATCGGCCGAATATGACGAGTTCGTGGTCTTCGCGGTTGAGTTGAGCGCGATTGAAAGCGAAAGGGACCCAAACATCGAGCGCGGGCGCGATACCATACAGAGAAAACGAGCGTGGGAGAACCCCAATGATCGTGTAAGGTTTCTCGTCCAGCAAAATGGATTTGCCGAGAATGCCTGAATCTCCGCCGTAATGCCTTTGCCACAGGGCATAGCTCAGGATGGCCACCTGTTCGTGGCCCGGCTGCGCGTCCTCCTTCGAAAAATCGCGGCCGATGGCCGGGCCTACAGCGAGCATCCTGAAAAAATTGCCAGTAACCTGCGAACCGTGAACCTGTTCGGCGTCGCCGCTGCCGGTGATAGTAAAAAGCAGGGAGCGCCAGCCGGAAAGCTCGGTAAACGAATGATTCATGTCCTGCCAATCAAGAAGTTCAGCGGGCGAAGTGGTTCCGCGTACCACGTTGCGATTAGCGTCCGTCTCCCAAATGGTGACGATCCGGCTGGAATCGGGAAACGGCAACGGCCGCAACAAGACGCCATTCACGATGCTGAAGATTGCGGCATTCGCTCCGATTCCGATGGCGAGAGTGAGCAATGCGACCGCCGCGAAAACGGGGCTCCGCCGCATCACGCGCCATCCATATCGCAAATCATTCCAAAGCGTTTCCATTATTTTTGCCCCCGAGAGATTTAGGCTGGACGGTTATTCTACTGTGTATTGACCGCCTGTCCACCTCTACGGGACCTTAGTACTAATTTCCATAAGCTAAATTAATTTGTCATTCTTTCAACTTCGGATTCTTTACACCGGTTTCGAGCTTGTTGCGAACCTCGCGAAGCACCAGGGAGGGCAGCGTGTCTTTGCGATCTTTAAGGTACTCGCGGACGGCGCGTGGATCGCGCTTGGCGAGTTCGCGCAAGGCCCAGGAAAGCGCTTTGGCCACCATGGGATCGCTATCGCTATCGACCAAACGGCAAACTTGCAGCGTGCGATGCGTGTCACCGGCGCCACCCTGCGACTTACAGTTGAGCGGCACGGTGGCGACTAGCGCAGCGCGGCGCCACCAACGGTCAATGGATTTCGCCCACCCATGAATCAGGCTGTTGGGCACCCTCCTTTCGCGCCACACCGGGCCGGCAAGATAGACAGAAAAACAATCCACTGCGCTCCAGCTGGCCATTCCACGACCGAGTTGCTCCAATTGCCACGCATTCAAATGCCAGAGGGCGCCCGGGTGATGGTGGATCAGCTCGTAGGCGATGAAGCGGTATTCCATGCCTGGCACTTCGAGCAGAAGAGAGGCCAGCTCGATCACCACATAGGGCGCGGCATCCTTCAAGCGCTTTGAGAATTCACGACGCAATTGGCGCAAATCCGCGGTTGCGGCATGTGGCAGAGCCGACAGTCGTTCGTCAATTTCCTGCGCCAGGGCTGAAACGCCCGCCAGGCTAGCTTCTTCCATACATTGTGTGACCATTCCGATTTGAACCGCCCCGCAGTTCAACCTGCTTCACATCATTCGTATCGCAACGCGACATATTTTTCCCAGACTTTCGGGACTATTCGTATCTAAGCGCAACCATCGGATCCACACGCATCGCTCGGCGCGCTGGAACATAGCACGCTACAAGCGCAATGAGGGCGAGTAGGGCTGAGGTAAAGAAAAAGGTCAGCGCATCCGTCGGCTTCAATCCATACAACAGGCTGGCTACCACGCGCGACAACGCCAGCGCTCCAGCAAGCCCAATGGCCATGCCTGCGATAACGATTCTCATACAATAGGCCGCCATCATTTTCAGCACGCTGCCAGGCTGCGCTCCCAGAGCCATGCGCACGCCGATTTCATGCGTGCGTTGCGCTACGGAGAAAGCCATCACCCCGTAAATGCCCAGACCGGCCAGCAACAAAGCCAGCGCGGAAAAGGCTCCGAGCAAGACCGAGCTGACACGCCTGAGCGCTAGAGATTCGTTCGCCAGCTGATCCAAACCGACAATTTTGTAAATGGGCTGGTCTTTGTCCACCGACCAGATCGCTTGTTTCAGGGACGACGTGAGATTGGACGGAGGGCCGGAGGTGCGTACGACAAAAGCCACGACCGGGACGGGGACTTGCGCGAATGGCCGGAAGAGCGTGCCGCGAACTTTCTCCTCCAAACCGAAGGCGTGAACATCGCCCACAACGCCAACTATTTCCCACAAGTCAGGCTTCTTGGAATCTCCCAAATTCAAGCGCTCGCCGATAGGATTGCGGCTTCCGAAGAATTGATGGGCGAGCGTTTCGTTGATGACAACAACTTGGGGCGCATCTTTCCGATCTTGTTCCGTGAAATCCCGGCCCTTCAGAAGCGGAATTCCCATGGTTCGAAAATATTCCGGCGTAACTCTTTCCGATTTTGCGCTTGGCCGCTGGCCCGGCGTGGGCTCCGGCTGACCTTGGACGGTGAAATTGGCGGCGCCCCAGAATCCGCTCAGGGGCATGAAGTCGGCCGCCGCTGCGTATTCGACGCCGGGTTGCCGTCTGATTTCCCCGAGCACTTCGTTCGCGAATTCAAACGGCTTCTGCGGCTGGGCGGCCGGAAACTTGCTTTGGGAAAGGATCAGCTGGGCAGAAATAATGTGGCCGGCATCGAACCCCAGGTTTCCTTGCAGCAGATTGCGAAGACTTCCAATCAGCAAACCAGCACCAACCAACAGCACGAGAGCCAGCGCGAATTCACTTACGACCAGCGCGCTGCGCAAACGAAGTTCGCCCGAGCCGGCGGTCATACTTCGGCTGGACCCTCTTAAATTGTCCACGGAAGCGTCCACTTTCAAACCTAGCACCGGCGCCATTCCAAATAGCAATCCGGCGAGTACCGCGGCGAGCAGGGTGAATGCAAATATGCGAACGTCCACTGGAATGCTGGCTACTTGAGGGATGCTCAGATTCGCGATGTTATTTGGAAAAATGGAAAGCAAAAAACCGGTCACGCCGCTTGCGATCAAGAACCCGAGGGTTCCTCCCATCAACGACAACGCAAGGCCCTCGGTCAAAAATTGTCGAAGCAGACGCCCGCGGCTTGCGCCCAGCGCAACGCGGACCGCGATTTCCTTGCGCCGGCCCGCGGCGCGCGCCAGCATCAAGCCGGCAATATTGGCGCACGCAATCAGCAGAACGAAACCGACTGCGCCGAGCAAAACCAGGAGAGGCATTTTTACATCGCCTGCGATTTCCTCGCGAAGCGGGACCAGGGTCACGCTGTTGCCGGTGTCGGTTTGCGGATGCTCCTGCGCGATGCGCTGCTCGATTGAATCCATCTGCGCTTGAGCCTGCTTCAGGGTCACGCCCGGTTTCAGACGCGCCATGATGCGGAGTGGTGTGTCGTCGTAGTTGGTGAGATAGGAAGTGGGAAGCGCTAATGGAGTCCAGAGTTCCACCGTTGAAGGATATTTGAAATTGGGCGGCATGACGCCGACCACGGTGAATGGCTTTCCGGTCAGCGTGATCGATTTGCCCACGACATGGGGATCGGCCGAGAATCCCCGTCGCCAGATCGCATCGCTTAGTATGACCACGTCGGCGCCGCCGGGCCGGTCTTCTTCATCTAGAAAGGTACGGCCTAATTCGGGCCGAGCGCCCAGAAGGCGAAAATAATCTGCTGAAAATTGATAGCCGATCACATTCTGAGGTTCGCCCGCGCCGGTGAGGGTAAAAATCTCATCGCTGGAAGCTGCCATGCCCGAGAAGACGTTGTTTCCCGATTTCCACTCAGCGAAATCACCGCCAGAGGCCGGAGCTATCTTGTCGCCTCTGGGTATATTGGAAATCCAGACCATCACAAGCTGGTTAGGCTGGCTATAGGGAAGGGGCGCGAGGAGCACCGCATTCACAACGGAAAAGATGGCGGTATTTGCTCCGATGCCGAGAGCGAGCGTCAATACTACAATGGCTGTGAAACCAGGACTCTTCCCTAGTGTGCGAATCGCGTATCGAATATCCTGGAAGAATGCCGCCATATTTTCTCCTGTGACTTGAACGGTCCGATCAGAACCTAAACCCTATTCGCATCTCAAAGCCACGATTGGATCCACTGCCATCGCACGCCGCGCCGGGACGTAGCACGCCAGGAAAGCAACAAACGCGAGAAGGATGGCCACAACCAGAAGAGTGATGGGATCGGTAGGACCCACGCCAAAGAGAAGATCCTTCAAAAATCTCGTAAGGACGAGCGAAGCAGCCAAGCCGATGCCGAGCCCGATCAATCCCAAGGACATTCCGTGTTTCAGGACCAATCCAAGAACGTTGGAGTTTTGAGCTCCCAATGCCATGCGAATGCCAATTTCACGTGTCCGCTGGCCAACGTTGTAGGCAATTACTCCGTAAATACCCACGGCCGCTAAGAGCAGAGCCAAACCTGCAAAAATACCCAGCAACAATGACGCCAGACGCGGCTGCGCCAAGGATTGGGCGAGGATCGAATCCATGGGAAGAATTCCGGTCACCGGCATGTCGGGATCAACGGAATGAATCGCGTCAACAATCGGTTTCGCAAGAGTAGCGGGCGCGACTGATGTGCGAACGACCATGCTCATCGGCGATAGCGGCATAAATTGCGCCAGATCGTCGTTGTTCATTACGCTCATCGAAAAATATGCGGAGGGCCGCGGGATATCATCGAGGCCGAATTGGTGCACTTCCGGCGCGATGCCAATGATCTCAAGCCAGACTGGCTTGCTGTCCTTTCCTTCGCCATCAGTCCACATCGAAATGCGTTTACCGATGGGATCTTGACCAGGGAAATAGCGGTCGGCAGCGGTGCGATCAATGATTACAACCCTGGCTCTGTTCGCGTCGTCTTGCTCAGTTAGATCGCGTCCGCGAAGCAAAGGCATGCCCATGGACGCGAAGAATTGCGAGCTGACAATCCGATATTCCACATATTGCTCCTGCTCAGCTTTCGCAGCTGGACGTCCTTCGATCGTGACATCACCATTCACGTTATTCCCGGAGAAGGGTGGATCGATGATGGTGGAGGCAAAACGTACTCCCGGCACGTTTCTCATGGCCGCAAGCATGGCCCGCACTGAAGCAAGCTGTGCCGGTACGGCTTCAGAAGTCAGGCCGGGAACATAAAAATTCATGGTCAACAAATCGTGAGGCTCGAACCCGGGAGAAACGCGGATAAGAGAGCCGAACGAGCGGATCAAGAGCCCCGCGCCCACTAACAAAAGCATCGCAAGCGAAACTTCCAGAACTACGAGCGAGTTTTTGAATCGCGAACCTCCGCCCGCGGATCCCGAGCGTTCCCCTGCATCACGAAGCGCTTGGTTTAAATCAATGCGCATGGCTTGAATGGCGGGCGCTAACCCGAAAAACAAACCGCTGATCAATGAAAGGCCCAAAGTGAAGAGGAAAACGTTGCGATCGATGGTTACTTGTCCCATTTGGCGGACAAGCCCGGCCGGAGCTGCCGACAAAAGCGCGCTGGTCCCAATTTCAGCCAGGAAAAGACCGAGCCCGGCGCCGACCAGAGACAGCAGAATGTTTTCACTCAAAAGCTGGCGGAGCACGCGAGCCGGCCCGGCTCCCAAAGTCGCGCGGACGGCCATTTCCTTTCGCCTGGCTTCACTGCGCGCCAGCAGGAGATTGGCAACGTTCACGCAGGCAATCAACAAAACAAAACCAACAGAAAGTTGCAGCACCAAAAGAGCCAGCCGTATGCCCGAGACTCGCCGCTCTTGCAGCGAAACGACTACAATTCCGCGAGAATCATTGCTGTCCGGATACTGCTGGCGCAAACGGGACGCGATGGTGTCCATGTCCGCGCGCGCGGAGGCAAGCGGTACTCCGGGCTTAATGCGTCCAAAAACCTGCAGCCAATGCGAGCCGCGAGAGCGGGTGAGCAGCGGATTGTCTGCTTGAAGCGGAGTCCATAGTTCTTCGTTGGACGGCGGTTGGAAAGTTGAACGAAGAACTCCGACCACGGTAAAAGATTGTCCACTCAGCGTAACGGATTTCCCAAGGACGCCCGGATCGCCGCCGAAGACTCGCCGCCATAGACCGTCGCCGATAATCACAACGTTGTTTCCGCCCGCTTTAAACTCATCGGGAAGAAACAGCCGGCCCATCGCGGGCGTGGCGCCAAAAACATCAAAAAAGTCCGGGGTGATATAAGCGGACGAAATGCGCTGCGCTTCGCCCGTTCCAGTTAGATTGAATCCGTTCGTGTAGTAGGCGGCCAGAGCGGAAAACGATTGGTTTTGGGCATGCCAATCGAGAAAATTGGGACCGGAGACAGAACCTTGCCATTTCTTGCCGAGTATGGTTTCGTTCAGGGTCACAATCTGTTGCGGCTGGGGATACGGCAGCGGACGCAGCAACACCGCATTGACGACGGAGAAAATCGCGGTGTTCGCGCCGATACCCAGCGCCAGCGTCAAAACCGCGATTAGAGTGAATCCGGGATTCTTCGCCAACATTCGCACGCCAAAGCGAATGTCTTGCAGCAGCGTTTCCATTCCGTCCTCGTTTCGCCCCGAACTTCCGATCGTGAATCAAGCGGCGGCTATGCTGCGCCGGCCTTTTGCCCGTCCACGATCCAGCCGTCGGCCAATTGAATGATGCGGTTTCCGTAGGCCGCCCACGCGTCGTTGTGCGTAACCTGGATAATGGTGGTGCCGTCTTCATTTAATTTCTTGAGCAAATCCATGATCATTTTTCCCTGGCTGGAATGCAGGCTGCCGGTAGGTTCATCCGCCAGAATCAATTTCGGCTTGCCTATCACGGCGCGCGCGACAGCCACCAGCTGTTGCTGGCCGCCGGAAAGCTGATTGGGAAAGAGAGATTTCTTGCCGACGATCTGGAAACGGTCGAGGATGTCCGCGACCATTCCTTCGCGCTCAGTCTTCTTGATATCGCGGTAGGAAAGCGGCAGGTCGAGATTTTCTGCAACGGTGAGGTTGTCGAGCAAATGATATTGCTGAAACACGAAACCGATATATTTCTTGTGCAGTTCGACGCGGCGGCGATTGTCGAGTTTGTGGACCGCGTTATCGAGCAGGTAGTACTCGCCTTTCCACGCGCCGTCGAGCATTCCAACAATGCCCATCAGCGTGGACTTTCCCGCGCCGGAGGGACCCATGATGGTGATGAAGTCGCCTTCGGCGATGTCCAGGTTGATGCGCCTTAGCACCCAGGTTTTTCCAGCGCCTGATTCGTAAACTTTTTCAACATCTCTAAGTTTGATCACTCTGTCTCACTCCTTATGAGGCCAAGGCGATGATTAGGGCCTCGCTCTACTGCAACCTTCCGGTGCAAAATAATTATTCATGGCGTAAAGCTGCGATCGGATCCACGCGCGTCGCCCGCCGCGCGGGAATATAAGCCGCAAATGCTGCGGCGAAAGTCACCACGCACAACACCATGACCAACGTTATCGGATCCGTTGCGCTTACTCCAAACAGCAGGCTGCTCATTCCTCGCCTTGCGAGAATCGAAATCAGCGCTCCCACGGCCGCGCCGAAAACTGCCAGTCGCAGTCCGTGCCCAACAACCAGGCGCAAAACATCTTTTGCCTGCGCTCCCAGCGCGATGCGGATTCCAATTTCTCGGAGGCGCTGATTGACGCTGTAAGAAAGCACGCCATAAATTCCGATTGCCGCGAGCAGCATGCCTAACGCTCCGAGCACGCTCGCCAGAGTGGCTGCGATGCGGTTTGCGAAAAGTGACACGTGCAGCAATCCCTCCAGGTCGTCGGTCTCAATCGGCTGCACTTTGGTGTCGAGTGACTTTGCGGCGGCGCGGACCTCGGTGATTACGGCCGCAGCGGGGATCGCCGCGCGCACCAGAATGTTGGCTTCCGTTCCGTCCGCTTGCAGCTGGGGAAAATAGATGAACGGGCGAGGATCTTCGTTCATGCGGTGATACTTGATATCGTGCGCGACGCCCACCACGGTGCGCCACACTCCCCCAACCTGAACCTGGTGGCCCGACGCATTGGCTCCCGGCCAGAAGCGGTTCGCCATGGTTTGATTCACGATTACAACTCTTGGAGCGCCGGTGCGATCCTGCTCCGAAAAATCTCGCCCATTCATCAGAGGGATTTGCAGGGTATGGAAATAATCGGGGCCGATTACGTTGTAATCGATACCCATGTCTTCATTAGGCTTCGGTGTGTAGCCCTGAATCTGCACACCTGCATAACCGCGTCCTGTAAACCAAAGCGGCACCCATAGTTCCGAGCTAACCGACTGCACTCCCGGATACGCGCGAATTCGTTCGATCAGATGATCGAAATAGAGGGCGCCTTGTGGCCCGGTATAGTCCGTGGCCCGCAAATCAAAGGCAGCGACCGTTACGTGATTCGAATTGAAGCCGGGACCTTTGCTTTCAGCGTTGTGCAAGCTTCGCAACAGAAGACCGGCGCCCATCAGCAAAACCGTCGCGAGCACCATTTCTGAAACGACCAGAAGATCGCGCAGGCGATAAGTTCCGCTTCCTGCTCCGGAAGCGCGGCTTCCTTCTTTGAGCGACTGGTTTAATTCCGTGCGCGAGCCGCGCCAAGCCGGTGCTAGCCCAAAAATGACGCCAGTCCCGAGGGACAGAATTATTGTAAATGCCAGCACGGCGCGATCGATGCCGAGTGGAAGCCCAACCGGCAAATGCATCGGCGGCAGGAAAAATGTAAGGAGATTCGTTCCCCAGAGAGCGAGTAGCACGCCTCCAATCCCCCCTGCGGTTGCAAGCAACAAGCTCTCGATGAGCAGTTGGCGCATCAGACGTTTGCGGCTGGCTCCCAGCGCGGCGCGTATGGCAATTTCTCTTTCGCGAGAGGTTGCGCGCGCGAGTAACAGGTTCGCCACATTTACGCAGCCGATCAAGAGCACAAACAAAGCAACGACCATCAGGAATCCCAGGACGCTGCGAAGGAAATCCTGCACACCGTAGTGCGCTCCCCATACCGGCGTCAAGAAAACCCCCACACCCTTTTCCGCGTCTGGATATTCCTTTTGGAAATCGGCGGCCAGTGTGGCCATCTCGGCCTGGGCTTGCGTCATGGTTACCCCGGGCTTTAGGCGGCCCATAATGTGAACGAATGTAGGCCAGCGTTCTTCAAGGTCTTCGCCGGGCAAAATCTGCGGCTGCATCATCATGGGAACGAAATATTCGGCGTTGATACCCACGATCGTGCCGTAGAAATTCTGCGGAGCTACACCGATTACCGCAAAGGGGTGGCCGTTGAGGTGAACCGTGCGGCCTAGCACTTTGGGATCGGAACCAAAACGCCTCACCCACAATGCATGGCCGAGAACGATGTAAGGGTCGGAATTCAATCCCTGATGGGGAACCGGATGGAACGTGCGCCCCATGGCGGCTTGAACGCCCAGCACGTCAAAATAATTTTCTGTCGCGATGATTCCCCACACGCGTTCCGGTGGAGCGTCGTTGCGCAGGCTCATGTCCACACCCGCCATTTCAAATCCAATCAGTCCGGAGAAAACATCGTTGCGGTCGCGATAATCTTTGTAGTCCGGGTAGGAGCTGGTGTGATATTCGCCGCTGGGCATCACGCTCTCGACGGCAATGTATTGGTCCGCATGAGCGATTCCCGGCAAGGGATTCAGCAGAACCGTGCGGATCCAACTGAAAACGGTGGCATTTCCGCCGATACCAAGAGCCAGCGTGAGGATTGCTACCGCTGCAAATCCCGGCGCCTTTGCCAGCATTCGCAGTCCGTAGCGCACGTCTTGAAGGAACGTATCCATCCTGGCTCTCCGGCTAAATTTATCGAGCAGCGCGATCATTCATAGCGCAACGCAATCATGGGATCCACGCGCATCGCCCGTCGAGCGGGAACGTAACAAGCGAGCAGCGCCACAGCGGACAGCAGAATTGCCACCGCTGCAAATGTAACGGCGTCCGTGGCGCCGACTCCAAAAAGTATATTGCGCAGAAAACGTGTAAGCACCACGGACATAACGAGTCCAATGCAGAGTCCGGCGATGATCATTCGCAGACCTTGCCCCAGCACCAGACGGAACACATCGCTTTGCTGCGCACCGAGCGCCATGCGAATTCCAATTTCATGCGAGCGCTGACGCGTGCTGTAGTCGATCACTCCGTAAATGCCTACGGCCGCCAGGACCAGCGCGAGCAGACCAAAGGCTCCCACAAAGGTACCGGCGATACGCTGCCCTGTGCTGGCCACCTGCACGCGCAGCTTTAGAGTGGACTCATCATAAACAGGCAAATCCGCGTCCAAGCTGTGAATCGCTTTCTCAATTGCCGCGGTGTAGGCGAGCGGGTTTCCGGAAACGCGCGCATGAATCACCGGCGAAGAGTCGTAGTCCTGAAATGTTGGAAGATACAAAAACGGTTGCGGTGTCTCGTTCAACGAGTTGTAGTTCGCATTGCGGGCCACGCCAACGACGGTGAACCACACGCCATCGGCGAAGATGCGTTTGCCTAGCGGATCCTGTTGAGGCCAATATCGCTCGGCAAACTTCTGATTCACAAGGGCTACGGGTTGCGATGTGTTTGTGTCCTTTACAGTGAACTCGCGGCCCGACACCAATGGAATTTGCATCGTGCGCAAGTAGTTCGGTCCCACGGTAGCTGCGGCAATTTCCATTGATTCGTGGGGCTGCGGAATGTAGCCTTCGGGCGAAGCCGGCATGGAGCTGTTTGTGTAACCAAGTGGAACCCAACTCGATAGCGAGACCGATTCCACTCCCGGCAGCGCTTCCAACTTCGCCAAGAGCTGCCGATGAAATTCCAGCCCGCGAGCCTGGCTATAACCAGCGGGAAGGAGGCTGTAGGAAGCGAGCAATACGTGGTCTGGGTTGAAGCCTGCATTGAACTGCTGCGCTTGGCGAAAACTCCTGATAAATAATCCTGCGCTGACGAGCAAGAAAAGCGAAAGCGAAATTTGCGCGACGACCAGAGCGCTTGATAACCGTGCCCTGTGAAGCCCAACGGAAGCGCTGCCCGCCTCTTCTTTCAGCACTGAAACCGGCGACATATCGGAAGCGCGCAACGCCGGAAGAATGCCGAATATAACGCCAGTTAGAACCGAGATCGCGAACGTAACGAAGAACACCGTGCGATCGACGGGTATATTCAGCCCGATGGGGATTCCGGTTGGCGGGATAAATTCCGCGAGCGTTCCGGTGGTCCAGGCCGTTAGAAACATCGCGAGAACCCCGCCAGCTAAAGACAAAACTAAGCTCTCCACCAGTAATTGCCGGACGAGGCGCGGCCTGCTGGCTCCAATCGAAAGGCGAATCGCAATTTCGCGCCGCCGAGAAACTGACTTTACCAACATCAAGTTCGCCACGTTGGCGCAAGCGAGCAATAAAACCACGCCCGCAATAGCCATCAGCATGGGAAGGAGGATGTACATATAAGCGTTCGCGCCGAACGGCGCACGCCAGAGCGGATATAACGTCACGGCGTTATTGCCCAAATGCGAAGTGGGAAATTGTTCGACGATACGGCTCATGAGCAGATCCATCTCCGCTTGCGCCTGCGCGCGAGAAACTCCCGGAGCAAGACGCCCCATGAGCATTAGCCAGGTCTCGCTGCGAGTCTGCAGCTTGTCGCGATTGGAATCGAGACCGGGCTGCATCATCAGCGGAACCCAAAGCTCCGTGCGAAGACCGGTTTGAGCGCCTTGGAACACGGCTGGCGCCACCCCGATGATCGTGAATGGTTGCTCGTTGATCCTTAATGTCTTGCCGATCACGGAAGCATTTCCGGCGAAACGAATCTGCCAGAGCCTATAGCTGATCACCACCACCGGAGCGCCACCCGGCTTCAGGTCTTCGACCGGTAAAAAGCCGCGGCCCAGAATTGGACTGACGTTGAGCACATCAAAATAATTTGCCGACGTCAACGTGCCCCAAACGCGCTCGGGTTTGCCGTTGCCTGTAAGATTCATGGGACGAATGTGGTAGGCGATGATTCCGGAAAAACTTCGACTACGTTTGCGCAGGTCCATGTAGTCGAGATAGGAAAATGGGATGGGAGCCTTTGCGGTTCCACCTTCCGTCATGGTGACAAGATCGGAAGTATGCGTGACGCCGGGGATCGGATTGAGCAGGGTGGAATTGATCCAGCTGAAAATTGTGGAGTTGGCGCCGATGCCGAGCGCGAGCGTAAGTATAGCGATGGCTGCAAAGCCGGGAGATTTCCTTAGTATTCGGAGGCTGTACCGCAAGTCACCGAGCAAGGCGCCCATCTCGCTTCTCTCCCTGTGCGTTACTGCACTGCAATCGCGATCAAAGTTGCATCATCGTGCCAGTTGCCGCCGCAGAACGTTCCCACGGTATCAAGGATCGTCTTCTGCAGTTGTTCCGCGCTTGCTTCGCAATTTTCCCGGAGCAACTGGATCAGGCGCGCGTCTCCAAATTCTTCGCCTTCCGGAAGGCTGGCTTCCGCCACGCCGTCGGTGAAGAGCAGCACGCGGTCTCCTGGCCGAAGCGTGTAGGTACCTGCGACAAAATGTTGAGATGGGAAAATCCCCAGCACGCTTCCGCCTTCATCCAATCGTTCGTGGGAGCCGTCGCGATGCGCAACAATGGGAGCGTTGTGGCCGGCGTTGGAATAGCACAGTTGCCGGGACGCCCCATCCAGATGGGCATAGAAAAACGTAATGAAACGGTCGCTTGCGATGTTGCGGTAAATCAGCGTGTTCAAGCGCTCGCACAAAATCTCAGGAGACATGGCCGGCGAAGCAAGTCCACGAACCGCCGCCTGCAGATTGGACATCAGCAGCGCCGCAGGCATTCCCTTCCCAGCGACATCGGCGATGCACAGCCCCAGCGTATCTTCTCCAAATGCCAGAACGTCGTAGTAATCACCCCCGACAACACGCGCGGGCTGCCAAGCTCCTGCGATTTGATATCCGGCAATCTGTGGAATTTCCTTGGGCAAGAAACCGAGCTGGATGGCGCGGGCCTCTTCTATTTCGCGCCCTTGGCGTTGAAGTTGGGAAGCAATCTCGTTTTGCGAGCGATTGTTCTCAATGGCGCTGCGGCGGGCGTTGCGACGTTCGCGCCCGATGTTGATTTGTTTTTGGAGAACTTCCAAAAGGCGCGTGTTGACCCAGGGCTTCTCGACGAAGTCTCCGACGCCGCGCTGCATGGCTTCCACGGCCAACCCCACGGTAGCCCACCCGGTCATTACGACAATCGGCGGTGCGTCGCCAGAATCTTTCAGTTGAGTGAGGATGTCCAAGCCTTCGCGGCCCGAGGTGGTATCACGCGCGTAGTTCAGATCCATCAGAACGAGATCGAATTCGGATCTTCCGAGCGCCTCCAGCAAGCCTGCTGGAGAGGTCACGGCCTCAGTCACATAGCCATGACCTTTTAATAGCAGCCGCAAGGCCTCCAGAACGTCTGGCTGGTCATCCGCGATGATGATGCGTGCCTGGGTTGGTCCTGCTTGATTCATCAGTTCAACCGCCATGGTAACCATCTCGGCAGGTTCGTTTGCGCGTATTTAGCGGGAACGCCATTGGAAGCCTCCCATATATGGGCAGTTCGGATTCCAGCAGAGCGAGCGTCTAAATACCGTGGCAAGAATACATTGCGGGAAGTATACGCACAACTCACGGTTGGACATGACCAGTTACGGGAATGTTTGTCGCGATTTCGGACAGTTCCGCCGGGCAGCCTATTCGTAACGCAACGCCACCATTGGATCCACCCGCATAGCCCGACGCGCGGGAATGTAGCAAGCTGCCAGCGCTACAGTTAGGAGGATCGCCGAAACGCCAAGGTAGGTGGCCGGGTCCATAGGGCTGACGGCGAGAAAGCTACCAAACAGGCGCGCTGCCCCCAGCGCCATCGCGATTCCTAGGATCAAACCGATGGCGATGATAAATAACCCCTGGCTGAAGATCATTTTCAGAATGTCTATCGGCCGGGCTCCCAGCGCCATTCGAACGCCGATCTCATGTGTTTTCTGGCTGGAGGCATAGGAAATCACGCCGTACACTCCGACAACCGCGAGCACCAGTCCCAAAATCCCAAGTAGCGCCGCCAGCACCGCGCCAATCTGATAAAAAAGCAAGCCGTTCAAAGTGTTCAGAGCCTGGCTCATGGTGTTCACATCGAACACCGGCAGGTCTGGCGCAAGCGCTCCAACCACGCGTTCGATCTCAGGCGTCATCGCTTCTGGAGCACCGAGAGTGCGCACTTGCAATGTCTCCAGGGAATTTCCCTCGTACTGCTGCAAGAACGGAAGGAAAAAATAGGATTGCACCGGACCGCGGAGCCCCTGAAACCTTGCGTCTCTCACTACACCAACCACTTCTATCCAGTGTTTCGGATCAGCGCCAATCTTGAATTGGCGTCCGATCGGATCTGCGTTGGGCCAGAACTGCTTGGCCATGGCTTCATTTATGATGCCGACATACTGCGTGTTCGCGTCGTCGGTGGATTTAAACGCGCGTCCGGTCACCATGGGAATTTCCATGGTCGCGAAATAATCCGGCGAAGCTAAACTGTATTGAATCATCGGCGCGGGCTGATCCGGCGGTGGCTGATAACCTTCCACAGTCAGCGTGTCACCCGAGTTTATGTAGCCTAGCGGCACAGAGCTTGCGATGCTGGCGGACTGCACGCCCGGAAGCGCGCGAACGCGCTCGAGCAGATTTTTGTAGAATTCGCGGTACTGCACATCGTTATAGCCAATCTCGTTCGGATCCATGGTCATATTCAGCAAATGGCTCGGGTTGAAACCCAGATTCGTGTGCTGCGCTTTCCCCAGGCTGCGAGCAAAGAGTCCGGCCATGATCAGCAGCATCAGCGAGCCACCCACCTGCGCCACCACCAGGGTGCTGCGCAATCGACTCTTGCCTCCCACTACGCCGCGCCCGCCTGCATGCAAAATCGCGCTCAGGTTTCCACGCGACGCGCGAACGGCCGGCACAAGTCCAACGACGATTCCGGTCAGCACCGCGAACAAAAAGGCGTACGCAAAAACGCGCCAGTCAAAGTGAAAATCAAAGTGTATAGGCAAATCTGTTTGCAGATGAATTGAACTGAGCGCAGAACTGCCCCATTTTCCCAGAAGAATGCCCACTACGCCGCCCATCAGCGCCAACAGAATGCTCTCGGTAAGGAGCTGCCGGATCAAGCGAGCACGCGCTGCGCCCAGCGCCGCTCGAATCGCCATTTCACGTTCGCGGATGGTCGCGCGCACCAGCAGAATATTGGCGACGTTCACGCATGCCAGCAGCAGCACCAACGCCGCCAAACCCAGGAACAAACTCGATACCACGAGCACCGTGTTATTGGGATCAGGATTCGGCCGCGCGCGCAACTCCGGATAGGCTTTCACGCCTAAATCCTTGTCCACATCCGGATACTGTTGCGAGAGACGCTGGCCCATGACCGCCAGCGAAGCGTTCGCCTTTTGAAAGTCCGAGCCGGACGCCAAGCGCCCTAGCACAAGGACTACGCGGCCTGCGCGATTGGTCATGAAATCGCGGGGATAACCTCCCATCGGCGCCAGACTAATCGGCATGTATCCCTGAATGGCGACCACGGAATTGACTCCGTAAAAACCCTCAGGCGCCACGCCGACGATGGTGATCGGATGGCCGTCCACGGAAACTTTTCTGCCTACAATCGCGGCGTCGCCTCCAAAGTGCGTCTTCCAATACGAATAGCTGAGCACCATTACCGGATCGGATCCGAGTGTTTCGCCTTCTGACGGCAAAATGAAGCGGCCAAGAGCCGGCTTCAATCCCAATGTCGAGAAAAAATTTCCGGAGACATAGGACGTCATGATGCGCTCCGGTTTCGCTCCCGCAGAGCTGATCCCGTCTAATCCCAGGATGTATCCCGCTAATCCCGAGAAGGATTCCGAAGTTTGGCTTTGAATATCGCGGTAATCGGGGAAGGACAGTGTTGGTAATATCGGCCCATTTTTCTGCTGCATGGCAAGAACTGCAATCCGTCCCGGGTCCGGCACCGGCAGCGGCCGAAGTAACAAAGAGTCCACCATGCTGAAGATGGCGGTATTCGCACCGATCCCCAGGCCCAGTGTGATAACGGCGATGATCAGAAAGCCCGGGTTCTTCATCAGCATTCGCGCGCCGTAACGAATATCTTGCAACAGCGTTTCCATGTTTCACTCCTTGTAGCTCGGCATCAGCTCTTTCCTGCCTGCTGCCTTGGCCGCGTACTCTTTGGTACGCGTTCCTCACAACTTATGTTTCAGCGTTCCTGAATTTTCTCGGAGTAACTTTATTCGTAGCGCAGGGCGACCATCGGATCCACGGCAGCAGCTCTTCGCGCGGGCAGCCATCCAGCTAGAAATGCGACGGTTGAGAGCATCACAGCCGCCGCTAAAAACACCAACGGGTTGCTCGCTTTCACTCCAAATAGCTGGGACTCGATCAATTTGCCGAGGGCAAAGGCCGCCACAAGTCCTATGCCCAGTCCTGCAGCAGATATGCGCACGTTTTCGCGCAGTACCAGCCACGCAACATTCTGTTGTGAGGCGCCCAGGGCCATGCGTATTCCGATCTCGCGAGTTCGCCGCGACACCATGTAGGCCATCACGCCGTAGAGCCCTATCGCGGCCAGCAAAGCGGCCAACAAGCCCAAACACAGCGAGAAAAACGTGAGCAGCCGTTCGGAGAAAGCAATCTCATCCAATTCCTGGTCCAGGGTTTTCAGATCGAACACCGGCAGATTTGGGTCTGCGCTCTGTATGGTCTTGCGCAGCGTCGCTGCCATGGCAGTGGGTTCAACATTTGTGCGCACGTAAAATGTTGCGTCGCCCTGGTGAGTGTCTTGCGCGTAAGGAATATAGACAAGCGGCCGTATTTCTTGCCGCAGATCAGTGTCTTTGCTGTCTTTTACCAAGCCGACGATTTCGATGTCGGGGCGCACATTATTGCCGGACCCAAACGCAAAATGGCGGCCGACCGGATTCTGCCCGCGAAAATACATTTGCGCCGTTTTTTCGCTCACGATTGCTACTTTGGGCGCACCGGAAACATCGCGATTGTCGAACTCGCGTCCGGCAAGCAGCGGAATTCCCAAAGTCGAAAAGAAATTGGGACCAACCCAATTTTGTTGGACGTCTGTGTTGGTGTCTTCCGTCATCGGAAATCCTTCCGGAGTAATATTTGCGTAAGACTCGCTGTTCGCGAGCAATTCTATTTCCGATGTGCTCACAGAACGCACGCCGGGCAAAGCGGCTATGCTTTCTCGCAGCCGATCCACGAGGGCGTCCGTTTGTACCGGCGTATAACGATTCAGCTCCGGCGAAACCGAAAGCTGGATGACGTGGTCGGTGCGCACTCCCAGATCCTGGCTTTTCAGATTCATCAGGCTGCGCGCGAAAAATCCGGCCGAGGCCAGCAAAACCACGGTCAAGGCTACCTGCGAAACCAACAACACTTTGCGCAATCGCACATTCGATTTGCCGCCAAAAACATTTGCTCCTTGCTCTCGTAGAGTGGTCTGCAAGTCCGCCCGTGTGGAGCGCAGCGCCGGCAAAAAACCGAACAGAATTCCGGTCAACACGGAAAGTCCCAGGGCAAAAGCCAGCACACGATAGTCGAACTTTCCTTGCAGCCCGGACGCTCCGATATTTTCAGGCACCGAGCTAACCAGCGCGCCAAGCGTCCAGGACCCCACGACTAATCCCGCGGCTCCGCCCGCCAGCGAAATCAGCAAACTCTCCGTGAGAAGTTGCCGAATCAGCCGCCAGCGGCCCGCGCCCATCGCCATCCTTACTGCGATTTCTCGCTGCCTGGCTTCGCCGCGCGCCACTAAGAGACTGGCCAGGTTTGCGCAGGCGATCAACAGCACTAATCCCACCATGGACAGCAGAATCAGCAGAGGCTGTCCCGCATCGTGCTGAAGGATCGGGCGTCCGTGTGATCCCGTATTCAACAGTATTTTCTTGGCTAGAAAATCCTTCTTTGCTTGCGACGATGATTTCAGCGCCGAAGACTCAGATTGCAAGATGGAGCTGTATTCCGGTTGAAGACCGGCTTCAGCCTTCGCTGGGCTTATTCCCGGTTTTAATCTCCCCAGAATCGCCAGCCAATGATCCTGACGGTCTGCCAAGCCGTCCCAGTTCGGCGTCATCTGGGCCTTCATCGTGATCGGAACAAAAATGTCGGGCGTCTGCCCCACTTGAACCCCAAAGAATCCGCGACGCACGACTCCCACCACGGTCATGGAAATTCCGTTCACAACCAGTTGCTTGTTCAAAATTCCGGGATCGCGCCCGAATCGACGCTGCCAGTATCCATAGCTCAGTACCACTGCCGGATTCGCACCTGGTGCAGTTTCGTCTTGCGAATTGAAAACGCGCCCGAGCGCCGGACGAACGCCCAGCACTTCAAAATAATTTCCCGTTACGAGTTCGGCGTCCGCGAGTTCGGTTTGCCCTTGACCGGAAACGCTCGCTTGCCTGGCGAACCTTGCCAGCAAGCCGGAGAAAACCTGATTGTTGTCGCGTAAATCTTTGTACATCGGATAGGACCATGCTGCGCCTCTGTCGCCATCGCTCCAGTTTCTTCCGGGCTGCGGTCCGGGTGAGCGCAACACGACCAGCTCTTCGGGTTTTTGCACCGGCAGAAGCCGCAGCAGAACCTGATCGGTGATCGAAAATATCGCGGCGTTCGCGCCGATGCCCAGAGCTAGCGTAAGTATCGCCACCAACGTAAAGCCCGGGCTTTTCGCCAACATTCGCACGGCATAGCGCAGGTCTTGCAGTAAGGCTCCCATCTTTTCTCCTTCTACTCGTAACGCAGCGCGACCATGGGATCCACACGCATCGCCCTTCGCGCCGGAATGTAACAAGCCAGCAGCACCACGGCGAAAAGCATGGCTACCACAGCAGCGAACGACACCGGATCCGTGGAACTTACGCCGAAAAGAAGGCTCGAAAGAAATCGCGTCAATCCCAAGGCCGCAACCAATCCGAGTCCTACGCCAGATAGCGCGAGCCGCATTCCTTGACCAACCACCAAACGCATCATGTCGCCGGGTTGCGCGCCTAATGCCATGCGTATGCCGATCTCATGCGTGCGCTGCGCCACCGTGTAGGAAATCACGCCGTATAGGCCAACGGCTGTTAAAACCATCGCGAGCGCTGCAAAAATCGCCAGAAGGAAAGTGTTAAACCGCGGTACGGCGATCGTTCCGTCTAAATATTGCTCTACCGTTCTTGGAGAATATGTAGGCAAGTCTTTATCGAGCGACTGCACCGCGGACGCAATCGGTTTCGCCAATCCTTCGGGATCTTTTGACGAACGCGCCACGATCGTTATGGAGCCGAATTGAAGCTGTCCATAGGGAATGTAGGATTCCGGACCGAACTCCGTAATCAAATCTTGAAATTTTACGTTCCCCACCACGCCAACGATTTCGCGCATGGGTGCCGTTCCCGGGCCGGAGTTGGAGATGCCGGCCTGTATGTGCTTTCCAATTGCATTTTCGCCGGGAAAGAATTGTTGCGCAAACGCCTGGTTCACAATGATGACAGGAGTCGTGCTGGCCTCGTCGCGCTCGGTGAATTCTCTCCCTTGAAGCAAGGGAATTCGCATAGTAGTGAAATAATTGGGTGTGACGCAACGAACGGAAGTATGAGGCTCGTCACTCTTGGCTACCGGCCGTCCTTCAATCTGAAAGCTTGCGCGGATTTCGTCTCCGCTCATCGGCAACGGGAAGACCGCGGCGGCTGACTGCACGCCCGGTATCGCTTGTAGCTGTGGAATCAGCTCGCGGAAAAATTCAGCTTTCTGCGGATCGGCATATTTCGCGTCCGGAAGGTCCAGGCTTGCGGTCATCACGTTGTGTGGATCGAATCCCGGATTCACATCTTGCAGTCGAATCAGGCTGTGAATCAGCAATCCCGCGCTCACCAACAGAATTAGTGCCAGCGCCATCTCCACGATAACCAGCGAACTGCGCAGCCCATGGCGGCTGCGTCCCGCGGTCGTGCTCAGCGAGCCTTCCTTCAGCGCCTCCACGATATTCGAATGAGTGGACTGCAGTGCCGGCGCCAGACCGAACACAATTCCTGTCAGCAGCGACAAGGCCGCAGTGAACGCGAGCGCCCAACCGTCGATATGAATTTCGCCGACACGTGGAAGATTCTCGGGGCTCAAGCGCACCAGAACGTCGCTGCCCCAAAACGCCAATACTGCTCCAAAAATCCCCGCAACAATTGCGAGCAACAAGCTTTCCGTCAGCAGCTGTCGTACCACCCGAATTCGTCCGGCGCCCATGGCCGTGCGAATCGCAATCTCGCGTCCGCGCGTGGTGGCGCGTGCCAGCAAAAGATTCGCTACGTTGACGCAGGCGATCAACAATACCAATCCGACTGCGATCATCATCACCAGCAGAGCCGGGCGGATGGAACCAGTCAAACGGTCCTGCTCCGAGCTCAGCTGCACGCTCATGTACTTGTTGGTGTCGGGGTATTGCTTGCTCAGCGAGCTTGCGATCACGTCCATGGCTGCTTGCGCTTGCGCCAACGTGACGCCGGGTTTCAATCTCGCGATGCAGGTTAGAAAATGTGCGCCGCGATGTTGCACCATCGGAGGGGAGTTGTCGGTGGTTTCATTCAACGGCGAAAGCGTTGACCAAATTGCTTCCGGCTCGCGCTGCAGCGGGTAGCGGAAATTTGCCGGCATCACGCCAACCACGGTGTATCCATCATTGTCGAGCGTAATCGTGCGTCCGACAATTCCGGGATCGCCGCCAAATTGTTGTTTCCACAGACGGTCGCTAATGAGGACGACGTGATGATTCGGTTCGTCCTCGCCCGGCTGAAAGGTTCGTCCCAGCTCCGGCGAAACCCCCAGTAAATCAAAAGTTTCCGCGGAAACGATCGCGCCCTCCAAATGCGCCGGGTTTTCCTGGCCAGTCAGGGTAAAAGTCGCTCCTGTATAAGCGGCCATGTTCTCGAACACCTGATTCTGTGAGCGCCAATCCACAAAATCGGGATATGAGACGGAACCGTTCGACGAGTGCATGCGCGAATTGGCGGTCGCCACGCTCACCAGCCGGCTCGAATCGCGGAACGGCAGGGGCCGCAGTAGCTCCGCGTTCACCACCGAGAAAATCGCAGTGTTCGCTCCAATTCCGAGAGCCAGAGTTAGCACCGCGATGATCGCGAAGCCCGGATTTTTCGACAGCATGCGTATTCCGTAGCGCATGTCTTGCAGCAACGTCCCCATTCCCGCCTCCGGAAGTTCCGTTGAAATCAGTTGTGCGTTATTCGCCCGCTCATTTTCCGTCTTGAAACTTCTTTAAGCACACTCGTAGAGCGGCAGCCGAATGCTTTTCTCGCCTGCGGCATTCAAAAAGGGTTTTCGGTTTTTGCGAAACCGGTTAAACGGACGCGGTGTGCGTGCCGACAGTTTCTTCGACGATGCGACCGTCGAAAAGATGGATGGTGCGGTCCGCCACGCTGGCGTAACGCGGATCGTGCGTGACCATGCAGATCGTCGCGCCCTCGCGGTGCAGTTGCCGCAGCAAATCCACCACCGCTTCGCTGTTCTTCGAGTCCAGGTTTCCAGTCGGCTCGTCCGCCAGCAGGATGGAAGGTGAACCGACCAGCGCTCGGGCCACGGCCACGCGCTGCTGTTGGCCGCCGGAAAGCTGGGAAGGATAGTGCTTCATGCGATGAGCCATTCCCACGCGCTCGAGCACTTCCTGGACGCGCTTCTTGCGCTCGGCCGAAGCCATGCTGCGATAGGTGAGCGGCAACTCGACGTTTTCAAAAACGGTCAGGTCACCGATCAGATTGAACGCCTGGAAGATGAATCCGATTTCGCGATTGCGAATGCGCGTGCGGTCGGAAAGCGAAAGATTCGCCACCGGCTGCGTGTTGATCCAGTAGTTGCCGTCCGTCGGCGAATCGAGCAAGCCGAGGATGGAAAGCAGCGTGGACTTGCCGCATCCCGAAGGCCCGGCGATGGAAAGGAACTCGCCGTTCTTGATGTCCAAATGCACGCCGCCGAGCGCGTGCGTCTCCACTTCATCGGTGTAAAAAACTTTCGTCACGCCTTCCAGACGAATCATTGATTTCGGCGCTGTATCCATGTTGGCTCCTTCCGCTCTTGCTAACAAATATCGTACCCAAGCTAGTTACGTTCCCAAGGCCTGAAAATGTTCCGTTCATTATTTCAATTGCACGCGGTCGTAATTGTCCCAAGCCGACATGTCCGACAAAATCACTTTGTCGCCGATTTGCAGGCCCTTGACGATTTCCACGGTGTTGACCGAGGTGCGGCCGAGTTGCACCTGCACGCGAACCGCCGCTCCACCATCATCGACCACCTTGAACAATCCTACTGTGCTATTCGCTTCGCCATGTACCGGGCGGCCAACGTACAACACATCCGCCAATCGCTCGAGCTCGATGGTGCCTTCCACACTCAGGTCCGGCCGCGCGCCTTGCGGCAACGGGCCATCCAGCGCGACGTCCACCGTAACCGTTCCGTTTACCACGGCGGGATCGATGCGCATCACGTGTCCCGCGATTATGCCGTTGTGCGTATCCACGGATGCCTTTTGCCCGATGGTAATGTCTTTCGCCTGGGTCTCGGCAATTTTTAGCTGCGCTTTCAAATGCGTAGGCTGAGCGACGCGCGCCAGCACGGTTCCCTGCGTCACTTTTTGTCCGACTTCCACGTCCAGCTCTTGCAGCACGCCATCAATACCGGGCCGGATTTTCAGTTGATCCAATTGCGATTTTTTCAGTTCATACATCGCGCGCTTTTCATCCACCGTGGCCTGTTGCACGGCAATTTGCGCCGCAATCGAATTCGAAAAAGTCTCAACTTCCTTTTGCGCCAGATCGTCCTGCTTGGCAAGCTCCTCGGCCACTACTTGCGATTTCTTGTAAATCAAATCGGACACCAAGCCGTTGTCAGCGAGCTGCTTATTCGTATCTCTATCCAGCACCGCCGTGTGGTACGAGGAACTCAGCGCCGCAGCTTGCGTGCGCTTGTCCATCAGCTGATTCTGTAGCAGCGCTTTGGTCTGTTCCAGGTTCGCTTCGGCACCCTTCATTTGATATTCGGCATCGAGCTCGGCTTGCTGCAGTTCAGGATTGCTCATTTCCAAGATTATGGTGTCAGCCTTCAGCGGAGTGCCGGCCAACAAATTGCGCTGTACCACCTGGCCGTCGGTGACCGCCGGGATCAGTCGAATTGTTTCGGGGACCAGGGTACCCAGGCCGCGCACCTCGCGCAGCATGGGGCCGCGCTTCACGGTGTCAGTCCAGACCGTGGCGCTGTCCACCGTAGGCGCAGCGGGTTTCAGCTTCGAGAGGGCGTAGGTTACGAGCGGAATCAGAACCACCGCTACGGCGATATAAATCGTCCGGCGTATCTTTTTCTTCCGCTTAGCTTCGGGGCGAGCAATGTCCACAGATACCAACCTCGACCATATACATCGCAAATTGAATTCCGGTGCGATGGTAATCGTAAGTGCTGTATAGCCTTTTAGTTACGGGGATATTCCGAGTCTGAAAGGAGCCATTTTGCCCGCTCATGGGAATCCTCCATCCCGCTAGCGAACACTCAAACAATGTTAAAACCACCAAATCCGTCTAGTACTAACTCACGCTTCGACTAGCTCGAAGCGGACTCGACACTGGCGCGGATTTCCTGCCAGCGCTTGGGGCGCTTCTTGGCGTCCAGAACTTTCTTGCGCAGGCGTATGGATTTCGGCGTGACTTCGACGAATTCGTCATCGGAGATGAATTCGATGGCCTTTTCGAGGGTCAGTTCTCGGGGCGGCACCAGGCGTATGGCTTCATCGGCGCTGGACGAGCGCATGTTGGTTTGCTTCTTTTCTTTGGTGATGTTGACGTTCATGTCATCTTCACGCGCGTTTTCGCCGACGATCATTCCTTCGTACACTTCCAGGCCCGGACCCACGAACATTTCGCCGCGTTCCTGAATGCCCCACACGGCGTAGGCGGTGGAAACTCCGGCGCGGTCGCTCACTAAAGCGCCGGTCAAGCGCGAAGCCATGTCTCCGGCATATTCGGTCCAGCCTTCCAGCATGGAGTGAATCAGCGAGGTGCCGCGCGTGTCGGTGAGCAGTTGCCCGCGAAGGCCGATCAGCCCGCGGGAAGGAATGCGGAATTCCATGCGCACGCGGCCGGAATGATGGTTGACCATTTTCGCCAGTTCACCGCGGCGGTGGCCTAAAGTTTCCATCACGATGCCAATAAAAGATTCGGGGCAATCAACGATCAGGATTTCCAAAGGCTCGAGGCGCTTTCCATTTTCGGTTTTCACCACGATTTCAGGCTTGCCGACCATTAGCTCGTAACCTTCGCGGCGCATAGTTTCGATCAGGATGGCCAGCTGAAGTTCGCCGCGAGCGAGGACGCGAAAAGAATCGGTGGCGCCCATGTCTTCGATGCGCAGGGAAACGTTGGTGAGCAATTCGCGGTCGAGGCGCGCGCGCAGGTCGCGCGAGGTGACGTATTGTCCTTCGCGGCCGGCGAATGGCGAGGTGTTCACGGTGAAAACCATGGTCAACGTAGGCTCGTCGATCAGCAGCGGCTCGAGCGGCGCGGGATTTAAGAGATCGGTGATGCTTTCGCCGATTTGAATTCCTTCGACACCCGCGATGGCTACGATGTCGCCCGCGGAAACTTCTTCGGCTTCGTCACGTTCGAGACCGCGGAAGGTAAATAGCTTGGTGATTTTGGTGGCCTGGATCACGCCGGAAAGTTTTGCGATGCCGACTTCGGTGCCGCGCTTCAGCGTGCCCTGGAAAACGCGGGCGATGGCGAGGCGTCCTAGATATTCGCTGTAATCGAGATTGGTGACTTGAATCTGCAGCACGGCTTCGGGATCGCCCGAAGGCGGCGGAATGGAAGCGACGATGGTTTCAAAGAGCGGCTGAAGATTTGTTGACGAGTCACCCACGGTGCGATGCGCCACGCCGGTGCGGGCGTTGGTGTAAAGCACGGGAAAATCGAGCTGGTCTTCGGTGGCGTCGAGATCGATGAAGAGGTCGTAAATTTCATCGAGCACGGCGGCAGGACGCGCGTCGGCGCGATCGATTTTATTCAGGACGATAATGGGAGGCAGCTTGGCGGCCAGCGCTTTTTGTAGAACGTAGCGCGTTTGCGGGAGCGGGCCTTCGCTGGCGTCCACCAGGAGCAGGACGCCGTCCACCATGCGGAGGGCGCGTTCGACTTCGCCGCCGAAATCGCTGTGGCCGGGCGTGTCCACGATATTAATTTTCGTGTCGTGATAGGTGACCGCAGTGTTTTTCGCCAGGATGGTGATGCCGCGCTCGCGTTCGAGGTCGTTGGAATCCATCACGCGCTCAACTAAGTGGGCGTGCTGGCTGAAGATGCCGCTTTGGCGCAGCATGGCGTCGACGAGGGTGGTCTTACCGTGGTCCACGTGCGCGATGATTGCGATGTTACGAATATTCTTGGTCATTTTTGTGCCGGTACGGTTAGACGGATAGAACGGCAATCGCGATCTTGCAACCCGATAAAATTGCGGGGAGACAGAAGCAACGAATGCTCGATCATTTTAGCACGTGGCGGGGGAATCCGGGACGGTTTTCCGAGGCGGAATCGGCGCAATTTCGCGTGACCGCTGGGTGTGGTTGTGGCCCCGGGTAGAAATTCTTCCGCTGATTGTTTTCTAGGAGTTACGTCGCATTCTACATTTTGACCAGAACCGGGTAGAAATGTGCTTGAGCAGGCCAAACCTTTCGCGAAAATCGCTCCCGACAAGCACGGTAGAAATGGTGATTCTTGGCGATCAGTGAGGCGCGAGTTAGCCGGCAAAATTCTCGAGAAGGAAGCAGGGTTTGTAACGTCGTCTATTCCGCGCCCAGCCCCATACAAGTCGGGCGCATGACCTTTTCGCTCCGACTGCGCGTCGCATAACTTTTCAATAATAGTCACGAAAAAACGTAGCACGCGTTTTGGAGGAATTCAAGGACCTGTGTGTGTGGACGGGCTAGTACTCGGTGGGAGTGAGGCCCATTTTTGGAATGAATAAGGGGTTAAGAGTCGAGACTCTTGCTCACGGTTGTTAAGTCAAAATCCGAACCTTTTCTGTACGAACCACAGAAAAGATTCGGCATCACGCAAGTTCAAGCAACGTCGGGCTTAAAATTAGTGCATTCGAGCGACATCTCGGGCCAATTAATGAAACGGTTAAACAACTAGCCTCTATCATGACGTTTGGCTTTTATTCGTCGGGGCAGTTCAGCAATTATATTGATCAGAACGGTCGATATTACGAAAACTATCAGCATTTGGCCCGCCGGATGTCCTTGGTGATAAAGATCAAGGCAGCTGACCAGTACGCCGAGATTCACAACGATAAGGAAAAAAATATGTCTTTTCGTCAAAGGATGTCAACTTCTCCCAACGTCGGGAAGATTCTAATCCAAGTTAATTGCAATGTGTTTGTCCCTCTTCAACGCAGTTCCCCTGTGAAGCCGGTTTTTTATTTGTTTGATCGCCTTCGAGCTGGTCGGCAGCCGCTGTCACACTCTGTGTCGCATTTACGAGGGTAACCGCCTGTTCTGACGTCGTCATACCTGCTATTTTCGTCAGGTCGTTGGCCCCGGTTACCAGGCCGGTGACGGCCGCCGCCTGCTGGCCCAGATTAATGTTTCCACCACTCAAGAGTGTTCCCGTGATCCCCGCCGGGTCCGAAACAGTCTCGACCGCTTGATTGGCTCCGTGCCTCCGGTTTCAACCTCAGTCGTCGCAGCAACCGCGACAACCCCATCCCGCCGTATAATGGGGGTATGCGGATTCTTATGTTTACGGGCAAGGGTGGCGTGGGGAAGACGAGTTTGGCGGCGGCTACTGGGATGAAGCTGGCTGAGCTGGGGCACCGCACGTTGATTATGAGCATTGATCCGGCGCACAGCTTGGCGGACTGCTTTGATTTGGATAATGACTTGTTTCGGGCGCAGACATCCGATCCGCTGGCGGTGAGCGAACAGCTTTCGATTTTCGAGTTGAACATTCAAAAAGAGATCAAGCGACACTGGCAGGAGATTTCGTCGTACGTAAGCGCGGTGTTGCGTACTACCGGAATCAGCGGAGTGGAAGCGGAGGAACTGGCGATTCTTCCCGGGATGGAAGAACTAAGCGCGATGATGTACATCAACCAGTACCGGCGCGAAAACCGCTACGACGTAATCGTGCTGGACGCAGCGCCTACGGCAGAATCGTTGCGATTCATCAGCATGCCCACGACGCTGGACTGGTATATGAAGCACATTTTTCCGTTTCAGCGAAATCTGTTGAAAGCGGTGAGGCCGATCGCAAATCGCGTGGCACCGTTCGAGCTTCCCACGGACAGCTACTTTGTAAATATCCGCGAGCTATTTGATAAATTGGATGGTATCGACGAAATCATGGGAAATCCGCAGGTCACCAGCGTGCGGCTGGTGACTAATCCAGAGAAGATGGTGCTGCGCGAGACGCAGCGCGCGTTTGTGTACTTCTCGCTGCACGGGCTGACGGTGGATTCGATCATTGTGAATCGCGTGCTGCCGGCGGAAGTGCGTGATGTGTGGTTCAACGACTGGCATATGTCGCAAGAAAATGTGCTGGGCGAAATTGAAGAATACTTTGCGCCGGTGCCGGTGAAGCGGGTTCCGTTGTTTTCACATGAGGTTTTGGGAGTGCAGCGGCTCCGAGAACTTGCCGCGTTGCTGTATCCTGGTGGGGAAGACCCGTCGGCGGTAACGCGAACAGAAAAACCTTATAGCTTTGAGAAGCGGAACGGGACCTACGAAATTCGGGTGCTTTTGCCGTTTGCCACCAAGGGTGAAATTGGGTTATTTAAGAAAGGCGATGAATTAGTAGTGGAGATTGGCACGCTGCGCCGCCACATCGGGCTGCCAAGGTCAATGGCGTCGCTGTCACCTTCGCGCGCAAAATTGGAGAAAGGGCTACTTACCGTAGAAATGCAGGAGGCACAATGATCGAAGCGCAAGCGAGCAATCAGCAACAGGCGAACCAGAGCGGTGCGGGGACAAGCGCAAGTCATGAGCGGTGTCCGTGCTACGAAGTGATGGACTTCATTCGGACGCGGCTGGGCGTTTCACCGGCCGTGCGCCAACATTTATCCAACTCGCGCGTAGAGTTCCTGAAGGCGATTCGGGAAGTAATCGATGAAAAGATCGAGCACTTGTCGAAAACCGGCCAGCAAGGGACGAAAATTCCGGTCGAATAGGACCAGCGAAAGAACAGGACTCGAGCTGGGCTGAGAATTAGTGGTGTGCGAAACTCCGGCCAAACGTCGGCTTCGACGGGTTTGGGTCAGCGCGTAATACCCGCCTCATCGAAGTACCGCTAGCAATTAACCCATCGTAAGCAAATTCTCTTCCCACCTTTAAGCGGGGCGGTCGGGGTAGACTGCGTTTGGGAAGCGGAGATGGATTAGGAAGGCGCAGAGACACAGGACGAGGAAGGCGAAGATGCTGCCTTCGGGGCCGGCGGAGCCTCCGGTCAACCAGTTGGGCCCGTGGTACGAGGTGTTAAGGAAATGGCCTACACCGATTAGACCGCTGTCAGGCGTGCCGTAGAAAAATGTTTCCGCCCAATCCCAAGCCGCGTGAAAACCGAGGGCGAACCATAGAGTGCCGGTGCGGCGGATCATCAGGCAGAAAAGCAACCCTATTGCGACGACCTGCAAAATTCCGAGGAAGTTTTCTCCGGGATTGCCGAGATGAGCAACTCCGAATATAGCGGAGGTAAACAGCGCAGCGGGCCAGAAGCGTAACCGTCTGGCGAAAGTAAAAAGCCAGTAGCCGCGAAAGGCGAGTTCTTCGCTTATAGAGACGGCCAAGAACACGGCCGCCCACCCCAAAGCGTAACGGAAGAGTGCGCTGCCGGTGAGAGCTACGGAATCAATTTGAAAATGGCCGGACCAGCGGAGGAGTAGAACAATCGCGGAGAGCATGGCGAAGCCCCAGAGGCAACCTTCCCAGAATCTTTTTCCGAATGTTTGGGAGAGAGGAAGGCCGTAATCATCGAGAGGACGTTTCTCCATCCGCGATATGATCCAGGTGGCCAGGACGACGAAGAAAGCCATGATAGCTTTCACGGGCAATTCGGTTTTAACGCTGAAGGTGTCGTCATGCGGCTTGAATAGCAAGTGGAACGCGGCGATACATAACCCTGGAACAATGATGCCGATCGCGGCCCAAAGGAGCAGGCGGTTGCGCTCGCGACGTCCCCAAGGGGCAGGTTGGTCTGAGGGGTTAGAAGAATTGTCGGGCATAGCCGTGACGTAGGATACACCGTCTGTAGGCCGCGGGCCGTCGGAGGTGTTCTTGAACCGGGCGATGCTTGCGCAAGATTTTTGGCGCTGCCATTATGATGATTCGTGAAGGTCAGTATGCAGGAGTAGGGCAGGTTTTTATGAACGAGATTCGATATACGTACTGCGACGGGTTATTGGGGAGGATGCTGCTGGTGGCGGATGAGCGCGGGCTGCGCTTGATCAATTTTCCTGCTAGCAAGAGAGCGGAACGGCTGCAATCTGAATGGCGGGAAGATCGCGCGGGGTTTGCCGAAGCGGTTCGACAGTTGCGTGCTTACTTTGCGGGCGAGTTGACAGATTTTGATTTGCCGCTGGCGCTGGAAGGGACTGCATTTCAACTGCGCGTGTGGCAAAGTTTGCGCGGCATCCCTTACGGAGAAACGATTTCGTATGGGCAATTGGCGGCGAGGCTGGGAAATCCGAAGGCGTCGCGCGCGGTGGGCTTAGCGAACGGATCGAATCCAATTCCCATTATTGTTCCTTGCCATCGAGTGATTGGGAGCAACGGGAGTTTGGTGGGGTATGGTGGCGGGCTCGAAAATAAAAAAGCGTTGCTGGCTCTGGAAAGCCGACAGTGTTCTTTAATCAAAACTCCATAGAGCAAGATCGAGACTGACACTGAATCGTTCGGTTCCGTTCCGTTTATTGGGCGCCGTGCGTTTCTTCCGGTGAGCCGGGCGTCTTGGCGAGGCGCTCGCGGAAATATTGCTTCCAGCTTTCCGGCAGAGCTTCGACCTGCAGGGCTTTCTGGAGTGAGGCCACGTCGGCGCTACTGAATCTTTTGGCGATGTAGAGGCGGGTGATTTCGGAGACGGGGACGGCATTGGGGTCGCGTGCGATGACTTTCAGTTCGTCACCGGCACCGACTTCTCCTTCGCGGGTGACGGCCAGGTAGAAGCCGGTGCGGGCGCTGGCGAGGAAGCGCTTCACCATGTCGTCAGCTTGAAAGCGAATGCCGAGTTTGTAGCACGGCAGGCGAGGCTGGGTGATCACGACTTGCGCGGAGCCGACGGAAAACTGGTCGCCGAGATACACCGAGTTTTCCAGCACGCCATCGGTGGTGAAATTTTCTCCGAAGATAGCCAGCGGCAAATCCTTGCCGGGAAGCTGCGCTTTCCAGAAATCGTAATGAACGAGGGGATAGCAGTAAACGGCTTTGAATTCGCCGCCGTGGACGGCGAGGTCGGCTTGGCGGTCACCATCCAGGTTCAGTTTGCGCAAGGCGACGCGGCCTTTGACCGGCTCTTTGAAGATGCCGGTGGAGACGGTCATGTTGTGCCAGGTTACTTCGCGGGGGAGGCCGGTGTTGACCGAGACAAGCTTCATGGCTTTCCTTGTAGTTCTGTTTCTCGGATTAGTTCAATATGCCGCCAAGAGCATACTTTCGTCCAGTAGTCTCAGGAGGGCGTTTTCCGGATTAGTGGGTCTGCCAGGGCCCCAAGCTATGCCCGAGAGGGGGACTAGAGTTGTCAATTGCGAAGCAGAGGCGAAGGGGGCGCGTTGGAGTGTCGCAGAGGCTGTGCTATAAGTAACGGGCTGGTAATCCGAGGAGATAGTGCCATTTATTAATTTTCCCGCGAGGGAAATAAATTGCAAGCTGGTGTATTACGGTCCCGGTCTTGGCGGGAAGACCGCCAACCTGCAGTGGATTTACGACCACACCGGAACGAATCAAAAAGGGAAGATGGTTTCGCTGGCGACCGAAACGGATCGCACGCTTTTCTTCGATTTCCTTCCGCTGGATTTGGGGACGGTACGCGGATTTCGCACGCGTTTTCACCTTTATACCGTTCCCGGCCAGGTGTTTTATGAGGCGAGCCGGCGGTTAATTTTGAAAGGCGCGGACGGCGTGGTGTTTGTGGCGGATTCGCAGGAAGAGCGGCTGGACGCGAATCTGGAAACACTGGACAACCTGCGCGAACATCTGAAGGACCACAACCTGAATTTCGATACGATTCCTTACGTGCTGCAACTGAACAAGCGCGACCTGCCGAATATTCTGCCGGTGGAAGAGTTGAAGAAACAGCTTTTGGTGAAGGGCGAGCCAACGCTGGAGGCTGTTGCGGTTACGGGGCAGGGCGTGTTCGATACGCTGAAGGAAGTTGCCAAGCTGGTTCTCGCTGAGTTGAAGAAGAACGCCTGATATTCCTTCCTCCCTGTATTGTTAGTTCGTCAAATGAAAGACAACTTCTATGATCGTCTTATGTTCAACGGGCGTTCCGTTCGACCCGATAGCGGGTCTGAACCTCCACGATCGCACTGTCTCGATCGCACTTTCTGTTAGACCGTTAGGCAGCGCCTTCAAGACGCTAACATTGTGAGCTACGCCGTCAGCGCCGACGAGAACGCCGAGGATGACGGTACCCTGCGTATGGTGTTTAACTGCTTCCGACGAAAATGATGCATAAGGACAGTAGGTACATGTCGGGTATGAACGCTGCTTTTTGTCTATTGAAGCGTCTCCCGCAGGTTCATGTGGATCTGTCGCGGCGGAAATATGCATCAAGGATTTCATCTGATCGGTCATCGGGAATTTAATCTTAAATCCTTGAATGGCTGTTCCATTAGCCTGGTAAGCATTCAATGAAAGAGCTAGGTTCTCTTTATCCTTCTGCAGTTTTCCTGAAACTATGAGGTCTGCGCCCAATTTCTTCGCCAGCCAGAGTTCTAATTCGGGTTTTTCGAAAGATTGATAACTCACGGGATAGTTGTCGAAGGCTGCGATTATCATCGAGCTGTCGATGATGATAAGACCTGCGCTTGATTTAGAAAGGGCATTACGAAAGTCCTCGGCAATTTTCTGGCCGAGAGCAGTGTCCTTCTCACCAGGGCCGATAAAATCGAAGACGATAACTTTTTTCCCTTCATCCGCCTTTGGAAACTCCCCAGCAACACGAGCTGCGAGGACATTGATTTCGGGCTGTTGAGCGTTTAAGGGCGATGTGATGAGCAAAGCGAAGGCAAGAACTAGGAAAACAGGCAAAGAGTAAGACGTGATTACGCTCTGACGGCCGAGATCCCGCGTCATCCAACGGCCTTGTCAGGCGTGGGCTACGCCGCTGCGGAAGGCGGCTACGGCTTTTGCTTCGTCGGTGTAGGCGGGGATGGATTGGATCAGGCGCGTGAGTTCGAGGACTTCTTTGACGTGGCCGCTGGGATTGAGGATTTTCAGACCGCCGCCCTGGCGCTCGAGACTGACGAAGGAGCGCACGAGCGTGCTGATTCCGGAGCTGTCCATTTGCGTGACGTCGGCGAGATTGACGATGACTTCGGATGGGCCGGCATCGGCAAGTTTGCGGAGCTCGACGCCGAGGGAGTCATTGCTGGAGCCGATGACAATGCGACCAACCAGATCGAGAATGGTCACCTTACCGGATTTGCGCGACGCGATTTGCAGGCCCATGACAGCCTCCTCGCCGCGCGAGAATGCGCCGCCGCACGAAGTAGTGCTGGGCGTCAGGATTACCTGAGGCAATAAACTGGGCGCATTATAACCCTAATCCTTCGTTGGGAAAACGAAAGAGCAGATTCGTCTTTGTTCGTCCGCGGGTTTGAGTCTGAGTCGCAACCGCAGACTCTTCCGTCAGCGGCTGAAGCCGTCCTGATCTTGGTAACGGACGGAACGACTGCCCTTCGAAAACTCAGTGCAAGAAGTCGCGCCCTGACGAAAAGCGGAAGTATGACGAATTCTCGTGCGTCCGGAATGCGGATGGAAACTCGTTATCCTTCTGCGAAGGGCGTACGAAACGGAGGTTAGCCCGTTCCGACGGCTAGTTATCGGACGGTTGAGCTTGCGGCTGCTGCGCGGGATGGTTTGCGAAATACTCGCTGATGCCGGCGGTGATTTCCTGCAGGCCGGCGCGGACGTTTTTGTCCATGGCTACGACGACATCGTTTACAGTTTTGCCCTGGACGGGCTCGTCATGCTCATATCGATGAGACCAGACGGTAGTGCGGGTGTTGGGGTCGAACAGTTCCACTTCGAAACGGAAGCGCGCCATCAATTCGGGTTTATCGACTTCCGAAATGTCCCACAGATGACCACGAACTATAAAGTCGCCGTGAATGTTGCTGCTAAGGGTGGAAACTGCACGATATTGGCCAGTGGAACGCAACGTAGAGACCAATAGATCCTGGAGCAAATCGGCGGGGGGCTCAGCCCAACGGTCGTAAGAAAAAGTTCCGAGTTGTACCGGGCCAGAGCCATACACGAGACGATCATCGCGGAAGAGATGGGAGGCGCTGACGCGGCCGACTAACAGAGTTACCGGGTAGGTGGGGGCTCCCTGCGGCGCCGGGACGGGACCGGGATCGAGCACGTAGTATTTCATGGGGCGTGATGCAGCGCAGCCCGAGAGGCAGATCAACGATAAAATGACCGCAGCAGATTGAGTTCGTGACCTAAACACTCCGCGCTCCTTTTCGCCTACTTCGGCGGTTCCTGACCCGGCTCGTGATTCTTGGGCTCCGAAGAACGAATCAACAGGTAAGGCCGCTCCCGGATGGTCTCGGTAAAGGCGGTCATGTTCTCGGTAATGCGGCGGAGATTGTCGATAATCTCGTCGAGATTCTCCGAGTTATTAGCGACCGTATTATCGAGTTGCGACAAAATCGAATTGGCCTTGGCCAGCGACGCTCGCAAATTCTTCACCGCCGAGCGGATATCGGGGCGATTTTCCTTCAGCATGGAATCGATATGATCGAGAGTCTGGTTAGCTTGCTCGGAGGTTTTCTTGAAGTCGTCAATTAGCGGGCCGAGCTTGGCGGAGGCGGTGTTTACATGGTCCAAGGTGGAATGAACCAGCGGGCGATCTTCCTGGAGCATGCCGCGGACGTTGGCGAGGCTTTCGCCGATGTTTTCGCGATTCCTATCGTTGAGTAGGTCGTTAACGCGATTGATGGTTTCTTTTAATTCGACCACGCGATCATTCAGATTCACTAGAAGATCGTTGGCAGTGGGAGCCAGGGCGTTAATTTTGTCGGCGATGTCGGCAAAGCTCACAAATTCTTTTGACTTAAGGGTGTATCCCGCTGGGGCGCGTGGTGCGGCGTTCGTTCCCGGAATGATTCCCAGAAAATTTTCACCGAGGGGGCTATTGCTGGTAATTAGCACGGTGCTGTCTGTCTTTACCGGAATATTCGGATGCACGGCGAAATCGACTTTCATGCGTGTGGCGTCTTGCGAATCGACTTGGACTTTGGAAACGCGTCCTATGGGTGGGCCACCGGCGTAGCGAACCTCGGAACCGGGCTGCAAGCCGCCGGCATTCTTGAAATAGGTGTGAAAGGTGGTGTCACCGGTAGTGAAAGCACCGGAGAGGAGGATCAGCGTGATAACAAGGAGACCTCCTGCCACCAAAACGAATAGTCCGACGAGAGCCTGTTCGCGCTTTGCTTCCATCTGTTTCCTCGATTGATCCCCGCCTGGCGACCCTCGGCGCTTTCAAGCGCGGGAGTATATCACGGCAGGCGATTTAAACCTGTTTCATTGCCGAATGGGCGGGATGTCTCCCGTCAACATTTGCAAATAATCAAACTCTCCGGTTAATTCCGGTTCCGGAACGCGGTCGAGGAACTGACGCACGCGCGGCTGCATACTGGCTTGCAATTCTTTCACCGTGCCGTTGGCGACGATGACGCCTTTATCGAGCAGGATCATACGATCGGCGATCAAGAAAGCGCTGGCCAGTTCGTGGGTGACGACTACGATGGACATGCGGAAAGCCTTCTTCAACTTCAGAATCAGTTCGTCGATTCCAGCAGCGATGATGGGATCCAGGCCGGCGGAAGGCTCGTCAAAAAACAAAATTTCAGGGTCCATAGCCAGAGCGCGGGCAATGGCGGCGCGCTTTTTCATACCACCGCTCAATTGCGCAGGCATGTAATTCTCGAAACCCGAAAGGCCAACCTGATCAAGTTTCAGACGAACCATGATTTCGATAGTGGAATCGTCGAGCTCGGTATGTTCACGCAGCGGAAGAGAGACGTTTTCGCCGACGGTCATGGAACCGAACAGCGCGCCACCTTGAAAAGACATGCCCATTTTCTTGCGTAGTTCGTCGCGATCCTTTTCCGACATGGCGGCGAAATTCTTTCCACGCATCCATATTTCGCCGGCGCTGGGCAGCTCCAATCCAACCAGCGTGCGCAAGAGAGTGCTTTTGCCCGAGCCGGAACCGCCCAAGATAACCATGGTCTCGCCGGCGGGGACTTCGAAGTTGACGCCGTGCAGGATTTCGCGCTCGCCGTACCTTACACGCAGGTTGCGCACGGCGATAGCGGCCCCGTCGGTAACACGCGCCTTGTCGTCTTGCGGATTAGTTTTCATCGCCATGAGTTTCGGACAAGTAAATCATTTCGCTCGCTAAAAGAATGCGCGCCTGTTCTTAACGAGGCGCGGTCAAATAAAAAATTGCGGTGAAGATCAGATCCACGCACACGACCATAAAAATAGATTTAACCACTGCGGAGGTTGTAGAACGTCCGACCTGCTCGGAACCGAGTCCAGTAGAAAAACCTTCCTGACAGCCGACAGCGGTGATGGTGAGCCCGAACATGGCGGCTTTGACCAAGCCGGTGATGATGTCGCGAGACTGCAGAGCATCGAGAGTGGCGCGAATGTAACTTCCCCAGGTAAATCCGGCGGCTGAGACGCCGAAAAGACCGCCTCCGAGCACACCCATAAAATCGGCCCAGGTTGTAAGGCAAGGAACCATCAGCAGCATGGCAAGAAATTTCGGCGCAACCAGGAAATGAACGGGCTCAAGGGCCATGGTTTCCATGGCGTCGATTTCTTCGTTCACCTTCATGGTGCCGATTTCCGCAGCGAACGCGGAACCGGAGCGGCCAATCACGACCACGGCAGTCATGAGCGGGCCCAACTCGCGAGTCATGGAAATAGCCACGGCGCTGGCAACTACTTGCAAAGCGCCGAACTTACGGAGTTCGTAGGCCGCGTTCAGGGCAAGGATGGTGCCGACGAAAAAGGAAATCAGGGAGACAACCGGGAGAGCTTCGACGCCAACAGCCATCGCCGAGTGAACGGCGCGGCTGATATGGAACTTCTTTCCGTGAAAGGGTTCCACGAAAATCGCGCGCAGGGACCCGCCGGCCAAACGCGCCAAGCCGCCTATATAGGCCACCCCGCTGATCGTGGCTGAGCCGATCGTTTCAGTAAGTGACATCGTTGAATCCGGACGGGCTAGAATCCCCAGGAAATCGCGCGGCCGGCCCGGAATTTACCTAACAGGAGCAACGTTGGTGTTAGCGCTGCCTCCCCGCAAGGCATCCTCTTCAGTGTTGTAGATTTCAAAAACTTTTACGAGTCGCGTGAGCTCGAATACTTCCTGGGCAGTCTTGCTCAGGCCATACAGAGCAAAGGTGCTCTTCATATCGCGCGAAACCTTCAGACCTTCTACCAGGGAAGCCACCCCCGCGCTGTCAATGTATCGCACTTTTTCCATATTCACTATGACACGAGGCGCTTTTTTTTCTTTTAGAAGGGTAAGCAAGACTTTGCGGACATCGGGGGAATTATAGAGAGTAATGTCACCGACTACATCAACGATAGTAGCTGTTCCAGATTGGCGCGTTGAAATGTCCATATTAGAGTGTGGCCCCCGGGGACGTCAGAGTGTTTTGCCAGAGATTGCGTCCAGATGCAATCAATTTCCTTGTGGTACCAGGACGGCTAAGGGTGCGGGTAAAATAGCGTTAAAACGAGGTTAGTGAATAGACCGCATCTAGCCGCGGCGATCCAAAGGGGTGTAACTGCGCAGGGGGTAGCCCAAATAAACCTGGCGAGGACGCGAAATTTTCTGCTCGGGGTCGAGCAGCATTTCTTCCCATTGCGAGATCCAGCCGGAAGTGCGCGGTATGGCAAAAAGCACGGGGAACATGGTGACCGGAAAGCCCATGGATTGATAAATGAGTCCGGTGTAGAAATCGACGTTGGGGTAGAGCTTGCGCGATACGAAATAATCGTCTTCCAGCGCAATGCGCTCGCATTCCAGCGCGATTTCGATCAACGGATTTTTCCCCATCACATCGAAAACTTCGTAGGCAATGTGCTTCACAATACGGGCGCGGGGGTCGTAGTTTTTATAAACGCGATGGCCAAAACCCATGAGCAGTTTTTCGCCCGATTTCACGCGCTTGATGTAGGCCGGGACGTTGTTTACCGAGCCAATTTCGACAAGCATGCGAAGAACGGCTTCGTTGGCGCCACCGTGAAGCGGGCCGTAGAGCGCAGCCGTGGCTGCGGCTGTAGCGCAATATGGATCGACGTGCGAACTGCCCACACAGCGCATGGCAGTGGAGGAACAGTTCTGCTCGTGATCGGCGTGCAGAATAAAAAGAATGTCGAGAGCGCGTTCGAGCGTCGGATTCGGACGATATTTCAATTCCGTGGTGCGGAAGAGCATGTTCAAAAAATTTCCGCAATAAGACAAATCGTTGTCGGGATAAACGTAGGGCATTCCCAGGCTGTGGCGATAGGCGAACGCTGCAAGCGTGGGCATCTTGCCGATCAACCGATAGGTCTGCTTACGGCGTGAATCCAGATTAAAAATGTCTTTGGCGTCGGGATAAAAAGTGGAGAGAGCAGCGACGGTGGAAATCAACATGCCCATGGGGTGAGCATCGTAATGAAAACCGTCGAGAAATTTCTTGATGCTCTCGTGAATGAAAGTGTGATGCGTGATGTTGTAAGACCAGTCGGCTAACTGCGATTTATCGGGAAGCTCGCCATAGAGAATCAGGTAGGCTGTTTCAATGTAGGTGCTTTTTTCCGCTAGTTCTTCGATGGAATAGCCGCGGTAGCGCAGGATGCCTTTGTCGCCGTCGATGTAGGTGATTTTGCTCGAGCAGGAGGCCGTGTTGGTGAACGCCGGGTCGTAACCCATCATCCCGAAGTCGTCGGTGTTTACCTTAATGGGGCGCAGATCGAGAGCGCGGATGGTGTCGTTCTTGATGGGGAGTTCGTATTGGCGTCCAGTACGATTGTCGGTAACGCTTAAGGTGTCGCGACGTGTAGCGGAAGGAGTTTCGTTTCTGACCACGGATTCGGGCTTGGTCGAACTCATACCCTGACCCTCTCAGGATTCAGGAGACGAATGGAGCGCTGAATCGCTAAGTAACAATGTACACCAAAGGCTGCCACACAAGAAATTGGTTTCACAAGAATGTACAGAGGGGCCGTATGGTGTTCCATACGGTAGCGTATGGAAACCGCGAATTGTATGGAGTTGGACGAGTTAAGGGCATGCGGAGTGGGCATTAGGATTTGAAGAGGAGCGAAAGGCGTCGACGGTCACGCGATGGCGATATTTGAAAAGACGAGCAAGTTTGCGCTGGACGAACCATCCGCCGAGGAGATTTCCGAGCATTCCGAGAGGCAGCTCGTAACAAATACTGTCGGTAAGGATGCAAGCGCTGGGACCGCGCGGATCCATTTTATGCGTGTGCTCCCAATGGCGGAAGGGGCCGGAAATTTGGAGGTCGCGGAACTGGCGCCCTTCGATGTAGTCGCGATGCACGAAGGACCAGCGAATTTTGAGCGGTCCCATGCGAACTCGCAATACGCCACGGTCGCCATCACGGATTCCGGGTGCTCGCTGCAGGATTTCAACGGGCTCCCACGGAGGCGAAAGGCGTTCGAGGGCGTCGGGTTGCGCATGCCACCGAAAAACTTCCTCGGCGGACGCGTCGATACGAGACTGCGCGACGAAATGAAGCTGGTGTGGCATGCGTGTGCATGGAGTTTCTCATGCGAGAGCGGTATCGAAAACTTTTAAAATCGAAAGCTGGGCTAAAGAATCCGTTTGAGAACCGCCAATGGGAACGTCAGGGGCTGAAGCCGCACTGATTTACTTGCTTTAATGTCGCGGCTAAAGGCCACGACCCACAAAGATTTTTGGGTTGCCTGACAGACTCTATAGAGGGCCGGAATCGGCCGGAACGATTTCAGGAATGGCGTCTAGATCGGAGACGCCCATCTCCGAGCGGTTGCGTCCACCTTCTTTAGCGCGATAGAGAGCTTCGTCCGCAGTGCTGAGCATGATTTCGGGGTCAACAGGCGCGGCACCGCTGCTGACTGCCGCACCCAAGCTTACCGTAATCGAAATGTCTCCGGCTTCTGTTGATATCGGCTGGGCTTCGACTGCGCGGCGGATTCTTTCCGCTAGTCCGAGAACATTGGAAGCATCCGAAGAAGGCGCGACGACCAGGAACTCTTCGCCGCCATAACGTCCGACGGTATCGTAAGCGCGCACGGTGGCGGTAATTCTGCGAACAACTTCCTGTAATACGGCGTCGCCGCACAGGTGGCCGTGAGTGTCGTTGACCTGCTTGAAATGATCGACGTCGAGCAAAACGATTCCGAAGGATCCATTGCCGCGGACCTGGCGCGAGCGTTCGCGACGCAAGACATCTAAAATGACGCCGCGATTGGAAATTCCGGTGAGCGAGTCATGCGTGGCGCGAAACAGAAGCTCGGCGCCAGCGACCATCAGGCCATCTTGCAACTGCAAAATGCGCTGGCCGACGTGAAGGCGGGCGCGAAGTTCCTGGGCGTCGAAAGGCTTGGTCAGATAATCGTCGGCGCCGGATTCCAAACCTCGGAGCAAATCTTCTTTCTGCGTGCGCGCGGACAATAACAAGATGTAGGTGTACGGGCGGTCTTTGTGCTCGCGAATTTTCTGGCAGACTTGAACGCCTTCCAAGCCCGGCATCATCCAATCGAGGACCGCGAGGCGGGGAGCGTCTTTACTTTCGAGCACCTGCAAGGCTTCCGTTCCGCTAGCGGCGATAGCTACTTCGTATCCCCAGCGAGTTAGAAAAACTTCCAGCAGGCGGCGAGAAATCGGATCGTCTTCCGCGATTAACACTTTCTTTTTGAAATCTTTGGTTTCATTCACAACGTAATCTCCTCTAGACCGAGAGCGCCGAAACTACGGGTAGCGCGCCGGGCAATAACAACCCGAATTTTGCGGTGAAATGAAACGAACTGCCTTGGCCGGGTTCGCTTTCGACCCAGACTGTTCCGCCCATCAAATCGACGAGACGCCTGGTGATAGCCAGGCCCAGACCAGTGCCGCCGTATTTTCGGGTGGTGGAACTATCGGCCTGCGTGAATGCGTCGAAAATCATGTCGTGCTTGTCGCCGGGAATGCCGATGCCGCTATCGTGCACGCAGAAATGCAACTCGGCGGTTTCGTGGGTAAGTTCACGGACTTGAATGTGGACGGAAATTTTTCCGTGCTCGGTGAACTTGATGGCGTTTCCTACCAGATTTATTAAGACTTGGCGAAGACGCGCGGGATCCCCGAACAAGCGTTGCGGGACGTCCGCGTCGGAATCCCAGGTGAGTTCGAGGCCTTTTTGTTCCGCGCGGAATTGCATGATTCGCAAGGTCTCGGATAGGCGCACGGGCAAGAGAAAGTCGATGTTCTCAAGTTCCATTTTATCGGCTTCGATTTTCGAGAAATCGAGGATGCCGTTCAACAATCCCATCAGAGAATCGCCGGAGAGTTTGACCATTTCCAAATATTCTCTTTGCTCGGCGGTAAGCGTGGTGTCGAGGACCAAGTCAGTCATTCCGAGAATTCCGTTCATGGGTGTGCGGAGTTCGTGACTCATATTGGCCAAGAATTCGGTTTTCGCGCGGCTCGAGGACTCGGCGGCCGCGGTGGTTCTGAGCAATTCCTCTTCGGCGAGCTTGGCGGTGGTAATGTCGCGCGCAGTCATGCAAATTGCGCTGGGTTTTCCGCCGGAAGAAGGAATAGCGCTCACGCGCGCGAGAAACCATCTTTTCTCCGGCAGTGACAATGAATATTCGATGCTTTCCTTTGCGCCGGTTCTCAAAACGTGGCTGAAAATCTTCAAAATAGGATTGATGACATCGGGAGCTAAGAACTCCGTAGCGCGCCTGCCGAGCAATTCAGATTTGGGCCGGATCAAAAGCGCTTCATCGGTAGTCCAAATATTTTTGTAAGTTCCATTTACATCGAATTCAAAAACCACTTCGTCAATGGTGCTAATCAAGGCTTGCATGCGCCCTTCGCTATCACGCAATTCCGCGTCGGAGTGGTTGCGTTCAGTGATAAGAGTTCCCAGGCAAAGTCCGGTAATGGAAACGATGAGCATGAGAATTTGCAAAGAAATCAGCCGGGAGTTGTCCTGTGAAAAGACACGCAGGATGAATATCGTTCCGATATTTAGCAGCAAGGTGCCGGAAACGGCGCCGCGAACGCCGCGCCGCACCGCGATCCAGATAATCGGGAGAAAGAACAGGTAGAACAATTGGTATTTGCCGGCAAATCTCGAAGCCATGGTGATGTAAAGCACGATGACGATACCGCCGCCTTGCCCGAGAAGCTCCAGAAGATCTTGAAAATGAGAAGTTCTGGACCACGGATCGGCATCCATTTTAAGGGGTTGCGGCTTGATCGGCGCGGAGCGCGAGAGACGCGCCTTGAGCCAGGGCGTCACATAAACGAGAAGAAAAGGAGTGAGACAGAACAAGGCAACGGAGTCGCCAATCCACCAATTCAAAGACGCGGCGACGTAATGGTCCAGGGAAACTTTGTTACTCCAGACAAAACTCAGGGAGCCGCAGAAAGCCAAAACAAGAGTGGCGCCCATTACCACAAAGGAGTAGCGGAAGACGTTCTGGAGCGAGCGCAAAATTCCGTGGACGCGGATGTAGCGGCGCAGGAGGGTCGCCATCACTGTGTACGAAAGGGCGATCAGTCCATTCACATACCAAATGTTGAGGCCCAAAGGGGAGAGGTGATAATTGATCATCGAAGTAACGAAACCAGCGACGAATATTAGCGGCGCGTAGGAAATGTCCAGTCCGATCAACAGCGCCAATTCAATGCCGGCAGGCGGATACCAAGCGTCTGTGCCAACCCAATCGCGAGAAACAACAGATTCGCGGTCCAGGAGTAGATGAAGGGCGACGAAGACGACACCAAGAACGACGCACCATGGGTTCAAGGTCCAACTGAAGAAAGCGGCGCTCGGATTCCTGAGAAGCCGAGGATGTTCTCGCGCTGATGACTTCTTGGCGAAGAGGCTTAGCATGGCACGGTTTGGAGCAAAATAGAGATTTCAGAGTAGAGCCGAGCGACTTGCGTCTCCATATCCGCAAACACCGCTTGCGCGGCGATCCAATGTCCGGAACGGGCAAGTTTTTGTAACTCTTCGGCGGCGCGGGCAATACCCGAAGCGCCGAGACTTGCTGAAGATCCCTGCAACGAATGGGCCACGCGCTGGAGGGCCAGGGCGTCGGCTCCGGCGAGAGATTGTCGAACTTCCTGCATCAACTTTGGACATTCCGAAATGAAGAGTCTGGCAAGTTCTTCCAGGGTTTCCTTGTCACCGATGCGACTGAGTGCCTCGGACAAATCGAGCACCGCGGGCAAGGACGAAGCAGAAGCCTCTGCGATGCGAACGATGGCAGGGGCCGATTGAGCCTGGTCCGGGAGGATGTTTATTCGATTAATAGCCGCAAATAATTCGGCTGCGCGTATTGGTTTGGTTAAATACTCGTCCGCGCCGGCGTCCAAACACCGTTCGCGATCGCCTTTCATGGCGTGGGCGGTCAAAGCGATGATGGGCAAGCGGAGTCCGGAGGATTGTTCGCTAACCCGGACGATACGAATGGCTTCGAGGCCGTCCATTACGGGCATCTGCACATCCATGAGGACCAAGTCAGGTCTTTCGCGCGCAATCGCCTCGATGGCTTGCCGGCCGTTTTCGACGACGGTCACCGAGTTGCCATGTTTTTCCAAAAGCTTTCTGGCGAGTAGGCGGTTAATGGCGTTGTCTTCCGCAATCAGGACTTTTAATGCAGTCCTTTTATCATGGCGTTCCCGCACAAGAACTTCGTTAGTGCTCTCCAACTTTATTTTTGCCAATGCGTTCAAGAGCGCGTCGAAAAGCTCGGAAGGATCAACCGGCTTTGAAAAATAGGCGGCGATGTCCAATTCTCGACAGCGTTCGCGGTATCGCGGACTTCCACCTGAACTAAGCATGAAGATAGGGAGGTGACACAGCTCGGCGGTCTCTCTGACCTGCTCGATTAACCCGAACCCGTCGATTGCCGGCATATGCAAATCGGTAATGATGAGATCAAACTGAATTTCTTCGGCTTGCGCGGTATGCAGGGCGGTGAGAGCGGATGCGGCGCTTTCCACGGCCTGCGAACGGATTCCCCATTGAGCAAGCATTTCCATGAGAATTATGCGATTGGTCTTGTTGTCATCGACTATGAGCACAGAGCGGCCCTGCAGGATTTCCGGATCCCAGGATTCCAAAGCTTCCGGTTGGTGTTCGTTTATTTTGAAACGGCAGGTGAAATGAAACGCGCTGCCGTGGCCTAACTCACTCTCGACCCAAATTTTCCCTTCCATCATTTCCACCAAGCGCGTGGTGATTCCGAGGCCGAGACCGGTTCCTCCGTAAAGGCGGGTAGTGGAGCTGTCTGCTTGGGTGAAGACTTCGAAAATGGCGGCTTGTTTCTCCTTGGCGATGCCAATTCCAGTATCCGTCACGGAAATATGTAATTCGACTGCCGGGCCGGACTGGGCGATTTGTTTTACTTCCAGTAGCACTTCACCGCGCTCGGTGAATTTCACCGAGTTTCCAATCAGGTTCACGATCACCTGGCGCAGGCGCCCGAGGTCTCCCAATAGGTTCTCCGGCACACCGGGATCCACACGCCACACTAGCTCGAGAGATTTCTGGTGTGCTCGCAGACCAAGCGTCTTCATGGTTTCGCCGAGACTTTTGCGCAGCGGAAAGGCGGCGACATCGAGATCGAGTTTGCCCGCTTCGATTTTTGAAAAATCGAGGATGTCGTTGAGCAGCAACAAAAGCGAATCCGCAGAGGTCTTTACCATCGTGAGGTATTCACGCTGCTCCGGATCCAGGTGAGTATCGAGGGTTAGCTCGGTCATTCCCAAGATGCCGTTCATAGGCGTGCGAATTTCGTGGCTCATGTTGGCAAGGAATTCGCTCTTGGCCTTGCTGGCGGCTTCCGCAGTTTCCTTGGCATGACGCATGGCTTCCTCGGCCAATATGCGTTCGGTGATGTCTTGATAGATCAATAAGGCGCCTGAGCGTTTATGGTTGGGCCCGAGAGCAACGGAGTAAGCCTCCACGTCCACCACGCTTCCGTCACTACGAGCGCGCCTGGTGACAACGTGGGCGCTCTCGCCCCGCTGGAGACTTTTCATGTTCGAATCCACTTCCGTTCGGAGCTCCGAATTTGTCAATAAAGCCGCAACCGGCCGGCCCAGGATCATTTTTTGCTGATAGCGAAAGAGGGTCTCAAAAGCGGGGTTACACATTTGAAGGAGGTCGTCGAGGCCGATAACAGCAATGGCCATGGGGATATTTTCGATAAGGGAGTTGAGGAAGCGTTTGCGCTCTTCAAGTTCTTGTTCCGCCCGGGTGCGGTCGGCGACCTCTTTTTGTAACTCGGTAGTTCGCTGGTCGACGCGAAGCTCTAATTCGTCATGCACGGATTGCAGAGCGAACTCGCGTTGCTCAATCTGTTCGAGCATTTCGTTAAATTTATCGACGAGAAAACCGATCTCGTCGTCGTTTCCTTTTGCGACTCGAAGGGAATAGTCCTTTTTGAGGGAGACATCGTGAGCGGTCCGGGCCAGTTCTCCGATTGGCTCGGAAATTAATTTCTGGAGGCGCGACGCGAGGAGCAATGAAATCGCAAGGGACAGAAGGACAACAGTGAATACGATTTCAAAGAAGCGAGTGACACGAGCATAGAAGGCGCCGAGGTCAGATTCGATATAGATCGATCCGACAACTTCTCCGTCCAAGCGAACCTGGCGAAACACCTGAATATATCCAGAACTGATCAGTATTTGATCGGAGCGCGGCGCCGGAGGCGTGAAGAAATCCTGGGAGCCGCGAGTGTACTCGGCCAGGGTGGTTCCATCTTTGTTGTAAACGGAAGCTTGCAAAATGTGCTTTTGAGCATGGAGTGAGCCGAGAACTTCGTTGGCGGCCTTGATATCGCCGAAGGTCAGCGGAGCGGTCAAATTCGAGCCGGTAAGCTCGGCAATAGTGATCAAATCAGTGGTGAGAGAGCGTTTGAAACTGGTCAGGTCGTAGATGACGAAGATGGCGCAGGCAACCAGGATGGCCGCAGAACAGGTAATCATTATTATGGCTGTCAACTTTCCGCGGATGGAGAATTTGCTTAGCGAGCGCATATCAACTTTTTCCGCCGGCAGGCGAGTCGCGCACAATCTTGGCCAAAGCCAACAGTTTCGAACTGAATTTCAAACCGGAGCGGCCGGCAGCGTCGGTATTGATGAGGAACCGGATACGATTGCCCTCAAGGACGAATTGAATATCGCCCCCAGAGGCGGCGAACTGATCGCTTTCTCCTATAACCAAAACACGTTGCCCGCGAAGTTCAAGAATAATTTCCTCCAGTCGATGGCTCTCAGAGGGCGGAACAAACAGGATTTGGCAGCCGACGATGTCGCTTAATCGTTTTGCGCGAAGGATGGCGGTCGGCCGCCCTTGAATTGAATGGCGGAGTAGCGCGTTGTCCAAGGCGCTGCCAAATGGATCGGTCCCCAGGACGCAGATCAAGAAGGGCGATTGGGGATTAACAAAGGCAGTGGAAGGCCATTCGACGAATCTCGCGAAATTAAAAAGAAAAGCGGCTTTTAACTCGTACTCGGTGGGAGCTTTTGATTGTGCCAGGAGAAACGCCGGGATGAAGCTTACTGAAAAAAGGAACGGTATCTGCAAGCATAGAAAAAAAATGCAGGGCACACAGGTTCGATGCCGCGTGGTTTGTGAAGTTCGAGTGAACGCCGATATCTTGAAACGAAGATTCACGTCTTCAGCTCCGCTACCGAAATTGCCAAGTGAATTTGATGAAAGCACTGCGCTTAATCAACGTGGATGTAGAGGCCCCGGTGGCGTTTACCCAATTACGATTCCCTTAATCGCACCGCGTATTGGCTTTCCAAACTTCGCTGAGCTAAGCGGATGGGAGTAGCAGACATAAGGCCAAAGTGAGTAGAGCCGAGTTGAAGCAAGGCACATCGAATCAATCGACTACGCTGGGGCGCGGGTTGAATAGCGCCGAACGTGCGCCGAAGGAAATGTTTCAGGTAGGACGTGCTGTACCGGTGTGGCACGATGTTAACGCTGTGTTAAAAAACCAGCGGACAATCCGGCGCGGCTTGCTTCCGAGGTATGATTCCCCTATTGTGTGCACATTCCTCGTTAAAGAGAGCCGATGAAACGCGTACTAGTGATTGAAGACGACAAGGACATAGTTGAACTGGTGCGTTACAACCTGGAGAAAGATGGCTACCAGGTGACGGCGAGCGCGGATGGCTCGACCGGTTTAGCGCAGATCCGGAAAGCGGCGCCTGATTTGCTGATCCTGGATCTGATGTTGCCGAAACTTTCCGGCTTGGAAATTTGCAAAGAGATTCGCAAGGACGTCACGCTGAATCGTCTGCCGATTCTGATTCTTACGGCCAAAGGCGAAGAGGCGGATCGCGTGGTGGGGCTCGAGCTTGGCGCGGATGACTACGTAACGAAGCCGTTCAGCCCGCGAGAGCTAGCTGCGCGGGTAAAGGCGCTGCTACGGCGGGCTGAACCCGGCGCACCGTCGGAGAAGCCGCTGGAGATTGGTGCATTGAAGATTGATCCGGCGGCGTACCGCGTGACGCGCGGGGGGAAACCGGTGCAGATGAGCACGCTGGAGTTCCGCCTGCTATACTTTTTGGCGGCGCGTCCGAACCGCGTGTTCACACGCGATCAGTTGCTCGACGCGGTATGGGGAACGGAGAGATTTGTGACTCCACGCAGCGTGGATGTGTACGTGCGGCGGTTGCGGGAAAAAATCGAGACCGATCCTCAGCATCCGGGGTTCATGAAAACCATTCGCGGAGCAGGTTACCTCTTCGAAACAGGCCGTGCGAGCTAAGTTTTTTTGGAGGCTGGGACTCGCGTATCTGGTGCTCCTGGCCGGCGTCTTACTCACCGTTGACCTCTATTCTGCTCGGGTTGTTCGCAGCCACGCGATTCGATCCGCAAACGATCAACTCACTTCGCTAATGAATCTGGCAGTAGCGAATCCCCCGGATTTATCGCACAAAAAAGAATTGCAGGAATGGACTGGGTGGATGGCGAAAAGCGGAGCGCACGTCACCATTTTTGATGCTAGCGACCAGATTTTAGCGGATTCATCAAGCGCGGCGGACGCTTCTGAAAAAGTGGTGAACGGGCCCGAGGTACAAGATGCTTTGGCGAAAGGCTCCGGGCAATCGGTGGATAGAGAGCGGGAAGTCGCAAGTCGCGCGCAACGCGTGCGGTCTGCGTCCGGGTCACCCTTCGTTATTCGGCTGGAGTTGCCTTTAAGCCAAATTGATTTGTCGGTGAAAGAACTGCGCGAGCGATTGCTGGTTGCTGCTTTAATGACGCTGCTGGCGGGAATCGCGTTATCGCTGATCGTCGCCGGTTCCTTCCGCGCGCGTGCGGAACGTCTAAGAAATTTCTCAGAGAGAATCGCGCATGGTGATTTCCGTCCCGAGCCGGCCGCAGGACCGCGCGACGAACTTTCCGATTTGGCGGATTCTCTGAATCAAACGGCGGCGGATCTCGAAAGCGAGATACGCTTGTTGAGCAGCGAGCGCAACCAGGCCAGCGCCATCCTTCGAAGCATGGTGGAGGGAGTGGCGGTGGTGGATGCGCGGGAGCGTCTAGTATTTTGCAATCGCGCGTTTTCAGAAATCCTGAGTTTGCAGTCGGCTACAAGTGAAGGCAGCCCGCTGATTGAAGTGGTGCGAAATTCGGATTTGCTGGGATTAATTCGTAGGGCGTTGCAAGGCGAGGAAGGACTGCAGAGTGACATCGCCATGGGAATCGTACAACCTCAAAACTTTTCGGTGACGGCAGCCCCGGTGAAGGCTCTGGAATCGGATCGTTCGGGGCCGGAGGACAAACCGTCGGGAGCGGTGGTGGTGCTGCACGATGTGACGGAGTTGCGGCGGCTCGAACGCGTGCGCCAGGATTTCGTTGCGAATGTCTCGCACGAATTCAAAACTCCGCTAACGGCGATTCAGGGCTTTGCCGAAACTTTGCTGGCCGGCGCTTTGGATGATCCCAAGAACAATCGCCGCTTTTTGGAAATTATTCGCGAGCATGCCGCGCGACTAGCCCGAGTGACCGATGATTTGTTGAAACTGGCGCGCATCGAGGCGGGCAAACTTGAATTAGAGTTCTTTCCAGTCGGGCTGCACGAACTGATTGAAAGCTGCACAGAGACGACTTTGTTGAAGGCAAGCCGGAAGAAAATTTCATTTGAGGTGGAAGCGCCTGCCGGGCTTCCTCCCGTACGCGGCGATGCCAGCCTCCTACACGATGTATTGCAGAATCTGCTTGATAACGCGATTCAATATACGCCTGCCGGGGGACGCATAAAGCTAGAGGCATCTGTGGGGATAAACGAAGCGACTATAACGATTGCGGATTCGGGCATTGGAATACCGCTTGCGGACCAAGAGAGAATTTTCGAACGGTTTTACAGAGTTGACGCGGCGCGCTCGCGCGAAGCGGGAGGCACCGGCCTGGGGCTTTCCATCGCGAAACACATCGTGGAAGGGCACGGCGGACGACTGTGGGTCGAAAGCGCCGTAGGCCGCGGATCGAAGTTTTCTTTCTCCATTCCGCTAGCGTCCTAAAGCCTAGAGTTGTCTTAAAGCATTCACCTTCCATTAATTTTCTTGCAGCTTTTCCCTGCCATCGTGTACGCGCAGATATTTATTCAGACGGAGTCGTTTTAGCCTGGAGGAACCGGGATGGCGGCTACAAGAACCAGCACGGAAGGAATTTATCAAAGCGTTTTGGTGAATTACCTGGTATCGCAAGCGCGCACGGTGGAAGCGTCGGTGAATCGAGCTCTGTGGGCGCTGCTGGAACGCAACGAGAAGCTGGCGAGCGAAGTATTTCTAAATGAACCGCGCATCAACGAAATGGAAATTACGATCGATGAGCATGCCATTCGCATGTTGCGCCAAGGAAGCTTGCTGGATACGGACGTGCGCTTGATCGTTGCGACATTGAAGATCAATAACGATTTGGAGCGCATGGGCGACTTAGCGGTAAACCTGAGCGAACGCGCGATTTCATTGTCAGCCATGGGCGAAGTGCAGATTCCGACGGAACTGGAACCTATGGCCACGGCTGTGCGCGCGATGGTATCGAAATGCCTGGGAGGCTTGATTTACCAAAATGCCGAACTGGCGACGCAGGTTCTGGAAAGTGATGACGTAGTAGACCGGTACCGCGATCATCTGTTTGAATCCCTGCTGGCCGGAATGACACAAGATCCTTCGTTGGCCGCCCCGAACCTGCACTATGTGCTGGCCTCGCGCCATCTGGAAAGGATTGCAGATCACGCGACCAATATCGCGGAAGATATTCTGTTCTGGATTCGAGGTCTGGAAGTGCGCCACGGACGCGCGAAACAGATGGAGATTTCCGCCGAGCATACGACGATTAGAGTAATGTAATTTTCTGCAGTCAAAAACGTGGCTAGTACTTTGCATTACGCCGCTGTTCCGCGTCAACCTTGAACACTAGCCAGAGGTGGCTAACTCCTTCTCTATCAATGGTCAGTGAAGCCGCCTCCGGTGCGTTTTACAACTCATTCTTTCCGATGTAACACAGCCGTAACAAATCAAGCCAAAAATAGGAGAGGGAGAACTTAAGACTATGAGAAGGAGCCTGTTAATCGCGTCGCTCGCGCTCGGCTTGGCCGCACTCGCCATGGCGCAAAGTGGAACCATACTGTTGAATGCTGCGGGGGCTACCTTTCCGTACCCAATTTATTCCAAGTGGTTTGACGTTTATCATAACGAGCATCCCAACGTACAGATCAACTATCAATCCATAGGCTCAGGTGGTGGGATACGCCAGCTTTTAGCGGGGACTGTGGATTTCGGCGCGTCCGACGGTCCCATGTCGGACGAGCAGCTTAGCCAGGCAAAGTTCAAGATTCTGCATTTCCCGACGGTGCTCGGCGCGGTGGTACCGACCTACAACATTGCCGGCGTTACCGGAGAATTGAATTTCACACAGAAAGCACTGGCGGGAATTTATCTGGGGACGATTACGAAGTGGAACGATGCGGAAATCGCCAAAACAAATTCGGGAGTGAACCTTCCGAACACGGACATCGTTGTGGTCCACCGGTCGGACGGCAGCGGAACCACTTACATCTGGACGGATTTTCTGGGGAAAGTAAGCGAGGAGTGGAAGAAGAAGGTTGGCAATGCCGCGACATCGGTGAATTGGCCGGTGGGGTTAGGCGGCAAGGGCAATGAAGGCGTGACCGGATTGGTGAAGCAAACTCCGAACGCGATTGGATACATCGAATTGATTTACGCGATACAGAACAACATCCCATACGGAAAAGTTCAGAACGCAGCCGGCAATTTCGTGAAGGCGGACCTGGCGGGAGTGACCGCCGCGGCGGCCGCCAATGCTAATAATATACCGGCAGACTTCCGCGTTTCGATTACGAACCCTCCGGGCGCGAAGGTGTACCCCATTTCGAGTTTCACCTGGCTGCTGATTCCCGCGCAAATTCAAGATGCTACAAAGCGCGAAGCCATCAAGGATTTTCTGAAATGGATGCTGACGGAAGGTCAAAAATACAATGAGGGTTTGAGTTACGCGCAACTCCCCAAAGAAGTAATCGTTAAGGAGACCCAGGCGATTTCGCTGATCAAGTAATGTCTGCCGCTGCCACTACAATCGTGAACGAGGCTCCGCCACAAGCGGGACCTCGTGCGTTTCTTCGCCGACTGCGCGGCGGCGACGAGATTGCTCACCTGATTACTCTCATTTTCGCCGCAGGCATCATTCTGCTCACCTCGATGTTGGTATGGGAACTATGGGTGAATTCGCATCTTTCGCGAGCGAAATTTGGCTGGATGTTTTTCTTTACAAAGATATGGGATCCGAACTTCGATAATTTTGGCGCAGCGCCTTTCATATACGGAACGCTGGTCACCTCGGCGGTAGCGCTGGCGATAGCGGTGCCGCTGGGTTTGGCGAGCGCGATTTTTCTCTCGGAGCTCGCACCGAGAAAAGTAAGCGACGTTATTTCATTTTTGATCGACCTGCTGGCAGCCGTGCCCAGCGTGATTTATGGGTTGCTGGGGATTTTCATTGTGGTGCCGGTGATGCGCACCACCATTGGACCGCTGTTGATTAATACGGTCGGCAACGTCCCTTACATTGGCGCGCTGTTTCGCGGGCCTAATTACGGAGTCGGCTTTCTTACGGCGGGAATTGTTCTGGCGATTATGGTGGTGCCGTTTATTATTTCCGTTTCGCGGGAAGTTCTGCTGACGGTGCCGCGAGAACAGCGCGAAGCGGCCATGGCGCTGGGCGCGACGCGCTGGGAATCCACCTGGAAAGTGGTGGTGCCCTGGGCTCGTACGGGCATCATGGGCTCGGTGTTTCTGGCGTTGGCGCGTGCATTAGGCGAGACGATGGCGGTGACCATGGTCATCGGCAACGCTCCAACGATCGCCGCATCCCTGCTATCACCCGGCGATACCATCGCTTCGACCATCGCCAGCCAATTCACGGAAGCCACCGGTGATTTGTATTTGAGTTCGCTGATCGAGCTGGGTCTGGTGCTTTTCTTGATTACATTTATTCTGAACGGCCTGGCGCGAATTTTGATTGTGGCCACGGAGCGCGGAGGAGGGCACCCCGCATGAGCAGGGTGCATATTATTTGGCGCAAAGGGCTGAATTACGTGATGCTGACTTTGACGGGAATCGCTGCGCTGGGTGTGGTCTCGGTTTTATTTTTTATTCTGGGATATCTGCTCTGGAATGGCGGCAAATCGTTAAATTGGAATTTTTTTACGCAACTTCCCAAGCCCGTAGGTGAAACAGGCGGAGGCATGGCCAACGCAATCTTGGGCAGTTTGAAGCTGCTGATGCTCGCTGCCATAATGGGCTTGCCGGTGGGGTTGCTCGCAGGCGTTTATCTGGCGGAATTTGGCGGCAAGACATTTTCGTTTGTCGTTCGTTACACCACGGATTTGCTGAACGGCGTGCCTTCGATCGTGATAGGAATTTTCGCCTACTCCCTGGCGGTTCTACCGGTGAAACACTTTTCGGCGCTGGCCGGCGGCGTGGCGTTGGGAATCATGGTGATCCCCATAACGGTTCGCAGCACGGAAGAATTTTTGAAGGCGGTGCCTGGGAGCTTGCGCGAAGGCGCGATGGCGCTGGGGGCCAGCAAGTGGAAAACTATTCTTACGGTGGTGCTCCCCGCCGCGAAGGCAGGCATACTAACCGGGATGCTGCTGGCCCTTGCGCGCGTGGCCGGCGAAACGGCGCCGCTGCTCTTTACCGCCTTTGGCAATCGCTTCTGGAGCCCCGGTTTCGGGCAGCCGACGGCTTCGCTTCCGGTAATGATATATACGTACGCGATTGCGCCGTACGATGATTGGCACCGGCAGGCGTGGGCCGCCGGATTGGTTCTTCTGGGTTTGGTGTTGGTAGCAAATTTAGGTGCGCGTCTTTTGCTGAACCGTGGTGGCGCGGTCAGGAGTGTCTGATATGCCGTCTGTTTCTGAAGGCAGCCATGCCACAGCCGCGAAACTCGCGCCGAAAATAGCGATGAACGAGACCCGCTCGATGGCTTCGGAAAAGGAGACGCCGGTGCGCTTTCAGATCTCCGACCTGAATTTCTTCTACGGTCCAAAACAGGCCGTCTACGGGCTGAACCTGAATATTCCGGTGAACAAGGTTACCGCGTTAATCGGCCCTTCCGGATGCGGAAAATCCACCTTCCTGCGTACGTTGAATCGCATGAATGAAATCATCCGCAACACGCGCGTGGAAGGCGAGATATTGCTAGACGGTCAGGATATCCACGGGATGGATGTGGTTAAGTTGAGGCGGCGCGTAGGAATGGTTTTTCAGAGGCCCAATCCGTTTCCGAAATCCATTTACGAAAATGTGGCTTACGGTCTTCGAATCAATGGCTACAAAGGGCGCTTGGATGAGCTGGTGGAAAGCAGCTTGCATCGCGCGGCCCTGTGGGAAGAGGTTAAGGACTATCTGCATAAGTCGGCTTTTGCGCTCTCGGGCGGTCAGCAACAGCGATTGTGTATTGCGAGGGCCTTGGCCGTGAATCCGGAAGTGCTTTTGCTCGACGAGCCATGTTCGGCGCTCGATCCAGTAACCACGGCGAAGATTGAAGAATTGATGTTCCACCTGAAAGACAGCTGTACCATGGCGATTGTGACGCACAATATGCAGCAAGCGGCGCGCGCCAGCGATTTCACAGCGTTCATGCTCGACGGCAAACTGATCGAGCACAGTGAAACATCGAAATTATTCACGACGCCGAAGGATCCTCGCACAGAGGCGTACATCACCGGCCGCTTTGGATGAGCTGAGTTCGTCGAGACGGAGTGGCTGGCAGCAAGCGGAAGGGACTGAAGAAAATGGAACGACATTTTGAACGGGATCTCGAAGAACTGAAACAGCGGCTGCTGTGGATGGGAAGCCTCGCCGAGCGCGCAGTGCATCAGGCCATTCATGCCGTGCTGGACGCCGAAGAAAACCTCGCCGAGACAGTCCTGACCGAGGAAGACGCTATCAACGAGATTCAGATTGAGATCGATGAGCGCGTGCAGCGGCTGTTAGCTTTGCAGCAGCCGATGGCCGCTGACCTTCGTTTTTTGCTGGCCGTTTCGCGGATCAATGGAGATCTCGAGCGCATTGGAGATCAAGCGGTGAACATCGCGCAGTCGGCGATGCGCATTCTGCGCCATCCACAAGTGAAACCGTACGTTGATTTGCCGCGCATGAGCGAACTGGCCGAAGGAATGGTTCGCGACAGCCTCAACGCGTTGGTACGCGGAGATATCGAACTCGCACACAGCGTGCTGCAACGCGACGATCAGGTAGATCGCCTGCGCGACCAGCTTTTTCGGGAACTGCTTACCTACATGATGGAAAATTCGGCGGTAGTCTTCACCGCATTTGAGCTGGTGTTAGTCGCGAAGAACATCGAACGTATCGGAGATCACGCCACCAATATCGCGGAAGACGTTATTTATTTTGTCGCCGGCCGCGACGTCCGGCACCCCGCGCTCGATCGCCGTTAATTCTAAATCAGCGGCCATGTAGAATCGGGCGCACCACCTCTCAAGACTCCCTTTGGAAATCGTTCAATAAGGCGGAACTTAGATGCGGGTGAGCGCTGTAGCTTCGTCTGGAGCGATATCCAAAACAGTATCAAGCCTGACCATTTTCAAAAGCATCACCACGCGCTTGTTGGGGGAAAAATAGGTGCACTTGCCGCCGGCGCGCTTCAGCGTAGTGAAAGCGCGGACCAAGGCTCCAATACCGGAGCTATCGAGCTCCGTAACACCTGCGAGATTTACACCCACGCGAGTGGAACCAGCGTCGATCAGCTGTTGAATTTGATTGCGAAAGGATTCTTCGGCTTCGCCCAGTTTTAACGGCCCGTCCAAATCGAGAATGGTGGCTTGGCCAGCCTTGCGGATACCAATGTTCACATGTGCCTCGCTGCGCTTTGCAAAGCTATCTGAATTATGTCCTGCAATCAAGAGGCTGAGACAAACTTCCTGGAAATCCGCCGTGCCGGAACATCATGTAACCGAATCGCAATTAGCGGCGAAAATGGCGCGCTTACAGAATCTTTACACTTCTCTTGTTGACAGTCGGTTTCAACTGGAATACGCTACTCCAGTTGTAAATGAGTTGCAACTAGAGCGGTGGGCAATCTTAGTGCGCTTACAAGTATGATTTCAGTTTCTGAGTAGCCGAGAGCGTCTGCCTTCCGTATGCGCGCGGAATCCGGACTAGCCGTTCACTGCCTTTCCGTAATTTCCATAGTTGCTCTAAGACACAGGACGGCGAGGTATGTTCTTCGTGAAAAGAAAGTTCAGGCAATCTTCGCTTGAAGGGAAACTCACGACTAGAAGCCAGCCGGCTAGGATTGTTGGTTATCTTTTACTTCTAATATTTCTTCCATGCCGCACGTTTCCGGCATGGGCTGGCGTGGGAGGAAGCATCTCGGGGACGGTGACTGACTCTACGGGAGCGGTGATCGCGAAGGCTTCTGTTATGGTCACGAATATGGATACGGGAGTTCAACAAAACGCAACGACGGATGACAAGGGATTCTATTCATTTTTAGATCTGCCGGTAGGCCGTTACACCATCGAGGTTCTGAATAAGGGGTTCAAACCCTACACACGCAAGAACGTGGCCATCGATGTAAATAGCGTTTTATCGATTAGTCCGATGATGGAAGTTGGGGAGAAAAGCGAAACCGTATCGGTGAATGACAACTCGGTTCATGTGGAGACGACCAGCAGCCAACTGGGAGAAGTCATAACCGGCGCGCAGCTGACCGCGGTGCCCCTGAACGGGCGTAGTTACACGGACCTGTTGGCGCTGCAGCCCGGAGTGGTTCCGGTTACCAGCATCACCTCGGACACGGTCCAAGACGTTGGGGCGAGCGCGCTGAATCCTTCCGGCAACTTAAACCCTGGAACCATTTCCATCAACGGCCAGCGGGAATTCGCAAATGCATTCATCGTGAATGGAAGCGACGCGGAAGAAGACGTCAACATGGGCACAGCGATTGTTCCCAACCTGGATTCCATCGCGGAGTTTCGAATTCTCACCAGTAATTTCGACGCCGAATATGGCGAATTCAGCGGAGGTCAAATCAATGTGGTCACCAAGTCGGGGACCAACGCGTTTCACGGGGATGTATTCGAATTTCTGCGCAATACAAACTTGGACGCGCGCAGCTTTTTTTCACCGACCCGCGGAAAATTTGATCAGAACCAATTCGGCGGAACGTTTGGCGGGCCAATTCGAAAGAACAAGATATTTTTCTTCGGGGATTATCAAGGCACTCGATCCACCCAAGGAGTAGGCACGGGCCAGATTCCCGTTCCGTCCCTACAGGATCGCACGACAGGCAACTTCTCGGATTTGCCAGATAATTCCAGCGGTTTCAATCCTCTGGGTTTTTGCGGCGTAACGCAAAATCTTGAGATCCCTTGCACTGTTAGCGGGCCGAGTGTTGCGACAACTCTTTCCGACAAACTGGGCTACACGGTGCAGAGTGGCGAGCCGTATTACTTCAGCGGTCCCACGCAACAGAATCCCACGGGCGGACCTTGTGTCAGCAACAACCCCGCCGGCGGATGTGTCTTTCCGAATGCCACGGTGCCCACGAGCGTTTGGGTGGCGCCCGGCACGAATTTGCTGCAATACATTCCGAAACCTAACAATTCAAACGGCACCTTTTCCAGTTCGGCTTTTAATCAGACTTTAAGGGACGACAAAGGTTCCTATCGGCTGGATGCCAACACGCACTGGGGCTTGCTGTCCGCCTATTATTTTCTAGATAATTCGGCCCAAAATAATCCATACCCGGTTGCGCAGGGCGGAGCGGATGTTCCGGGATTCAACGCGCTGTACTCAGGCCGCGCGCAGTTGCTTAGCCTGGGCGACACGAAGACGCTAGGCACCACAGCGGTGAATGAATTTCATTTTAGCTTTCTGCGCGACGCAAATAACCTGGGGAAGCCAGTGGGAGGAGTCGGTGTCAGCTTGGCGTCGCAGGGCTTTGTGGTCGGCACAGGAACTCCGGGCATCGTACCGCTGTCGCCAAAAACCGAAGGGGTCGAGAGCGTGGGCTTTAACAGCTTCACATTCGGAACTAATACGAATGAACTGAAGCAGTACAACAATACCATTCAATTTCTCGACAATTTCTCCAAAGTGATCGGCACTCATACGATCAAATTCGGCGGTGAGTTTCACTACGATGAAGTAAACGTGAATCCTACAGCCCAGTTTAATGGCAGCTTTCTGTTTTTTGGAACCGAAACGGGCTTAGACTTCGCGGATTTTCTGCTGGGACTTCCGACCCAGTACAATCAAAGCCAACTTCAACCTTTCTACGGCCGTAACAAGTATATAGGGCTCTACGCGCAGGATAGTTGGCGGATCAAGCCGAACCTTACGCTCAACTATGGTCTGCGGTGGGATCGCATTGAGCCCTGGTACGAAAAATACAATCAGATTGCAACTTTTGAACCCGGCAAGCAGTCGATTGTTTTCCCGGGCGCTCCGGCAGGCATTCTGTTTCCGACTGATCCCGGAGTTCCGCGAACTCTCGGGCCTCCCGGAAATCTCGATTTTGCTCCGCGCATAGGCCTGGCATATTCACCAAATGCTTCTGGCAATAGCCTGTTGGATAAGATCCTGGGTGGTCCCGGCAAAACCAGCATCCGCGCGAGCTTCGGTACGTTTTACACCGCGATTGAGGCGCTGACGATCAGCGTGTCGAGTGCCAACGCTCCGTACGGGACAACATATACGAGTCCGGCGCCGCCGCTTTTTGCCACCCCGTTTATAACCGCATCGAATGGGCACGATCTGGGACAGACTTTCCCGGTGACCCTTGCGCGGTTGAATTCGAGTGCGAGCCATCCCGATTCCGACGTTGATTGGGCGCAGTTCGAGCCGATTACCGGACTTCCAAACTATCCGACCACAAATCGTATTCCGTACACAGAGGAATACTTGCTTTCACTGCAGCGCGGGTTCGGACGCAATACCGTTCTCAGTGTGGATTACGTGGGCACGCAAGCGCATCGCCTTCTGGTGCTTGAGGAAGCCAATCCCGGAGATCCTTCACTATGCTTATTTCTGAGCAATCCAGCTAATCTGGCCCCTGGCCAAACCCCCTGCGGGCCTTTCGGGGAAGACAGCGCATATGTGACTTCCAGTGGAAAGGTTTACCAGGGCACGCGAGGCCCATTAGGATCAAACTTCGGCAGCAACTCCAATCAGGCCACGATCGGCAATTCCAATTACAACGCATTGCAAGTAATTCTGAACCACACGAGCGGGCGCCTGAATCTGCTGGCTGGATATACTTTCAGCAAATCCCAGGATCAGTCTTCCAATCTGGGCGAAGAGGTGAATCCGATCGATCCGGCGCTTAGCAAAGCGCTCTCCTCTTTTGACGTGAAACACAATTTTGTAGTGAGTTACAGCTACAAAATTCCTTTCGAACATTTGTTCCGGGTGACAAATCGATGGACGGAAGGCTGGGAGATCTCTGGGATTACGCGATTCAGCAGCGGCCTTCCCGTGACGTTGGTGAATTTTGGCGATAATTCGCTTCTGGGGACGGAACCGAATGGCGTGAATAATTTTGGCATTGATGAGCCTGACTATGCGGGCGGTCCGCTAAATCTGAATCAGAATCCGCGCAACGGAAAGCCGTATTTCAACACGGCCCAATTCAGCGAGAACGCCTTGGGCACGCCCGGCACCGCCAAGCGGCGATTTTTCTACGGGCCGGGCACAAATAATTTTGACCTGGCATTGTTGAAGAACATCCGGCTTACAGAATCAAAATCGTTTCAGTTCCGGCTGGAGGCCTTCAATGCTTTTAACCACGCGCAGTTTTTTGGTCCTCAGGCGGTTGACGGGAATATCGCCAGTGCCACGTTTGGCCAGGTGATCAATGCAGCGCCGCCAAGACTGGTGCAGCTGGGCGCCAAGTTCTTTTTCTGATAACGGCTCCTTTGTCGTTGCAGGGGGCAGGAATCGATGCTTTCCAGTTTCCTGATACAATCGAATTTGGAGTGGGCCTGCGACGCACGTGTCGCGCGAAAGCCTATTTGAACCAACACTGGATCCCCGGGAGCCCCCGTCGTCCTGCCCTTGTGCCGTCCGCTGGCTTCGGCCCGCTGGATAGCCTGAAAGCAGGCGCAGGGCACCCACCTATTCGTGGGGTTCAGGGCCTAGCTCGCACGGCGGAGTGGACCGCTCCTTTCTAAATTTGTTCTGTAAGCGCCAATTTAGTTCTTCCGACTGGCAGTGAAGAATCTGGACGCCCAAGAATCGCGGGGAAAATTGAAAATACTTTTCATCGGCGACATCGTAGGCTCGCCCGGCCGCAAGATCGTTCACGACCGGCTGGCGGACATTCTAACCCAGCGCAAAATCGATCTATGTATCGCCAACGGAGAAAATTCGGCGTCCGGGTTCGGCATTACACCGCGCTTGGCCGAGGAATTATTCTCCTCCGGAGTCGAAGTCATTACCGGCGGTAATCATGTGTGGGACCGCAAGGAAATTCTCGATTTTTTTCCGCACGAGCCGCGTCTGCTGCGTCCCGCGAATTTTCCGGAAGGCTCCCCGGGGAAAGGCTCTTATGTGGGACACACGAAAGAGGGCGTGGGTTACGCGGTGATGAATCTGCAAGGGCGCACCTTTATGATCGCGCTGGACGATCCATTTCGCACCGCGGAGCGCGAACTTGCCAAACTTCCGTCAGACATCAAAGTGATTATTGTGGACATGCACGCCGAGGCCACTTCAGAAAAACAGGCCATGGGCTGGTTTCTGGCCGGAAAAGTTTCCGCCGTTTTGGGGACCCATACGCACGTGGCTACGGCCGATCAGCGCGTGCTTCCGGGAGGCACCGCTTATATCACGGACGTAGGTATGACTGGTCCGCACGATTCCGTAATCGGCATGGACAAACAAGGTGTCTTGCAGCGTTTCCTGGACCAAATGCCGGCGAAGTTTGCCGTGGCTGAAGGCGATATACAGATGAACACAGTTCAGATCGAAGTGGACGAAACCACCGGCCGGGCAACTTCCATCGAACGCGCCGCTTTCCGCATCGACTAAGATTCGGCCGCAGATTAGAGTCTTCGAACGCGAACAATTTCCCTCTTGAACCCCCTGATTGAAAGTACGTATGCCGAGGTGCACTGGAAATAAAATTCATTAAAATTTCCGGCGCTGAGCGGACGGACGCAGAGAAAGAGAGTCTTGAAATTTTTCCCGGAATCAACTGAAAAATCGCCTGTGGAAAAGCTGTGAATGATTTGTGAAATCCGTGTGAATGCTTCGTACAATTTTCTCTTGCTACCTGCGTTGCGATTAGGCAAAATCCCCGCTCGCTTCTCCCGTGCAATTCACACGTGCACTCATGAGATGCCGTGACGCGGAGTGCGTCGCGTGACATCAGACCGATCCGACATACGAAAACACCTCGCCGGTGGCGACGGGAGATTTCCACAACATTTCCACTTCGGTGGAAATTGTGGCAAAGGGTAAATTTGCTCGATGAACCTCTGGGATAAGATTCTGCTGCACTCCGAACGCCGCGTAAATCCTCACAGCTTCGCCACTTGGTTCCGGCCCACGCGCCTGGAACGCGCGGAGGAAGATCGTTTGATCATCCGCGTTCCCACGCGCTTGTTTAAAAAGCGCTTGACGGAAACTTACGGCCAGTTGATCCAGGCGGTGCTCACGGAGCTAGGACGTCCGCAGCTGCAGCTTGAGTATCTTTGCGCAGAAACGCAACCGGTGTCCGCGAGTGTTGCGCCGCCCCCGCAGGCCAAGCTTGATTTTGACGCCGTGGCTCACCAACTGAATCCGCGGTATACCTTTGAATCGTTCATCGTGGGCGCTTCAAACCAGTTTGCGCATGCGGCAGCCATGGCGGTGGCGGATCAACCATCCAAATCCTACAACCCGCTCTTTTTGTACGGCGGTGTGGGACTGGGCAAGACACATCTGATGCAAGCGATTGGACACACGCTGAAACGGCGCAACCCTTGGTTGCGCCTTACCTATATCAGCGCGGAAAAGTTTACAAACGAAGTGATTGCCTCGATACGGCTCGAGCGCATGGCGGCCTTCCGCGACCGTTTTCGCAATATGGATGTTCTCATGGTGGACGACATTCAGTTTATCGCTACTCGCGAGCGCACGCAGGAAGAATTTTTCCACACGTTCAATGCGCTGTACGACCAGCAAAAACAGATCGTTATCTCGTCGGACTGTCCGCCCAAAGAGATTTCTTCCATTGAGGAGCGGTTGCGTTCACGCTTTGAATGGGGACTGATTGCGGACATCCAGCCGCCCGACCTGGAAACCAAAATCGCCATTTTGCAGAAGAAAGCTGAAAGCGAACGCGTGCAGGTGCCCGACGACGTGGCCGAATATATCGCGCGCGCGATCAAATCGAATATTCGCGAGTTGGAAGGCGCGCTGATACGGTTGATGGCTTACGCTTCGCTCACCGGCGCGATTATTAATCTGCCCACGGCGCAGCAAGTTTTAAAAAACATTATCGAGACGCAGGACAAGAAAGTCACCATCGAGCAGATTCAGAAGCGTGTTGGCGAGCACTTCGGTTTACGTGCGCAAGATTTGAAAGTGCGCAGCAATTCGAAACAGATCGCGTTTCCCCGCCAAGTGGCCATGTTTCTGGTGAAGCAGCTCACTTCCGCTTCGCTTCCGGAAATCGGCAGGCAGTTTGGCGGGAAGCATCACACCACCGTCCTGCATTCGATCAACAAGATTGAGATGCTGCGGCAGTCCGACAAGGATTTGAACAAGACGATTAACAGGCTACTCGACGCTTTCGGTTAGAGTTAGCTGCAAGCTTTGGTTTGTTTCGTAATCTCCCTGTGTACGCGCTGTGGAAATAAGTTGGCGTAAAGAATCAGTCGCTGTTTTTCATTCGCACCGCGCAGATTTCCACCGGATGTGTTCGGCCGTAAACTACGCGGATCATAGAGTTGAAACGTTTTCCGCAGAATCCACAGATGCGGCGACGGCGACGGTTTTCTTATATACTTTAATTTATAAATAAAGGCAGTAGAGTAGTAGCCGCAGCGGTGCAAAAGAACGGCAAACGACGCGAGGATCGCCTGAAATGGAATTCAGCGTAAAAAGATCTGATCTGCTCGACGAATTGAACCTGACGCAAGGGGTCGTCGAGCGCAAGTCGACGATTCCCATTTTGTCGAATCTGCTAGTGGAGGCGAAAGGAAGCCGCCTCACGATCACGGCGACCGATCTGGAGCTCAGCATCCGCACATCCTGCGAAGCGAAAGTTAAAAAAGAAGGCGCTGGCACGATTCCGGCCAAGAAGCTGTTCGAATTGATGCGCTTGCTCCCAGAAGGGGAAGTAAAGTTTAAGCTCCTCGAAAACCATTGGGTGCAAGTAACTGCCGATCGGAAGAACTACAAACTAGTCGGCATGTCCAAAGATAATTTCCCGGCGCTTCCGTCATTTCCACACGCGCTGGTAAAGATTCCAGCTGCGCTGCTTGCCGAAGTGATAGCCAAGACAACGTTCGCAATTTCGTTGGAAGAATCGCGTTACACGCTGAATGGCGCCTTGCTGGTCCTGAAGCCAAACTCAATCACGATGGTCGCGACCGACGGACACCGGCTCGCAATGGTAGAGAAAGATCATAAATTTGAAGGCTTCTCCACCGAGACTCGCGTTTTGGTTCCCAAGAAAGCCATGACCGAGCTGCAGCGCCTTGCCGCGGAATCCAGCGATGAAGCGAATGTTGAATTCGCGCAGGACGAAAGCCACCTCTTCTTCCAGTTTGGCGGGCGTTTGCTCACTTCGCGAAAGCTAACCGGGCAATTTCCGAACTATGAAGCGGTGCTTCCGCGAGATGCCAACAAGACCGTGGCTCTCGATCGCGGCGAGCTGCAGGATGCTCTCCGTCGTGTTTCACAGCTTGCTGACCAGCGTTCGCACGCCGTGAAATTTATGCTCTCCAAAGAAGGCTTGGAGATCTCGGCCTCCAGCCCGGAATACGGCGAGGCGAAAGAAGTGATCGAGAAAGAATTCAAAGGCGACACCATCGCAATCGGTTTCAACGCGCAATATCTTCTCGATTTCCTGAACGCCGCAGCCGATGGCCCTATCAGCTTCGAATTAAAGGATGAACAATCCGCCGGCCAGTTGCGCCCGCTCGCCGACGAAGCCACCCGCTATCGCTACGTCGTAATGCCTATGCGTATTTGAACTTGCGGCACTGCTAAATGGATCTTTCTTCACTCCCATTTTTGTTCGAAAAACCTTGTAAATAACTGAACAATCACGCTATTTCCGCGTTTTATTGCGAATGGCATTCGGACCTAAAACAGTGCCTCGACAACCCCATATCTAATTGATCTGTATAGACTTATCGATGATTATCGGCTCACAATCACCTTGTGAAAATCGCGATTTTCAGGTACAATTTGATTGTTCTGGAGTCTTCCTGAACGGCACTGTCCGACCCCGAAATAGCTCTAGTTTTCTTGCTCGCGCCAGGGCAAGTGAGCGTCCGGTTGGACGAAATAAAACTTCGCCGCGTCTCCCCGGAAATTTTCGGAACGGGACGGGATGAAGTTGCAACCCTTCGAGTCTGGCAAGCGCGAAAGCGCCCTGGGAAAGATCCAGGACGGAATTTCCGGATGCTCAGGCCAATGGGCAAGGCAAGCCCGCCAAAGTGGGCAAGTGTCGAGCCTCTGCGCGACCGCCTTCCCGTGTATCACCAAGATTTTCTAAAAGAGATTTCTAAAATTTGCATTCATGCGAGCTAGCAGTCTGAGGAGACGCACGATCCATGGCTGAAAAAGAAAGTTCGGGCGCCAAAGGTCATAAGTACGACGCTACATCCATCAAAGTGCTGGGCGGAATCGAAGCGGTTCGCAAACGTCCGGCGATGTATATCGGTTCCACTGGCGAACTAGGTTTGCATCACCTTGTGTGGGAGGTTGCGGACAACTCCGTGGACGAAGCCATGGCTGGCTTCTGTGATGAGATTAATGTGTCGGTGCATGATGACAACAGCGTGACCGTGATCGACAACGGCCGCGGCATTCCTGTGGACATGCACGCGACGGAAAAGAAACCGGCTGCGGAAGTTGTAATGACTGTGCTGCACGCCGGCGGCAAGTTCGATAGCGACACTTATAAAGTTTCCGGCGGATTGCACGGCGTAGGCGTCTCGGTGGTGAATGCGCTTTCGGATTGGCTCGACCTGGAAATCTGGCGCGACGGTGAAGTGTGGGAGCAGTCCTACGAAAAAGGGGTGCCCACTTCCAAGCTCAAAGCTTCCGGCAAGACTCGCAAGACCGGCACGAAAATCACGTTTCACGCCGATCCGGAGATCTTTGCGACCACGGTGTACAGCTACGATACGCTTTCGCAGCGTCTTCGCGAGCTCGCCTTCCTAAACAAAGGCCTGAAAATTACGCTGGAAGATGAGCGTACCAACAAGAAAGCTGAGTTTCGCTTCACCGGCGGCATCGCCGAATTTGTGAAGCACCTGAATCGTGGCAAGCAGACCCTTCACGATTCTCCGATTTATATGGAAGGCAAGCGCGAGCAGGTGGAAATCGAAATCGCGCTGCAATATAACGACAGCTACGCAGAAAACATTTTTTCCTTCGCGAACACAATCAACACCGTTGACGGCGGCTCGCACCTCTCGGGCTTTCGCTCCGCGCTTACACGCACGATCAACTATTACGCAAGTTCCGCGGGCATGTTGAAAGAACAGAAAGATGAAGTCTCCATCAACGGAGACGATGTGCGCGAGGGTCTAGTTGCCGTGGTTTCCGTGAAACTTCCGCAACCGCAGTTCGAAGGACAAACTAAAGGCAAGCTCAATAGCGACATCAAAGGGCTAGTCGAATCTCTGGTCAACGAGCGGCTCGGCGAGTATTTCGACAAGCATTCGTCCATCGCGCGAAAAATTATTGGCAAGTGCATCGACGCCGCTCGCGCCCGCGAAGCTGCGCGCAAAGCCCGCGAACTTACGCGTCGCAAATCGGCGCTCGACTCCAGCGGTCTGCCCGGAAAGCTTTCGGATTGCCAGGAACGCGATCCCGCCCGCTGCGAACTTTTCCTGGTTGAGGGCGAATCGGCCGGCGGCTCGGCCAAAGGCGGGCGCGATCGCCGTTATCAGGCCATCCTGCCGCTGAAAGGCAAGATCCTAAACGTCGAAAAAGCACGTTACGACAAGATGCTGGGCCACGAAGAAATTCGCTGCATTATCACGGCTCTTGGCACCGGCATCGGCAAGGACGATTTCGATGCTAACAAGCTGCGCTACCACAAAGTGATTCTGATGACCGACGCGGACGTGGATGGCAGCCACATTCGCACGCTGCTGCTCACGTTTTTCTTCCGACACATGCGCGAATTGATCGACCGTGGCCACATTTACATCGCGCAGCCACCACTCTATCGCGTGAAGCGCGGAAAGATGGACCGCTACATTCGCGACGAGCGCGAATTCGCGCACGAATTGATGAAGCGGGCCACCGAAGAGCACGAAGTGAAATCGAAAGGCGGGAAATCGCTGGAGGGCGGCGATCTCACTCAATTCCTGCTGAATATTCAGGAATACGATCAGGTTGCCGCAAAACTGGGCCGACGTTTGCGCGAGCCGAAACTTGTGGAACTGCTTGCCGACAGCGAACTCGAAAAGAAGGCTGATTTTGCCGACAAGAAAAAGCTTCAGGAACTGGTGAAGGCCATCGAGAAGGCCAAGCTCGATCTGGAATCGAAGTTCGTTTTCGACGAAGAGCACAGCTTGCACGAGCTGGTTCTGAAAAATGGCGGAGAGCGTCGCATAAATTGGGCCCTGGCGGCCACGCCTGAATACAAACGCATGCGTTCGCTGCACCAGCAGATTGCGGTGCACGATCGTCCACCGTTTACCGTGGGCCATAACGGCGACAAAGTCGTGAAGGACGATGCGACCGGGCTGCTGAATTACGTCCTGGAGGACGCGAAGAAACAGTTCACCATCACGCGTTTCAAGGGTCTGGGCGAAATGAATCCCGAGCAATTGTGGGAAACCACCATGAATGCCGAGACGCGCACGCTTTTGAAAGTGCGTCTCGAAGATGCCGTCGCAGCCGAGGACATTTTCTCGACGCTGATGGGCGAAAACGTCGAACAGCGCCGCAAATTCATCGAGGACAACGCCCTCGACGTTGTGAACCTAGACATTTAAGAATGATTTATCAATTGAGCTGGAAGATTTTACCGGGGTTGCGGGGGATGAGCTGCTCAGAATTCAGTGCGACGGCGACGACTTCACCGAACAACGAGCAAGGCGTGGCTTTTGAGTGTTCGGATGAAGCCGAGCGCAATTCATTTTTGCGCGAGTTGGAAACACATTTCGCGCCGCAGCGCTTTTCGAACAACGCCACCGCGTTCGAAACTGTGAAGACTTACGTAATCGAACGAGCGGCGAGAAGAACGCAATCTTAAGCTGAGCAATTACAGATACGGAGAGACAAGTGGCCGACGAAATCGATAAGTCAATAACCACGCCAGTTGATATCGAATCGGAGATGAAGAAGTCCTATCTCGATTACGCCATGAGCGTGATCATCGGGCGCGCGCTTCCGGATGTGCGCGACGGACTGAAACCAGTTCACCGGCGAATTCTTTTCGGCATGTACGAGCTTGGCCTTACTTCCACGAAGGCCTACCGCAAGTGCGCGAAAATCGTCGGCGAAGTGCTGGGCAAGTTCCATCCGCACGGCGACACGCCTGTGTACGACGCGCTGGTGCGGCTGGCGCAGGATTTCAACATGCGCTATCCGCTGGTGGACGGCCAGGGAAACTTCGGCTCGGTGGACGGCGATCCTCCGGCGGCCATGCGATACACCGAAGCGCGTCTTTCGAAAGTCGCGGAAGAAATGTTGGCTGACATCGAAAAGGAAACTGTCGATTTCGTTCCCAACTTCGATGAAAGCGAACACGAGCCGGTCGTTCTACCGACACGAATTCCGAATTTGCTGGTCAATGGTTCCAGCGGCATCGCGGTCGGCATGGCCACGAATATTCCGCCGCACAATTTGAAAGAAACCATCGAAGCGGCCATCCTGCTGATCGAAGAGCCCGAAAGCAACCTGAAGAAAGTGATGAAGCTGATCCCCGGACCCGATTTTCCGACCGGCGGCTATATTTATGGGCGCGAGGGAATCGAACAAGCTTACAAAACTGGACGCGGCTCGTTCCAGGTGCGGGCTAAGGTCGCCATCGAGCAGCGCGGCAAGGATCGCCAGGACATCGTCATCACCGAGCTTCCGTACCAGGTCAACAAAGCCCGGCTTATCGGGCACATTGCCGAGTTAATTCAAAACAAAAAGCTCGAAGGCATCGCTGACATTCGCGACGAAAGCGACCGCGACGGCATGCGTATCGTGGTCGAAATCAAGCGGGACGAAGAGCCGCAAATTATTCTGGCCCACCTCTTTAAGCACACGCAGATGCAGGAATCGTTCGGCATGATTCTGCTGGCAATCGTCGGCGGACAACCGCGCGAGCTGGGCTTAGTCGAGCTGCTTCAGCTATTCATCGCGCACCGCGTCGACGTGGTTCGCCGCCGCACGCAATACGAATTGCGCAAAGCGGAAGAGCGCGAGCACATTTTGCTCGGTTATCAGATCGCGCTGGATTATCTAGACGAAGTGATACGCGTGATTCGCGGTTCTTCCAGCCGCGCCAATGCCCGCGAAAATCTTTTTAATTTCTTTGCGAATAAATCGATTTCCATTTCGGAAGGCGGGAAAGCCAAAAGTATTGCCGGCGTAAAGCTCAGCAACAAAAAATATGGGTTGGCCACGGAAGTTGTCGGTCTCAGCTATCCGCAAATTGACGCCATCCTCGAATTGCAGTTGCATCGCCTTACCAAGCTTTCGATTGACGATATTCTGAACGAGCTGAAGCAAATTCGCGAACAGATCGCGGAATTGAGAGAAATTCTAGCCAGCGAAAAGAAACTGAAAGCGGTAATCGTTGCCGAGCTGCGCGAAATCGCTAAATCCTACGGCGACGAGCGCCGCACGCAGATTGTTGATCGCGTCGAGGAAATCAAACTCGAAGACCTGATCAAAGACGAAGAGATGGCCATCACGGTGAGCCACGCGGGTTACATCAAACGTACTTCGGTCGATGTGTATCGCCACCAATCGCGCGGCGGCAAGGGACGTATCGGCGCGAAAACGCGTGAAGACGACTTCGTCGAGCACTTTTTCGTGGCTTCCGCGCACAGCTACATTCTGCTGTTCACTTCGAAAGGCCGAATTTACTGGCTCAAGGTGTACGAGATTCCGGAAGCTGCAGCGGCCACGCGCGGAAAAGCAATCGGCACTCTCGTACGCCTGCAGGAAAACGAAAAACTCACGGCCGTGGTTCCCGCTCGAAATTTGGAAGAAGCGGACCGCTACGTTTTCCTGGCGACGCGCAACGGGACAGTGAAGAAAACTGCCATTGCTGAATTCTCGAACCCGCGCCCGTCCGGAATTATTGCCATCAACCTCGACGCCGGCGACGAACTGATCGGCGCAAAACTTACCGACGGCAAGCAGATGATTTTCCTGGCCAGCCACGATGGACAAGCAATTCTCTTCCGCGAAACCGAAGTGCGTTCGATGGGACGCGCGGCTGGTGGCGTGAACGGCATGGACCTGGCCAAAGGCGATTTCGTGGTCAGCATGGACGCAGCCCAGCCGGATTTCGTCATCATCCAGAAGGAATACAAGAAGGACACGCAGAATCTGGATGAGTTGGAGAGCGATCAGATTCGCGAGTCGCTTACCTCGCTGATGCTGACCGTTTCTGAAAAGGGTTACGGCAAGCGCACTCCGCTCGCGGAGTACCGCGTCACATCGCGGGGCGGCAAAGGCGTGATCAACTTAAAATCCACGGATCGTAACGGACCGGTGGTGGCAGCATTGCAAGTGCGCGAAGATTCCGACGTGATGATCATCACCGGGCAGGGCAAAGTGATTCGCGTTCATTCCGGCGAGATACGCGAAGCGGGACGTTCGACGCAAGGCGTCCGCTTGTTGCGTTTGGAAGAAGGCGACCGCATCGCCGCCGCCGCTTCGATCCTGGAAGAGGAAGAAGCCGCCGCGCCGGAACCCGAGAAAAAGTAGCCGAAGCGCTTCGTTTCTTACGACGGCGGAGCGATGTAGTAGCCCGGGCGTGTGCGAACATCGACTCCGGGGCGATCGACAGTGACTTTAATTTCGTGGTAGCCGGTGGGCTCATCGCCGGGCGGACGGTAGCCCAGCGTATATTGCGCGTGAAGCTCGCCGCCAATTTCGTCCATGGCTTTTTGAATCGACTTGTCTTTCATCGTGTTCACGTGTAGCCCGCCTGTAGCTTTGCTGGCAATCTCCAGTGAGTTCGACCCGATGGCATTCTTCCCTGTTTTTACCAGCCAGACGGCAAGTGCCAGCAGATCTATGTTTCCTTGCTCTTGAGCTGCGGCTTCATTGTCCGGCGTTTGCGCCGTGCCAGGCGGCACTGGAACGGGAAACGTTCCGGGCGCTCCCAACTGCGGTCCCTGATATGGATTTGGCTTGGCGCGCAAATCAGCCATGCTCGTGCTCAGACCGATGGTGTAAATCGTCACGTTAGCGAGCTGCGCCTGGCGCAACACTTCGCCCAATTTGCTTTCGCTGCCGGAATCCTGGGCCTCGGAGATCACTACCAGAATCCGCCTCCGAACCGCGGGCCGCTCCTCCAGCAATGAAATGCCGCGTGACATTGCATCGTAGAGCCGCGATTGATCCACGCCGATGGGCAAGTGATTGATCGTGTTTTGCACGCCGTCGGTATCGGTAGTGAATTTATCGAGAAGCTCGATATCGCTGTCAAAGCTGATCACCGCGGCTTCGGCCGTTTGTCCCATCACCGTTTCGGTGAAAATGATTCCTGTTTTGCGAATGGCCGGAAGCATGGGCTCGATATGGGAGCTGGTTTCAATCGCCAACACAATAGAGAGCGGCTCGCCGCCCAGATCGAAATGGTCGATTTTTTGTTGCACGCCATTGTCAAAAATGTGGAAATTTTCCTTGGAAAGATCGAGCAGCATTTCGCCGGAGTGGTTGGTCACCGTCACCGGCGCAATTACTTCATTCACGCGAACGCGAATCGCGTTTTTCTGCTGTTCGGCGGTGGGTATCTTTTCCGGAGTTACTCCCGGCTTCTGCTGCAGCGGACCAGGCGGAGCCTGGCACCACGCTGGGCTGGACGCCGCCAGGCACGTTAGCGTCAGGCAAATCGCCGCTAACCACGAAAGCCGCCCGGCCATTCGCGCACGCGTGTTTTTCGAACGTCTCATCGATTTCAGTCTATCTGATTCGGCGGAACTAGACGGCGTTGCTTTCCGTGCAATAGCGCTTGCGCACCCTGACTGGCTTTTCGCCGAGGTTCTCCTAAAATGAATGTTCGTGCAATGAGGGAGAAAACATGCGCCGCCGCAGTCCCCAGCCCCATTCAAAGCTAGCCTACGAAGATCCGAAGTTCATGGAAAGCCTGGTGGCCCGGCCGCTTCGCATAATGGCCGAATACATCGACCCGTTGAATCGGCTTCGCCGCGCGAACGTCAGCGATACAATTGTGATGTTCGGATCGGCGCGTATCCAATCTCGGGACCAGGCTCTCCTGCACCTAAAAGAAGTAAAGCGCAACGCGCGAGGCCGCAGCACTTCTGAATGGCGGCAGAAGGTAAGGGCCGCGCGGTCTTTGTTTTCCATGTCACGCTATTACGAAGAGGCCCGCGAGCTTTCTCGACGACTGACCCAGTGGTCCATGACGCTGGGCGACAAGCCGCGACGGTTCGTTATTTGCTCCGGCGGCGGCCCTGGAATCATGGAGGCGGCCAATCGCGGCGCGTACGAGGCTGGCGGCCCTTCGATTGGACTCAGCATCCAGCTTCCGCACGAACAGGAGTCCAATCGGTATATCACGCCGGAACTGAATTTCCTGTTTCACTATTTTTTCATGCGCAAATTGTGGTTCGCACAAATGGCCAAGGCGCTGATTATTTTTCCCGGCGGCTTTGGAACCATGGATGAGCTGGGCGAGATGCTCACGCTTCTACAAACCAACAAACTTTCGTCGCACCACTTGATTCTGATCTACGGAAGAAAATATTGGGACAAAGTTATCAACTGGCGGCACATGGTTCGCACCGGAACAATCAACGAGCGCGAATTCAAGCTGTTGCAGTTTGCCGATAACGTGGACGAAGCTTTCGATCACATCCGCAAAGATTTGGAGGCTCATCATCTTGAATTGGAATCCGATTCATACACCAAACCCACGGACCGGATGTAGCGCGCGGCCGGCGCTTCTCTGATAATCTGCGATACGAAGAAAAATGGGGAAGAAGCCCCCAGGGACTTCCTCCCCATTTTCCGTGCGCAAGAACGTTGCAAATTCGATAGACGATTAGTTATTCGAGTACGGCTCAGTTGCGAAGACAGCTTGGAAGCGCCGCTTCTCGTCCTGATCGTGGAGCATTACGACCGGTACTACACGCAAGGAATGCTTGCAGCTACGGCAAGTTGTCGCCTCTCCCTGTAGATCCTGAACGAACCCATCCGTGAAGTGGTACGCTGCGCGCGGCCGTCTTGCGGCTTTGGCGCCCTGCGTGCCGCACTGCGGACAAGTAAACTCCACGCGGTCTTCCAGTGGATCGCGGTTCAACGCCGCCCAACCCGTGTATCGAACGCCAACTGTTTCTTTCTGTTCTTTCTCCATAATGGCCCTCCCCCAATAAAAGCGTTACAAGTCTTTAGACGCACCTCGCGACAAAACCGATTCAAGCGCGTACCAATTTTTGTAAGTGCCTAAGACTATTGTTTTTAGGGGCCTTTCGCAGCCGGACTCCGACCCCATTGGAACCAAAGCCCCTTGACGGTGTCTATCTTTATAAGAGATTTGCGCGAAACTCCCGAGGGTCTGATTGTAGGAACTTTGCGGAGGAGTGTGCCATGAGAGAGCGCGAAGATTTCTCGCAATGCCTGGTGGACGCCGACAAGCAATCGCTTGATAGAGCTAGATGGATCCGGCGAGAGGCATTGATGGTCTCGATTATTTTGGAAGCTGCGCTGGTGGCTGTAATGTTTCTGCTCCCACTGATTACACAGGGCCTGCCACCGCAGCAATTTCTGATCACCCCCGCGCCGCCTTATCATGGCGGATCAAGCTCGGCGCCAGCAGGGCCGCGCGCCGCTCCGCACCATCAAGCGACCGAAACTTTCGCCACTACATACAATGTACTGTCGCTTCACAATGCTCATATTCAGAGCCCCGCGCCGGCGATTTCATCGGACGACGCACCGTCTATTGATTCCAGTTTTGGCTCCGGGGGTTCGCTGGGTTCGGGCCCCGAGGGAGGGGAAGACATTCCTGGTGGATTAGGTGCTCGTCCGATTCCTGAGCCGCCCAAACCCAAGGCCGAACAGCCGCGGCCAATCAGCGAAGGTGTGATGGAAGCAGCGCTTCTCAATAAAGTTCAGCCTCAATATCCTGCTGCGGCGCGCTTAATGCATATAGCCGGCACTGTTCGCTTGCAGGCAATCATTGGAAAAGACGGGCGCGTGCGCGGTGTGCAAGTCCTCAGCGGCCACCCGCTTTTAGTGCAGGCTGCTTTGGCTGCCGTACGCGAATGGCGCTATCGGCCGACGGAGTTGAATCACGAAATCGTGGAAGTAGAGACGGAGATCACCGTGAATTTCGTTTTAGAGTAATTTCCCGGAGCTGCAAGGGCGCCTTGATTTTTCAAGACGCCCCGCAGGTTTAAATTACTGTGGGAGATCAAAACTTGACGACGATACCGGTGGAAACGCGACCGTTATCCTGCCGGCCATTGAAGAAAAACGTCGGCACGTAGTCGGCTTGAATAATTCGCCAGTGGACCCCGTGGAAGATCCTGGCATCAATGCCGCCGCCCGCAGCCAGAGAGAAGGAGGTATCCGCGAGATTTCCGTTGTTGGCGCTAAAGTGTGCTGCTCCTACCAGAACGTGCGCGAACGGGGAAACGCGAGAGTTCAATGATATCTGGGGTCCGAACAAGAATGTATGAACGGATGCGCCGGAACCATAATCCCCGCCAAACTCTGCCACCGCGCCCAGCCAGCTGGTTGGTTTATACTCGCCGGACACCAGCCAACCATTCATGTTCGTGATTGGCGAACTATCGAAACGCATATAGGAATAGCCGCCATACAATTGCACTTTGTCTGAATCTTGCCCGTGCGCGGTGAGCGAAATTAGAAAAATCAAACCGCACAACAATGATAGCTTTCTGAACATACGAATCCCTCCTCACGGTTATCGAATTTTAGGATCATCGTGGGCAGTAAATCTTGCCACGAGTCGCCCCGTACCATCCCGACTTCAACTGCTAGCCCCCTGGCGAGTGCGAGCAGCAGCGATGGGCTGGAAGCAGTAAGATGCCTCCTAACCGGAAGAGGTTACCCTCCATGTCCTAAATGTTAATTGCTGGCGACTCAGGTATTTACCCGAGTGATTTGTGGCTTATAGAAGCGCTTCGCCGGAATTTTTCGCGATCAATTCCCGGGTGGCGTCTCGCAGGCGAACAATCTCCTGCCAGTCATTTCCGGAAGCGCGATTCGGAAGTACCAGGGGGCCGAAAGTAACGGTAACGCGACCGGGCCGCGGCAACTTCGTTTTGTCACGCAGAATTCGTCGCGCGCCCCGGACCGACACAGGGCAGATCGGGCGCTGCGTATCGACAGCCGCTTTGAAGGCACCCAATTGGAACGGACGAATCCCGGCGGCCGCTGTGAAGGTTCCTTCTGGATAAATCCCCACGGACTCTCCGCTCTGGAGCGCAGCATTCACTTGCTCCGCTTGGCGGATGCGCGCCTGTGGATCGCTGCGATTAAAAGAAAATTGGCCGCTGCGAAGAGCCATGGTATTGAAAAATGGCATGTCACGGACTTCGCCCTTGGCCACGAAGCGGACGTCCGGTGGGAGAAACGCGAAGTTAATTAGAATATCGAGATAGCTGGCGTGGTTGGGAGCAAAAATCCAAGCGCCTGACGCGTTGCGCTGATCCAAAATTTCCTGGCCCTCCACTTGCACCGGAACGAACGCCATTTTGAGCATCAGTCGAGTGCCTTTGTGTATGAGCCAGGCTGCGCGCTTTTGATTCCGAGTGATAGCAACCAGAGCCCATAAGGGAAACAAAAGAATGGCAAAAATCGACATCGCGTACACGCCATAAAAAAATTCAAACGCGGCCGTTGCCGCTTGCTTTGTCCAGCCCCACACGCGCGGCCCGGAACCGCGCGCCGCGAGTCCGGCAACCTGCAGCCAAGTCGGTTGTTGCCGCCTGCCTAATTTTCCTTCGGTGAAAAGCCGCTGCGTTTCTCGGCGTCGCAATTTACCGCTGGAAGTTTTCGGAATGGATTGGGGCGGGAGCAGCACGACCAAATCCGGCGGCATGCCAATCGCATCGGTAACCGCGCGCGCAATTTCGTCTTCAATGCGCTTCGCACTTGCCATGTCGCGAACTTCCGCGGTTACCACCAGCCTTTCGCTCCCCGTGCGTGCATCGTTCGCCCCGAACGCAACGACGCAGCCACCTCGCACACCTTGAACGCGCCCGGCGATTTCTTCCACTTCGTGCGGATATAAATTCCGTCCAGCCTTGATGATGATGTCTTTCGCGCGGCCGGTTATGTAAATTTCGCCGTCGGCCCAGTAGGCCAGATCGCCGGAATCGAGCCAGTCGCCGTCGCGCATTAATTCTTTGGTCGCTGCGGGATTGTGAAAGTAGCCGCTGGTTGCCGATTCACCGCGAAACCACAGACGTCCCTCTTTCCGTTCACCGAGATTTTGACCGTGGGCGTCCACGATGCGAACTTGCACTCCCGGCAAAGGCTTTCCAGAGTTCACAAACTCGAGTGCGGCGGTATCGTCCCGCGCGGCGGGCTGAGCCTGACCGCCCGATTCAAAAGCGGCGCGTTCGATGCGGTCCACTTTGTAACCTGCGCCGAGTTTTGGAACCGAAACGGCTAGCGTCGCTTCGGCGAGTCCGTACACCGGGAGAAGCGCTTCGCGGTGAAAGCCGCAGCGCGCAAAGCGAGTTGCAAATCTTTCAAGCGTCTCGGCGCGGACCGGCTCGGCGCCGTTGGTTGCGGCACGCCAACAACTCAGGTCCAGGCCCTTCAAATCTTTGTCCGGAATCTTTCGCACGCAAAGCTCGTACGCAAAATTAGGAGCGGGACTGATCGTGCCGCGATGCTTATGAATAGCTCGCACCCAGCGTTCCGGCCGGCTCAAAAAAGCGAGCGGCGACATTACCACCAAAGGAATTCCGGTGAAGAGAGGAACGAACCACGCACCGATCAGTCCCATATCGTGATATAGCGGTAGCCAGCTAACGGCCACGTCGTCCGGTTTTATTTCAATACCCGTAGTGATCGATTTGATATTCGCGAGCAGATTCGCATGTGTGAGGATGACACCCTTGGGATCCCCCGTGGATCCAGAGGTGTATTGCAGAAAAGCAATTTCATCGGCCCGCGCATGATGCGTTAGATTCTCCACTGGCCGCCAGTGCGCTGGGGAATTCGGTTTCGCGGCCGGTTTAGTTGCCGGCCTGGCTAGCTCTCCGGCGTTGAGCACTTCTCGTAGAGTCGGTACTCCCGGCTTGAGCAGCCGGGCCAACCCTTCGGCCTGCCTCCAGGTAATCAGAAATCGCACTTCCGCATTGCGCAGGATAGCGGATTGCCGTGTGGCATATTCAGCGATGCGGTCGGCGCGGAAGGGTGGATAAATCGGCACTGGAATTCCGCCCGCAAGCAGGATGCCCGCAAAGGTCCAAAAGAATTCCGCACAGGTGGGGAGCATGATTGAAACGGTTTGGCCAGGCTCCAGACCGTGGTGTATCAATGCGGCGGCTACTCTGGAGGCGCTTTCGAAAAGCTCGCCGAATGTTATCGTCCGCAGCTCATCGTTTTCTTCGTAGAGATAAATGTGCGCTCGCGCCGGTTCACCGCGTCCTCGCAAGCGGAAAATTTCAGTTAAAGTCTCGGCGTTGCGTATTTGCTCTTCGGTATCAGCCTGCATGGCAACCGAACTTACCGGCACCGCAGCCGCTACTGCGCCAGCGCCGGTCGCTGGTGTGGCGCCGGACGCCGCCGACCCCGTAACAGATTCCTCGCGCAGCACGGCTTCAACCAGGTCTTGAACCGTATCTGCCTCGGCGACCACGCGGTCAGGCAGACGCACGCCGCAAGCGTCGCCCAAGCGCAGCATTAGCTCTACGCGCTCCAGGCTTCCGAGACCAAGTTCGAGTTCCAGATGCGCCGCTGCGCCGCGGGCTTTCAGCTCTTCCAAACCACGTTGCCCGCCTAGCTCCACCAGAAGCTGGCGCAATACGTCGATGGTTTGCGAGGTAACCGCTGCAGTTCGATCGATTTTTGTTCCAGTCGCGCCCATACGTGAGGTTCACAACCAGTTGCTTTGGCCGAGCGTATCACCGTGCACCACGCAGGGCAATGCCAGCCGACGAAGCGAACATTACGCGAAGTGCATTCGAGGTACGAAGGTACTGGGACTAATTGGACCCTTCGCACTATCGACGCCCGCGCTAGTCATAGCCACAATTGGGATGAGTTCGAGGCCCTCATAGGCGCTTCGAATGTCTACACCTCCATCACCCCATGCCCACGAGCGGCCGGCACCCCCACCGGCCGCTCCCCTTTCTCGCTGACTTCGAGTCATTAAAATCAATCACTTCGAAACCCATAAATACGGAATGTTTCTTGACTCCAGCGCGCACGCTTCTATAGAGTGCGGGCATCAAGGGGTTGTAGGCTAGAGGCAATCGGCTGCGATCTGACTGACGTTCAGCCTGTGGTTTTGTTCCTCCGACGTGGTTCCAGCCACCCACGGCCTGCACGTCCTCAGCGCGAGTTCTCTCTAATACGGGGGGTGGGCGTGAGATTACTTCGAGCTATTTTTGTTGTCGTCATCGCATTATGCGGCGCCTCGATTCTTAGCCATAGCGCCTCGGGCCAAACCAACGCTTCGTTGCGCGGAACTGTCACCGACCAATCCGGTGGTGTGGTTGTTGGAGCGAAAGTCACCCTCACAAATACCGGCACGGGAATCGTGCGCACTGCGACCAGCGGCAGTGACGGATCCTATTTATTCGATCTGGTGCAAGTAGGCAAATACAAGCTCACCATCGAGAAAGGCGGTTTCACTACATTCGTTCGAGATGGGATCGTCCTTGAATTGAACCAGAACGGACGCGCCGACGTCTCCCTGAAAGTTGGGCAAGCGGCTCAAACCGTCGAAGTAACCGCGAACGTGGCGCAAGTGGATACCACCAGCGCGGTTCTCGGCAAAGTAGAAAACGAACGCGCCATCCGCGACTTGCCTTTGCTCGATCGTGACACCTTGCAGCTTGGCCTGCTTCAGGCCGGCGTTTTTCCTCCGGACCAGGATGACTCCTCTGGCAATCCGTTTTCAGTGAGCGGTCAGCGCTCCGAATCTCTAACGTTTCTTCTCGACGGCGCGAACAACACCGATTTTCTCGGCAACAATATCATTGTCAGCCCCAATCCAGATGCCGTGGAAGAATTCAAGATTTTAACGAACAACTATGACGCGGAATATGGGCGCACCTCGGGCGGCATCGTCAACCAGATTACAAAATCCGGAACCAATGATTTTCACGGCGACGTCTTCGAATTCATGCGCAACGATGTTTTGAACGCTACGGATTACCTGGCGGATGGAATCAAGTCCGCTTACAGACGAAACGTCTTCGGCGCAACCCTGGGAGGGCCGGTCAAAAAAGACAAATCATTTTTCTTTGTCGCGTACCAAGGCACCCGGCGTGGCGAAGGAATGACCCCGAGTCCGATCGGCGTGCTAACCGTTCCGGAACGCACGGGAGACTTCAGCGCGGATAATTTTCAACTCTATAATCCGATCAGCGGTGCTCCTTACCCCAATAACCAGGTTACGGTGAATCCCATCATAGCGAACTACATCGCCAAGTACTTGCCGTTGCCTAACGACGGTTCAACCGATACCTTCACGGCTTCCCCGCTGGCTGGAATCAATGACGATCAAGGAATCGTGCACTGGGACTATAACGTCACGCCCAAGGACACCATCTCTTTTGCATACTTGATTGATGACACACGCGCTCTTTTTCCCGAAGAAGGCGGCACGATTTCTTCACTGACAGGTCTTCAGCCCATCGGATCGGGCGGGGACGTTCCGGTCGGCTCAGCAGGATTGGAAAGTCAGCGCAATCAGATTGGAACGTTCACTTGGACGCACACATTTTCGGCCAGCAAGCTAAACGAATTCCGTTTCGCTGCCAGCCGGTTCGCATCGAGCCAGGGAGTGCCGCTCGATCATACCCCGCCCAGCGCGTTGGGCTTCACCAACCTCACACCGGCCGATCCCACCGCTCCAGCGCCACCTACAATTTTCGGCCCTTCGTTTGTATTGGGCCCTTCCACGCAGGGACCCACAACGTTGCACCGCGCTACGTTTGAATGGTCCGACAACTTCACCTGGACGCTCGGCAAACACGAGATAAAATTTGGAGTCGATTTCACTCGCGTTCGAAATAATTTCTACTACGACTATTACAACAATGGCAGCGAAGATTTTACTTTTGGAGATTTCACCGGAGATGAATACGCCGATTTCGTGGCTGGCTTTTCCGATGAATATTACCAGTCCTCGCCTGCTACGTACGGAATTCGCACCGGTTCAGCCGCGGGATACATTCAGGACACCTGGAAGATTTTGCCGCGTCTCACCTTGAATTACGGCTTGCGCTATGAGTATTACGTTCCGCAGCACGACATCCACGATAATATCCTGGGCTGGTTTCCCGGTAAGCAATCCACGGTCTTCCCGGACGCGCCTCCCAATATTCTTTATCCCGGCGATCCCGGCACACCGAATGACGCTTTGGTTTATCCGGATTACAACAACTTTGCCCCGAGGTTTGGATTTGCCTGGGACATGTTGGGCAATGCAAAGGTGGTCATGCGCGGAGGCTTCGGCATCTTCTACGACATCGAAGATGGCGCGCTGAACCTGCAATTCGGCGGTCAACCGCCCTTTGGATACATAGCGAATATATTCCCGTCCTATTTCCCCGGGTCACCCTCAGATTGCCCTGGGCCGGTTCCCTGCGGCGCGATAGCGGATCCCTGGGCGCCGAACACGAATCCATACAATCCGTTCGTTCCGGGCTTCCGGCAACCAAGCCCAATTCCATTCGCGTACCTCACGTATCCTCATTTCCGCACGCCTTATTCCGAGAATTTCAACTATGGTTTTCAGTGGCAGGCCGCCAAGGACACCCTGGTGGAAGCCGTTTACGTGGGCAGCCTTGGCAGGAAGCTGATTAGTTCGGGAGAATTGAATTTCCCACAACCTTCGATTCTGCGGAATCAGCTAAACACTTACTTACCGGCATATGAAGCAGGTTTGATCGGTTCGCCAGTAAATCCGGAATGCGCTCGGTTACTTTCAGCCTGCCAAGGCGGTTCATTTCCATCCGATCCCTACGATCCCACCGGAACGCCGACCGGGCCTCAACAATTGCTTACAAATTTTAGCAACGGACTTTCCGATAGCGATCAATTTCAGTTGACCGTGGACAAGCGTTTCAGTCACGGCCTGATGTTCCGAGCCGCTTACACCGTTGCGAAAACGATCGATTTGACCTCCGGTTTCCGATCTCGCTCGTCCGAGTACACCGATCCGCTCGATCCTCGCTTCGATCGAGCGCTCGCTGATTTTGACGTTCCGCAGCGGCTGGTGCTGAGCGGGCTTTACGAATTACCTTTTGCCCAAGCCGTTCACAGCGACGGAATTGTGAAGAAGGTGGCCCAAGGCTGGCAAGCGAACATGATTGCTTCGTTTCAGAAAGGAAACCCAATCACGTTCTATTCCAATAGCAACGCGAGTGAACAGGATCAGGCTCCGGATCTAACGCGCGTGAACGTAATCGGGCCGGTGCAGCATACGAATCCCAAGAACACGGCTAATTCATTCCCCAGCCAATGTAACGGCGACAATACTTCCACCGGGAATTTTTGGCTCAATCCAACCAACCTGGTTTGCAACCCGTGTCCATTCACAGATCCAACTTGTGCGCTCGCGGCCGATCAACCGGGAATTCCACTGTTCACCTACGGCGACCTTCCGCGCAATGCCATCCGTGGACCTGGCATCAACAACTTCGATATTTCGCTGGTCAAGAAAACTCCCATCAAAGAATCCAAATCGCTGGAATTTCGCGCGGAATTCTTCAATGCGTTTAACCACACCCAATTTTACAGAGTAGATAATTCGGGCCTCAGTTCCACGTTCGGACAAGTCTTGTCTGACCGTGGACCTCGCCTTATTCAGTTAGCGTTGAAGTTTTATTTCTAGCGCGACTGACGCGTCCAAAACAGAAGTCTTGGGCAAACTGGATTGTCTTTGCCCTCGGCTATCGGTCTGGGGAGATTTCAGCGGCGGCCCAGGGGCCGGTATTTCATCATCGGACGCGAGCGCCCCCTGAAACGCGGCGGCAAAGGCGGCAAGACCTTATGTAGCGGCGCTCCGCAACTGCCGCAGCAATCCTGCGGCACATCGTCCACCCGGAGCCAGCGTCCTCGCGCGGCGCATTCCGGATTCAAACATTGAACCGTCCAGCCTGGATGTTGCAGCATTTCCTCTCAACGCGCTAAGTTCGGGCAGCCCCTCTCATTCAGAACTGCGCCCGAAAAAATCAGCGCTCCCGCAAACTTGGGCGGATTGTCCGCCGATCACTTTAGTGTGTCAAGAAAAAATCTGCACAATTAGTTGTGGCTGTCTTTCGCAAAGAGAAACAGGAAAATTCTAAAGCGGACCGTGCCGTCAACTATCGAAGATATTGTGAGCCTGGAATTGCTGTTCTACTCATCGAAAATATTCAGCATCAATTGGGAGCGGAGGCCGAGAGTTTCGCCTGAAGCTCGTCCACTTTCTTCTGCTCCTCAACTACTTCCGCTTGTAAAGCCGCGACTTTGTCTTTTTCGCTCTTCAGTCCCGCGGCCGCCTCTTTGTCATTTTCGTATTCCGGCTTGCTCAGGTACACCTGTTCGTCAAGGGCGGACTTCCGTTGGAGAATATCGAGATCGGTCTGCAGGCTTTTCAGATGTTCTTTAGCCGAGTTCAGTTGGGCGGCGATGCCTGTAAGATTTTCTTGTATAGGAGCTGGTGCCGCGCCTGGATTGCTTCCGTCTGCGGAGGCGCTGGTAGCTTCCGGCCCCGGTGTTTGTCCGACGACACTCACTCCGTTGGTCTTCGGGACATTGTCGTCATTCCACACGTGGACTGCCTTCGGCTGATCTCTTTTCTGTTCGCGCGCGCGCCGAGCCGCATCCACCAGGGAATTGTTTGTCGGTTGCTGCGTCGATGGCTGATCCCCCTGTTGGCCGGCAGAAAGTCCCAGAGGCAAAATCAGAAGTAACCCGATTGACCAGCGCGCGATTTTCATAGTCGATCTCCCTAGGGGCAAATTGGTATGAATTAATCCTAATCGCTATGGGTCTTTGCTGCTCGCTTGCGTTGGCCGGCGCACCCAAAGAAGCAACCTGTCATTCTTGCTGGCGCCACCCCCACCCTCCACCTTGCCCTGATTTCAAGTTTGCAATTGGCGTTTGCGGCCAAGAAAGGCCACCACTATCATTGCCGTCGCCAATGCAAAATAAAAAGCAGGGACACGCGTGGATGCCGTTCCCGGCACTGAACCCATGAAATCGAGTTGCAACGTCTCATGCATGGGGCCGATGTACCACAGCAATGTGTAGATAATTTCGAAGAGCTTGCTTGAGTCGCTCCACACCCCCAGAGTCATTGCCAACGTCGGAATAAAAAGCGCGCCAATTAGCCATGCCAGGAGCCCACGCCAATCTCCCGCTAAGAGCAGCCGGGCGCCGAATCCACTCCCGGTGATCAGCGCGAGTACTACCCCCACGAGCCACGCTGCGGGAAGCTGTCGCGCAAGAGGATGTGGCGCAGAGAAGATAAGCTGGCTGGTTTGGTCGTGAATTTCGCGCACACCCATCTTGGACCAAATCAAAATCGGCCAGAACCAGGCGCAGGCCAAAAGCATCCCCCGCGTCGACGCGCCCGGTACCGCGGCACAGCCAACGATCAAACCTACGGCCACTGCGTACCACCACCATTTCTGCCCTTTCAACATCAGGCGCAGTTCCGCCAGGAGGATCGCTCCAAATCTAAAATGGTTCTCTCTAGAGAGTATTGGCGTGAGCGAAAGTGTGGCGTACGCCGGCTTAAGCTGCGATCCGTTTTCGGCGAGGTCAGGATGAATTAGCGTGGGAGCTGGGGCTGCACGCCGCCAGCGCCCCTTCGCCGGATCAAATCGATCAAATAATAGGGCCGCTAGAAAAGTGAATGCTATGGCGACCAGGAACCAGGAAAGTCTGGCCAAAACCAGTCCCGCAGTCCATTGAACTCCGTTCCACAGAAACGTCGAACTGGAGTGGGCTTGAGAGGGGGATTCAATAGACAGCGAGAAACTGGAATGATCCCGTGGCACATTTGCTGCGGTGAGGATGCTGTCCCAAATCACAGATAAGCCTGACCAATCGAAAAAATTGCCTCGATTCTTTTCAGCAAGAGAAACCGGTAGTGCCAGCGCCAAAGACCATACAAAGAAATACAACACGTTGCCTAACCCGCCTCGCAGTCCCGGTATGGTTTCGAACAACACAGCTACGCTGGCGATAATAGCCATGGCCGGCAGAGCGATTAGCAGAAATGGCGCCAACAGTTTCCACAGTTCCACGTGCGGATCTTCGGCGTGCCAGAACTGCATAATGATTCCAGCGATTGCGAGAATTCCCACCATGGCCGCCAACACCACGAAATTGCTGATCGCTTTGCCCATTACGTAAAGCGTTTTCGGTATCGGTGTGGACGCGAGAATCTCGCCCACTCGGGTTAAGCGGTCACGCTCGATGGTGTTCTTCACCACATAAAATCCCGCGAGCGACAGAAAAGTAGTGGAAATGAGCGCCATCAAGCCGCCAATCCATGCAGAATTAAAAACACCCCGTGAATCGTTGGCACGCATAGTCAGCTGGCCCGAAGCCGCCGCATATCCCAGATATATGGAAATGCCCATGGTGAGAAGAAAACTGTAGCGGCGAACGCGCTCCAAAAAATCCGCACGCGCCAGGTGATACAAAATTCTCGCGCTGTTTGCGGTGTTGTTCATGCCGCGGCGCCCGTTCGTTGGCTGGATATGCAGTGCAGATAAGCATCCTCAAGCGTGGGGGCGGCCGGCACAGCGCCTGAACCGGGCCGCTCCGTGGCTACAATCCGAATGTGGACCCCATCCGTCCGGCGCACGCTCGCCGAAATCAGAAATTTTTGCTTCGCCGCGGGTATTTCCGCGCTCGGAATCACCCATTCCCATACTTTGCCTTCCACAGCGCGCAATAAATCCTCAGGCGCGGCATGGGCCAGCAGTCGCCCGCCGCCCAGTATGGCAATGTCGGTTGCAATTGCTTCGATGTCCGAAACGATGTGGGTCGAGAAAATCACAATGCGTTCACCGGAGAGTTCGGAGAGCAAATTTCGAAAACGGGCGCGTTCCTCCGGATCGAGCCCGGCCGTCGGCTCGTCCACAATCAGCATTTGCGGATCGTTCAGCAGCGCCTGAGCGATCCCTACACGCTGTTTCATTCCACCTGAAAATCCGCCGAGCGCTCGGTCGCGTGCTTCCGCCAGATTCACCACCGCCAGCAGTTCATCTATTCGCCGCCGGGCTGAATTCGCGTCCAGCCCCTTCACGGCGGCCATGTATTCCAAGAATTCCAGCGCCGTCAGATGCGGATAAACGCCAAAATCCTGGGGCAAATATCCCAGCACGGCGCGCAAGGTGTCAGGGGATTGCGCAATGTCGCTGTCGTTCCAAAGCGCACGCCCCTCACTGGCGCGCGTAACCGTGGCAAGAATGCGCATCAGCGTGGATTTTCCAGCGCCGTTAGGTCCCAGCAATCCCACCACTCCCGGACCGAGCTCAAGCCGCAGACCTCGCAAGCCCCACAGCTTTCCTGAATATTGCTTGCCCACCCCATCGATTAAGAGCTTCATCAACCCGCGTCTCCTTCCACCTGCGTAAGCGCATGCGACTGCGAATCTATCAGGACTAACGTCACTGGCACGAAATTAGTTTCAATTGCTTTGGAAAGATTTAAGACTTCGTACGGAAAGATCTCACACACACAGGTCCTTGAATTTCGAGGAATCACATGCTAGCGTCGCTCGTGACTAAATTGGAATATAGTCGAGCGATTCATCGGGGCTCTACAGAAGCCGCCGCCCCAGCTTCTGTCCTCATTCCAACGAAAAGGCCTCTTGAATCTTCCGCCTCCGAACAACTGAGTGAAACTGGCCGCATTTCGGGCGAATTAAATCGCCAAATTCGTGAATTAAAGCAGATCGTAACTTATAGAAAACAAACAGTCGCAAACTGCTCAAATCGCCAAAAAATCACATTTTGCAATCCCGGAATTTTGAACGCGAAAACGCTTGTTGTCCTTCTTGCGGTCCTGGCTGTTTCGCTGTTCTTAAGCGCGAAGGTAGGCGCCCGCAGTCTCCCATCATCAGCTTCTGCGAGGATGCAAGCCCAGCAGCAAACATCCGATGCGAGGGAATCTTCCCCTCCGTCCGCTAGCCCACAGCCAGACGCACGAAAAGTAACCGCATACACCCTCCCGCCCGAAACTTATAAGAAGGCGCGCGAGCTAAGCCAAATCCATTTCCGTATGGCGCTGATCGGTTTCGTTTACGGACTTTTCATTTTATGGTTGGTCCTGCAACTCAGGCTGGCGCCCAGATATCGGGAGTGGGCCGAACGATTCTCGGCGAAGCGTTTCGTACAAGCCCTGATGTTTGCTCCGCTATTTTTTATAACGCTCGGTGTCTTAAGCTTGCCTGCGGATATTTATGAACATCAAGTCTCCAGAAGATTTGGAATTTCCGTGCAGAGTTGGAGCTCCTGGATATGGGATTGGATCAAGGGCCAGTTCCTTGGAATTATCCTTGGCATCGTGCTGATCGCGATTTTGTACGCAGTAATTCGAAGTAGTCCACGCCGCTGGTGGTTCTATTTCTGGCTGGTCTCTCTGCCCATCGTCGTTCTCCTGGTTTTCCTCCAACCGCTCGTGGTTGATCCCATGTTTCACAAATTCGAGCCGCTTTCACAAAAAGATCCCGCTCTTACGGCGAGCCTGGAACGAATGGTTCAGCGCGCCGGACAAACAATTCCGCCGGAGCGCATGTTCTGGATGGGAGCCGGCGAAAAAACTACGGAACTAAATGCATACGTAACCGGGCTCGGCGCTTCCAAACGAATTGTAGTTTGGGATACGACCATCGCCAAGATGACTACGCCGCAAATCGTCTTCGTGGCCGGACACGAGATGGGTCACTATGTTCTGGAACACATCTGGAAGGGTTTGGCGTTTGCCGCGCTGATACTTTTTGTTCTTTTCTACCTCGGATACCGGACCGTCGGGTGGGTTCTGGCGAGCTGGGGTGGTCGCTGGGGAATTCGCGGGTTGGATGATTGGGCCTCGCTGCCCGTGCTTTTGCTTCTGTTATCGATTTTTGCTTTCATCGCAAACCCCATCGATAGCGCGTTCAGCCGCCACATCGAGCATCAAGCGGATCAGTACGGCCTGGAAGTTACTCACGGGTTGACGCCTGATTCAGCACAAACAGCAGCGCAATCGTTTCAGATTCTGGGAGAAGTGGACCTTTCCGATCCCGAGCCAAATCCGGTTGACGTGTTTCTGTTTTATTCTCATCCGCCCATTCCTGACCGTATCCAGTTCGCGCTTGCTTACAATCCTTGGGCGAACGGCGGATCAGGCGAGTTTGTAAAATGACGCTGGCGAGGGAGTGAGTGCAACCTGTTCACAGGCTTCAGGCTGCTCAAGGCTGGCAATAGCAATGTCGGGTGCAGCACATCGCGCTATCGTCGCGCGTCGATTCGCATGGGAATTCCGTCACGGGGGCGAAGCGTTACCAGCGGGTCTGGAACGATCTTTCGCGATGTTGCCAAACGAAATTGAAATTTCTGCGCGATCGTCGCAATCACCAGCACGACTTCCATCAACGCAAAATTCTGGCCAATGCAGCGCCTGGGCCCGTCGCCAAATGGGAAATACGCGCCCGCAGGCAAGCGATCCTCGAGCCCGCCCAGCCAGCGCTCCGGTAAAAACGCATCCGGGTCGGCGAAAAAGCGTGGGTCATGATGCGTCACCCATTGAGAAAGAATGATGGTCGATCCAGCAGGCAAATCGTATCCGCCGATTGTGCACGGTGCTATCGAAGTGCGCGCCAGAACATACGCAGGCGGATAAAGACGCAGAACCTCGTTCACCACGCCACGCAAATAGGGCAGACGACCCAAGTCCGCGATGGTAGGCGGGCGGCCAGCAAGAACGTCACGAAGTTCCTCATGCAGGCGCGTTTCGGCCGCAGGATTTTTGCTGAGCAAATACCAGGCCCACGAAAGTGTTAGTGCGGTAGTTTCGTGGCCAGCCATAAATAAAGTCATGATTTCGTCGCGAAGCTGTCTCGGAGTCATTTGGCTTCCGTCTTCGTCCATGGCCGCCATCAACAATGAAAGCAGGTCGTTGCGCTCGTTTGCGTTCCCGAGTTTTTTGCGTTCGTCGATAATCCGGTACACCAGCGAATCCAAAAATTGGATTTCGCGCTTCGCCCGGCGATTCGAAGGGGTGGGCCATTTTTCCGGCACTTTGAAAGGTGAGCGCGCTCTGCGCAGCGAATAACGCATCAGAAATTCCAGCGAGAGCGCTACTTGCCGGGCTTCACCGGGCAGGGTGGTGCCGAACAGCGTTCGCAGGGCAATTTCCAGAGTGAGCGCCATCATTTCCTGCGCGATGTCGCGTTCCTCGCTGTCCTGCCATTTCTTCGAGTGGGCTTCCGCGCTTCCCACCATGGTGGCCGCGTATTCATTGATGCGGTTCCGCTGGAATGCAGGCTGAGCCAGTCTCCGCTGGCGGCGCCAAAAGTCTCCTTCGCTTATTAATAATCCTTCGCCAAGTAAACGTCCGGTCACATCTTTGGTGAGCTTACTTTTATGAAATTTGCTTTGTTGAATCACGGTTACCTGTTCGATGTAGTCCGGATGATTCAGCAGGATGCGGCTTTCAGATACGATGGGAATAGTGACGATATCGCCGTATTCGCGCGCGATGCGTTGTAAGGTGCCCAGCGGGTCACGCAGCACCTGCAAAGCCATTCCGAGCAGCGGCCATCCGCGCGGTCCCGGCGGAACCCTATTTCCGTTAGCAGACATTATTCTTCGGCAAGCGGATCATGACGATGTCCGCAAACCACTCTCCCTTTTTGTGACAGGTCTTACTTTACTTTACTCCATAAAAACGTTGCAGCGTTGGCGCACCTAAGGGAATCAGATGAGGAAGGCGGCTTATTCGGTCTAACGAAGTGCACGTTGGTGGTTTGGTCGCGTTTAGGTAACATACACCTGCAAAGGGGAATCCGTGGACATCGAGCAGCCGGAATGGCTGGAACAAATCGAAGGCATTCTTGAGACATTGAATGAAGGGGTGATTATCGCGGACGATTGCCCCCAAATCATCTTCGTCAACGGAAATTTCGAAGAAATGACAGGCATCCCGCGCTCCGAATTTCTCGGTTCGAACTTTGACAAGTTTTTCACCGCGGAAGAAGCCAACGAGCTCACGCGACATAGAGACAAGGGTCTGCGGGCGGGCCATAACCGATTCGAATTTGTTTTGCCGCGGCACGACGGCAGCCGGCTTCCCGTGATCGTCAGCGCGCGGTCCATTGAAGATCCGGACGGCCGCCGGTTTGCGATCATCACCTTCACCGATATTTCCGATCAGAAATTTGCGGAAGACAAACTTCGCACGGCAAACAAGCTGCTCGAGGAACGCCAAAAGGAAATCGAAGAGGATTTAACGCTCGCGGCGCGCGTGCAACAGAGCCTTGCTCCCAAGTCCATCGTCTGGGGGAACGTGCATGTGGAGACCTATTACCATCCGGTGCGAACAATTGGCGGAGACTTTGGTTTAGTGAACGTACTCGACAACGATCGCTTGAATTTGCTGGTTTGTGACGTCTCCGGCCACGGCATTGGCTCCGCTCTGGTGGCTAACCGAATCTACGCCGAAACTATGACCCAGCTTCGCAACGGAGCGCCGCTCGGCAGCATGCTTCGCCAGCTGAATTATTTCGTGATGCATAATATCGGCAGTTCTGTTTTCTTTTTTACCATCGCTGCGGCTCAATTGGATCGTGGCGGGCGGCGATTGCTCTTTGCTGGAGCGGGCCATCCGCCGGGCATGATCGTTCGTGATGGCGAAGAGCCACGCCTGCTGGAATCGCGCAGCATGGTGTTGGGTGCGCTGCCTGATGCGGTGGGAGCGGAAGCCACGCTCGACGTGGATCTCGAAGTAGGCGATCGCGTCGTGCTTTACACCGATGGCATCACGGACGTCTTCGATTCCCAAGGAGAAATGCTGGGCGTGGAGGGCGTGCAGAAAATTGTGCGGGAAACTTCGTCGCTTCCGTTCAAGGATATGAAACGCGGCATTCTGGATCGAGTGTCCGCGTGGCGGGAAGGGCCGGCTACCGACGACGTTTCGCTGGTCCTGTTGGAAGTCCAATAGGTTCCCGACTCTGAGAAAACCTCTCACGCAATGGCCAATCTTGAATGTGTCTGTAATTTCGCGCTTCCGCCGAAAGAAATTTTCGTTTTCTTTGTTCCGCAACGCATGCCGCTGTGGTATGGCGCTGAAATGAATAGCTGCTTCGAAGTCCAAGGCGGGGCGCCGGACTTTGCACTGGGCCAGAAGGTGCGCATCACGGGAAGGCTCGCTGAACGTCAAGTGACATTGACCACTGTGGTCACGGCTTACCGATGGGAGCGTTTATTCGAGTGGCAGTTCCAGGACTCTTACGGCGTGCGGGGAAAGCAGCGTTGGGAGCTGGAACAGACGGCCAACGGCACAAAATTAACGATGCGGGATCAGTATGAAATGCCGGGACGTATCGGTAAAATAATCGATCGAATTTTTACGCGCCATGGAGTTGCGGCGCGCGACCGTTCCTGGCTCGATCGCCTCCAGCGTCTGGTCGAACATCGCTGATTTCTTAAACGCCTACCACACGCAGGAATCTCTTCTTACCCACTCGCAGAGCCAGCAAATCGCCAGGATTCAAAACGATCGTACGTTTCACATCTTTTTCAACTTCACCGTTCACTTCTACAGCGCCCTGCTTGATCAGCCGCTCGGCTTCGCTTCTGGAACTTGCCAGTTGCGTTTCCGTAAGAACACCGAACAGCGGACGCGTGCCCCAAGCCAACTTCATTTCCGGCAAATCCGTGGGCGCTTTTTTGTCGCGGTAGACCAGGCGAAATTCGTCGGCAGCTTCTTTGGCGGCTTCTTCGCTGTGAAAGCCCGCCACGATATTATGCGCGAGCTGCATCTTTGCATCCATGGGATGCAGCACACCCATGTTGACTTCCTCTTGGAGGCGCACGATCACTGGCGGCGCGAAATCCGTGAGTAGCTCGTAATAAGACCACATGAGCTTGTCTGAGATCGACATCAGCTTTCCGAACATCTGATCGGGCGGTTCGGTGATGCCGACGTAATTTCCCAGGCTCTTGGACATCTTGCGTTCGCCGTCGAGCCCCACCAGGATAGGCATGGTAAGGACAACCTCTCCGGGCAAGCCGTATTCGCGCTGAATGTCCCGGTGCACCAGCAAATTGAATTTCTGCTCGGTGGCACCAAGCTCCACGTCAGCTTTGAGCGCGACAGCATCGTAGGCGGTCAGCAGCGGATAGAGCAGTTCGTGGACGGAAATCGGAAGACTTTTGTCCAGGCGCGAGCGAAAATCCTCTCTCTCCAGCATGCGAGCGAGGCGGTACTTCCCGCAGAGCTGAACCACCTCTGAACTCGAAAGCTTGCCGAGCCACTCGCTGTTGTAGCGAACCTCGGTCTTCTTGCGGTCGAGGATCTTAAACACCTGTTCGAGATAGGTCTTCGCGTTTGCGTCCACTTGGTCGCGAGCCAGCGGCGGCCGCGTTTCTGACTGGCCGGTGGGGTCGCCGATCATGGCGGAAAAATCGCCGATCAGAAAAACCGCGGTATGCCCCATATCCTGAAATTGTTTGAGTTTGCGCAGCACAACGGTGTGGCCCAGGTGTATGTCTGGCGCGGTCGGGTCCACACCGAGGTACGCGCGCAGAGGTTTCTCCTCTTTCGCGGACTTCTCAAGCTTGGCTTTCAGTTCGTCAGCGCGGATGATTTCGGCCACACCTTTTTGAAGGTAGGAGAACTGCTCTTCGACTGGCTTGAATTGTGAGGCCACTATTTTTTCTCCGCCGCGCTCTGGGCAGTATTTAGCACGCGGCGGCCCTCAATGCGAAAGTTTCCTTCCAAAACGATGCGCACGGCTTCGGCGTAAATGCGATGCTCCTCTCGCAGAATGCGCTCAGATAATGTTTCCGGCGTGTCGCTGTCCTCGACCAGCACGCAGGCTTGCAGCACAATGGGGCCCGCATCCAGATTTTCATCCACAAAATGCACGGTACACCCGGAAAATTTAGCCCCATGTTCCAGCGCTTGACGCTGCGCTTCCATCCCAGGGAACGCAGGCAACAGCGACGGATGAATATTCAGAATGCGATGATGGAAGGCTGCTACAAATTGCGGCGAAAGAAGCCGCATGTAACCCGCCAGGCAAACCAAGTCCACGCGTTTTTCCTGCAAAGCCGCAATGACAAGCTTATCGTAAGCCTCGCGCTCCAGTCCCTTGGAAGAAATCACACGGGTGTCGATTCGCAAGGCACGGGCCTTCTCGATACCTCGTGCGTCTTCGCGGTTACTAATGGCGATGGCAATCTCAGCATTGGGAATGCGCCCGCTCGTGACGCTTTCCGCCAGTGCTTCGAAATTCGATCCGCGCCCTGAAAGTAGAACTCCTATGCGTTTTTTCATGCAGGCCGAAATTAGCACAGTTACGCTGGCACTCCAAAGATGAAACCACTTTTCCGCGTGGCGAACTTTAGTACCACGGCTCCAAAATGCGGGCGTAATTTAAAAGATGGAAAGGCTGGCCGCTACAGCGCCAGGGTTCCGGTGTAGGTTACTTTCGGTTTACTGCGATTGGCTCGCTCGATGCGCCCAATCAAATAGAATTTTTCGCGGCGGCGCCGAAGCTCAGATTCCATGCGAGAGATGTGCTTCGGCGGTACTACCAGAATCATGCCCACGCCCAGATTGAAAGTTTGCAAAAGCTCGTCGCGATCGATTTTTCCAAGGCGGGCGAGATAGCGAAATATCGGAAGCACGGGCCATTGATCGAGCTCAACAACTGCCTGAACATTTGCCGGAAGCGCGCGCGGCAAATTTCCCGTAATTCCGCCTCCGGTGATGTGAGCGATGGACGAAACCCATCCTCGCTCAAGGGTGTTTTTCAGAAGCGGCCAATAGGCGCGGTGGGGTTTTAAAAGTTCGGCGCCGATTTTATTGCCGACCTCCGCGACGTAGGCGTTTGGATCCAGCTTTGCGGAGCCGAACACCAGCTTGCGCGCCAGCGAATATCCATTGGTATGAAGCCCGCTGGAAGGAAGCGCGAGCAAAAGATCGCCGGGCCGCACGCGACGCACGTCAAGCTGTTTTCGACGTTCTACTGCGCCAACTATAAATCCGGCGAGGTCGTACTCGCCTTCGGAATAGAAGCCCGGCATCTCCGCGGTTTCGCCGCCAATCAGAGCGCAGCCGGCGTTCCTGGCAGCGCGGCTCATGCCCTCGATCACCTGCTCCACCACACGCGCGTCTATCTTTCCCATGGCCAGGTAATCGAGGAAAAATAAAGGTTCAGCGCCTTGCGTCAGAACATCGTTCACGCAATGGTTCAAGATGTCCGCGCCAACTGTGGAATGAACTCCGGTAGCGAAAGCAATTTTCAGCTTGGTGCCAACTCCGTCAGCGCTAGCTACCAGAACCGGATCGCGCCAGCGCTTGCGATCCAGCTGGAAAAGGGCGCCGAAACCGCCCACAGGAGCGAGAACTCCACGGCGAAAAGTTTTCCCCGCCATGGCGGCAATACGCCGTTTTACCGCGTCGGCGGCCGCAATATTTACTCCAGCATCGGAATAGCGCATTAGAAAAGTTTGCTTTCTGAGGGCGAAGAAGCCGATCTAGAAAATATGAAACAAGCGTTTCCAACGCACCTCACCCGGGTGGATGATGGCGTTGAGGTAAGTTTCGAAGCGTTCGCCAACGTGCCCGGGTTCCCAGACATCCTCCGGCGCGTCGATGGACATATAAATCATTAGCGGCGTACCGATAATGTTTTCGCGCGGGACAAAGCCCCAATAACGGCTGTCGTAGGAATTTTCGCGGTTGTCGCCCATCATGAAGTAGTCGCCGGCAGGAACTTTGTAAGGCCCGCGATTTTCTTGCGGATTGGGCGGGTCCGGACGATACGGCTCGGCCAGCGCGTTCCCGTTGATATAAACAACGCCCTTCTTAATTTCGATGGTGTCGCCGGGCAACCCAATGGTGCGCTTGATGAAATCCGGAAAACCCTGTTCAGGAAGAGGGGCGCGGAAAACGATAATTTGCTGGCGCTTCGGATTTCGCCACAACGGCACATGAACATTGGTGAAAGGAATCCCAGCGTCGTAGCCGATGCGCGAGACGATCAGGTGGTCTCCGATCAAAACGGTATTTTCCATGGAGCCGCTTGGGATCACGCGCGCCTGCACCAGAGTGCCTTCGATGAAAAGAAAAGCCAGGATCACCCAGAACCACGACATCACTTCGTGCCATATGCGGTCGCCGGTGGTCACGCGTTCGATCTTTTCCTGCCGGACCTTCTCCGGAAATACCGCTTCGGTATCTACGTCAGCTTTCACGATGAGCCTCCACTTCGAGTTGCACCAGCTCGGTCGGATAGCTGCCGGTGTAGCACGACGTGCAAAATTTGCCTTCGGTATCCCCCAGGGCCGCGCGCAGTGATTTAAGCGAAAGATAGCCAAGCGAATCCGCACCGAGAAATCGCCGTATTTCTTCCACGGAATTATTCGCGCCGATCAGCTCTTCGCGACGCGGGGTATCCACGCCGTAGTAGCATGGGGAAATCGTCGGTGGACAGCTGATGCGCACGTGCACTTCGGTGGCGCCGGCTTCTCGCACCAGACGCACAATTTTGCGGCTGGTAGTGCCGCGCACAATGGAATCGTCCACCAGGACCACACGTTTTCCCTCAAGCATTCGACGGATGGGATTGAGTTTCAGCTTCACGCCGAAATCGCGAATGGCCTGTTGCGGCTCAATGAAAGTGCGGCCAACGTAGTGATTGCGAATCAGTCCCATGCGAAAAGGAATTCCAGATTCCGCCGCGAAACCTATCGCAGCCGGCACGCCGGAATCCGGGACCGGAGTGACGATATCAGCCTGCACTGGATGCTCCTGGGCCAGAAGGCGCCCGAGGCGCTCGCGGCTTTCGTTCACCGGGCGCCCAAAGACCACGCTGTCCGGCCGCGAAAAATAAACGTGCTCGAAGATACAATATTGATGCGGTTTTTCCGGAGCAAAACGAATGGATTCCAGACCGCTGCGCGAAATGCGCACCATTTCTCCAGGCTCCACTTCGCGAACGTACTCCGCGTCGATCAAATCAAAAGCACAGGTTTCTGACGCAGCTACCCAGGCTCCGTTAAGGCGTCCGAGACAAAGCGGACGAAAGCCGCGCGGGTCGCGAATCGCATAAATTTCGTCGCGCGTCAGCAGCAGCAGCGAATAAGCGCCTTCCACTTGATTGAGCGCATCCGCGATTGCGCCCGAAAGATTTCGCGCGGAGCTGCGCGCGATCAAATGAACGATCACTTCCGTGTCGCTGGTGGTTTGAAAGATCGAACCGCGATGTTCGAGTTTGCGCCGCACTTCAAGCGCGTTGGTCAAGTTGCCGTTATGGCCCAATGCCAACTTGCCTTTATTGCAGTCGATCACCACCGGCTGCGCGTTCATTAATGAGGTATCACCGGCCGTGGAATATCGTGTATGCCCGATAGCTGCGTCGCCCGGAAGTTTCGCAATTACAGTCGGCGTGAAAATGTCCTGCACATGTCCAAGACTCTTATGCACGTGAACTTCGGCGCCATCGGTAGAGGCAATTCCGGCAGACTCCTGGCCGCGATGTTGCAGCGCATAGAGTCCCAAGTAGGCCATTTTGGCGGCTTCGGGATGGCCGAAAACCCCGAAAACGCCGCAATGATCGTGGAAATGATCGTCGTCGAGTTGTATCAAGCCACTCATGCTTGTGTCAGCGAGCCTCAATTGTCTCAATACGACTTGACCAGATTTTTCGGAACGAATCGATATCCCCGTGGATTACTGGCGTGCCGTTATATTGGATGCGAAATTCACCGTGTGAGACTGTACCAATCGGCTTAGCTTCAACACTACATTGTGCCGCAATCACACGGACGCTAGCAAGCGAAGCCGGAGTTAGCGATACCACCGCGCGGGCGCCACGTTCGCCGAAAAGGGCGGATTCGGAAGGGTCGTTGGCAGGTTCGGTCGCAAGCGTTACTTGTGCTGATCGGCCTTTGCTATTGAAGCAGGATTCCGCGAGCGTGACGGCGAGGCCGCCATCGCTTACATCGTGAGCGGAGAGGATCGTTTTCTCGCTCGCGAGCTTGACCAGGCATTCAATGAGCTGCTTCTCGGCTTCGAGATCTAATGCCGGTGGCGAACCGGCGACGACACCGTGAATTGTTTTGGCATATTCGCTGGAGCCAAACTCCCGTGTTTTTGTATCGGCGGCTTTAGCGTTAAGCTCTTTGCCGCGCCCTTCCAACAGTAAGATTATGTCGCCCTCGTTGTGAAATCCAGAACCCAGCGCGTATTCCGCATCTTCGAGCAGCCCGAGGACTCCCAATATTGGCGTGGGATAAATCGGCTTGCCGAGCGTTTCGTTGTAGAAACTCACGTTGCCGCCGGTGATCGGAACGTCGAGGAAGCGGCAGGCTTCGGAAATACCATCGATAGCTTCCGAGAATTGCCACATCACCTCAGGCTTTTCAGGGTTGCCGAAGTTCAGGCAGTTTGTCGCGGCGATCGGCCGTGCGCCTGTGCAAGCCACATTGCGAGATGCTTCCACAACTGCGTGCATGGCTCCCAGGCGCGGCTCAAGAGAACACCAGCGGCCGTTACCGTCGGTTGCCAGCGCAATCGCTCGCTTGGTTTCCTTTAAGCGCAAGACAGCGGCGTCACCCGAGCCTGGCCCTATGCGCGTATTCGTGCGCACCATGGAATCGTACTGTTCGGTGATCCAATATTTAGATGCGATCGTCGGTGAAGCCAGCAACTGCTTGAATTTTTCGGTTAGGTCAGTAGTTTCTGGCGCAAATGTTATGGTTGGCGGCTGTGGCTTAACATTGATAGCGCGTGGTGCAGCAATAGGACGGTTGTAACGAGGACCTTCTTCTGCGATTGCGTGCGCCGGTATTTCCGCGGCTAGCCGGCCATGGTCTAGAACGCGAAGTTTGCCATCGGCTGTCACGCGGCCAATTTCTACCGCGTCTAGTCCCCATTTGTGAAAAACTTCAAACACTTCGTGCTCGCGTCCACGCTCGGCCACCAGCAGCATGCGCTCCTGCGATTCACTCAGCATGATCTCGTACGGAGTCATTCCGGTTTCTCGCTGCGGCACTCGCGCGAGATCGATTTCGATTCCGGTACCGCCGCGCGAAGCCATTTCCGAACTGGAGCTGGTAAGCCCCGCCGCTCCCATGTCCTGAATTGCCACCATCGCTCCGGTGCGCATGGCTTCCAAGCACGCTTCGAGTAAGAGCTTCTCCAGGAATGGATCGCCGACTTGCACGTTAGGACGTTTCTGCTGCGATTCCTCGCTGAACTCCGCGGAAGCCAGTAGCGAAGCTCCGTGAATCCCGTCGCGTCCTGTTTTCGCACCGGCGTAGATCACAGGATTTCCTTCTCCGCGGGCTTTCGCGAAAAACAAGTTTTCGCGCCGCGCGATACCGAGCGCCAACGCGTTTACCAGCGGATTGTTCGAGTAGCACGGCTCAAAGGCTACTTCGCCGCCGATGGTGGGAACCCCGAAACAATTTCCGTAAAATCCGATGCCCCGAATCACGCCGTCCAAGATGCGCCGGTTGCGCGCGATTTCTTCAGGGGTTGCGTTTCCCGCGCCAGGCCCCGGCGTGATGGGTCCGAACCGCAACGAATCCAGCACCGCAATCGGCCGCGCGCCCATGGTGAAAATGTCGCGCAGGATCCCACCCACGCCGGTAGCAGCGCCCTGAAACGGCTCAACGAAGCTGGGATGATTGTGCGATTCGATTTTAAAGACGGCGCACAGACCGTCGCCGATGTCCACGACGCCCGCGTTCTCTCCCGGACCTTGCACCACGTGGATCCCCTGCGTGGGTAGCCGTTTCAAATGGACGCGGCTGGATTTGTAAGAGCAATGTTCGCTCCACATCACGCTGAAGATTCCCAGCTCGGTAAAATTCGGGTCGCGGCCCAAAATTTTCTGAATGCGCGCGTATTCGTCAGGGGTAAGACCGTGCTCGGCTGCGACTTGAGGCGTAACTTTGATTTCGGTACCGATCATTCTTTATCCGTTGGCCCGATAGGACTGCGGGGACGGTTATTTTTGACTAGGAAAGTGTCCCAGTAAATTAAAATTCGAGCAAGAGATTGAAACGGAAGGCCGTTGGCGGAGGTGAGCAATTATGCGGAAACCGATTCGCGTCTGGCTAGACTCGCGACCATTGATCGAAAAATAACCAAGCCATCTGTGGAACCGAGCGGGGATTCGACCGCGCGCTCAGGATGGGGCATCAGGCCGATCACATTGCGTTCGCGGTTGCAAATCCCCGCGATGGCGTGAAGCGAACCGTTTGGATTCGCTTCGCGGTCGTCTTCAGCGGCATCATGCCCGTCGGGTCTGACGTAACGAAAAATAATCTGGTTATTGCTTTCCAGTTCGGCAAGCGCAGGAGGCCCGCAAAAATAGTTTCCTTCGTTGTGCGCAATCGGCATTTTAAGGACTTGTCCGGGATGCGCAGCACAAGTGAAAGGCGTGTCAGTAGATTCGACGCGGATATGAACTTGTCGGCAAAGGTACCGCAAGCCTTTGTTGCGGACCATGGCGCCAGGCAAAAGCCCCGCTTCCAACAGTATTTGAAAGCCATTGCAGATTCCTAGGACCAGGCCGCCCGAACGCGCGAACCGATCCACCGCTTTCATCACCGGAGAAAAACGCGCAATCGCGCCCGTACGGAGATAATCGCCGAAGGCAAATCCGCCTGGAAGAATGATGGCGTCCAGGCCAGACAAATTTTCGGATTGGTGCCAAACAAATTGAACGGGCTGCTCGATGATGGAGCCGATCGCGTGATAAGCGTCGTCGTCGCAATTCGAGCCTGGGAATTGGACCACGCCGAATTTCATGCATGGATTTTAACACATTTGGGAGAGGCGTTACCTGCCAGCGATGCTTAGCGACGACGCTTCGATTTTGCGCGTTTAGAGCCGGGTCGAGAGGCGCGACGTTTCGGAGATTTGGGCTTGTTCGCGCGAGCTAATTCTCTGCGGCGTGCGGCGGCCCAGCCAGGCTTGTTGGCTTGGCGGCCGCGAGCGATGGCCAGCGCGTCGGCCGGAACATTCTCCGTGATGGTCGAACCGGCAGCGACATAGGCGCCACGCCCTATGCGCACGGGGGCTACCAGGGCGGTATCGCTGCCGATGAAAACTCCCTCGCCGATCGTCGTAAGGTGCTTCGCGAAGCCATCATAGTTGCAAGTGATTGTGCCCGCGCCAATGTTCGAATTGCGTCCAATGGTCGCATCGCCGATGTAACTCAGATGCGGCACCTTCGCGCCTTCCTTTATGACCGACTTCTTAATCTCGACGAACCCTCCCACGTGTGCCCCTTCGCGAATATCCGAGTCCGGGCGCAAACGGGAGAAGGGTCCGATCTTAGCCTCTGGCCATACGCGGCAAGAATCCAGAACGGAGTGCGCGGCGATCACAACATCATCATCAATGCGAGAATCGAGCAGAATGCTGCCCGTTTGGATCTTGCAACGGGCGCCAATGCGCGTTTTGCCTAGAAGCTGGACGCCCGGTTCGACGAGCGTGTCGGGGCCCGCGGTGACTTCTGGATCGATCACAACAGTTTCCGGCAGGTAAATCGTAACGCCGGATTCCATTAACTCCGCAGCTTTGCGGGCGCGGAAAACGCGATCGACGTCAGCCAAGGCTGCGCGTGTATTGCAGCCGAGAATTTCCTGGGAATCAGGCGCAATGTAAGCCAGGACACGTTCATTTTGTTGGCGAAGAAGCCCGATCACGTCGGTAAGGTACAGCTCGCGATGCGCATTTTCCGGACGCAGAGCGTTCAAACAGGGCCACAATTTCGTTAGCGTAAAGCAATAAATGCTGGAATTGACTTCGCGAATCGCGCGCTGCTCGGGCGTGGCGCCTTTTTCTTCGACGATTGCTTGCACACGGCCTTCTGAATCACGAAGAACGCGGCCATAATCGGTGGGATCGTTCAGCTCGGCGGTTAGGATTGTGGCAGCGGCTTCGCCGCGGCGGTGCGTGTCGAGGAGCGCCGCAAGAGTCTCGGTGCGCAAGAGCGGAGCGTCGCCGGGGACCACAATCGCGAATTTCGCGATTTTGCGAATGGCGCGCCGCGCGACCTGCATGGCGTGCCCGGTCCCGCGCTGCGGCTTTTGCAGCACGGTTTGCGCGCCGAGGGCAGTTACCACCGCGCTAACTTCCTCTGCCTGGTGTCCCACCACGACGAGTAATTGCGCTGGCTTCAGGGGCTGGCACGCGCGCAACACATGCTCTACTAATGAAAGCCCACCAGCGCGATGCAACACTTTCGCGAGTTCGGAACGCATGCGCGTTCCCTTACCGGCGGCCAGTAATACGATCGCGCTGTCTTTTGCTTTCATCTCACGGTGGGGACTGAACTGGAAAGGGCGACAGTTTCGGATTCAGAAACTGGGACGTGAGCTTCCGTAGCCTCGGTCCACAAAGTCCGGTCGGCTAGAAGGCGGGTAACCAATTGAGTGTGCGACGCGTGACCGGCTTTATGCGCCACTACCCGCGCTTTCAGCGGGCGGCCGACCAGCGCCAAGTCTCCTATAAGGTCCAGCGCTTTATGGCGGCCAAACTCATCCGGAAAGCGCAGCGGGCCATTTAATACGCTGTCGCTATCAAGGACGATGGCATTTTCCACCGAACCGCCGCGAATCAAACCCATGGCCTGCATTCCCGGAAAGTCCTTCATGAAGCCGAATGTGCGGGCCGGGGCCAGTTCGCGGCTGAACGATTCGCGATCCACGATCATTTTTACTTCCTGGGGACCGACCACAGGGTGGTGATAATCCACAAAGCAATGAACCTGGAATTCTTCAGCAGGATAAATTCCGATGCGCCGGTCGCCGTCAGAAAATTCCAGAGCTTTGGTTACCCGTATGTAGCGCCGGCGACGGCGAAGAGTGCGTGTTCCAGCGCGAGTGAGGAGATCGATGTAAGGCTGCGAGGAACCGTCCAGAATCGGCAGCTCCAGCGCGTCGATTTCTACGTAAACATTGTCGATGCCGCAGGAATATAGAGCCGCCAGCACATGCTCGACAGTGGAAAGCAGCACGCCTTGTTTCATTAAGCTGGTGGCGTAGCTGACGCGTGCTACGTTGCGAACGTGAGCTTCGATTTCAAATCCATCGAGATCAACGCGGCGGAATACGATGCCGGTGTCGGCCGGAGCGGGAACGAGTCGAACATGACTGCGTACAGCAGTGTGGAGACCGAGGCCGTCAATTTCCACCGGCCGCTGAATGCTGAGTTGATAAGGCATGCGCTGGGATAATTATACTAGCATTTCGGTAACCGCCTGAAGGCCATTTTACACTTGTGTAATCAGTGTGTTACGGAGCTTTCTGTCGGAGATGATTTTCCTGTGTTGTAGATATACAACAACCAGCGGCTGTCGCATGTGCCCCGACGGAACGGGCTGCACGATGTCGGATGTGCCGCTTTGCCTTCGCTAAATGCAAACCGTCGAATGATAGGAGCATTAGGGATAGATGAAGGACGACTGCGGCAGTAAGGTCGAGTCAACCCGCGCGCGCGAGGTTGTTTCGCGAGGGAGCCGAGCGTAGAATTGCTTTGAACCTGGCCCAAATGGCGACTCCTTTCACCATACTGTCGAACAGCGCTACTCCGCCGCCCTCGGCCCACCCCCGCCCGTCCTGGCTGCGTGTGAAGTATTTTGGAGGGCCTAACTACCAGGAACTGAAGCGCATCATGCGCACGCTGGACCTGCACACGGTGTGCGAGAGCGCGCGCTGCCCAAATATGGGGGAATGCTGGGAACATCGCACTGCCACCTTCATGATCCTGGGCAACATTTGCACGCGCGCGTGCGGATTTTGCGCGGTGCCAAGCGGCAAACCGCTAGGTCCCCCTGAAGAAGACGAACCTGAACGAGTGGCACAGGCCGTCGAGCAAATGGAGTTGCGATATGCCGTGGTGACTTCGGTGAACCGCGACGATCAAGAAGATGGCGGGGCAGAAATCTTCGCGCGCACAATCACAAGAATTCGAGAACGCGTGCCGGGATGCAGGGTCGAAGTGCTGATTCCGGATTTTCGGGGCGATTGGCAAGCGCTGGAAACGGTGCTGGCGGCGCGCCCGGACGTTTTGAACCACAACATGGAAACCGTGCCGCGTCTATATCGCGCAGTGCGAAAAGGGGCCATGTACGAAAGATCGCTCGAATTATTGTATCGCGCCGGGGAAATCTTGCCCGGAATCGCGACTAAAACCGGCATGATGCTGGGTCTGGGCGAAACCCGCGACGAAGTGTTGCAAGCGATGCAGGAAATCGCGGCGCAGGGAACGCACATCCTCACCCTAGGACAATATTTGCAGCCTACGGCTGACCATCTGCCCATCGAACGCTACGTGCATCCAGATGAATTTGCGGAATATAAGCGGCTCGGCGAAACGATGGGGTTTAAACACGTGGAAGCTGGTCCGCTGGTTCGATCTTCCTATCACGCCTTCGAGCAAGAAGAGGCTGCGCGCGTTTGAACCGATAAGGCCCCAAGGAACTTCGCCCTCGAAGAAATCCTCATGAATCCCTGGCGCGGCCTGCGAGTACTTCCCCGTGAAATTTGGATTTTGTTCGCAGCGACATTGGTGAATCGTTGCGGCACGATGGTCCTGCCGTTTCTAGTGCTGTACCTGACCCGCGCGCTGAAAATTTCGGCGTCGCACGCTGCGCTTGCGTTGACGATCTACGGGATAGCGGCACTCCTCACAATGCCTGTTTCGGGCTGGCTCACCGACCGTTTTGGTTCGCTATTCGTAATGCGACTTTCCGCTGGCGCATCATTTTGCCGCGATCCTTTTCATTACGTTTGCATTCGCTATCCTGAACGAATCCGTGCGGCCGCCGAGCCTCGCGTTGGTATCCGATCTGGTGAGGCCGGCGCAGCGCAAACAGGCGTTCGCGCTGAGCCGTTTGGCTGTGAATCTCGGCATGAGCATAGGTCCCGCGATCGGCGGAATCCTGGCGCTTTACTCATTTCGAATATTGTTTTTCGTTGATGGTGCCACATCGGTTCTCGCCGCACTGGTTCTTATGCTCGCGTGGCCCGAAACGCGGCGCGTGAAGAAGAGCGAGCCGCAATGGGATGATCCCGAAGACCTCGGACGTGAAATCGAGGCGGAAGGAGCGGCGCTGCTGGCCGCGCCGCATCCGGCTGCGGACCTGCGTGCGTTCCGAAACCGGCGCATGCTTTATTTTCTCGCAGCGTTGATCCCCACACAAATTGTGTTCTTTCAATTGACCTCGACCGTGCCGCTTTTTCTGGTTCACTATCTGCGTTTGCCGGAGTCGATTTACGGCACTGTGTTCAGTCTAAATACGCTCATGATCGTTGCGCTAGAACTTCCGTTGAATAACGCAATGACACACTGGTCTCACCGGCGAACCTTAACGCTCGGCGCGCTGCTCTATGCCATCGGTTTCGGGTCATTCGCACTGGCGAAAGGGCCTGCAGGAGTCTTCGCGGCAGTGGCGGTGTGGACCTTCGGTGAAATGATACTGATGCCAGGCAGCGCGGCATACGCGGCAGAAATTGCGCCGGCGGGAAGACGTGGCGAGTATATGGGCCTGTACACCATGTCGTTCAGCTTCGCATTTTCGCTAGGGCCCTGGTTAGGCGCAGTGCTCCTTGAAAGACACGGGCCAAAGGTGCTTTGGGGCGCGGCGTTCGTCTCCGGGTGTATCTCGACATTGCTGATGAGCCGAATTGGATCAAGGAAGGGTTACTCACCAGCGAATCCCGCGCTAGTGAGGTGAAGCAAGAAGTGAATTCGCTAAATCGCGTGCACGCGCGAAACACGGAGCGCAGTTGGCAGCAGCAGGGTCGTCCGCGCCGGAAGAAGACGGGCAAGAAGTCTGAATTGCCGGCAGGTTCAGTACGGCGTGAAAATATTCGGCTGCTTTATCGTTTCGCGATAACTCTGCACTAAGGTTTCCCAGCAACAGGAGATATACAGGATTATTGGGATATCGCTTAACAAGCGGCTCGGCGACGGTGATAGCGTCTTCGTACCTGTGGTCATACTTGCGGAGGCTATTTGCCAGATAAAAACGCGTGTCGACTGACATTAAGACGCCGCGGTCTATTCCGATTTGCATCTGACGGATGCCTTCCTGCTTGTTTCCTCCTGGAATGCCCATAAAAAAGCCGAGGATCTTTACGATGGAGGAAAACGAATCCACGTAATAGTTGTACAGGCCGATACCGGCTGTAGCGTCCGCCATATCAGGATCGAGCTGAAGAGCGCGAAGAAATTCCGTTCGAGCCGAGACACCTGCGTGAGCCACCGCACGATGTTCACCGCGGAGTCCGAACAAGCGGGCTTTCAGCGCGTAACCCGTTCCAGCATAGAAATGCATTTCGGCGGATTCGGATTGAGAGATTTGCGCCTGAGCCAGCTTGATTACTTTGTCGCTTAACGCCAGGTAGGCTTCATCTTCCGGATTCTTCCCGCGCTTCCAGGCGTCCACCATTCCGTATTTGATTTCAGACGCGGCGCAGTAGGTCCTCCACCACTCCGCTTCGGCCTCCAGCACAAACCCCAGCGGATGATCTGGTCGGGATTGTTCGAGTCTTTTCGCGATGACGATGGCAGCGTCGGAGTCGCCGTCGTACATGCGGGCCATGGCTTGCGTGGCTTCGGGAGGCAACGTAAGACCTCCCGCGCGGGCGGGCAACGCCATAACCAGGACTGCTAAAAACACGGTCACAGGTACGCGGAACAATGGTTCGGCGTGCGCGTCTCTCACCTTACACTCCCGAAAATAACGTACATCACGAAGGATGCGGACGCAAACGCAGGAAACTTGCTATGCTTTGCCGTCTTAAGACGCGAGCGGCCGTCGCGCCGACACATCGTAAATCATGAACGAGCCGGAAAAACTCGACCGCGGTCTTGGGCTGGTCGAAGCCACCGCACTGAACATGACGTTTATGGTGGGGATTGGGCCGTTTATCGTAATCCCGTTCATCATTCGCGCGATGGGAGGGCCGCAGTGCATCTTCGCATGGGTGGTGGGTGCGGGGCTTGCCGCCGTGGATGGATGTGTTTGGGCGGAGTTGGGTGCGGCCATGCCGCAAGCGGGCGGGAGTTACGTTTTTCTGCGAGAGGCGTACGGCGCGAACAGTTGGGGCAGGCTTCTATCGTTTCTCTTTATCTGGCAAACACTTTTTCAAGCGCCTCTTAGCATCTCTTCTGGAGCGCTGGGTTTCGCGGACTATTCAAAATATCTAACGGCAAAAATTCCGGGTGTAAGGTCTTGGCTGAATGCGAGTCCGGGACGCATTGGCGAGGCGCTGGCGAATTACGACCGGGTAGTGGCGCTATTGCTGATTGTGATCGCCGTGGTGCTGCTTTACCGTCGCATTACCACGATCGGCAAGATCTCCACAGTGCTTTGGGTAATCGTGCTGGGGACAATACTGTGGCTGATCTACGGAGGCGCGACGCATTTCAATGCCAGCCGTGTGTTCACCTATCCCGCCGGCGCCTGGAGCTTCTCCTGGATTTTTTTCGCCGGGCTGGGTCACGCCTCAGTGCAAACGGTGTACAGCTATCTGGGCTATTACAACGTCTGCAATTTGGGCGGAGAAATGAAGGATCCCGGGAAAAATATTCCGCGGGCGATATTCCTCTCGATTTTTGGAATTGCGGTTCTTTATTTTTTAATGCAAACGAGCATTTTGAGTGTGGTTCCGTGGCGAGAGGCGCAGAACTCAGCATTCGTCGTAAGTCTCTTCGTGGAGCGCACGTTTGGAATGCATTGGGCCACATTTGCAACCGCGCTGATTCTGGTGTTGGCATTTGGCTCGATTTTTTCAGCCACGCTGGGGTATTCGCGCGTGCCGTATGCGGCGGCGCTGGATGGCAATTTCTTTTCGGCATTCGCGCGGGTGCACCCCACTAAGCATTTTCCGCATATTTCTCTGCTGGCGCTGGGCGCGGCGTCGATATTCATCTGCTTGTTTTTCAGTCTTTTCTCGGTAATCCGCGCCATCCTGGCGATGCGCTGTCTCATCCAATTTGTTGGCCAAGCTGTTGGACTGCTGTTGCTTCATCGGCGATGGAAGGCGGAGCGCTGGCCATTTCGGATGTGGTTTTATCCGGTTCCGGTGATCATCGCGATCGTGGGCTGGATTGCGATTTTTATATCGACGGGACGGACGCCAATGCTCGCTTCGCTGGCGGCGATGTCAGTGGGTATCCTTGTGTACCTGCTACGAGCTCGACTTTTGCGGCAATGGCCATTTCAGGAGGTTGTTGGATGAAGCGGTGGCGAAAGGTTTGGCTGGCAACAATCCTGGGATTATTGCCGATGCTTTCTGTGAGTCCCCAGGTGATGGGGCAATCGCTGGGCGACACCATTGAGGCCATCAATAAATCAAGAGTGACGACTCGAATTCTTTTTGTGACCGCGCATCCCGATGACGAATGGTCGAGCTTGTTGACCTACCTTTCGCGCGGGCTGGACGCGGACGTTGGACTGCTGACTCTTACACGCGGCCAGGGCGGACAGAATGCCATTGGCCCGGAGCAAGGTGGCGCGTTGGGAGTGATTCGCACCGACGAATTGCTAGCAGCTGATGAGCATTATGGTGTGCATCAATTCTTCACTCGCGCGCCAGACTTCGGTTTTTCAAAGAGCGCCGACCAAACGATGAAGATTTGGGACAACATCGCGCTGGAAGATATGGTGCGGGCCATTCGGACGTATCGGCCGCAAGTGGTGATCAATGGCTGGGGCGGAGTGCATTCCGGACATGGCCAGCATCAAGCGAGCGGCATACTGACGCCACAGGCAGTGATCGCAGCTGCAGATCCAAAAATGTTTCCGGAGCAGATCGCGGAAGGATTAGCACCGTGGAAGGTAACGCTGGAGGTGCGGTTGGCCCGGGAGAAAACGCCCGACGCTGTCGAGCTGCCGGTCAACGATGTTTCTCCGCTCTGGGGAAAGAGCTATACAGAGATGGGCATGGAAGGGCATGCGCTGCACCGTTCGCAAGGGACACCGGCATTTTTCGGCAACATATTTTTCCGGCGGCCGATTTATCTGGTTGCGGAAAACGAAAAAGGCACGGTCGCCAAGTTTGACGCCAGGCTCCTAGCGGAACCCCTCACATCGCTCGGCGCACGCTTTCCCTCGCTGCAAGCATCGATGGCTACGCGGCTGACGGCGGCGGATGCAGACTTGAAAGCGGCGCTGGTTGCGGCGCGTGCCATGCAAAGAACGGATGCCGCCACTTCGCTGGCGCAGGCTGGGCTGCAAATTGGAGTTTTGAGAAACGAGATTTCGAAGACTGCCATGGCGGATCGAACCAACAGTGAAACTTCATCGGCGTTATTTGAGTTGCAACGCGTAAGCGAACGGATCGATCACGCACTGGCTGAAGACGTGGCTATTTCGTTTGAAACGCAGGCAGACCGCCACGAGCTAGTGGCGGGTGAGGATTTTTCGGTGGAGGTGGCGTTTGACGGAAAACCAATGGTGCCGGTGAAATGGACGCTGGATGCCAGCGATATCCAAGTGCCACCGGGCTGGAGCGCGAGCAGAGACCCAGAGAAACAGGATAGCGAAAGTGAAAAGTTCAAAGTTTCAATTCCAGCGGATGCTAAAGCGCCGAATTCGCCCCAGAACGCAATCCTGCCGTTTCCGCCGCCCCTCGTGCGCGTAGCTTTGACGGTTGTTTGGAGTTCCTACCGATTTACGATTGAGAAGCCAGTGGAAAGCGTGCAGGCGACGACTACGGGAATTGCCACGTATCCACTCGAGCTGGTTCGGGCGGTGACGCTGACGGTTGAGCCGGAGCAAGTGATGGTTCCGGTGCAGCGAGCGTCGGAACCCGTGAAGCTGCTCGCGCGCATTCGTTATCACGGAACCAAACAAGCGAAGGTGGATGTCGGAGTCGATACGCCCGAAGGGTGGAAAGCACAGCCAGTTGCGCCACTGGATTTTTCGACCGGCGGCGACCAGTTGATCCGTTTCGTCATAGAACCCCCGGCGCGAACGGTTCCCGGAGCCTATGCTTTGCATCCTTACGCGCGAATTGGAGCAGAGACGTTTAGAACTTCGCTGGAGCCTATTCCGACTCTTCCGACGCGCAATTGGAGCGAGCCTTCCGATGCAACGGTTCATGTGCTGGATCTGAATGTTCCAGCAAACCTGCGAGTGGGTTACATTGCGGCAGAAAATGATCCGCTTCCCGAAATTTTGCGGCAGCTGGGCATTCAGGTGGATTTGCTGGACGAAGTAGCGCTGGCCTTTGGCGATTTGAGCCAGTACGACGCAATCACTGTGGGCATTCGAGCTTACGAATTGCGTCCGGATTTATTGCGCGCAAATCAGCGGCTGCTGGATTATGTGGATCGCGGCGGAACGCTTCTAGTGCAATACCAGCGGGATTTCGCGTGGGACAAGGAACTGCCCGCACCGTATCCTGCGAAAATGGGAGATAAGGTCGCGCGAGTGACCGATCAGAATTCTCCGGTACGTTTCCTTGCGCCCGATAGTCCGTTAATGAACTCTCCGAACAAAATCTCGCTGGCGGATTTTCAGGGCTGGGAACAGGAACGCGGCTTGTACTTTTGGGGGACCTTCGATCCACGGTATCAAGCGCTCTTGGGGCTGAAAGACTTCAACGAAACGGAAGTAACTGGTGCATTGGTGACTGCGCGAGTGGGAAAAGGTTTATACATTTACACCGGCCTGTCGTTTTTCCGCGAGCTTCCGGCAGGAGTGCCGGGGGCCTACCGTCTATTCGTTAATTTGCTGAGCCAGACACAACATGCCCGAGCCAAAAGCTGAACAACTCCCAAGAATTGTGCACGACGATTTTACAGCCCCGCGCATGATTCGGATTCCGGCGGGGTGGTTTCTGATGGGAAGCGATGCGGGTCAGGATAACGAACGGCCCGTGCATCGTGTCTGGGTGGATACCTTCGAGCTGGGCGCCTGCCAAGTAACGAATGCTGAGTACGAGCAATTCCTTTCTGCCACCGGGCATCGCAAACCTTTGCATTGGGACGATCCAGATTTCTCCGCTCCTTTACAACCGGTGGTAGCGCCTTCATGGTTTGATGCTGTCGAATATTGCGATTGGCTGAGCCGTATGACCGAGCGGCACTTTCGTCTGCCCACGGAAGCAGAGTGGGAATATGCAGCGCGAGGCGGTCTGGAGCAAAAATTATTTCCCTGGGGAGACGATCCTCCTGAATCGCTGGCGAACTATGCGGTGCGCTGGAAGACTGGACCAGAATCGGTTGGGCGCGCGGAAACGAATGGTTACGGTCTTTGCGATATTGGCGCAAATGTCCACGAATGGTGCGCCGATTGGTTTGACGCGGATTATTACCGGGTGTCGCCAGAGCGAAATCCTGAAGGACCGACAGGTCCGATGGACAGCGTGCCCACTGGAGCAAAATCCACCGCGCTAGCGCGACGTGCATCGCGAGGGGGTTCCTGGCGTCATTTCACGAAAGTGTCGAGGTGTTCCGCGCGCTCCAGCATTCCGGCGGAATTTCAGTATGCAGATTACGGATTTCGAATTGCCTGCGACGTTCGCGACTAACGGAAGTACTTTCAGACCGAGCCAATACTCCTTGACTCTGAAAACGTGCGACGAGAACCGAGCCCGCACGCGGTCCTTTATGAGCACAAGGCGTAAGGTCCAACCGCCTCATAATTTTTCTTCGTGATATTCTCCCAATCGAATCGGGAGAAAGTGAATGAACGATGCAAGACAGAAATCCAACCCTTGGGGAAACGGCGTGACTTTTCAGCGAAACTCTGAATCGCGCGCACTACAGCTTCTTGTAGGGCTCGCAGTAATCTTAATGGCGTCCTCGGCAGCCTGGGGACAGAAAAACAAGAATAAGAAGGTGGACAATTCGCCCATGCCTTCGATTCCGCTTTCCGTTTCCGACGAAATCGATCGCGATATCGGAGAAATGCTGGGCGCCTTTCAAGTGGGTAACATCGAGGCTATGCATAAATATTATTCCGATAACGCGACATTCGTGAGTGGAACTTTCGCGCCTCCGATTATAGGCTGGCAGAACTACATCGCTGGATATCAGCAGCAACGGGCCGCGTTCCAGGGAAGTCAATTGGTCCGGCGCAACACGAACATCTTTGTGCATGGCGATGTGGCATGGGCGTCTTATCAGTGGGAATACAGCTCCGTGTTCAATGGGAAGCCCTACGGAATTCGCGGCCAAACCACGCTGGTCCTCAATAAGGTGGGAGATAACTGGCTCATCGTTCACAATCACACATCACAACTCTGTGAACAACCGGCGGGAGGCCAGCAACCGCCTGCTCAAACGCCTGGGGCTACAACTGGTCCGCTGCGACCGCCCAACCAGTAAGACAGCGGACAGCGCGAAGACTGTCGGGTCACAACGGAAAGACGGGTCCTAGACTTAGAAGTTTTTATATCCCCGCCAGAGCCATATTCCGGCAATTACCAGCAGCAGCAGAACTGAGATTGTGATTAGGATGTTGATCGGGGTACTGAGCTTCTCAATGCGCGCGATGAGAAGGCGCTGCTCCTGAGCCATGGAATCCCCCGCCTTATCCAGAAAGATCTGGTCTTCCTCGTGGGCTCCGAGCATGGCGCGATAAATCAGCATACAGATGAGCACGGTGGTAACTACTGCCCAGCCGACTAGCAGACTGAAAAGGGTGGTTCCGAGCTCCTCCATGGTTATCTCCCGTGCCCGCTGAGGTCGACGTTACCGGAAGATGAGCCGGCCAAGCGGGCCCATATCTGAAGCGGTATTGGCGGGATTATAGCACCACCCGCAATGGGTGGGGTCAAGAGGGTCAGGCGAAACTTTCGTCCGGGAAATGAACGTGCCAGAAATTCTTCGTGGGGTAGAGAATCTCGATGCCCAGTTCGAAATTGCCGTCATCCGCGCCCTGAACGCGCACCACGCGAAACTCCTGGGTCTCTTGAGAAACCCTGTTTAGCACTTCGATGCGAGAGCCCAGTGCGGGCGAAAACGGCGCGCGAAGAAGGGCTCCGAAGCGGCTGACGGCGATCGCTTCAGCCGGAGTATCGAGAGGCTGTCCAAAGCCACCATCGCTGAATACCTGCACCGGAATACGGATTAAGATGCGGCTTGAGCGGCGACGCTCAATCATCGCGCGGGCGGATGCCATAATTTGCTCCTCAGGTACGCAGGCCGGAGCATTAACTTTAAGCGCGGCGACGTTCCAGGGTCAAGGTTACCGCAACCGGCGTGTGCTTCGTTGACAAACCATAGGCCGCGCGGCAATATGGTTGGGCCTCGTTGTTTTGCCGTAATAAATGCCCAAGTGGCGGAATTGGCAGACGCGCTAGCTTCAGGAGCTAGTTCCCGCAAGGGAGTGGAGGTTCGAGTCCTCTCTTGGGCACCAATATTGCGGGCCGCACAAGCCTGATTCGGGCCGGTCCTCATTCTAAGCGGTTTGGACGGAGTCTCCAACTCGGCCAAGGCCGATGACACTTCCTGTAGAAAATAAGCGATACAGAGAACATCTAGTGCGAGCGGAAAATCCCGTTAGTCCGACGAGCCCCTTTAGCGCTGCAGTATTTTGTCCACGCGTTCCGTGAGACTTTTTGCATCGAACGGTGCACGGACTTTCACATCGTTATCGAAATAAACAAACACGTCCCGGGCCGGAAGCTTCGCACCGCATTTCTTAACCGCGCGCTCAGCGTCGTCCGGTTCGGTTCCCCGCGCCCAAGCGCACACGCGAGCGGTCCATTGATCCAGCGCTTCAGCGGTGTACCCGCTGGCATAGAGAATTTCCGAGCCGTGCAAACGGCAATACACGAAATCGGAAGTCACATCCATCAGCCTGGGCCATTCCACCGTATCAGCGCAAACGAGTGCCACATTATATTTGCGCAACATTTCGATAAATTCCGGCGTGGCAAAACTTGTATGCCGAATCTCAATCGCGTGCCGTAAGGGACGAACCGCATCCGGCTTCATCGCAGCGCGCCCTTTCAACCATTTATCATGCTTCTTCGCAAGCGCGGCGGCGGATTCGGTATCGTGAGGCAGGAGTTTCAGAAACTCATCGAGTCTCTCTGCATCATACTTAAAATTAGGCGGCAACTGCCACAGAATCGGACCTAGCTTCGGGCCGAGACAAAAAAGCCCCGAAGCCAGAAAATTTGCCAGTGGCGTCTTGGCATCCCGCAAACGCCGTATGTGGGTTACGAACCGTGGCGCCTTAACGGAAAAAACGAAATCGTCGGGCGTTTCGCCGGCCCAAGCCTCGAAATATTCAGGACGCTGCAACGAATAGAAAGTGCCGTTGATTTCAATCGAACGGAAAGTGCTGGAGGCGTAGGCGAGTTCTTTTTTCTGCGACAATTTCTCAGGATAGAAAACGCCGCGCCACGGGATGTATCTCCAGCCCGAAATGCCGATACGAACCTTGCCTGCGGGAGTCGCGTCTTTCGGTTTCTTACTCATGTTGTCGCGTCGGCGTTGAGAGTCGCTGGTTCGGTCTTACACCGCAATCGAGTCGGTAAATTGCGCCGCGGGATCATCCGTTTCCAGCGGCACCCCATCCCGGAATGTGACAGTTTTCCCAGAGACAGCAGAAACACGATCGCCCGGCAATAGAATGCCGATCAGATTCAAAGGATCCGCGGCAGAGATCGTTACAGTTTCGCCGCTAGGATCCATCTTACGCATGGCGCGCAGGGATTCGACGGCCATTGGCAGAGCGAACTGCTCTCCCATGAATCCACTGACAAAACGGCCGCCACGTACTTCTCCGCGATCTTCCAAGCACCGGAAGGCGATCAGCAGTTCGCGCCAGCGCGGAACAATCGTCTCGCGTGCGATCACTTCGCGGAAGACGACGCCATAGCGTTTCAGCAGCATCCAGCATGTGGCCTCGGCGATACGGACGCGATCGGGAGTTTCGTGCGCGTACAGCAACGACCACCGGCCGACGCTATGGCGCGGACGCGAGTTCTGTCCACGCCCCTGACCCGAACGCCGCTTGGGATCGATTAACGCGCGAATATTATCGAAACCGTCCGCGGTAATCATGCCAGCGGTAACGAGTTCCCACAGCGCGGTTTCCATTTCCGATTTCAGCTTCCCTGTGCCGCGCACAAGATCTGCAAAGAAAGAAGCGCCTCGCAGGCGTATATAGTTAAGCGCATCGCGAGCATTCTGGCTCAGGCCGGGCGGATCCTGCGCATCTCCATCGGCATGCTGCGAAATCATCCAGTCTGAATCTTCGCGCACGAAAAACGCGATGGGCGCCACGCTGGTGGGAATCACGCGACGGCCAATGCTATTTTGATCTTCGAAAGTTGCCGGATGAGGTGAAAGTCGGCCCCAGCCTAGTGCGCCAGTCAGGCAGAGACGATCGAGAACTTGCGGATCGTAATCCGCGATTCGTCTGCGGAGAATTTGACGCTCCCAAGCATTCGCAGGCGCTTCGTAGCCTTGCAATTGTTGCAGCACTTCCAAAGTGCCGCGCTCGCCGAGTACCTGGCTGCTGGGTGCCACGTGCTGCCAGCGTAGCAACCAACGCATGAATTGAGCTGCCGTAGCTGGCTGAACTTGGCTGCGCAGGGTACCTAGGGTCATGCGATGAATGCGCGCAAGCAAACGGCGTTCGCACCATTCAGTTTCTTGGCTGGAGCTCGCAGTGAAATGGCCGCGCAAAATGGCCCCGCTAGCTTCCAAACGCAGGAACGTCTTGTCCACAGCGCCGACGGCAAGCCCCAGAAAGTGGCTTAGCGTTGCAGCTGAAACCGGTCCGACGTGGCCCATCCATCCGGCGATGCACGCGAACAGCGCATTTTCTCGCGACGCCACAGGAGCTTCGATCTCAGGGAGCGTAGAATCAAAACGCGCTTCGGGAAACGCGGTGGAAAAAGTCGCCGCTCTCTCCGCGGCGACCCAATAAGCCTGTTCGTCAACGATCGCTCTGGCGGCTCGGCGAGCCTGGCTCAATTGCGCAAAATATTGCCACCACTGTTCAACGAAATTAGCCGCACGTTGCTGCAGCTCCGGAGCAACGGTCACCGCATTCATTTCCAATGAGTTGGCCTTGGAGTTTTGGTACAGCGGAAACGCGATCAGCGTCTGCAGCACGTCATGGAGTTCGTCAGCATCGCGCACATCCGGCCACGCTTCTTCACGCACTTGAGAAATCGCCGCAGGATCCAGGCGCCCGATTTCGGAAAGCACCGCTGCAGGCAACATACGGCGCATCTCCACAGCGCGGGCGCGCCGTTCTTCGAGTGGCGCGTCATCAAGATACGCATACGGATTTGCATTTAGAATTTCGTGCGAAAACTGGGATGGAACCGGCGTTTCTACCGCAATGCAGCGAATACTTCCCGAAGCGATGCGGTCCAAAGCATTCTTCAAACCTTCGATATCCATGGCCTCCGTAAGTGCGTCCTTCATGGTCTGGCGAGCTAATGGATGATCTGGAATCTTAATTTCGCCTTCGATGTTTTCCTGACACGCAAGCGCTTCCGGAAAAACCGCCGCCAGCAAGTCCTCAGAACGCATGCGCTGAATTTGCGGCGGAACTTTTTTCCCGCCCATAAATCGCAAAAGCGCGAGCGCGCGGCCCGCCACCCAGCGCCAGCGAGTGTTGAAAATGGGCGACGCCAACACGGCTTGCTCCAGCAAATGTTCTACGGTGGAAGACTGTAGAAAGTTGAAAACATCGGCGAGCGGGAAGCTGTGCTGGTCGCTTAGCGAAATATTCAGGCCGTTGTCAGTGGCGGCGGCTTGCAGCTCGAAATTGAACGAGCGGCAGAATCGTTTGCGCAGCGCCAGTCCCCACGCCTTATTAATGCGGCCGCCAAAAGGGGCGTGAATGACGAGTTGCATTCCGCCGCCTTCGTCAAAAAAACGTTCCGCGATTACGGTGTCCTGTGTGGGAACGGCGCGCAACACCGCACGGCCGGTCACCATGTATTCCACGGCTTGCTCGGCGCCAGACTGATCGAGTCCGCATTCCCGCTTTAGCCAATCCACCGCAGCGGCTGCCTCAGGGAGAGTGCCGCGAACGTAGCTTGGCGCAACGCCTTCGGTGAGCGAACTGATCTTCTCTCGCACCGTGGCGATCTCTTCAGAGAGTTCCATGGTGCGCGAGGGAGCTTCACCGAGCCAGAAAGGAATGCTGGGAGCCGCTCCTTTGGCGTCTTCCACAGAAACGGAGCCGGATTGCACGCGGCGAATGCGCCACGAAGTGTTCCCAAGCAAAATAATATCTCCGCGTAAACTTTCCACCGCGAAGTCTTCGTCCACGGTGCCTACCACCATGTGTTCCGGCTCTGCGATCACGGTGTACAGCGAATTATCCGGAATCGCGCCGCCGCTGGTGATGGCCGCAAGCCTGGCGCCGCGGCGCCCGTGGAGCCGCTTGTTCACTTGATCGCGGTGGAGATACGCGCCGTAACGGCCGCGGCGGGCCGCGATTCCGTTCGAAAGCATCTCGATGATTTCGTCGAAATCTTTTCGCGCAAGATTACGATACGGATAGGCTCGGCGAACCAGCGCGAATAAATCGTCTTCCAGCCAATCCTCCGCCGCGCAAGCGGCGACGATTTGCTGAGCGAGAATGTCCAACGGACATTCCGGAATCATGATTCGATCCAGCTCCAGGCGGTTGATCGCGCGAACCAATGCGGCGCATTCAATCAGTTCATCGCGCGTAGTCGCAAACAATCGGCCCTTTGGCACAGCGCCGCGCCAATGGCCTGAGCGTCCGATACGCTGCAAGGCGACGGCGATCGAACGAGGCGAGCCAATCTGGCAAACGAGATCGACTGTTCCAATATCGATACCCAGTTCGAGCGAGGCCGTGGCGACCAGCGCGCGTATTTCTCCGGATTTTAGTTTTCCTTCTACGGATAGGCGCCGGGCGCGCGAAAGGCTGCCATGATGCGAAGCAACTGCGTCCTGTCCAAGTATTGCCGCGAGATGATGCCCCACGCGCTCCGCGAGACGGCGGGTGTTCACGAAAATCAGCGTCGAACGATTCCCCAGCACCAGATCGGCGATGCGTTTATAAATTTCCTCCCACATTTCGTTTGAAGCTACAGGGCCGAGCTCGCTGGCCGGTACTTCGATAGCCAAATCCAGATGGCGACGCTGCGAGATCTGGACAATTGCGGGGTCGTTCCCGTCATTTCCCGCCAGAAAATTTGCAATCAGCTCGATTGGTTTCTGGGTAGCGGAAAGTCCAATACGGGTGCAGCGATTCCCGGTCAGAACATCGAGGCGTTCGAGCGAAAGCGCGAGATGCGAGCCGCGCTTGTCGTCGGCGATGGCGTGAATTTCGTCCACGATCACAGTTTTTACCGTGCGAAGGATTTCGCGGCTCTTCTCAGCCGTGAGTAGAATGTAAAGAGATTCCGGAGTTGTAACCAGAATGTGGGGCGGACGCTTCTGCATGGCGCGGCGTTCGTGCATCAGCGTGTCGCCGGTTCGCGCCGCCGTGCGAATTTCCGGCATCAAAAGGCCGCGTTGCTGCGCAAGTCGCAGGATTTCACCGAGCGGCGTATCCAGGTTTTTCTGAATATCGTTGCCTAGCGCTTTCAGCGGTGAAACGTACAGAACTTCCGTCTTATCTTCTAGTTCGCCAGTCAGCGCTTTGCGAACCAGCCGATCGATACAAGCCAGAAACGCCGCCAGCGTTTTTCCCGAACCCGTGGGAGCGCAAATCAGTGTGGTTTTATCGCCTAGAATATGCGGCCAACCTTGCTCCTGCGGTTCAGTGGGAGTGCCGAATTTATTGATGAACCATTCCTGAACCAATGGATGCGCCCATGCGAGGCCGGTCGGAGGTGAAACAGTGCAGGTGGTCTGACTCACAATATACCTGGGAAAGAGAAGGGTCGTTAAACTGATTACATATATATTGTGCCCGAAAACCCAACCGTATGCAAAATCAGTGAACCTGCGTGATCTTTTTCAAATCTGCTATGAATTTTTTCATTTCGTCCTCGCGCGTGGCTTCATCGGGCGCGCGAAGTATCGAGGAAGGATGCACGGTAGCCATCACGTGCGGAGCAAGAGTGGATTTTACGAACTCACCGCGATGCTGCGTAACTCGGAAATCGCGTCCCAATAACGCCTGTGCCGCAGTGGCTCCCAGACAAACAATTATTTTAGGACGCAGCGCCGCAATTTCAGCATCAAGCCACGGCCGGCACGCCGCAATTTCCGTGGCATTTGGTTTTTTGTGAATGCGCCGCTTGCCGCGCGGCTCCCATTTGAAATGTTTTACCGCGTTCGTAACGTAAACTTTTTTTCGATCGATCCCGGCTTCCTCCAGCGCGGCGTCCAATAATTTTCCCGCTGGTCCGACAAATGGTTTGCCTTCGAGATCTTCTTGATTACCTGGTTGTTCGCCGACGAGCATGATTTTCGCAGTGGGCATTCCTTCGCCGAATACAGTCTGCGTGCCGAGCTTCCACAGATCGCAAGCCTTGCAGGTTTTGGAAGCTTCGCGCAATTCGTCCAAAGATGCATGCAAGGGGAACAAAGTTTTTTCTGAATCGCCTGGAATGCGTTTTGCCATGTTGTCCTTTGTCTGTTCCTTAGATGCAAGATGGATTCTCGCCGGCACATACTCGGAACTTCGCGCAATGCTAGCCGTTGACAATAAAAGGGAATTCATAGAGAATTTCGCATAGGCGAAGAAAAAGCGAAATATAAACCTTCTCTTTTTCCTCCCCGGGCTGTTATGGCTGTAAATCTCGCTACTTTGCGCTCCAACGTCGAACTTGCCCTGGCCGGGCGTGTCGCCGTTCCATTTTCGTACCGCGACCGCCACGTTGTTGAAACCGTTTCCACCGGCATCGCGGAAATCGATTCATTGGCTGGAGGTTTGCCGCGCGGAGCGTTAACTGAAATTTTTGGTCCGGCTTGTTCCGGACGGACGACTTTTTTGCTTTCCGCTTTGGCTGCAAGAACCGCTCACGCAGAAGCTTGCGCGCTGATCGATGGATGCGATGCATTCGATCCTCACTCCGCGGAAGCCGCCGGTGTAGAACTAAAACAATTGCTGTGGGTGCGCTGTCGCAACATTGAACAAACTCTGCGCGCTACAGATTTACTTTTGCAAGGCGGTGGATTCGGTTTCATCGCGCTCGATCTGGGTGACATGCGCGCGGACGTGTTACGTCAGGTTCCGCTGGAATTCTGGTTTCGTTTTCGGCGTGCGGTGGAGGATAGGCCGACCGTCCTGATGGTTCTGGAGCCGGAGTCCAATGCCAAAACGTGCGCCTCGCTGATCCTGCGCATGGAAGCGGAGCCGGCACGATGGTCCACCACGCTCACGCGGGAAACTCACGCCCCGGATTTTTTCAGGTATCCGCCTTCCTGGTTGCTGGAAGGCTTCGGCATTCGCGCGGAATTGCTTCGTTCCCGCATGCAGCCGATTGCTACAAATAGTTTTCAAAAACCGTTCGCTTCAGCGGGCCGCTCGGAACTCTTGGAAACAAACGTACTGCGAAGTTATCTCAGTGCTGCGCGAATGGAACCAGCGCCGAAGTGAAAGCAAGAATTGCAGAGAAACTTATTGCTGCTGAAACCTAAATTTTATGGCATTCGCTTCCATCCACGTTCCCAATTTCCCGATGCAAGCGGTGGTGCGCGCTGAACCTAGCCTGCACAATCAGGCCGTCGCGCTTGTGGATGGAACTCCTCCCATCTGGAACGTAGTAGCGGCCAACGAAGAAGCTCTGCAAGCTGGCATCGAAATAGGCATGTCGAAATCGCAAGCAGCACAATTTCACGCCGTGGAAATTCGCAACCGTTCTCGCGTGCAGGAAAAATCAGCTCATGCAGCTTTGCTTGATCTCGGAACCTCTGTTTCTCCACGCCTGGAAGACACTGCGCCGGACACGATTATTCTGGATATTTCCGGGCTCGCTTCCTTATTTGGAAATAATGAAAATATTTCCGCGCAATTAGTCCAGCGTGCATCCACTCTGGGTTTGCTCGTGCACGTTGCTGTTTCTTCCAATCTGGAAGTTTCTTTGCACGCCGCACGCGGTTTTCCCGGCATTACTGTGATTCCTCCCGGTGAAGAAGCGAAATGCCTGGGCAAACTGTCTGTGCGCGCGCTTTTACCCTCGGCTGAAACTCTGGAAGCTCTGGAACGTTGGGGTGTGCGCGACTGTGCCGCTCTGGCGGCACTTCCTGTGCTGCAATTGTCGGAGCGGTTGGGACAGGAAGGAGTTCGCCTTCACGAGTTGGCGCGCGGCGCGTGTTTACGTTCGCTTGTGCTGGCTCAGCCTTGTGTGTGCTTCGAAGAAGAAATGGCGCTCGACTTCGCCGTTGCCGAACTCGAGCCGCTTTCGTTCTTGCTGGGCCGTTTGCTCGATCAATTGTGCGCGCGGCTGGAAGCGCGTGCACTGGCAGCCTGTGCGATTCGCATGCATTTTGATTTAGAGGCTTCCTTCGAAAAAGATTTCCAGATTCTCAATGAGAATTCTCCTCCCAAGCTTGCCTCTAAAACTTATGAAAAGATTCTGAGCTTGCCCGTGCCATCGCGGAATTCAAAAATGCTTCTAAAACTGCTGCGCCTGCAATTGCAGACGGACCCTCCCCATGCAGCCATTCTGAAAATTATTCTCTCTGCCGAGCCGGCTCGTCCGCGCGCGTCACAAGGCGGACTATTTCTTCCCAGCTGCCCGGATCCGGAAAAATTAGAGCTAACCATCGGACGATTGGCGAAACTGGTGGGCCATGCAAACGTTGGCTCGCCCGAATTGATCGACACGCATCGTCCCGGAGATTTTCGAATGTCTCGTTTTGCGCCGATAAGCGACGAATCGACAATCCCGCAAAAGGATGCAACTTCAGTCGCTCATGGCTCTAAAGAAATTCCTCTAACTGCATTCCGCGTTTTCAGGCCGGAAGTACAAACAAAGGTTGAACTGCACCAAAACTATCCCACGCGTATTTATTTTCGCGGCATGCGCGGAAATATCATTGCAGCTTCCGGGCCCTGGCGGACTTCCGGAGATTGGTGGCGTGAAGACACCTGGCAACAGGATGAATGGGACGTGGAAATCCGCTTTGATTCCTTGAGCGGGCAGAGCCAGAAAATCTCCAGCCCGCGCACGCAAAACGGCCTTTATCGCATCTATTACGACTCGCTTCGCGCTGCCTGGTTTGCGCGCGGCCGCTACGACTGATGTACACCGAACTTCACGCTCGCTCCGCTTTTAGTTTTCTCGAAGGCGCATCTTTGCCTGAAGAACTGGCGGTGGTGTGCGCGGAATATGGAATGCAGTCGATGGCTTTGCTCGACCGAGACGGAGTTTACGGCGCTCCTCGTTTTTATCTGGCTGCGGATAAAAGCAAAATTCGCGCGCACATTGGCGCCGAAGTTACTTCCGCCGCCGGCTGGCGTTATCCCTTGCTCGTGGAATCGCGCGAAGGTTATCAAAATCTTTGTCGCTTGATCACTAAAATGAAATTGCGCGCGCCGAAAGGCAAAGGCGATGTTTCAGGCGCGGAAGTAGCTCAATACGCCCGCGGGATTGTTTGCCTCACCGGAGGTGAGGAAGGCCCTCTGGCCCATGCCTTGACAAAAGGTGGAATTGAAACCGGAATGAAATGCGTTCAGCAGCTATGCGAACTATTCGGCAGACAAAATGTTTATGTCGAATTACAACGGCATTTTCTGCGCGAAGATGAAGCGCGAAATCATGCCGCCGTTGAAATTGCGGAAAAATTAAGCCTTCCCTTGCTCGCTACGAATGGCGTGCGCCATGCCGTTCCGGAGCGACGCGAAGTGTTGGACGTCTTTACCTGCATTCGACATCACCGCACACTAGCTACGGTCGGCCGCCTGCTGGCGCGCAATTCCGAGCTACACTTGAAAACGCCGGCGGAAATGGCGCGGCTATTTTCAGATCTTCCCGAAGCGATCGCGAATACGGAAATTCTTTCTTCGCGTCTGCAATTCACCTTAAAAGATCTAGGTTATCGATTTCCGAAATACCCAGTCCCCGGCGGCGAACCGGAAATTCATTTTTTGCGTCAGCGAGCGCACGACGGCATGGTCTGGCGCTATGGATTGAATAATGAACGAGCGCAAGCGCAAATCGGGCGCGAGCTGGACCTAATCGAAAAACTGGAGCTGGCAGGCTACTTTCTGATCGTTTGGGACATCGTTCGTTTTTGCCGCGACCAAAACATTCTAGTGCAAGGGCGTGGATCTGCTGCGAATAGCGCCGTCTGTTACGCGCTGGGCATCACTGCCGTCGATCCCGTAAGAATGGACCTTCTCTTCGAACGATTCCTTTCCGAAGAGCGCGGAGAATGGCCCGATATCGATCTCGATCTTCCCAGCGGAGATCAGCGCGAACGCGCGATTCAATATGTGTACGAACGCTACGGAAAATTAGGCGCAGCCATGACCGCCAATGTGATCACCTATCGTGGCCGCTCCGCCGCACGTGAAATTGGCAAGGCGCTATCTTTTAATTCCGAAACTTTGAGCCGTTTAACCAGCCTGGTAAGCGCGTGGGAATACAAGGATGCGAACGACACTCTCGCGCGACAATTTCGCGACGCTGGATTCGATATGCAGCATCCACAAATTCGTAAATTTGTCGAGCTTTGCCTGCAATTTCAAGATTTGCCGCGTCATCTGGGCCAGCATTCCGGAGGCTTGGTGGTGTGCCAGGATCAATTGGATTCCATCGTTCCTCTGGAACCAGCCACCATGCCCGGCCGTGTCGTCGTGCAATGGGACAAAGACGATTGTGCCGACATGAAAATTGTGAAAGTGGACCTTCTGGGCCTGGGAATGATGGCCGTCCTGGAAGATTGCCTGCAGATCATCAAAAAAGATTATGGCGAAGAAATAGATTTAGGAAAGTTGCCGGCAAACGATCCCGTAGTTTACGACACGCTGCAAAAAGCGGACACCATTGGCATGTTTCAGGTGGAAAGTCATGCGCAGATGGCTTGTTTGCCGCGTTTGCGGCCCGAATGTTTTTACGACATTGTCGTGCAGGTAGCCATTATCCGGCCCGGACCAATCGTCGGAAAAATGGTTAATCCTTTTTTGAAACGCCGCCAGGGACGAGAAGCTGTCGATTATCTTCATCCTTCGCTCAAACCGGTTCTTGAACGCACTATGGGTGTGCCTTTATTTCAAGAACAACTGTTGCGCATGGCCATGATTGCCGCAGGATTCAGCGGAGGCGAAGCAGAGGAATTACGTCGCGCATTCGGTTTCAAGCGCTCCGAACGAAGAATGAAAGAAATAGAGAAAAAACTTCGCGCTGGAATGGACAGGAATGAAATCTCCTCCGAAGCCCAGGAAAAGATTATTGTGGCTATTACTTCTTTTGCTTTGTATGGATTTCCAGAATCCCACGCCGCAAGTTTCGCGCTGCTTGCTTATGCCAGCGCTTTTTTGAAATGCCGTTACCTCGCTGCTTTCACTGCAGCCATTTTGAATAATCAGCCCATGGGTTTTTATCAGCCCGATACGCTGGTACGCGACGCGCAACGACATGGTCTGAAAGTAAAACCTATTGATGTGACCTGTTCGGATTGGCCCTGCCAACTTGAAAAAACTGGCCAGACTTTTTGCGTGCGTCTGGGAATGCGTTTTGTGAAAGGCTTGCGAAACGATGTAGCTTTGAAAATTGTGAACGAGCGCGCCATTCGCCCCTTTTCTTCCATTGAGGATTTAAAGCTCCGTGTCCCCATGCTTCAGAAAACGGAACTTGCAACCCTGGCGGAAATCGGAGCCCTGAATTTTATTGGCGCAAAGAAAGTCCATCGGCGTGATGCCTTATGGCAAATCGAACGTGCTTCTAGACGCCCGGGCCCTTTGCTGGAAAATGTGGAAGAAAAGGAAGCAAAAACGAAAGGCGACACCGCGGAACTGGAAGCGTCTCCGGATTCTTCCGCAACACCGTCCCCTCTGTCGGCTATGACCGGGGAAGAAAGATTGGTTGCAGATTTTCGCGGCACGGGCTTAACCGTAGGACTTCACCCCATGGGCCACCATCGCGCGGAAATGAAAAAAAGGGGCGTTCGGTCGGCCATGGAGCTTTTGAATCTTCCGAACGGCATGCACGTTCGAATTGCCGGAGGAGTGATCACTCGACAGCGTCCCGGAACGGCGAAAGGTTTTGTATTTATCAGCCTGGAAGATGAAACAGGAATCTCGAATGCAATCGTCACGCCGCAATTATTCGAGAGAAATCATGTAGTGATCGTTCACCAGCAATTTTTAATGATCGAAGGAGAACTGCAAAACCAGGATGGAGTAATTTCAGTGAAGGCGGAAAGAATTGAACCGTTGCGGATCACGCGGGCCGAAACAACTTCACACGATTTTCACTAAGCTTGCCGGAAAATCCAAAACTAGTTTACGCGCGGTCCATCCTTGCCCAGAACCGATTTGATCGTGTCCAACAGATTCTTCATGGGCGCCGACTTCACAGCATGCGCCTGAACTCCGATACGCGCGATCTCATCCTTCATTTGCTGCGACTCATGCATGGTAAAAATGACGATCTTTGCATTGGGATCCGCTGCGCGAATCAGCCGGGCGGCATCCAACCCACCCATCACCGGCATGCTGATATCCAGGATGATCAGATCGGGCTTTAGTTCACTCGCTTTCGCTACAGCCTCTTTTCCGTTCATTGCGTCAGCACAGACTTCCCATCCGGCTGCTGACAGAGCCGAACGTAAACCTCGCCGCACTGCTTCATGGTCGTCAGCAATCAAAATTCGAGCCGGCTTCTTCGGTCCAGAAACGCGGGCATCGCTTTCGCTCGGCGAGTCCAACGCGCTACAGAACAGAGGCGACGAGCCATTGGTCTTTGGATCCAACACAATCGCCAAGTCCGCGGAAAGCGGATTGTTATAATTCGCTGATTCGGGATCCAGCAAACTTCCAGCCATATTTTCTCCGACGGACCGATGCGGCAGACGTTTTTCTCGAGACGTGGCACCAATCAAGTTCGAGGGTTCAAAATAGCAGAGTTACGACGTGGAACGCAAAGTAAAACAAATTATCCCGCAGTTCTTGAATCAATACATTTTGCGAAGCTTGCAAAGCGGTTCAGTCGTTAAGACAAGGAGTGGAAGTAGCGATCCTTTAGCCCCGCTACGCTCGCCGTCAAGCGGTGTGTCCACCCGAAGAACGCTGAAACACTGACAACCGCCGATGCCGGCGTCATTGGCAGCTCCACGTTGCTCGCAGCAGGTTTTAAAAGGGAAATCCGCGCGTAGGCGAAAGCTTGATGAAGACCCTCGGCGAGCAACAGGCAGACCACAATCGCGAACAAAAGAATGAGGTATCCGACGACGAAAATAAAAAAGGCGGCGGCAACTTGCAGAGCTGAGTCATAGGTACTGAGAACGTTCATTTTGCCTCCACTCAACAAATGCTGCCGCCGATTAGATTCCTTAGATTAAGGATTGCGATTTACGCGCCGGCCTTTTTGCTCTTGTCGGTCTTTTTCGACTTCCGCGCTGCGTCACCTTCATCATCTTGCGCTGGAATACGTCCTGTGGTGCGATCTGGTTCGACCCTGCGGTCGGTCGGCGAAGAGGGGTTTGAACTATCGATAGGTGTTAGGCCCGGCCCGCTGCTGGAATCTTCCGGACGGCGTGTGCTCATTTGAGTGCTCCTTTTGGTCGTTATGAGACTCGAGAAGCGATGGTTCGAGGACTCAGTATTGAAGAAGTTAAAGTCCCGGTCTATCCGGCGAACGCTGTACTTATGAAAACAAAGTTTCGTAGGGAAAATCCAGCTCGAACGGAATCATTGAGAGACTGCTTCGGCCAGCGAAGGAACCTGGCTAGTAGCGTCCGAAAGGCTACTGACGATCATATCTGCTTCAACGACTCCCAAACGCGTCCGCATTACTTCTAAATTCCCTGCAAACCCCCACAAACCGATTCCTATTCTCGATTTCGGAAACCGCACGCGGAGCTTCTTGTAGAGCCGGCGCGTATTGTAAACACCGTAAGGAGGCAGAGCAGAAACATAAATCACTTCGCAATGCTGTTCCGAGGCCTCTTCCATCATGTCTTCCACGGACGCTGGAACGACCACTTGCGCGCTGTATCCCGCCCGATTCGACAAGTGGCCGAGCATCATGCCCATAATTTCATCGCCCTCATCGCGAGCTGGAATACAAGTAATCGAGCGACCGCTTCCATTCGTTTTCTTCGCATGGCCAACAGCGAGCCCGGAATCTCCCATCGCTTCCACAGTTTCCTGGGTGCCTGTCTCAGTAACTGGTCTAAGCGTGAGCTCCTCGACAATTTCCTTCAGGGTTTGAAATACGAATTGCTCGCGCGCGTCGCCCAACCCCACCTCCGCTCGATCCTTCTCGATAAAGATCAATACCGGCGTGATGACAGATTCATACAGCTTTTCGATCGAGCCTTCTTTTAGAAAGGCATCAACAACCTGGCGAGCTCCTTCCGCGTCCACGCGACGCAGCCTTTGATAGAGCCGCACCTCCGTTCCAAGAACGCGCTGATCTCCCAGCAGCACGCTAAGAAATTCCCACTGCGGTATGTAACGGCCGATCACCACGATGCAGACCGTTAAGGGAGTGGAAAGCAACAATCCAACCGGCCCCCATAAAGCTGCCCAGAAGATCGCCGCCACTAAAATCGCCAGGGACGAAACTCCTGTCTGCGCCGCATACAACAGCGGTTCGATTACATACGAAGTGAGAATCTCAATCACCATGAACGATCCGAATGCCAGCAGGGGTTTCAACCATCCGTCAAAAACGGCGAGTGATAACAAAATAGGCATTGCTGCGCCTACCAGAGTTCCAACGTAGGGGACGAATCTGAGAAGTGCGGCGAGCACTCCCCAAAGAAATGCATTGGGCACGCCAATGAAATAGAGAGCTGTTCCGAACAGCGCGCCGTAACCGAGATTCATGATGAATTGAAGGAATAAATACCGTCCCACGCGCTTGGTGGCTTCATCAAACGCCTGCGTAGTCACGTGAAATCTGCTAAGGCCGGCCAGTGTAAACAGCCGGTTTCGAAGGTCGTCTCTGCGCAGCAAAATAAAAGCCGTAAACACCATCACAATTCCAAGTGTGGCGATGGGGCCAAGGAAAGGCCCCAGCAACTCTCGAACCGAAGCTATCGGGCTGTTCTGTTGAACAACTTCGACCGGAACCGGATGGGCAATGCTCCCGCCGGGAAGCAACGAATGTTTGTTCCGCGAATTTTGGTTGGCGTCCTCGTCGGGCGTCGGTGTTTCAATAGTTGACGATAATTCCTTCCCTAGCTCCCTTACGGTAGCCTCCGCTTTACCGATTCCGGTTTCTTTTACTCCGCGGAAACTCTCAATTTTTCTCGAGATGGTAGTTTTGTAATCTGGAATTTGGGTGGCCAAGCTAATCGCTTGGTTGAAGACGAGATAACCCAGACCCCCCAAAAGTCCGGCGACCAGCAGCACAACCACGATTACCGGCCCGGTTCTGCCGAGACGAGCCTTTTCCAGAAGATTAACGAGTGGCGCCAGAAGAAAGGCGAGCAGAACGGCCAGCGCTATGGGAATCAACACCGACTTGGCAAAATAAAGCGCGGCCACGCATATCACCGCCGTGACAAACGGCGGGAAACTTGCCGGATCTCGAGTTGTTCTGCTGGCCATAAAATAAATCGCGATCAGAAATCAAAAACTACGTTTTCTCCGCTCGCCATTCCTTCCAATCTTTGGATACCACCCGCGCCATTTCCTTAGCCGCTGCTCTTAGCCAGCTCGCGCGCCGCTTCCGCAGATCGCGTTGAATCAGCTTCACTGAGCGTTTCGATCCTAGATGTATGTTCGCTGCTTCCCAGCCCATTTTATTGAGCATGCGGTCTTCATCGCGTTTCTTGGGTAGCGTTTCAATTTCCACGGGAGATGAGTCTGGCGATAGCCTGCTAACACGCCAGTTCTGTTGCGCCCGCACATACGGATCCTGGCAGCGAACGGAGTTTTCCATTATTCGCGGGTAGTAAATGGTGTCTTGATTTTTTCTCTGGTTCGCCCAGACGCAAGCCGACGCGACCAAAATCTTAGCTTCCAGCGCAATTTTCCCGCCCTCCCAATCGGCGACGGCCACCATGCGCGGATGCCCCAAGCTGCCGGTCCCGGCTGTGCGCTTTAATACGCGATAGGGAAGATTGCGAGCGGGGAACAGTTCCTTCCAAATTTTTCTGGGCGTCGAGGGCACAGGATGTCGCAGCGCAGGATTGCTCTCCAGCTTCTTCCAGAAAGAGGGCGGATTATCCAACCGGCTCAGCGCCACCGGAGCGAACCACGCGTTCTGATCTTCCAAAACAACTGGGGTTCCACCTTCTTTGAGACAATCCTTATATCCTTCCAGGATTGCGTCACATGCATTTTTCGTATTGGTCTGGAGATGACACAGGGAATAGGCCAAGCGCGCGCCGGTCGCTAGCCGAATAAGGTCGTTCGTGTACGGAAGAAAATAAGCTTCGTCGAAATCGTCGATTCCCCAAACGAGCCGGCCGAACTTGTCTCGCCAGGTTCCAAAACTATTTACGTGCAAATCTCCTACAGCCAATACAGACGGCGCGGAGGCCAGCTCTTTGCAGTGCTTCGGCCACACCTGCGCCCAGCGATAAAACGTTCCGCGAAAAAATCGGAATTCATCCTCAGCCATTAATTCGTGTTTTTGATGGAGGTCTGCTTCGACCACGGGAATTCTGGCCCGAAGCCAGCCTTCGAAACTCGTGGTAGCTTTGAAAATATTCATTGGAATGAGCGTTTCTATCGACTTCTCGGAATCTTAGCGGGGCGACAACAGCACACATCGGCCGGGAACCGGCATCCAAGGCTCAACTTGCTTTGCGCCGAGTTCGTTTTTCGTGCGCGACCGGTTCACGAGCCGCATGCAGCGGCCCCTTGCGGCCTTGCGCGCTCTTTTCCAGGCTTTTCTTCAGCGCAGTCATCATGTCGATAACCGGCGCGCGCTCCGGACGCGGAGCGGCCGCAATCTCGCGGCCTTTCTGCTTCGCCTCGATAAGAGCTTTGAGCCTGGTTTCAAATTCGTCGTGATACTTCTTCAAATTAAAAGGCTCGGATAAATTGTCCACCAACTGATCCGCGAGTTTTATTTCCTGCGGCGAGAGCTTCACGTTTTCGATTTTGCCGAATCCCGGCGCTTCCCGTATTTCGTTCGCGAAGTACATGGTGTGCAGCGCTATTCCATGATCGTAGGGTCTTAGGAAGACGGTGTACTCGCGCTGATGCATGGTGATCTTGGCGATGGCCACGCGGTCCTTGTCTTCCATGGTCTTCAGCAGCAAAACGTACGCTTTTTTTCCTTCGCCTTCCGGCACCACAAAGTAGGATGAGTCGAAAAACAGCGGATCGATCTCCGACTCGTTCACAAACGCCAGAATTTCCATCGAGCGCGCGGACTCCGGAGTGATCTTCTTGATTTCTTCCGGATCGATTACGACATACTTGCCGTCCTCGTATTCGTAACCCTTCACCACTTCCGAGCGCTCCACGATCCGGTTGCACGTTGGACAAAAGAGCGGCTGCCGCAACCTGGTCTTGCAGACTTTATGCAACTGGTGAAGCCCCACGCGAGCGCTGCGCGCCGCCGGGTACAGCTTGATGGGAATCGAAATCAATCCGAAGGTGATGAAACCTTTCCAAGCGGACGATGCCATTGGTTTTCAGACCTCCAGTGCAATTTATCCGTATACATGATGTCGCGGCGGGAAAGCCATAGGGCGAAGCCTGTAGCCCTCAGTAGAATACGTTGTACTTGAGAATTCAAGTTTTTGCTGCTCACTCCCAGCCTATAATCGGCCCGATGTCGCTCAAGGAATACAAACGCAAACGGCGCTTCGATTCCACTCCAGAGCCGGCAGGTCGGCGCCCGTCACATCGCGGATCTGAGTTTGTCGTTCAAGAACATCACGCGCGCCGCCTTCACTACGATTTCCGTCTGGAAGTAAATGGCGTGATGAGATCCTGGGCCGTGCCCAAAGGTCCGTCGATGAATCCCGCTGATAAGCGCCTCGCTATTCAAACTGAAGATCATCCGCTTGAGTACGCCCAGTTTCAGGGCGAAATACCGGAGGGCAATTATGGTGCGGGCGATGTAGTCATATGGGACAACGGCACATTCGAAGTGGAAGGAAATCTCTCGGCGCAACAGCAGCTAGATCGCGGCGAGCTGAAGTTTATTCTGCACGGCAAGAAACTGACCGGAAGTTTTGTGCTGGTGAAAATTCGCAGCCGCGAACAGGGAAAACAAGAATGGCTGCTGATCAAGCATCGCGATTCATCCGCCAGCGACACCTGGAATATCGCAGAGCATGCTGGCTCGGTCCTGCCAGAAACGAAAGGTCCAAAGAAGAAATGGATTTCCAACCGCCCGCCAAGCAGCCCGAAATCCAAAGTTGTTGTGAAAAAGGCCGCTTTGGATTTTCCGCTGGCTGCAAAGCGCGCCGCTATGCCGGACTGGACACAACCGGCCCTGGCATGCTTGGCCGATCGGCCATTTTCCGACCCAGCATGGCTCTTCGAAATTAAATGGGATGGTGCGCGGACTCTCGCTCGCGTCCAAAACGGAAAAGCTCGTCTTTGGTCCCGTTCTCAGCGCGAAGTCACGGACGAATATCCGGAAATCTCCGCTGCAGTGCCAAGTGCCGCGGGAGGTCATGACGTTTGGTTGGATGGCGAGATCGTGGCGCTGGATAAGGAAGGACGCAGCGATTTCCAAACTCTTCAGCAACGATTCTCCATCATCAAGCCGAGTGCCGAACTCATGCGCCAAATCCCGGTCGTCTATTACTGCTTCGACCTCCTCTATTGTGATGGCTACGATCTGCGTCGGATCCCGCTTCTGGAACGCAAAACTCTCCTGAAACAGACTCTCCAGCCGGACTCCATCATCCGCTATTCAGACCATGAAATTGAGAAAGGCAAAGAGCTATACGATTTGGCTATGGAGAAACAACTCGAAGGCATTTTAGGAAAGAGAATCGACAGTATTTATCCGGAAGGCCGCACTACCTCATGGCTGAAATTCAAACTGATACGCGAATTGGATGCTGTCGTAGGTGGATGGACCGAGCCTCGCGGAACTCGCGAGCATTTCGGGGCCCTTCTGTTAGGGCTGTATGATGGCAAGAAACTTGAATTTATCTGCGGCGTCGGAAGCGGCTTTTCAGGTGCTTTGCAAGAACGCGTTGCAGAGGAATTGGAAGCGCTGCAAGTGGAGAAATGTCCATTCGCAACCAAGCCTGTTACTCGCGAGAAAGCCCATTGGGTAGAGCCGGAGCTCGTCGCCCGCGTGAAATATGGCGGATGGACCGAAGGCCGGCACCTGCGCCAGCCTACCTTCCTCGGATTCCAGGAAGACCGCGATCCAAAAGAATGCACCTTCGACCAGGAAACGAGAGAGATTAAAGCCGGCCGCGCACAGAAAGAATCGGGTTCCAATGAGCGTCCAAAAGTCGTGAAAAGTCCAACACTGGAAAAGATAGTGTCAAGCGGCTCTCCTGCGGAGAGTCTCACCCTGAAGACAGATAAAGAGCTCGCGGAAGAACTCGATCGAGGTTCGCATACGGAAATCTTCGTGGAAATTGATGGAGTTTCCCTTCGCCTCACCAATCTCAACAAAATCTATTTTCCCAATGACGGTTACACCAAACGCAATTTGTTGGCATATTATTTCTTTATCTCACCTTTTCTTCTGCCTTTTCTCAAAGACCGGCCATTGGTTTTGCGGCGTTATCCAGATGGAATCGAAGGCCAGGCTTTCTTTCAAAAGGACGCGAGCAAAGACGCGCCGCAATGGATTAAGACCGCCACCATTCAGTCAGAAAGCAAATCAAAGCCTATTCAATATTTTCTTGCCAACGATCGGGCCAGTCTGCTGTATTTGACGAATCTCGGATGTATCGACCACAACCCGTGGTCATCCCGTTTTGATGACCCCGAGCACCCCGACTATATTTTCTTTGATCTGGATCCCACGGAAGGAACTCCATTCACCACGGTGGTCAACCTCGCGAAAATACTAGTCGCGAAACTGGAAGCCATCGGAATGAAGGTCTTCTTGAAAACTTCCGGCGCCACCGGACTCCACATCTTTCTTCCCATCGAACCCCTCTACACCTACGAGCAGGTCCGGCAGTTCGTTTCGACCATCGCCTCGGTTACGGTGCAGCAACACCCTGGGATGATTACTCTGGATCGAACCGTCAGCCGCCGCCCCAAAGGCAGCATATACATTGATGCGCATCAAAATTCCGAAGCGCAATCCCTAGCCTCGGTTTATTCCGTCCGCGCTTTTCTCCGTGCGCCGGTGTCGACTCCGATTTTAGCCTCCGAGTTGACCTCAAAACTTCGCCCGGAGACGTGGAATCTATCTTCGATACGGCGTCGCGTTGACGAAAAAGGTGATTTCTGGTCCAGCTTCTGGAAATCCAGACAAACCCTCGAACCCGCGGTCGAGCGTCTCGAAAAGAGCCTCAAGTCGGTGGCCCGGCGGCGGTAGCCAGATCGACACGCTACCGGAAGTACCCTCCTTTCCTACAGGGTTACCTCGATTGTGCCCGTTCCCCGTGCAGCTTAGTCTTCTGACTCAATGCTTGCGTTGCCGGCGCGAAGTCCGCAAAACTGCTGAGAAGTACGGCAAAAATTCGGCGCTGGAAGGGGAAGCTCATTTGTTGCTGATGATCTTGATAGTCGTGCTGCTGCTTGCTCTTTTCGGCAGTCTGCCCAGTTGGCCGCACAGTCGAAATTGGGGATATTACCCCAGCGGCGGGATAGGCCTCATCCTGCTTGTTCTTTTAATTCTGTTTCTCATGGGCAGGCTCTGAAGCCCCGGGAATCTGGATGCCACTTACAATTTTGCTGGTTGATGACGAGAAGATGGTGCGCTCTGCGCTCCAAAGACTTCTCAGTGCCCATTCAGATTGGAAAATCGTAGGAGAGGCCATCGATGGTCTGGACGCTGTATCCAAGGCCCGTGATCTAAAGCCCGATGTCGTAATCATGGATGTCACCATGCCCGAAATGAATGGGTTGGAAGCAACTCCTGAAATTAAGAAAGCCAATCCGTCAACTGAGGTCTTGATTTTCACCCAGCATGATTCCAATCAAATTGTTCGAGAAGCGCAAAAAGCCGGTGCCGGCGGCTACCTCTTAAAATCGCAAGCTCATTGGCTGGCCGCGGCGGTGGAAGCCGTAAGCCAGCACAAGCCCTTCTTTCAGAGCAAGAAGCTATAGAACCTCGGCACGATGCGGGAGGAATTGTAAGGAAAGCGGCTGTTTGCATTTTTCCGATTTTCTTACTAGGAGCTCTCTCCCTCCGCGCCATTGGACAACAACCGAACAACACGCCTATGTCTTTCACGGGCGAAAATCATGGATATCAATTTTCCGCGGATTCCACTTAGCAGTGCATGCTCAAATCCAGTTTTTCGATGACTTCGCTCCTTTTGCCACGAATTGTCTAATCCTTGATTCGAAAGAAGCTACAGGAACGCCCGCTCCGAAGTACAGGATGCCGCCGATAGACCCTTGGCACGAATTTCATTATTTTGTATGGGCATTTGGGAGTTGTCCTTCGGGAATTTGCTTCTTAATGAGCCGGCTAAGCGACTTATATTCAATTATTTAAATACCAAAATTGAGGTGATTCGTGCACGGCAATTCTAAAGAAGTCAGCAAGACTCAGTTGCCTTCGACGCTGGTAGACACAAACGAGCTATATTCGGATGAAGAGCTTAATCTGGTGAAGCGTGCGCAGTCCGGTGACAAGAACGCCTTCGCCAGTTTGATACAGCCTTATGTTCGCAAGGCCTATCACGTTGCGTTGAAAATTACGCGCAATCGAGAAGACGCGGAGGACGCATCACAACAAAGCCTGCTTAATGCTTATGCCCACATTCACCAATTCCGCGGGCAGTCGCGCTTTTCGAGTTGGCTGATGCGCATTGCCATGAACGAAGCGCTAATAAAAGTGCGCAAGCGCCGCTCCGAGGACCACTACCTGACCTACGAGAATAGCCACGGCGATGAGCCGAGTCCCGTGCAGATGCTGAGTGCCGGCGACGCCTACCATCCAGAAAAACTATATTCAAAAGCGGAAGATCACCGCGCTCTCCGCGAAGCAATCAACGGGCTGGGAAGCGGTTCGCGCGTCGTGGTGTGGCTCTTGGGCATGCAGGAATGGCAAGCAAAAGAAGCCGCCACGGTTTTGAAACTGTCCCAATCGGCGGTGAAGACCAGGTTTTCCCGCGCGCGCCAGCAATTGCGCGAATGCCTGGCGGAGCGGATGTAACAACATTGGCTGTCAACTACCCTTCGGAGGGCAAATCTTATGTGCACCCACGCAATTTCTGCCGAATCGAACGCGCACCACAATAGCGCGTCGGAATATTCCGTGTTCACCCGCGTCGGCAGCGAGTTTGAGTGTCTTCGCGGCTTTCGAGCGACTGACACCTTATTTGCCGAACCTATACAATCCTTCACTACGCGGCTGGTCGCCGATGACTGGTGCAGCGATGTTAGAAGAAGTATGGCTGTGCGGTCTTCCCGGCACAACCTCCGCGAAGGGGAAGCTAATCCTGCAATTCTCTAGTACAAGATGAAGTCCAACCGGCGGCCCTCGCCCCACGCTTTCTCGTCGATGGCGCGCTTAGCGACGTGTGGAATCTTTCCGTGTGAGACACGCGTCCAACGACCCTCCTATGTGCTCGGTTTTTCGCATGGCCTTGGGCACTTGACTGTGCGCCGATTACGGAATTAAATGCCAAGTGATAGAGCAGGCGACGTAAGTTTTGGATGTATGGTCCCTTTGATGTTTTCGAATCCAGGACGTTCGGAGATCAACATGAAAACACTTCGTATTTTGATCGCAGATGACCACGATCTTATGCGACGTGGAGTGAAGGCCCTGCTTCAATCTCACGCCGGTTGGGAAATAATCGGCGAGGCCCACACTGGCCGCGAAGCCGTGTCAAAAGCAGAAGAACTGAAGCCGGACGTTGTGATTCTCGATATCAGCATGCCCGATCTCAACGGCGTTGACGCGGCCAAAAGAATCCGAAAAGCTTCGCCTGATACCGAGGTCCTGATTCTGTCAGTGCATTATTCGGACCAGCTCATTCGAGACATCCTCGAAGCCGGCGTTCGCGGATATATCGTGAAGTCTGACTCGGACCGTGATCTGGTCATCGCCGTGGAAACTCTCGCAAATCACAAGCCCTTTTTTACCCCGCGCGCGACCGAAGTGATGCTTACGAATTTTAACGAGGGGAAAACGAAAGCCGACCTCCCCGAAACCATGCGCGACCGTCTAACCTCTCGCGAGCGAGAAATTGTCCAACTATTGGCCGAAGGCAAGAGCAGCAAGGAAGTCGCCTCTTCTCTCAATATCAGCGTGAAGACAGCTGAGACTCACCGAGCCAACATAATGCGCAAACTTCAATTGCACACCGTGAGCGAATTGGTCCGCTACGCCGTCAGAAATCAAATTATCGAGCCGTAGTCTTCAAAATTTGCTCTGCTGCCAACGATTTTTTCATGTGCCTGTAACATAATTCCGCGTGACGGCGCGAGTTTCCGCAAGTCCTCCGCCTCCTACAGCAAATTCCGTAACTGCCTAACGAATTGTCTGTATTGATGGAGCTCCTTAATTCGCCCACTATGAGTTTGCTGAATTGTTGTGGCTCCTGCGGTTACGAACAGCCACGGAAGAAAGGGATCGCGAACATGAAGGTAGCTGCCATCAACGAAACAACTGCAGAAGCTAAACGCTCGGGGATTTCTGAACTTTATAGGCCTCACGCCACAGTCTTGGTTGCTACCAACGACACCGAAATCCGCAGAGAGATGTCCGCCCTTCTCGAATCATTCCCCGTGAAGGCCTTATGGGCACAAGGCATGAAAGAAGTAACGTTCGCTTTGTCTCGAGAGAACGTCAGCCTTTGCCTGTGTGGTTTCTGGCTTCTGGACGGCACCTATCGCGATGTCGTGCGGTCCCTGCGATTGCAACGCTCCGAGATTCCGGCCGTGATCGTTTGTGCTCCTTCCTGTCCTCACGAATATAGAGACTATCTGGCGGGGTTGAATATCAGCGCTTTCGATTTTATTTGCCATCCCTACCGAATGTCGGACATGGAAAAAATCCTGCACTCTGCCGCGGGCGTTCCGTTAGGGCCTCCCTCGCCTGTGCCTCCCCTCGCGGCGCCGGGAGCGGTCGGATTAAGAAAAGCTAGTTGAACCGTCTATCATCGGTTCGACCGTGTTTGGTCTAAGGACATTTGCTTGTCTCGTATTCTCATTCCCGCGCTCACATCTTGCGTTGTATTCTAGTGCGTTACATCGCTACCGTTGAGTCGCTCTTGCATCAGCTCTCTAGGTAAATAATGGCCGGCGTCCCACAAACCCAAACTATCGTCGCTGAAGTCCACGAGCCGATTCGCGCGGAGCTTTTCAGCGTAGAGCGTTTGGAGCAGCACGCGGAGAGCCTGGCCGCGGCTCAGACGGTAACCACCGACTCGGATAGCGGCCGTCCGCTAATCCCGCGCGTGGCAGAAAACGGACGTGTGCTGCTCGAATATTATCGCGCCACCGCTAAAGCCGTTCAGCAGGAACTCACCATCACTCCGGCAGCGGAGTGGCTGGTCGATAACTTCTATATTGTTGAAGAGCAACTCCGCGAAATTCGTGACGACCTCCCGGTCGGCTTTTATAAAAAATTGCCAAAACTAGCCGGCGGACACCTGGAGGGCTATCCACGCGTCTTCGGCGTGGCCTGGGCTTATGTGGCGCATACGGACAGCCGCTTCGATCCGGAAGTGTTGCGCGCTTTCGTCACCGCATACCAACGCGTCCAGCCTCTCACCATTGGCGAGTTGTGGGCTGTAGCCATCACTCTCCGTATAGTTCTGGTAGAAAATTTGCGCAGGATCGCTGAGCGCTTGGTCTTAAGCCGTCGCGCCCGCGAAGAAGCTGACTTGCTCGCCGACAGCCTGCTCGGAACGGGCGGCCAAGCGACTATCTCTCCTGCTACAGTTTTACGCGACTTTGAGAAGAAACCCCTCGAACGGGCTTTCGCCGTTCAGCTCGTGCAGCGATTGCGCGACCTGGATCCGAAAGTAGGCCCTATCCTCGTCTGGCTCGACGAGCGTCTCGCCGCGCAGGGCACCACCGCGGATGAAATTGTTCGCGCCGAGCATCAGCAGCAGGCTGCGATGACCGTCACCGTCCGCAACATCATCACCAGCATGCGGCTGACCTCCGAATTTGATTGGCAGGTTTTTTTCGAAAGCGTCAGCCTCGTGGATCAGGTCTTGCGGGCCGGAAGCAATTTCGCCGAAATGGATTTCACCACTCGCGACTATTATCGCCACGCAATTGAAGACCTCTCGCGCGGATCGAAGTACTCTGAAATTGAAGTTGCCGAGCGCGCTGTTCACCATGCCAAGCGTGGACGTGCGGAGAAATTCAATGGCCAGCCAGCCGATGACCGGCGTTCCGACCCTGGCTACTATCTGATATCGCGAGGCCGTTGGGAATTTGAACGCGAGTTGGATTTTCACGTTCCCTGGCGGCGCGGTCTTCTGCGTCTTTACGTGCGCGCGGCAGTTCCGGGTTACCTGGGGACCATCGCATTACTGACCGCCGTAATTTTGACTTTTCCGATGCATCACGCTCACCGTCTCGGGTTACATCCCGGTTATCTCGTGTTACTGGGCTTGCTCGCATCTATTCCCGCGTCGGATTTGGCTATCGCCCTCGTCAATCGCGCCGTAACCGATTTGCTTGGGCCGCGAACCCTGGCCCGTCTTGAATTCAAGGAAGGGGTTCCCACCGAACTGCGGACTGTCGTCGCTGTTCCCACCTTGCTCACTTCCGAGCAGGGAATCAAAGAGCAAGTCGAGCACTTGGAAGTTCATTACTTGGCAAACCCAGACGGTGACTTGCGCTTCGCTCTGCTTTCCGACTGGGTGGACGCTCCCACTGAAACTCTGCCCGGCGACGACCAATTATTGGCTGTCGCGGTCGATGCTATCGCAAGTCTAAATGCCAGCCATGGTCCGCCGCCTGGCGGAGGTGACCGCTTCTTCTTGTTCCACCGAAAACGCATGTGGAATGAGTCCGAACAAAAATGGATGGGATGGGAACGCAAGCGCGGAAAACTCCACGAGTTTAATCAGCTTCTTCGCGGCTCATCGAAAACTACCTACATGCCGTTCGGGAGTCGTCCGCCGGAAATGATTCCGGGAGTGCGTTATGTAATTACACTGGACGCAGACACCCGCTTGCCTCGCGGCACCGCAGCCCGCCTGGTGGGCACCATGGCGCATCCGCTCAATCGTCCGAAATTCGATCCTGAAGTGGGCCGCGTTGTGGACGGTTACGCCATCGTACAACCCAGAATCACTCCTTCGCTCACCACCGATCGCGAGGGCTCGCTGTTCCAGAAAATCTTTGCTGGACCTAGCGGCATCGACCCCTACGCCTCTGCCGTTTCCGACGTATACCAGGACCTGTTTCGCGAAGGCTCCTATACCGGCAAAGGAATTTACGATCTCGATGCATTCGAGACTGCTCTGGCGGGCAAGGTAAAAGAAGACACCTTGCTGAGCCACGACCTTTTTGAAGGCATCTTCGCTCGCACGGCCCTAGCTTCTGACATCGAGTTGTTCGACGAATTTCCTTCGCACTACGAAGCCGCCGCTCTCCGCCAGAGTCGCTGGGCGCGTGGAGACTGGCAACTCCTTCCGTGGATTTTCGGGCATGGCGACTTATCCAAAGAAGAAAGCAAGAAGGTAAAGATCCCGGCAATCAGCCGCTGGAAGATGCTCGACAATCTGCGCCGCACTCTGTCCGCGCCGTGCATGTTTCTTACGTTGGTCGTTGGTTGGTTAGTCCCCGGGATATCTCCATGGATGTGGACCAGGTTCATCCTGGCGACACTGGCAATTCCTTCGCTCATTCCTTTCCTGACCGGATTGAGTCCGCGCATCGGGGGAATTTCGAAACGCAGCCACATTCGAGGTGTGCTTTCTGACCTCGCGCTGGGTTTGGACCAGATCGCCTTGACGGTTATCTTGCTCGCTTACCAGGCTTGGTTGATGTCTGACGCGATCCTGCGCACTCTGGCCCGCCTTTTTGTAACGCGAAAAAATTTGCTGCAATGGATTACCGCGGCGCAGGCCAAGTCCGCCGTAGATCTGGAGATTTTCGGCGTTTACAAAAGAATGATCTCCAGTGTCGTCCTGGCTCTAGCAGCCCTGCTCGCCGTTATATTTGTCAGGCATACCTCGTTGCCCGCCGCTATACCTTTTGTCGCTGTGTGGATTGCGGCACCCGCTGTCGCTCGCCGGATTAGTCTTCCCCCCAGCCTTCCGGAAATAGAAACACTATCGTCCGACGGCGCAAAGACTCTGCGATTGACTTCGCGTTCCACCTGGAGATTCTTCGAAGAATTTGTCACCCCCGAGGAAAATTCCCTTCCTCCCGACAATTTTCAGGAAGATCCCAAGCCCGTCGTGGCCCATCGGACTTCGCCTACCAACATCGGACTCTATTTACTTACCACACTCGCCGCTCGCGATTTTGGTTGGATTGGAACGACGGGCGCGGTCGAACGTCTGGAAGCCACCTTCCAAACCATGAATAAATTGGAACAGTTTCGCGGTCATTTTTATAACTGGTATGACACGCGGGACCTCCATCCTCTCGACCCCAAATACGTATCGTCGGTCGATAGCGGAAATATTGCCGGCCATCTGTTGGCGTTGGGCAACGGCTGCAGGGAACTGATTCAAAAATCTTCCATTAAAACGCCCCTCTTGGCTGGAGTCGAGGATGCTCTGCTATTGCTGCGCGAAGCCCTCGCCGGCGTGGCGGACACTCGGCGTACCCACACCGTAACCCGCAAGCAACTCGCCAACGCGATAGAAGCCGCTGCCACCTTATGCGTGCTGACTCCCAACGGCACCGCGGACTGGGCCGTCCGCTTCGTTGAATTGAAAGATCGCGTTCAGACCGTAGCAGACATTGCGCAAACCCTCGATCAGGAGCTTGGAAATGCCCCTGATTCTGAATTGCGTTACTACGCCGAAGCCGCCCGGGACTGCGTCGAATCAAACTTTCAAGACGCAAAAATCCTGATTCCTTGGCTGCGCCTGGATTCGGAGGTTGTCACATCGATGGCCGAACGCCCTGCGGCACACGCTCGCGAATGGGTTGCTATCGAGCCTTTCTTCCGCAGCGTTCCTACCTTAGGCGACGCGCCCGAGCAATTTGAAGCCGCCGTTCGGGAGCTTACTTCGCTGGGGGCGAGCTTGGTGCACCAGCCACTGGAAAATCGCGAGCTGCTTGCGCGGATCGAAAAGCTGATACAAGCGATGAACGATTCCATCGCGGAGGCCACGGCCCTGATTCATCGCCTCACTGCCATTGCGCAAGCCGCCGGCAAATTATTCGAAGCCATGGATTTCACTTTCCTGTTCGATCACTCGCGCAAACTTTTCTCCATAGGGTTTCGAGGCACAGATGGGAACCTGGATCCAAATTGCTACGACTTGCTCGCTTCCGAAGCTCGGCTCACCAGTTTCATCGCTATCGCTAAAGGGGACGTGCCCTCTTCACACTGGTTCCGGTTAGGCCGTGCACTCACGCCCGTCGGCCGCGGCTCTGCATTGATTTCTTGGTCCGGCTCGATGTTCGAATACCTGATGCCCGCGCTGGTGCTGCGCTCCCCAGCCGGCAGCTTGTTGAGCCAAACATACGAACAAGTAGTCGCGCGGCAGATCGAATATGGCGAAGAGCGCGGCGTCCCCTGGGGAATTTCCGAGTCTGCTTACAACGCCCGCGATATGGATTTCACCTATCAATATTCCAGCTTTGGCGTCCCCGGCCTGGGTCTCAAACGAGGCCTCAGCGAGGACTTGGTAATCGCGCCGTACGCCACAGCTTTAGCAGCCATGATCGAGCCTTCCGCTGCAGTTCATAATTTCGGGCGGCTGGCCCAGGCGGGGGGCAAAGGATTTTATGGCTTTTATGAAGCGCTCGATTACACCGGGTCGCGATTGCCCGAAGGGAAAAATGTTGCCGTAGTACGCGCCTACATGGCGCACCACCAGGGCATGACTTTGTTGTCCGCCGCAAACGTTCTTCATGACGGTGTAATGCAAACGCGTTTCCACGCGGAACCGATCGTGCGAGCTACCGAGCTGCTTTTGCAGGAGCGCACCCCTCGCGACGTTCTGGTTGCGCGCCCGCGTGCGGAGGAAGTTTCAGCTTCGGCCAAAGTGCGTGAACTTGTTCCCCCCGTGGTCCGCCGCTTCACCACGCCGCACGATGCCACCCCGCGTACCCAATTGCTGTCCAACGGGCGTTACGGCGTCATGCTCACCGCCGCAGGCTCCGGTTACAGCCGATGGCGTGACATTGCCGTCACTCGCTGGCGCGAAGACACCACGCGCGATTGTTGGGGCAGTTTTATTTTCCTGCGCGATGAACAGACTGGAAATGTCTGGTCCGCAGGCTATCAGCCTACCGGTATCGAGCCCGATTCCTATGAAGCGGTCTTTTATGAAGATCACGCGGAAATTATTCGGCGCGACCGCTCCCTCACTACCACTCTCGAAGTGGTGGTGTCGTCCGAAGACGACGCGGAGGTCCGCCGTGTAACAATCACGAATTTAGGGGTGCGCGCGCGAGATGTGCAAGTTACCTCCTACGCGGAAGTGTGCCTTGCCTCGCAAGCATTCGATGTCGCGGCGCCCGCTTTCTCCAATCTGTTCGTCGAGACTGAATTTGTTTCTGATCTTGGCGCCGTCGTCGCCACACGCCGCAAGCGCTCCCCGGAAGAAACTTCCGTATGGGCGGCGCAGGTCCTGGTCGTGGACGGTCAAACAGCCGGCGACCTGCAGTTCGAGACTGACCGCGCGAAATTTATCGGCCGCGCTCGTAGCTTGCGCAACGCCGTTTCCATCCTCGATGGTCGCCCGCTTTCCAATTCAGTGGGCTCCGTGCTTGATCCGATCATGAGCTTGCGCCGCACGGTGCACATTCCTCCCGGCACGACCGCCCGCCTCATTTTTTCCACTATCGTCGCGCCCACGCGCGAAGAGCTTCTCGATTTGGCCGACAAATACCGTGATACCCGAACGTTCGAGCGCACCATCACTCTTGCCTGGACCCAGGCGCAAGTGCAATTGCATCACTTGAGCATTAGCGCCGAAGAAGCTCACCTCTTTCAAAGGTTGGGAAACGCCGTCCTCTACTCCGATTCTTCTCTACGACCGTCATCGGAAATCCTGAGCGCCACTTCGCTCGATATCGGCACGCTGTGGGCCCAGGGTATTTCCGGCGATCTGCCTATCGTTCTCGCCCGCATCGACGACGCCGATGACGTGGACATCATCCGTCAGCTCTTGCGCGCCCATGAATACTGGCGCATGAAGCAATTGTCCGCTGATGTGGTGATCATTAATGAGAAAGCTCCTTCCTACGTCCAGGAATTGCACACGTCCTTGGAAGCGCTCGTGCGCGGAAGCCAGCTCAGGCTGTCTCCGGACACAAGCGGAGTGAGCGGCAAGATTTTCCTTCTCCGTGGAGATTTAGTTTCGCAGCAAACCCGCACGCAGCTGCAAATGATCGCAAGGGCAGTTCTGCTCAGCCGCCGCGGCACGCTGGCGGAACAAATTACGCGATCGCAATACAAAGAACCCGTGCCTCCTTATATTTCTCGTCAACCGCGTCTGAGCAAGCGCCAGGATGTTCAATTGTCCCAGCCCGCTCTTCAGTTTTTCAATGGCATAGGCGGCTTCGCCGAGAATGGCCGCGAATACGTAACCGTGTTGAACGAAGGCCTGCGCACTCCGGAACCTTGGGTCAATGTGATTGCAAACCCATCCTTCGGCTTCTTGGTTTCCGAATCAGGCTCCGGTTTTACCTGGTCGATCAACAGCCACGAGAACCAACTCACGCCCTGGTCCAACGATCATGTTTTCGACACGCCCGGCGAAGCGCTGTACATTCGCGACGAAGCCACCGGCGAAGTGTGGACTCCCACCGCCTTGCCCATTCGCGACGATGCCGCCGGCTATTTGTGCCACCACGGACAGGGTTACACCCGTTTTCAACACGGTTCTCACGGCGTTCAGCTCGACCTGACTCAATTCGTGCCGGTAGAAGACCCCATCAAAATTTCCCGGCTTGTGATTCAGAATGATTCAGGCCGTCCGCGGCGTCTCTCCGTCACGGCCTACGCCGAGTGGGTGCTGGGAAGCTCACGCGCCTCTGCCGCGCCCTACATCATCACCGAAATGGATTCGGCATCCGGCGCGCTCTTCGCGCGCAGCGCTTGGAACGGAGATTTCGGTGGCCGTATCGCTTTTGCGGATCTGGCCGGACGCCAATCCTCTTTCACCGCCGATCGCACGGAGTTCTTCGGACGCAATGGAGGGGCCGATCGGCCTTCGGCGCTGGAGACTAGCCGCCCACTCGGCCGCAAAACAGGCGCGGCCTTGGATCCCTGCGCCGCCCTGCAAACGGTCGTCGACTTGCGTCCCGGCGCGCGCGTGGAAATCGTTTTCTTCCTGGGCCAAACAGAATCCAAAGAAAAAGCGCGCGACATTCTCAATCGTTATCGCGCCGCAGATCTCAACCATGTTTTCCGCGACGTCCTCCGCCAGTGGGACGACACGCTCGGCGCCGTGCAAGTAAACACTCCCGACCAAAGCATGGACGTAATCTTGAATCGCTGGCTGCTCTATCAAACTCTTTCCAGCCGCGTATGGGCGCGCGCCGCTTTCTATCAGCTGAGCGGGGCTTACGGCTTCCGCGATCAACTTCAGGACGTGATGGCTCTCACCGTATCCAAAAGAGCGATCACTCGCGACCACTTGCTGCGCGCCGCCGCTCATCAATTCCCCGAAGGTGACGTTCAACATTGGTGGCATCCCCCCTCCGGACGCGGCATCCGCACACGAATGTCAGACGATCTTCTCTGGCTGCCTTACGCCCTGATTCATTTCATCGAAGCGACCGGCGACATGACTGTGCTGGAAGAGCAGGTCCCCTTCGTGGAAGGCGACCTCCTGGCCGAAGGTCAAAACGAATCCTACTTCCAGCCGCGCATCTCGCAGAATCGCGCAACTATCTTTGAACACTGCGCGCTCGCTCTAGATCGTAGCCTCTCGGTTGGCGTCCACGGTCTTCCACTGATGGGTACGGGCGACTGGAACGATGGCATGAATCGTGTCGGCTACTTGGGAAAGGGAGAAAGCATTTGGCTGGGCTGGTTCTTGCACACCGTCCTTTGGGAGTTTGCAAAAGTTGCCGACGCCCGCGGTGAGCGCGAGCGCGCAGAAAAGTGGCGCGTCCACGTAAGCCTCTTGAAAGCGGCGCTTGAACGCGAAGGCTGGGATGGTGATTGGTATCGCCGCGCTTACTTTGACGACGGCACTCCGCTCGGCTCCGCGCAGAATGAAGAGTGCCGCATCGACTCCATCGCGCAATCTTGGGGAATCATCAGTGGAGCGGCTGAACCCGGCCGCGGCGCACGCGCCATGGCTGCCGTCGATCATCAACTCATTCGTTCGGCCGATGGCCTGATCCTGCTCTTGACTCCGCCATTCGATAAGACGCCGCACGATCCCGGCTATATCAAAGGTTACGTCCCCGGCATTCGCGAAAACGGCGGCCAATACACGCACGCCTCCACCTGGACCGCCATAGCCTTCGCGGAACTCGGCAACGGAGACAAGGCCACCGAGCTTTTCCGTTTCATGAATCCGATTAACCGCTCAAATTCGCGCGCCAATGTGCAGCGCTACAAGGTAGAACCCTACGTCGTAGCGGGCGACATTTACGCAGAACCTCCACACGTCGGACGCGGCGGTTGGACTTGGTACACAGGTTCGGCGGGATGGCTTTATCGTACAGGGTTGGAATGGATACTCGGCTTCCGCGTGCGAGGCATGATCCTGAATATTGACCCCTGCATTCCGCGCAATTGGCCGGGCTACTCCATCGATTTCCGCTACCACTCCGCGCTATATAAAATCAAAGTGGAGAACCCCTCCAATGTCTCGCGCGGCGTGGCCCTCACCGAAATGGACGGCAAACTTCTGCCCGGCGCTCCAACAATCCCTCTAGCGGATGACGGAGCCGTCCACACAATCCGTATCGTATTGGGCTAACACAAAATCGAAAGGTTTTCGTGTTCCGAAGAAGTCAAATTAAGAGAGCAGAAGGGACTAGGCTTCTTTTCTTCCCGCTACCAATAGAACGATCCCTCCCACCAGGGCGAGCCCTCCGAGTATAGGAGGCAATGGAATCGTCTTATGCTCGGTGGTGCTCGCCTGGAGAGGGCCAATATCCACTATCTTCTTGTGCGTGGTGTACGTAATTCCCTGGTACGCGAAAGACACGATTCCAAGGACGATCAAGATAATCCCGATGAGCGGTAAGGTTTTCATTTTCGTCCTAAACTGCTCCAGACATCGCTGCTACGCGCGCTTCCACTATGCAGGTAAGCAGCGGTTTCAAGCGCGCCGGACTAGTCCGCCCACCAGAGAAACCAGGAACAGCACCAGGAAAATGAAGAACAGAATCTTCGCGATACCTGCCGCGGCCGTTGCGATCCCGAGGAATCCAAAAACTGCCGCTACCAACGCCACGATGAAAAATGCGATTGCCCAACGCAACATAACGCCTCCTGAATTCCGAATTAGCGCCGGAAAGGCCGCTCGACCCTACACTTGTAAGCTCGATAGGTGACCATCACCATACATGCATCAGCGTAATAGCGGCCCTCGTTTGCTGTAAGCCTGAGGACGCAACTCCTTACTTTGTTCAATACCTTAAAGTTAGCCAGCGCCCCATTTGAGGCGTAGGTTTGTCGCGCCCCCTCACTTCGGCTCCTACAGTGAATTCCTCTCTTTAATTACAATTCCTAACTGATGGGAAGAGTTCCCGGACACAGGTACCTTAGGCATCAAGCTCGATGCTTTGTAATCTCAAACTCGGCATTTCTTCAGATCTATCCCCTGAAGGGGCCATTCATAGTCTCCCCCTGAAATTGAGAGTGGCCCCTCTCCTCCTTCCTTCTGATATTCGTTAACTACAGAGAATCCCTACAAACGCTACAGCATGTCGGGGATAGAGGGTTTTGCATCGCTCTGCCACAATTCGGCTGGAAGCTCAGATCTTGACAAGTCGTGAATCGCCAGATTTCGGGAGAAACCGATGTCTATCAACGAACGCAGTACCGAGCCTAACCCCGGTCGCGATCCTGTCCGCGAAACCGGCAGAACACCCGGCGACCGAGTTCCGGAAGTTATTGACCCGCCGGATCCTCGACGCCATGATCAGCCCGGGCCAGATAGTCCGCGTCGGCCCGAAGACATTCCTCCACAAGAGGTTCGCTAAGTCGGCGTTAGTCCGGCTTGCGCGAACATTGCAATCACAACTAGGCGCTGATGAAGCGCTCATCTCAGCCCAAACCGGCGCTTTCTTAAATTACTAACAAGGAGGTCTTATGTCGGAACAGAAATTGTCGCAGATGCGAGTTGCCATCTTGGCTAGCGATGGTTTTGAACAAACCGAACTCGAAAAGCCGCGCAAAGCTCTTGAAGAGGCCGGTGCCAAGACAGTCGTTATTGCTCCCAAGTCCGGGAAAATCCAGGGATTTCAGCATGATGAAAAAGGCGACAAAGTCGCCGTCGATATGACCCTCGACAAAGCGAATCCAGACGATTTCGACGCCGTACTTCTTCCCGGAGGAGCGCTAAATGCGGATTTCCTGCGCGCCGAGAAGAAAGCCCAGGAATTCGTACGCACGATCGATCAGGCCCAAAAACCCATCGCCATAATTTGCCACGCTCCCTGGCTTCTGATCTCGGCCGGCCTGGTCAAGGGCCGAACCCTTACGAGCTACCATACAATTCAGGACGATGTTCGCAACGCAGGTGCCAACTGGAGAGATGATGAAGTGGTCCGGGACCGCAACTGGGTCTCCAGTCGCCAGCCGACAGACATTCCCGCCTTCAATCGCGGGATGATTTCTCTATTCTCAGAAGGCCAAGCCAAAAGCGCCCAAGCCTGAACCCAATCGGAAATCGGTCGGCGAGGCTTCACTCGGCTCACCGGATGGAAATAGAATTCGTGGCCGGGTTTTGTTCAACCTTCACTTTTGTCTAAAATCGAACTGTGGACCCTACACATGGCAGCCGGAGGGGCCTTTCGCGTCGAGAGCTACTCCGCCAACTCGCAGGTACGGCAGCTTGCGTCCCGGTCCTGGCCGCAGGGCATGCTCGTGCGGGTCAGACTCCCGTCCAAAAATCTGTCCCGGATACGGCAATCCAACTAAGCCCTCTCCCGCCGGCTACCTACCTCTCTCCGGGAGACGACACTTTCCTCGAACAGTTGGAAAACGCCATCTTTCAATTCTTCTGGGAACAATGCAACCCCAAGACCGGCATGGTCAAAGACAGATGTAACGTTCGCGGCTCGGACACCAGCATTTTGGGCAGCATTGCTGCTACCGGCTTTGGACTCACCGCTCTCTGCATCGGTGAAAAGCGCGGATACGTTTCGTATTCGCAAGCCCGCGATCGCGCCCTCACCACCTTGCGTTTCCTGTGGAAGATAATGCCTCACGAGCGCGGCTTTTATTATCACTGGGCCAACATCGCTACCGGCGAAAGATTGTGGCAGTCCGAGATTTCCTCGGTGGACACTTCCATTCTTCTTTGCGGCATACTGATGTGCCGCCAGTATTTCGAACATTCCGAAATTAGCCAGCTGGCGCACGAAATCTTTAACCGCGTCGATTGGAGCTGGCTTTCCGAAGACACTCGCATTCTTCCGCACGGTTGGACTCCCGAAGGAGGATTCCTGCAATATCGCTGGGATAGCTACAGCGAAATGATGATGATGTATCTGCTGGGCCTCGGCTCCTCTTCTCATGTCCTTCCGCCGCAAGCCTGGGACGCCTGGAAGCGCACCGTATTTGAATTCGACGACATTCGCTACATCGGCTCCTATGCTCCACTGTTCGTTCATCAATATTCGCAGGCTTGGTTTGATTTTCGCGGCAAGCGCGACAAATACGTCGATTATTTTCAGAATTCGATCCTTGCCACCGATGTTCACCGCCGCTTCTGCCTGAGCCTGTCTAAGAAGTTCCCGGATTACAGCGAAAATCTTTGGGGCATCACCGCGTCCGATTCTGAACACGGTTACGAGGTTTGGGGCGGTCCTCCGGCCGCCGGCCCCATCGATGGAACGGTAGTGCCCTGCGCTTCGGCGGGCTCGCTGCCCTTCCTGCCGGGTCCGGTGATGCGCGTTCTGCGCACCATTCAATATCGCTACGGCGCGGGCACTTGGAGCCGCTACGGCTTTGTGGACGCGTTCAATCCGCTGACGAACTGGTACGACAGCGACATCGTGGGAATCGATGCTGGAATCAGCATGGTCATGGCGGAAAACGCGCGCACGGCCTTTGTGTGGGATACCTTTATGAAAAATCCGGAAGCGCAACGAGGTATGGAACGCGCTGGATTTAAATCTTATAAGCCGGCATCGCCTCAGGAATTAGTGGAGATGCATAACCATGCCGTTCGTTAGCGAATTTCACTCCGCAATAGCAGGCGCACTAGCGATAGTTGGCTGCCTGTAGTTCAAACATCTCCGCATACTGGCCGCCGCTCTTCATCAGCTGATCGTGTTTGCCTTCTTCTGCAATTTCACCGTCAGCCAGCACCAGAACGCGATCTGCCATTCGCACCGTCGAGAATCGGTGCGAAATCAGCAAAGACATCTTGCCTTTGGTCAGTTCTGCAAATCGTTGGAACACTTCGTGCTCCGAACGTGCATCCAGCGCCGCAGTTGGCTCGTCCAGAATCAAAAGCTGTGCGTCACGCAGGTAGGCGCGCGCCAAGGCGATTTTCTGCCACTCCCCTCCGGATAGGTCTACGCCGCCTTCAAATCGGCAGCCCAGCACTTGGTCAAATCCATTTGGCAGCCGGCGAATTGTATGTTCCGCCAAACTCTTGTTCGCAGCCGCGCGTATTCGAAATTGATTATCCAAATCCTCGATTCTCCCCACAGCGATATTCTCCGCCGCGGTCATCTCGTAGCGCATGAAGTCCTGGAAGATGACCCCAATTTCCTTCCACAAGCTCTCTAGGTCGTACTCGCGCAGGTCTCTTCCGTCCAACAAAATCTGCCCTTCCGTCGGGTCGTACAAACGTGTCAGCAGCTTCACCAGCGTGGTCTTGCCCTGTCCGTTTTCTCCGACAATCGCAATCCGTTCCGTCGGTCCAAGCTTGAAATTAACGTTCTTCAAAATCATTCGTGAGCTGCCCGGGTATTTGAAGGAAACATTCTTAAACTCAAATCCGGTTCGAATCGGCTTGGGCGCAGGCATTGCAGATGCCTTGGAAGAAATCTTCGGCTTCACCGCAAAAAATTCCAGCAAGTCGGTCATGAACAGCGCTTGGTTCGTAATCCCTGAAAAGCTCGTGAACACCGCCTGAATGTTCGCGCTTGCAGCAGCGATTGCTCCCGAAAGATAAACCATCACACCCACGCTGATGACGCCGATCACCGCGCCGTATATAACGTAAGCATAGCTTCCGTAATATCCAACCAGTCCAAGTAGCGCGAGCAAAGAACCGAAAGTCAGCCGCCGCTTCGACAAATCCTTGGTCTGGTGATACAGCTGGTCCGCCAACTCCGAGTAGCGTCCCATCAAAAAAGGCGCCAACCCAAACAGCTTCAGCTCCTTGGCGCTTTCCTTGGCGCCGCCCAGCACGCGCAAATAATCCAGCTCGCGCCGCCCGGCAGTCTGCCGGTAACTCAGCGAGTAATTCATAAAACCAAAATGAGTTTCGCCCAGAAAAGCCGGGACCACGCAGATAATCAATCCGAAAAGAAGTAGTTTTGAGAAAATAAAAATGGCCGCCGCCAAGCTTACCGTGGTAATCACTTCCTGGATCAACCTGCCGCCCACTTGTAACATTTGAACGCGATCCACACCTTGCGCCCGCGCGCGCTCCAATTTGTCGTAGAAGATTGGATCCTCATACGACATCAAGTCCAGCTCCGCCGCGTGCTTCATCAATTTGAGACTGATATGTCGGGTAAACCGGTCCGCCAAAGTCGTGTCGCAGAACTCAATGATGCGCGCCATGAACGTGGCCACACCGGCGAGAACAAATTCCAGCAGCACCATCCACCAGAACATATGCGAGAGCGGTACATGCCTCATCTGATGGTTGGTAACCGAATCCACGATGAATCGCGTCACCGCCAAAATCGATAGTGGCACCAGCGCCGCCGCCACACGAAAACCCAGGTTCGATACGACAATCCCCGGCGCCGCATCCCACACAAAGCGCAGTACCGGCGGAATATTCTTCAGCGCCCTGATTCGTTCGCTCCAGTTAGGTAGCGGCGCCTCTTTGATCGTCGTGCTTGCTGCTGCCATCTCTACGTATCTCCCAAGTTCAAAACATCCGGTTCCATCGTCCGAACGCTTTCAATCTATCGCTCGCCTCTTTAGCCGCCAATACAGCGCAGCATTGAATCCTCGCGAGCAACACCCTCCATGTGCATTTCACGTGCCAAGTTATTCTAACTGTAAGCCTTTATGCCACAGAGGGTTACCTATGTACGGCAGACCCGCTACCATCGATTTTTTGCGTTGTTTCAGAAGCTTCTACTCGATGAAATTCACCGGCGGAATTATTCAGGAATGTTCCACTTTGGGGCTAAATTCTTTCAGCCCGCGCAATACGAAGAATACCGTATCCATTAAGTCACCGTTATAAAGTACTCTTGGGGTGTGGACACTTCACCCAGCGAACTCCGCAGTGACTGGCACGTATTTGCCGATCCCAAGCTAGCCAAGGTCAGACAGTCGGCCCATGAAGCAAAGCTGGCAGTCAGGCGCGCCGTCTGGCATTCGCAGGACGGTTGGCGCCGTCTCACCGCTGGCATGGAGCTCGACGACCTTTGGAGCCAGTTCAAATCCGAAGCCGAAGCCAGCGCGCGACCGTTCAAACAGGATGTGAATCGCCAGTCACAGCAAGATAAGTCTTGGACCCATCCATTCAAAATATTTGTAGCAATCTCTTCCAGCATTCTAAAAAAGTTGTCGCCGCCGCGCCGCATTTTCTTGCTTCTCACTATCATCCTTGCGGTTTTTTCGGTCGTTGGTCTCGAGTTCCTGTTTTTCACCAGGGAAGTGGAACTCCTCTTGGCCTTTATAGGTCTGTTGCTTTTGCTGGTGATGGTCTTGGGGGATCACATCTCCATGAAGCGCGACATTGAGATCGCCCGCGAAATTCAGCGCTGGCTGGTCCCGCGCGTGCCGCCGGAAGTTGCCGGAGTGGACATGGCTTTCGCCACCAGGCCCGCCAAGATGGTCGCCGGTGATTATTACGACGCCTTCCGCCGAGCCGTGGATGGTCCTTTGCTTGTCGCTGTCGCAGATGTCGCGGGCAAAAGCGTTCCCGCCGCTATGCTGATGGCTACATTTCAAGCCAGCCTTCGCGCGTTGGCTGGCTCGCGCGGCTCGCTTTCCGATCTTGTCGCCGGTCTGAATCGCCAGGCCTGCTCCAACAATATGAATGGCCGCCGTTTCACCACTGCTTTCCTTGCCGAGCTCGATCCCGTCACCGGAACCTTGAACTATCTTTGTGCCGGCCACAATCCTCCCATGTTGAAGCACCACGACGGCACCATTGAACGCCTGAAGTCTGAAAGCATTCCGTTGGGTATCGAGATAAACGAAAAGTACGAGACCGGCCGCACCGTTCTCGAACGGGGCGATGTTCTGATCATCTATACGGACGGCGTCACCGAGGCCCGCGACGAAGACGGCAAAGAATTTGGAGAGGCTCGTTTGCTCGCATTGGCTGGTCAACCGCTTGAAGATCGTGCTGCCATGACGCTATCGACAATCATGCGCAAGCTGGATGAGTTCGTGGGCGGAGCGCCGCAGCACGATGACATCACCTGTTTGGTCGTCAGGCGTACTTAAACCCATCCATGCTACGGCAAGTCGGCGGTCAATCTACGTCATTCATTGTATGGCCTGCACCGCGTGCCGTCGCTAACGTGTATCATGGCATTACGAATGTCGGCCGCTGGGTCGAGCTAAACCGTAGTTTGCAGTGAACATCGCAAATAAACCTGGAAAACCCAAAATGGAGGATCTATGAAGAGGATGGGATGGCCGGAAACTATTTCGGCGTTTATAGTCGGCATCGGCGTGGGAGCGGCTATCGGAATTTTGTTCGCGCCACAAGCGGGCGAAGACACGCGTGATTATCTGGTTGGGGCGGCCCAGGACACACTCGACGAAGCCGTAAGCACCGGCCAGAAGTGGGCCAACCGCGCCAAGAAGAATGTGGACGAAGCAACCGGCTACGTAAAAGATGCAGCGGACGCCGGCCAAAAAGCGTACCGCGACGCAGCCAAGAGCGCCAACGCGTAAATTCGCGCAAATTCACGATCAGCTGACTTGCTCCGGCGAAAGGGAGAACGGACTGGAACCGTTCTCCCTCATTCGTAGCTCGCCTGCCTGTAATCCGTCATCCAGGATGCAAAGATTTGACGTCCGGGAATTGGGCCAGTAGAGTATCGGTGCAGATCAGCCTTTCGATTGTGCTCGTATTACTCGGCATTTCCACTTCCATAGAAGGAGAGTGACATGAAAGAAGCGCCGCAATCCTCGACCGCGAAAACCTTGACGCGAAAAGAACTCATCGCCGCCCTAAATGAAGATCTGGCCCGCGAATATCAAGCTATCATTTCCTACGTCATTTATTCGCAAGTGTTGAAAGGCGCCGAGTATATGAATATCGCCGGCGAGCTTGAGAAGCACGCCGGCGAAGAGCTCAGCCACGCGTTGATCATTTCGAATCAGATTGACTATCTCGGCGGCATGCCCATCCATGTGCCTAAGCCGGTTCGCACTTCCGAAAAAGCTCGCGACATGCTCAAATTCGATCTCGAGAACGAGACCGAAACCATTCGCAATTATCGCGATCGTGTTCGTCAGTGCGAAGCCCTTGGCGAATTTTCCATGGCCGAACACATTCGCGAGATACTGATGGACGAACAGGATCATCAGATCGCTCTCGCCACTGCTTTAGGCCAGGAAGTTCCGCACAACTCATAAAAGCACGCCAAGAAGCAAGCAGCGCGAATTGTTTCACAGGGAGACTCCCATGACTGACGAACAGAAGCCCTCCGGCGCGGAGGAATTGCTTACCAACGTTGCCACCACCATCGGCTCCGCGCTTGGTACCGTTGCCGCCAAAGTGAACGAATTCTCCAAAGTCGCCAGTGCGGAAGCCAAGCGCCAGCAGCCTCGTGCAAAGGCCAGGAAGAAATCGCGCCCGGCCAAGCGCTCGAAGCGCAGCGCCAAACCGGCGAAACGCACCGCCAAATCCGCGGGTCGCAAGCGCCCCGCTCGCAAAAAATCCAGACGCTAGAATCGTCGGCTCTCATTCGGCGTCGCACAATCGCGCCTTGAATCGCGATTTGTGCTTGTCCGTTCGCACATCCATCGTTCCCCGGGACTAATCCGCCTGCGCCGATTGCCGGTGCCGTTCCGCCTTTCTAATGCAAAACGTTTTCAAGCGATTTATAGATTTCCAATCCCCCGTTGTGTTTGTAATGGATGTATCCCAATCTTCGGAACTTATTCATGAAGAAATTCACACGTGGCCGGGTTGTGCCGATCATTTCCGCCAACGTGTCCTGATTCAGTATTTGGATGATCGATGGATTTTCGTTCCCCTTCTCATACTCATTCAGCAGCAAAAGCGTGCGCGCCAGCCGCTTTTCGCTCGAATTAAACAGATGGTCGATCAGGTCCTGTTCGATGCGATGATTGCGCGATAGCAGATAATTGATGAATTGCGTGCAAACATGCGGCTCTTTCTCGATCATGTGTATCATTTTCTTTCGATCGATCACCATGATCGTGCTGGGCACCAGTGTAATTGCCGACGTTTGGTAGGTGGCATGGCCTCCGATGCACGCTTCTCCAAAAAAATCTCCCCTGCCGAGGAATCCGAGCACGCCGCTCCTACCCCGTTTCGAAACCAGAACTAGCTTGACCACTCCCTGCCGGATGTAGTGCACCGCCCTGCATTGCTCTCCCTGGGAGAAAATAGTCTTGCTCGGCAAATATTCCACAATCTTCCCGCGCAATATCTTTGGGAATAGAGGTTCCGCGTGCTTGGCTTGTTTGCCTGGCGTCATCCCGCCCTCCGTTTCTTCTTCTCCTCGCGAGAATTACTAGTCATCCTCTATGTCCAGTGAAATCTTGTCTGTCTAACATTAGACAGACAAAGGCCCCCAAGCTTCCGTATGATGCCCTCGAACTTTTGCGTCCCTTAAAATCCTGGTAGGACGCAGGAGCCAAACAACCGACAACACGCGCAAGATGATTCTAGGGTTCGATGTTTTCCGTAAACTTGATGACGGTCATCCACTCTGGATCGCCGAGTTCGCCTCTTTAGAAGAAGCTAAAACAAATCTGCACATCCTAGCTTCGAAAGTCCGCGCCGAATATTTCATTCGCGACGCCACTACCGGTATGATCGTGTTCCGGTCCGTCCCTAACGATTGATGCTAGCCGCGGTACTCCTGTTACGCTCGAAGCGTGAATAAATTTCTAAGCAGTTTCCTGTAGGCCCCGCGCAACCCCCTGATTTTAAAGGATTACTTCGCCGGCGACGGTGGCACTCCAGATGCCCGCTGTACCGTGCAAGGCTAGGACGGAAACTAAGATTTGTCGGGAGGATTTATGGATACCACTTTTGATATTTTTAAACGGCTTCGTAACGGCAAGCCTCTTTGGATCACCTCGGTCCCGGGTATCGAAGAAGCGCGCATTCGCGTCAACCGCTTAGGCGCTGTAGCGCCCGGTGAATATCTCATTTACTCGCAGCGAAAAGGTGTGATTGTCGAATACGTGAATAATTAAAAAAGAAGTTCCCGGATCAAACTCGGCGCGGGATGAATAGATTTACTCAATCTGATTGAACAACTCCTCTACTGAACCCAGCCCTCGCTTTTTCCCGTCGTAACAGTCCGGTAATATTTCCCCAGTATCCTGATAATCTATCCTTGAGGAGAATATGGCGCGTAAAAAACCTGCGGACCCTCGTCTATTTTTGAATCGCCATTTTTCCTGGTTGCAATTCAACGAACGTGTCCTGGAAGAGGCGCGTGACGCAAGGAATCCGCTACTGGAGCGCGTGAAGTTCCTCGCCATCACCGCCAGCAATCTCGACGAATTCGTGGAAGTCCGCGTCGCTGGTCTTTTGCAACAGGTGGAGCATGGCATCCAGGACCCTGGCCCCGATGGCCGCGCTCCCCGCGAAGTGCTCACCGAACTTGCCGCCCGCACTCACAAATTTGTAAAAGCTCAGTACGATTGCTGGCGCGAAGAGCTCGTTCCTTCTCTTCTCTCTGAGTCAATCAAGATCGTCACTATGCGCTCTCTTCGCCCGTCCGCCCGCGCGCATGTCGAAAACTTTTACTCCAAAACTGCCGAGCCGCTGCTTACGCCCGTTACCGTCGATCCCGCCCATCCATTTCCGCACGTGATCAATAAGGCGATTTGTCTGGCGTTTTTGCTGCGTCGCAAAAAGCGTGGCTCGCAGCAGCCCTATCTGGGAGTTGTCACGGTGCCGCGCGCTCTCCCGCGCTTGGTGCAGTTGCCCTCCACCAACGGCTCCGTCGAATATGTTTTTCTTTCCGACGTGATTCACGCCTTTGCCGAGAGGCTCTACCACGGATACGAAGTGCTGTCCGCCGCGGCCTTTCGCGTCACTCGCAACAGTAATCTTTATCTCGAAGCGGAAGAATCTCGCAGCATCATGGATTCCGTCGACGCTCAGCTTCATCGTCGTAGAAAAGGCGAAGCCGTGCGCCTGGAAATCGAAGCCAGAGCGAACCAGGAAATTATCGACCGCTTGGTAGCGAACTTCCGTCTGGCGCCCTGGCAGATTTTCCGTGTGGATGGCCCTCCCAATCTTTCGCGCATCGCTTATCTATATGACGCCATTCCCCGTCCCGATCTGAAGTTTCGCCCATTCATTCCGCGTGAACTGGCGTTGAAGTCCGAACCCGGTGCGCTCTTCGACTTGATTCGAAAGCGTGATGTTTTGCTGCACCATCCCTACGACTCGTATTCCTCCGTCGTTCGTTTCATCGAAAGCGCCGCCACCGATCCCGACGTTCTCTCCATCCGCCAAACGCTCTATCGCACCAGCGAAAATTCGCCCATCGTTCGCGCTCTCATCGAAGCGGCCGCCAAAAAAGAAGTCGCCGTCGTCGTGGAGCTCAAAGCTCGTTTCGATGAAGCTTCCAACATCCGTTGGGCGCGCAATCTGCAGGAAGCCGGCGTGCAGGTGTTCCACGGCGTGGTCGGCTTGAAAACGCATTGCAAGCTCGCTCTAATCGCGCGCCGCGAGCAAGGCGGCAGGATCCGCCAGTACGCGCATCTCGGCACCGGCAATTACAATCCTTCCACCGCTCGTTACTACACGGATCTGAGCCTGCTCACCTGCGATCCGCATATAACGTCTTCCGTGCAACACGTTTTTGATTATTTGACAGCCTACTCCGAGCGTCCGCAATACTTGCCCTTGTTCGTTGCGCCGCTGAATTTGGGAAGAAGCTGCTTGGACCTGATCGACCGCGAAACCGCTCACGCGCGCGCTGGACGTCCCGCATTCATTCTTGCCAAAGTAAACGCCCTGCTCGACGAAAAAATCATCCAGGCTCTCTACCGCGCTTCGCAGGCCGGTGTCCAAATTGAATTAATCGTGCGCGGCGCTTGCGCCTTACGTCCAGGGGTTCGCGGCGTGAGCAGTCGCATTCGAGTCAGAAGCGTGGTAGGACGTTTCCTGGAGCACAGCCGCGTTTTTGCTTTCGGTAACGGAGGTCATACCGAAATCTATCTGGGCAGCGCCGATTGGATGCAGAGAAATATTTACGAGCGCGTGGAAGTGATGTTCGGCCTGAAAGACCCTGCGCTTTGCAGCCGGGTTTTCACCCAGGTTATCGCGCCCTATTTGGCGGACACCGAAAAAACACGAGTCTTGCTTCCCAGCGGTGACTACGTTCGCGGGCACAAAGCGGGCCACTTCTCCGCCTCGCGCAATGGATTCCGTTTCAACGCTCAGGAGTTCTTGATCGGCTTGACGGAATCTGGCGAAAACGAGCAAGTCTCTCCACCGTTGCCAACCTATGTCAAACTCCCCGCAGTTGCCAAAGCCACAAAAACTCCGCGCGTATCGGTCTAGCGTAACAGGCTTGGCTTAAAGAACTCTCACTTTGGCCCGTAAACGTCCAGCTCGGTCTGCGTGCCGAGATACACTTTACCGTTCGCGATGGTTGGCACCGCAAACTTCACAGCATCCCCGGCGGTATCATTCCCGGTTTGGCTGCTATTCCACAACATGTTTAAAGTTCCCGCTTGGTAGGCGTAAAGCACCGCAGGTCCCAATGAGGGCGCTGCAACGCCGTACGTCGACGTGTCCACCGCCCATATGATTCCGTTCGTGTTTCCGTTCGCCGAAGCTACGGGAGTGCAGCCTGGGAACCCAAACGAATGCCCCGAAGTTTCGCTTGGTGAAGTTGACAGTAATCCGCTACTCAACGGAAACGCCCTGAGATTGTCGCCCGCGCCGCAGAAATAGACGGTGCCGTTAAAATAGGCAGGCGTGCTCCACAGCCCGTTAATCTGGTTCTGAATTTCCTGGGTGATCTGTGGATCCCCGTTATTACACCCCGTCTGGCAGTAGTGCAAATTGCCGGCCGTCATCTGATCACGATTGATCACATAAATTGTGCCCTCTTTTCCCGCTTCTACCAGTTCATGCGTCACGCCGCCAGGCTGATCCGGAAGTAAGAGGACACCGCCCGATCCCACGTCCGTATCACCGTCATCGAGCGTGCTTTGATTATAAGGAGTGAAATAGTCCAGCAGAGACATTCTCGAGCTGTTCGTATAGAAAACCTTCATGATCGTGTCGCCCAATTCTTGCGCTGGCACATTCACGGTATCGAAGTCGCCATTTCCGGAAGCAATGAAGATGTTCGTGTTGGAATCCGCAGCGACGCCCGCACCGGACATCCAAAAGCCGCCCAAACCTCCGTTAGGAGTGGTAACCAAAAGCGAAGTTTGGGTAAACGTTCCGGCGTCGTAGGCGAGCAGCCAGCCGTGATACGGCGTGATATCGCAGTGTGACGCATATCCAATGTAAATAGTCCCATTTAACAAAAGTAAGCCGACACGGTTCAGATGATGCAGCCCGTCCAGACTGACCGTAGAGCCGCCGTCCCCATTCCCCGAAACTGTCGCCGTAATTTGCACTGGTCCCGGCGACTTTTCTGCGCCGGTCGTGATATCGAGCGCGTGTAGCCGGTGGATATAATTTCCGTTCTCCTTCGACTTGGCTTCCACATACATCGTCCCGCTGCTCGGATCAATTACCGGCGTGCTGGTAATCCCTACTTGGGGTACTAAGTCGGTGCACCCGGAGTTAAGATCTTGCTGAATGTTCACAGTCGTTGCTCCGGACGCCGCCCCGTGAGCCGTATCGATCAAACTCGCATGCCATAGCAATCCCCCATTGGTTCCCGTATTGCTGTCCGCGTCAAACGCGTAAACGCTGTCGCCTTCCGTCGCCACATAAATCACATTGTGCGTGCTTCCCGCGATTGACACGTTCGGCACATACAACGGCTGCGCATAAATAAATCCGTCCACCGCTTGCGAAAACAACTTTCCAAAACTCGCCGTATTCACATTCGACTGAGTCAGAATGCTCTCGCTCAAATTCTGTCCCGTCCGTCCAATATCGTTGTGTTGCGTAAACACGCCCGCAAACCCGCTAGTGTTGCTCATATGATTCGTCACACTCAAAATCGACACACCCTTCGTTGATCCTACGGTAGCTTGTATCGACGTGAAAGCCGCGTTCACTCCGCTTGCCAGCGTCGCGCTGGTCGCCACCCCCACTGCGTTTACCGATGCCGCGCCAGAATTCGAAGACGTCCATGTCGCGCTCGACGTCAGGTCTTGCGTGCTCCCATCGCTGTAATGCCCCGTCGCTGTAAAGTCCTGCGTCGCCCCACTATCGGCAATCGAAGGATTCTGCGGGCTTACCACGATCACTTGAAGCGAAATCGCGCTTATCGTCAGAACTGTTGAGCCTTGCACGGATCCCAACATCGCCTGAATCGTGGTAGTTCCGTTCGCCGCAGCGCTAGCCAGCCCATTTGTCCCGGCCGTATTGCTGATCGTCGCAATGTTGGTCTGGCTGGAACTCCACGTTACCGTCGTCGTCAGGTTTTGTGTGCTGTTGTCTGTATAAGTTCCCGTAGCCGTGAACTGTTCCGTCGCTGTCGTTCCGATGGTTGGATTCGCTGGTGTCACCGCAATAGAAACCAACGTCGCAGCCGTCACCGTCAAAGTCGCCGAGCCATTCACAGCTCCCAAAGTGGCCTTAATACTGCTCGTCCCAATGCCGACTGCGGTAGCCAGTCCGTCAGCAGCAATTGTCGCCACGCTCGTCGTCTGCGAACTCCAGGTCACCGAGTTCGTCAGATTCTGCGTCGAATTGTCAGAGAATGTTCCGGTCGCCGTAAATTGTGCAGTCGTCCCTTTCGCAGTCGAAAGACTCGGCGCCGTCACCGCAATCGAAACCAGCGTCGCCGCCGTTACTGTCAAAGTTGCCGATCCGCTGATCGCTCCGGAAACCGCCTGAATCTTGCTCGTCCCGACCCCCGCTGCGGTAACCATACCGCCAGAAGCAATCGTCGCTACGCTCGCAGTCTGCGAACTCCAAGTCACCGAGCCGGTAATGTTCTGCGTGGAACCGTCCGAATAAGTACCAGTGGCTGTGAATTGCTCGGATGTCCCTTTTGCAATCGAAAAACTCGGCGCCGTCACCGCAATCGATACCAACGTCGCCGCCGTCACCGTCAAAGCTACCGACCCGCTAACACTTCCCGAAGTAGCCTGAATCTTGGTCGTACCTGGCGCCAATCCCATCGCCAATCCGTCCGCAGTGATCATGGCCACGTTCATACTCTGCGAACTCCAGGTCACCGAGTTCGTCAGATTCTGCGTCGAATTGTCAGAGAATGTTCCGGTCGCCGTAAATTGTGCAGTCGTCCCTTTCGCAATCGAAAGACTCGAAGCCGTCACCGCAATCGATACCAATGTCGCCGAGCTCACTGTGAGTGTCGCCGACCCCACCACCGTGCCCGAAATAGCCTGAATCGTGCTGGTACCTGCGCCCGCCGCCGTTGCCCATCCACTCGCAGTGACCGTCGCCACACCGGTATTTTGTGAAACCCAGGTCACCGCACTCGTCAAGTTTTGCGTAGTTTTATCCGAATAAGCCGCCGTCGCAGTAAACTGCTCGGAAGCGCCCTTCGCCATGGATAGGCTTGGCGCCGTTACCGCGATGGAAACCAAAGTAGGGTGATTCGAAGATGGTGAAAATGAGCAGCTCGACATCAACACAATCGCGCATAGCAATGCGACAACCGTGCTCCCTTTAAGAGTCCAGTGTTGCGAACCCGCCATCTTGCATTCCCCTTGAGAAGTAAAACGTCGAATATTGCGGCCGCACTTTGGATGCTCACGCACTGCGGCGTTACGCGGAGGGACGATCCGAGGAGCCGATTATAACAACTTCTCTGTGTCCAACAACTAGTCAAAGGTACAGTGTGGAGTAAAGACTAAACCTGAACCTGTGGCCGTCCTTTAATCTAATATCTAACCTGCTAGCGCGCGTCATAACGTCGCTATAATTCGCCCATGGAACTAGACTTCGCCTCCGCCTTCCAATGGCTTCTGGGTCCTGAGCCCATCGACCAGAAACACCCCGGCCATCTCTGGCCTCGCTGGATTTTCCTTCGCTGTCTGGGTCTAATTTATTTCTCAGCCTTCTATTCCTTGTTGTTCCAGATTAAAGGCCTCATCGGTCCCGATGGGATTCTCCCCGCCGCCGACTATCTGCAAGCCGTCGCCTCCGCCTTTCCCGCCATGAAATTTTGGTACGCGCCAACTCTCTTCTGGTTCGGCGCAAGTGACCGCGCCCTAATAGCCGTCTGCTGGGTGGGAGTAATCGCCTCGCTCTTGGTTGTTCTGAACCTATGGCCGCGTGTGTGGCTCCTCGTCTGCTTCGTATGTTTTCTGTCTTTCGTCTGTGCCGCCCAGGATTTTTCCAACTATCAGTCCGACGGCATGCTCCTCGAAGCCGGCTTCATCGCGCTTTTCTTCGCGCCTCCCGGATTTCTTCCCGGCCTCGGCCGCGCCAATCCTCCCTCCCGCATCAGCCTCTTTCTCTTGCAGTGGGAATGGTTTCGCATCTATTTCGAATCGGGAGTCGCGAAAATCGCTAGCGGTGACGTGGCCTGGCGCAACCTCACCGCCATGGACGACTATTACCAGAACGGCCCGCTCCCCACCTGGATCGGCTGGTACGTCCAGCAATTGCCTCACTGGTTTCACGCTTCCGCCGTCGTTTACACTTTGGCCACCGAGCTTGTCATCGTCTGGATGCTTTTCCTTCCCCGCCGCTTCCGTATTCTCTGCTTCTGCATCGTCACGCCCTTCGAGATTTCCATCATCCTCACCGCCAATTACACTTTTTTGAATTATTTGGTTTTCCTCCTCGGCTTTCTCCTGCTCGACGACCGCTTGATTGAATGGATCGTGCCGTCCGGCATCCGCTCTCGCGTGGAAGCGATCGCTTCGTGGTCATTTGGCAAAGCGCCCGCGCGCGGTGAAGTAACCGACCCGAAGTTAAGCAAACCTTCACCGGTAACCTGGCGCGAGCGTCTCACTCTCTTCCGCAGATCGATTGTCTTCGTCTGTCTCGGCTTTGTTTTTTACGTCGCCACCGCGCAACTTATCTGGATGTTCGCTCCCGGTTTCCCGCTTCCACAATCGCCCGTACGCGCCCTGGAGCCTTTCCGCATCGCCAATCGTTACGGCCTGTTCGCCGTAATGACGCACGACCGCTACGAAATTGAATTTCAAGGCTCCCAAGACGGAAAAACCTGGACCGCCTATCCCTTCCGCTACAAGCCTCAAGACATTCACAAGGCCCCGGGCATTTACGCGCCTTATCAGCCGCGCTTCGAATGGAACCTGTGGTTCGCCTCGCTAGGCCCCTGGCAGGATTCGCGTTTCGTCGTGTGGACCGAAGAGCGCCTGATCAAAAACAATGGCGACGTCCTCGAACTCTTCGCCAATAATCCTTTCCCCGGCGCGCCGCCCCGCGAAGTTCGCTCCGTGATCTACCAATACTGGTTCACCGATCTCCGCACCAAAAAAGTAAACGGCGATTGGTGGCGCCGTGAGCTCCTCGGCGAATACGCCCCCGCCCTCCAACGCCAGCCCGACGGCAAAATCGCCATCCTCGAAATCCCCACCGTCGCATCCCCTGAGCCGTAAACTAAGAGACACATCTCTCCGCTCGATATGTTTTCGTGGAACGGCAGCGTGGCTCAGTTTTTTGTAGCGCCGGCATCTTGCCGGCTCGTTGCGTTGATTGCCTCCTCGTCTCGTACGCAGGACAAGAAAGACCTTCGCGCTTTTTATGTCCCGACATTCCAGCCGCCGCCTTGGAATTTAAATTTGTCGTACCGACAGAGGCCGCCTTTCGGCCGACGAGAAACCCCGCTTTGCTTCTCCTCAGCGCCACAAACTTCATACATCGAATCGTGAATGAAAATCCGATGTATACTTCCGCGCTCGCTACTCCATCTCAAAATTTAGGTGGATCACCAATGACCCCCGACCGCCCAGCTCCCCCCGCAGATACCGGCATACTCATGTTGATGAATGGCTTTCACGTCGCCGGCGCCGTCTCCTGCCTCGCCCGGCTAGGAATCCCCGACCTCATCGACACTGCTCCCAAGTCAGCCGAAGAGCTGGCAACTCAAATCGACGCCGACCCCCAGGCGCTCTACCGCCTGATGCGCGCCACCGCCTGCGTCGGAGTGTTATCCGAAGGCCCCGACGGAAAATTTTCGCAAACGCCCATGTCCGCGATCCTGCGCAGCGACGCCACTCCCAGCCTGCGAGCCTTTGCCATCATGACCGGCAGAGAGTGGCACGGACGCAGCTGGTCTTACCTGGATTATTGCGTCCGCACCGGCAAGCAAGCGATGGAAAAAATCTACGGCGCTCACGTCTTCGAATACCTGAAGCAAAATCCGGCGGAAGGGCAGATTTTCAACGACGCCATGACCCAGATATCAATGATCGATAGCCCCGCCGTCGCCGAAGCCTACAATTTTGAGGGCATTCATTCCATCGTGGACATCGGCGGCGGCCACGGTCTCTTGCTCGCCACCATCCTGAAAAAGAATCCGCAAATGCGCGGCACGCTCTACGAAATGCCTCACGTTCTCGAAGGAGCCAAAAACGGACCGCTGAAGCCCGTGATGGATCGCTGCACCCTGGCGTCCGGCGACATGTTTTCCTCGGTTCCTGCCGGTGCCGATGCTTACATCATGAAGCACATCATCCACGACTGGCCCGACGATCGCTGCGTCCAAATCCTCAAAGCCTGCCGAAAAGGCGTGAACCCCGGCGGCAAACTCCTCGTCGTTGACAACGTAATCCATCCCGGCAACGACTTCTCCCCCGGCAAATTCCTCGATCTCCAGATGCTGATCTTCCCCAGCGGATGCGAACGCACAGAAAAGCAGTTCCGCGCCTTGTTTGCCGCCTCCGGCTGGCGGCTATCCCGCATCATCCCCACCGCCGCCTCCAATTCCATCGTAGAAGGCCTTCCAGCCTGACGCCATCGCGTCTTAGGCCTGCTGCGCGTGGTCCGCGCAAGATTGCATTTCGTGGGAGGCGTCCGCCGCGGCGGACCGCGCCCGCTCATGGCGCATCCAGGAACGACCGCAAATGCCGGAACCGTTCATGCCTGCCTTTGTAGCGGCCGCCTAAAGTGTAAAGTGCCACGACATGGTTTACAGCGGGTG
>JBAVQB010000025.1:0-223524 GCA_049693615.1 Candidatus Acidiferrales bacterium | reverse complement strand
GCCCGCGGCCGCGTCTCGCCAGGGCGACCGGCCTCTTGCGTCCACGGCGGGGGAATTTGCGCCGACGATTTTGCGGCTGGGGACTTTGTTTGGGCTATCGCCGCGGATGCGGTTCGATTTGGTGGTGAATTTATTTGTGGCGCGGGCGGCGTCCTCCGGGAAGATTACGGTATTGAATGGGGAGCAGTGGCGTCCTTTCCTGCACGTGCAGGATGGGGCGCGGGCGGTGGCGGCGTGTCTGGAGGCGGAAACCAGCGCGGTCTCGGGGGAGATTTTTAATGTGGGGTCGGCGTCGTTGAATTTGCAGATCGAGCAACTGGGAGCGGCGATTGCTCGGGTGGTGCCGGGGACAGAAATTGTGCGGGTGGAGAATGCGGACCGCAGGAATTATCGCGTCTCGTTTGAGAAGATCGAGAGAGTTTTGAATTTTCGGTGCGAGCGGACGCTGGAGTCGGGGATCGAAGAAATTTATGCGGCGATTCAGTCGGGGGTGATTGCCGATTTTACGACCGAGCAGTTCAACAATCAGACGGCGATGCGGGCGATGGCGGCGGCAGCGGGAGGGACGCTGGCTCCGGTGGGGCAACTGAGCATGTTGGAGCGGGCGGAGGCCAAGCCTCTTTGAGGATTTTGGTGCGTGGAAAACGGGGCTGAAATTTGGATTTTTATTAATGTCGAGAGAGGTGGTTGTGGCCCCGGGTAGAAAATCTTCCGTCGTTTGTTTTCTTTGAGTTACGTCGCATTCTACATTTTGGTCAGAACCGGGTAGAAGCGCGATTGTGTGAGCCGGAATGTTCGGCGCGAATGGTCTTAGCGGAGCGACAAGAAGTGGCGAGATCCAAGCGTGTTTTTCTTCCGCGCGGCGGAGGGTCTTTGACGGTTTTTTGGCGCGGAAAACGGGGCTGGAGTTTGGCAATTTTACGAAATCCTTAATGTGTGTTCTGGTGTCGGGTAGAAATTTTTCTGTCCTTTGTTTTCTGTAATTTAAGTTAATTTCTGCCGGTATGTCACTGTCGAGTAGAAGTGGGCGCCCACCTTGCATTTTGAGTCCGGGAAGACTGGCCATTTTAGGGCTTGGGGCCACGGTCAGGAAGGGCGAGGCGGGGTGGCCGGGAGAGTCGGGAGAGTTGTCTGTTGTGGCTCCTCGTTCCCGTGAGCGAGGGTGAGTTAAGATCGGCTGCGTGCAGCGACATGGACCCGGCGGGGCGATTTGCGGTTGCGACTTGATGTCGTTACTCATCCTCTATCAAGGCTGGCACGGGGATAGAAAAACGTCAAGGACCTGTGTGCTGTGGACTTTCAGGTTACCGGGGATTCCCTTCTGGATTTCCCGTTGTTTGTCGAATGGTCTCGCACGTACTGATAAAAAGCGCGACGCGCGGCGCGTAAACTTTCGGGATCGAATTGTTTGGCTCGCGCTAGGTTTCGTTCAGACATAGCTTTCATGCGAGCGGGATCGGCGGTAACTTCCATGATTTTCTGCGCTAGGGCTTTTGGATCGTTGGGACGCACGAGATCTTCCGGAGCGAGGAGTTCGGGTATTCCACCTACGTTCGAGCCGATGCAAGGACATCCACGAGCCATAGCTTCGTGCAAAGCTCGCGGGAACCCCTCAGCGCGGGATGGCATTACGAAAAGATCAACGGAGTCCAGAAAATCAAAAACTGGGATTCCGGACTCTATCTGACCTAAGAAGTTCACTTTTTGCCCGATTGCGAGTTGACTGGCAAGCAATTCCATCGCTCGGCGATGTCGTCCTTCGCCCGCTAAGAGGGCTTTGAGATCAAGACCGTCGTGAGAGCAGATAGAGATGGCGCGAAGGAGCGTGTCCGGGCCTTTATAAAGCCGAGCTAAACTGCCGACAAAGCCGATGCGGACAGTCTTCTCGTTCCCGTGGTTTAGAGAGGATTTCGATCCCGCTATGCGATGTGAGCGTCTCACCATGAGTTCGTCGGAAGCAAATCCATTCGGGACAACCAGCGAAGGAGAAACTGCTACGTAGCTGTCGTTTCCAGTCGGATATCTTCGTGGAAGCGCTGATCTGTTCCAATAAAGAGCCGCAACGGCACCGCGACAAATCGCTTTCGTGTTGCGACTGGCAATATGCCGATACACGGGGCGAAAAGGACTCGGCATCGTTCCAGGCCCGAACGCGTCCCAGGGATCACCCATTACTTCCACGGCATATTTTTTTTTGGCTCTTGTAAGTGCTTGCCAAGCCAAGCGACCTACTAATCCAGGCACACGCAGAATAAAGCGGTCGGATTCCTCGATAGCTCGGTGAACTCGAGGTTGCAAAACCGGGAGATAGAACAGATATTGCGACGGACCCAAGTAGTCAGGCAATTCGCGAATAGAAACGGAGGGTCCATCCACCGGTTTACCATTGTTGGATTGGAGGTTTCCTTTTCCTACGCGCGCGAGCAGAACAATATCATCAAAGTCATCGAGCAATCGCGACCAGAGCGAGTAATCGGCAGGGCCGTGGATATAGAAGCGGCCGTCATTACCTCTCCACAAGTGGTCCTCAAGCGTAACTAATAGCCTTGGCAGGTCGATTTCCCTTTCTTGGGTGTCGTTCGGACGCGAGAAATATAGCCGTGACCACTAGTGCTCCCTGCGTCACTGCGGCAAAGACGAGGTTGTCGCTGTCACTAATAAGAGCTACGAGAAACATCAAGGCAAAAAATGGCGCAAGGTACATTCGGGCATCTGCACGATCCCAACTCGCAAGCTTTTTTCGGTACAATCCCAGGATGGAACCAAATAAGCCGAAAATAAAAATCACGCCAAGAGGCCCGAAGTTCAACAGAGCTTCACCGCTTAAACCGTAAACCCGAGATGAAGCCCAAGATGCAGTCTTGCCGAATTGAGCTTCCGTTCCAGCATCAACCTTAAAATAAGGGCGATCGCGCCAAATTTCGGTGGGAATCAAGATGGCGAGGCCCCCGGCATATGTAAGGCCCCAGCGATAGTCATAGTCTCCCGGGTCTTTGACGAGATTGTGAAGAATGAAGGCATTGGAATCGGCACGGGCCAAGTCCCCTAACAAAAGATATTTGAGATCGCGCGAATAGCCTCCTGGCTCCAACCACATGGCGGGCGAGCGCAGAACTTCGAGACTATCTCGTTTTTGTTCTTTGTAAAACCCGTAGAAGTACATGAAAGTAATTAAGAAAATTAGACCGACCGCCATCATTTTTGCGGGAAGCTTACGGAAACGATAATGAACGATACCGGCCATCCAGAATAGAGCCCAAACTGTCGCGCATCTGCTTCCGTACCAACCGAGCAACAGGAAATGACCGATTCCGGCCACACTCATCAAAAACATCCCGGTGCTAAGCCGATATCGAGCTTTTCGGGTCCGCTCGGTCCAAAAATAAATGACGATGATGAACGAGAGGACAGCCAGGGGCCACGCGAATACCAGCAACCACCCCTTGCCCACGAAAGCCTCTTGATTTTTCTCGTAGGCGTCGACTATCCCTGAAATTCCGCCGAGCTGCCATAAGTAAGTGGCAACGCCGGCAATCGATAAGGCGAGTGCCGATGCAAACACGGGATAGAATTTCTTGCGTTTTATCGTCCAGCGACTTGGGGATTGAGCTGCGCGGCGAAAGGTCCAATTATGAGCTGAGCGGTAGGCGAGGAGGCCTAAAGCATTTAACATAGCCATTCCGCCCAACCACGGACGCCAGTCCGCGAACATGACCATTTCATCCCCGACCCCGAATCGGTCCCAAATCACGTGGAGAATGGGAGCAACGAAAAAACCATAGAATGCCAGACAGGCGATAATCGTCTTTGGATCGAAGAGTTCTAGGCGGCCTCGCAGCCAGCGCACAATATCTGCGCCCGCCAGAATCCCACAAGCCATCGCCGGCAAGATGAACCAATGGAGCACCGATCGGTTAATCGCAATGAAGATAAAAGACAAAACAGTGACGCTCATAAACGCAATCGCGTAGTCTCCCCGTAAGCGATGATGGGAGAGATGCCCGAAATCCGCTGCATCGAATGTACGCGTTATCAGAGGCAGGGCGTCAGACATGTCGTTCCGAAGTTTGCGGAATTCGTTGTGTTCTTGCGGTGAAGTAAAGATCGGTAAGATCACGAACTGATTGTTGAACAGAGATGTTGGTGCGGGAGTCGTCGTCGGGAGAGGAAATACGTGACTGAGAAAGATTCAGTCTGCTGATTAATTGTCTAACCCAATAATCTATTCCAGCGGAAAGGGGAAGGAATTCGACAAGCCCGCGAAAACAACTGACCTCGCGCGGGATCGTATCAGAAACCAAACAACTAAGTCCCGCCGCTTGGGCCTCAAGTAAACTGACTCCAAAGCCTTCATTGATGGACGGGAAAAGGAAGAGGTCCATGGCACCGCGCATTAAACGGGGCACATCGGTCCGAGTGCCGACGAAATGCATGTGATTAGACAAACCTCTGGTTCTTGCTTCCGCTTGAATTCGAGGGCGGAGCGGTCCATCGCCGACAAAAAGAAAATGAATCTCGGGATTGGTCCTTAGGACTTGCGCAACGATCTCGATAATAAATGCATGGTTCTTTGTCCCAAGGAAATTGGCGACGTGCCCTACAACCGGGGCATCCAGTGGAAGACCTACTTCTTTCCGGATCGCGTTTCGGTCTATGGGCTCGTCAAAAGCACTTAGGTCGATCCCGCAATGAAGCACGCGGAAACGGCCTTCTGAGTTCCAGTTTTCTCCAAAGAGTTCCACTGCGGCAGGTTCGGATGTTGCTAACCCACAGGTCGCATAACGATTGATCCAGGCTTTCATTAGGTGGCGATAAAAACGTCGCGCTTGAGTATCGGGCTTGTCATCTCTACAGGTGTGGCAATGGGCGATGCGGATTGGTATACCTTCATCTTTGGCCCAACGCAGGAGCAACCCGGAAAAAAGATAAACGTGGCTATGAACCACGTCGTACCTTCCTTCGCGCAGCATTTTTCGAAAGCTACGGCGGAACGACCACAAATTGACTCTCTTCGGGCATCGAACCACGATGCCACCTAGCCTTGCGACCTCCCTGGAGTAGAGTCCAGCCCCAGTTCCGCACGCGCAGAAATGCAATTGCAGAAGATCTCGATCAATATACTTCAGAACATTGAGCAGCCAGGTTTCGACCCCTCCGGGATCCATGGATCCTACGATGTGGAGCACCCGAAGCCGTTTCCGCTCACGCATGGGCTCAACTGCATGGACGTAAACCGAGCCATCTGGGCAAGCCGTGGACTTCTCGATGTCTAAGAACTCCGGTTTAGTCGAGTTCGCCATAAATCCGCCACTCAATGTCGGATGCGCTGGATTTAATCATTGTGCGGTTGCTCTCCGCGCAATTTCATTCTCTGCTGCCCTCGAACGAACGCGACCTCTGGCGTCGATTGTATTGAAAACATCAGAACGAGATCGGGGGACAAGAATTTTCTCGTAAATGCCAGCGACTTCGCGGCCTACCCTGTCGACATCAAATAAATCCTTTGCGAGTTTTTGACCCTCTGTTGCGCGACGCCGGGCTTCAGTCGGGTTTTCCAGGGCGTCCAAAATTGCACGAGCCAGAGCTTCTGGATTTTTAGCTGGAACCAGCCATCCCGTTTTCTGCTCTTGAATTAGATCCGGCAAGCCGCCGACTCTAGTCGCGACGACTGGCACACCGCTCAAAAGCGGTTCTACTGCTCCACCACAGTTTTCGGAATGAGATGGTACAACTGCCAAATCCAAGTCCGGGTAAATCGCGGGAACATCTAATCTTGTGCCCAGGAAACTCAGAAAACCGTTGCAGAGCCGCGCACCAATGTCCCGCAGACGCAATTCGTACCAACCAGCGTTTCCCCAGGCCCCGCCGACTATGACTGCGCGGATTTCTGGCCGCGCTTGCTTGACGATTCCGAGTGCCGCCATAAAATCCTCATGGCCTTTTAATCCCTGCTTCTGACCCAAGAAGCGCATGGGGGCATACATATATGCAACCATTCCGATCAAAGGCGTAGTCGACGAAATTCCGATCTCTTTCCGAAGGCCTCCCGTTCGAACACCCTTGAAAGGCTTTAAGTCGGTGGCGGCATAGGTAAGAAAAACTTGTTCAGGCCGAATTCCGAGTTCCATGTATCGGTGCTGCGTCCACTGACAAGTGGCAATCCAGTAGTCCCGTGGTCCTGCCAGCGAAATATCGAGACGCGCAAAAAGATTGTGTTCCAGATGGAGAGGTCCTGGCACCTGAAATATTCGCGGGATCGGAGAGCGTTTTCCCAAAGCAATTCTCAACGCGAATGTCGTGCCGACGTGATGGGTGTGGATCAAGTCAGGGCGCACTTCCTTTACGAGTCGGCGCAAACTCGAACACACAGCGGGTACCCTCCAAAGATGCTGCGCGGGGAAATCGAGGTTGGCGCGGACGACGTTGGCGCCGGCCTGGCGATATTTGGGGGCGAGGCCTGCGGTGTCGGAGGGGAGCGCGACGACTACTTCTATGCCTAGCGAACAGAGGACTCGCACTTGCTCGTAGGCCCAATTTGCGCCGACGGCGGTCTTCACGATGTGCAAGACCTTCATGGAGGCGACCATTCTAATCCTGAAAGGGAGCCGCGGCGGGGACAAATTCTGCCGGCAAGATGCCGGCGCTGCGACGGCACGGAAAATTCTGCCGGCAGGATGCCGGCGCTGCGACGGCGCGGAAATATGCCGGCAAGATGCCGGCGCTACAACGGCACGGAAATATGCCGGCAAGATACCGGCGTTACAACGGCACGGAAAAGCGTGGCGGGAGCGGGGGGCGGTGAATCGTGGACGATCGGGTTGAAACTTGATGGACAAAGTTGGGCGGTGGTGGTAAATATTGCGGCGGCAGCCTATGATTCAGCGGACTGAGAGGGGCGCCGTGACTTCCATTTCGTACCTGCCCGAAGGCAAGCAGCGAAGAACCCATTCAAAATTTGCGCTGCGTTCACTTCCGACGATTGCGATCGTGTTTTTGTTGACGGCGGCGGGGACGCAGGGGCGGACGCGTGGGCAGGAGCATGAGCCGCTGGGGTCGTTGAGCAGCGCGGGGGAAGTTTATGTGAACAATTCCCAGGCGCCGGCGGACGCCACAATTTTTACGGGCGACACGGTGCGCACGGGCGCGACGGGGACGGCGACGTTCACGAGCAGCGTCGAAGGAACGTTTCAGGTGCTGCCGGGGAGCCAGATTGCGTTCAATGGCGGCGATCAATACGCGGCGGAGCTGCAGGCGGGCGCGGTGGTGGCGAGTTCGCAGCGAGGACCGCAAGGGTTGAGCGTGCGCGCGGGAAGTTATACGGTGGTGGGCGCGACGGAAGGCGAATTGTCGAGCGCGAAGATCGAGCACGAGGCGGATGGGGCGTTTGCGGTGACGTGCCTGGGCGGCAGCATGATTCTGGTGCCGGCGGGAGAAGGAACCAGCGGGCTGTTGATACAGGCGGGACAGATGGTGGATATTTCGGCGAAAGGGAAATTGTCGGCGGTGAAAGAAGCGGCGGCAGCGCCTGCGCCTACATCAACGCCGGCGGCGGGGGAAACGCCTTCAACACCGGCTCCTGCGCCTGCGCCGAGTTCCACGGGGATAAGTAACACTACGAAATGGATTATTGCGGGAGTGGCGATTGCGGGCGGAGCAGGAGCGGCGTTGGCGCTGGCGGGCGGGCACAAGTCGAGTTCGGTGAGCCCGTCGGATCCGTAGAAGATTTGGTTTTCCTTCCTGGTTAGGCAAGACATTTAAAATTAATTTTGGCGCGCGTTTGTGCGCGGAGGTGCGTGTTGTGCATAAGGGCGCGAACGGGTTCCGCGTGCTCGGTACGCGTGCGCGTTTGCGTGGAGATGCGTGCGAATGCGGATCGATTGTTGATACGCGAGCGGAGCTGGGTGGGGATTGCGCGTTAGTTTGCGTGGGGGGATTGCAGGCGGAAGGTTACGGTGATGGATTCGGTGGCTTCGACGGGCTGGCCATCGAGAGCGGTGGGTTTGTAACGCCACTGGCGGACGGCGTTAGCGGCGGCGGCGACGAGCAGGGGCGGGCCGGACATTTGGTCGATGTCCTGGATGGCGCCGTCGCGGGCAATGATGGCGTGCAATTTTACGACGCCTTCGATGCGCTGGCGCTGGGCGTCTTCGGGGTAGGCGGGCTCGACGCGAGAAATTAGCTGGCCGATTTGGAGGCTGGCGCCTTGCTTGGAGATTTGAGATTTCAGTTCTGGTGGAACGCGGATCGAGGGGAACGGGCTCGCGTTTACGGAAACTGTGGCTTTGACGATTTCGGCGGCTGCGGTTGGCGCTGGTGATGATGCGTTGGCGGGCGCGGGAGGTGGGGCGGATTTCGCGACGGAGCTTGGCGTGTTTGACGAAGCCGAGGCTGAGGCCACGTTTGGCTGCGCTGTTGGCGGCTGAGCTGTGTTGCTTGTTGACGAGGAGTTTGAGGTTGTCGACGAGTTGATCGAGTTGGGCTGAGATGTGTGCGACTCGGGCGATGCGTTCGGAGGTGTAGTGGTGTTCGCGGCGAGGCTTGGCTTGTTGGATGAAGCTGCGACGGCGGCGTTCGGCAGCGCACCGTTATTCGCGCCGATGGTCGGAGGGGCGGACGAAGATGTAGCGGCGGCGCGTTTTGCGGCGGCGGATTTTTCCGGCGCGCTTGATGCGATATTTCCGGTGTTGGCAGCAGTCGCGCGCGGAGTCTGCGACGATGCGGTGGTCGCAAGCTGGGTCGGCGACGACGCGTTATTCGCATGAGAAAATTGCGAGCCGGGCTGCGGCGATGAAGTATTGGAGTGCAATGCGGGCTGCGTCGCGACGTTCGCCGGAGCTTGCGATGCAGGCGGTAGGGGCTGTGTTGAGTTGGGTGGCGGAGTTTGCGAGGGGGGTTGAGGCGCTGCCTGATTTATGGCTTGCTCGGGCGAGGCGCTTGCGGCATTTGTTTGAGGCAGACCGCTGCCTTGGACGGGAGCGTCGGTCTGGGCCGAAGTGGCTCCGGGATTTTCGGGGGGCTGTGACGAATTGGATTGCTGGCTGACGAATCTATCGAGGATTTGTTTCCGTCCACTTGGACCGGCAGCGATCCATCCGGCGGCGAACGAGATTAGAACGACGACGAGGATGGCGGCAGCTAGATTCTTCCAGTTAAGGGAATGAGCGATTGCAAAGCTCTCTGGAGCGGGCGCGGATGAAGCGTCTTGCGCTGCAATTTCCGGTCCCGCCTCACTTTGCGCAATCGCTCCCAACGCAATGCCCGCTCGGTCGTTGGGTAGATCCGCCGCGGCGTTTACGCCGAGCGATCTAGTGATCGGCCAATCCGGCAGATCCGAAGAGGCCGCGGATATCTCACGCGCGGTAACTCTTCGATCGTCTCTTCGATCTGGTGCATTCGTTGCCTCAGGAGCGGGCGGCGCACTCGGCGCGGCAGGCTTAGCGACGGCGGGACGATTCTGAATTTGCGTCTCAGACGCGGATGGAGGCCCAAAAATCTTTTTCTTGTCAGCTTCAGGCCGAGCGAGATGCGTGTTGGGCTGGGCGGCTTGCGGCGGCTTCTGAATCGTTGAAGCCGAAGAGCGAGCGTCGACGGGTTTTTGGACTACCGGAGGCGTAGCGCCGGCGCTGGCATCGGATGATTTCCTCGGTAAGCCAGTTTGTTTCGAGGAAACATTGTTTACGAGAACATCCGCAGGCTTTTGGACGACGCCAGGCGGAACACTGGCGATCGGTGATTTCGCGGCGGAATCCAGTTTTTTCGGAGAAGCGAGACCGACTGAAATGTCTGTAGAGTTTTGGGCGCTCGGTGGCGCAATCTCGGCGGCTGGAGGCTTCGAAACGAAGTCTGTTTTGCGATCAGAGATCTCCGCTGCGGGAGAGCCGGAAGATTGTGGCGGCGACTTGAGTGCGGCGGCGGGCGGCATCTCGACCAACCGATCGTGCTTGCGCGGGCCTGCTGCCGGCTTCGCGGCGGACTGACCGGGGTCGGCAGCTTGTTGCGGCTGGCGAAAACCCTGGCGCGAGGGAAATTCCACGGAGACCCACTCGCGAATTTTCAGCCGGGCTTCTTCGGGCAGGTTGTCGAATTGGATGCCGGCATCTTTTCTTGATTCTCCGACCCACACGATATTTCCACTGGTTTCGACTTGATAGCCCGATTCAGGGATTTTGAAACTCAAATTGGGAATGTAATCGGGCGACAAACCGGCGACAGCCTGGATGTACATGCCATCTTCGCCGAGATTCAGAATGATGCCGCCGTTGGAGTCGCCGAGATCGAGGTATTCGAGCGAGAGAACGCGACGGCGAGGTTGAGAACGGCGTTCCGGGACCGGTGCAGCGTTGGCGGCTAGCGGAGGTTCGCCTGCAACGGCTGGCCTCGGCTGGACGGCCGGTTTTGGCCGCGCGCTTTTCGATCCGACCAAAAAAAGTCCGGGGTCGGCGAATATCGATTTCAGAATTTTGTCTTCAGGAACGGCGCCAGGAGTATTCGGTTGCGAAGCAGGGATCGCCTTACGAACGGCATCACGCTCCGGGGAAAGGTCCGGCCGCACGGGCTCTTGCGAAATCCAATTCCGTATCTTGGCGCGGGTATCTTCCATCAAATCTACAAAGCGAACACCCGCCTCTTTCTGCGACTCCGCGATCCAGGCTACTTCCCCGCTCGTTTCAATCCATTCTTTGGAGTCGGGGAGCTGAAAGCGCATTTTTGCGACGGCGCCGACGGCCAAAGTGAGGGTTCCGGTGGGCGCAAAAACTAACCCGTTTTCACTGATGTTGAAAACAAAGCCGTAATTATTAGCGCCAAACTTTACAAAGGCTTGGGGCGTGACAGGGGTGCGCGTGTGGAGACGCCTGTCTCCAATAGCGAAGGGTTTCTCGGCTTGCCGGTGGTCCGACATGACTTCCTTTGCGCGCGCTGCGAAGAACGATACCGTAAGGAGATATCGCCCAATGACCGGTTATTTGAACGAGTATACGCCGGGGTTAAAGGGGCTTACAACACAAGCAGGGCAAAGTGTGCTCAATTTGAGGCTGGTTCCCTTTTGGATGGGAAGCTCTCTGGCGTTCCCGAGGCTATCAAGGGCACACATAAACCGGTTGATTGCCTTCCTGCCTCTTGGCATCGATATTGTGATTAGCTTTGCCGTCGACAGTGCAACCGTCCGGTGGCTGTCCTAATGGCGTTTCAATTATTTTTGTTGCCACTAAAGAAGGATCGGTTAGGGCCGGGAAGGATTGCCGAGAGTTCCCCTTTATCTGTGTTGGCGCTAATTTGAATCTGGTCGGACGATACCCTGCGCGCGCATTTCAGAACAATTCCGGACGAGTCTATAGTGTCGCCGTCATTTACCGCTGGCGTGCAGCTCGCGCTATTGGGAGCGAGCTTAAAATTCCGTATCTTCATGGACGCTTCTCCCGTGGAATCGTAGGCTAGTTTAACCGTAAATTGTAAAGGGTCACGCGTCAGCTCGATTACCGCCAGCGGCCGGCCTTCCTTGTGCGACATGCAGGTCTGCCAGGCCTTCAACATTCCTTGATCCGCGGCGTTCACGATTTGCGAAAATTTATCGAGGTTCCTTTTATCCGCAAAATCCACGGTCTGCAGCGCCGCTTGATAGCCCCGCCAATCGGAATCTCTCGAATGTCCGCCAATCTGCTTCGGAATGTCGTCTATCTTTACTCCCATCTCGCGCGCGACCTTCAGCGCCGTCGCATAGCTGTCCAATGTATTTTCAGAGAGCCAGTTCACGAAAGCTCGCGTCCTGTTTTCCAGCGAATCTGTGGGAGCGCTTCGAAAGAACCCATGTTGGCTAATATCAGAGCAATCGCTTTGAGCGAATACTAGAGTGGGAGCGAACGGCAACAGCAATAGCACTAAAGCAATTCGACAGACTCGGAATGATTTCATCGCGGGGCCTCCCTAATTTTTGACGCTTTTTTGGGCCAAGACGTGACATACCAAGGCCAGAATGGAGTGAGCGAACAATCGACGGCAGTCATCTGGTGCTTGCCGGCGTAATCGCAAAATTCGGCGGCGGGGCATGGGCGTGGTTTAGGAAGTGATCTTCACGCTTGACCTCAATCCTGGACGAATTACGGGCTAACCGGAATGTACTCCGAGTCATGAATCCAGCCTGGAGCTTCCGACTTAAGTCTTGATAAGTCGAATTACCGGGCAAGTCAAAACCCACCTTTCCGAGATGGCGCATTTATGAGGCACGGAGATTTCTTCGACGGGGAAAGACTTCTTCTTTGCCGAGACTCATGGTTGAATATGGCCTCGATTCGGATTCCTAGACGAATGTAAAAATTTGACGGTGCTCATCGACGACGCGCTTGTTTAGGTGATGAACATGAAACGACGATCCTTTTTGAAGAAATGCGGGGCAGCAGCGCTGGTGCCACTCACCTCTCGCGGGCTGTTCGCCCGGCCCGGCTTTCGACGGCAACGTCCATCCGACGCAGGATGGCCTTCCAAAGAAGCATGGAAGCGGCTCAACGACGCGGTCGGCGGAAATCTGCTTCCGGTAGATTTTCCGATTGCTGCTTGCACCTCGGGTGCGGAGAGCGCCGATTGCAAGAAAGTTTTGGAAAGTCTGAAGAACCCCTACTACATCGGCGACCAACCCGGCCTCACGCAGACTCTGGGTTGGGTGGATGCATGGGCCACAAAGCCAAGTGTTTACGCTGTCGCAGCAAGAAATGCCGATGATATTGCCGCTGCGGTGAACTTTGCGCGCGAAAACAATTTGCGGCTTGTGGTCAAAGGCGGGGGCCATAGCTATCAGGGCACTTCGAACGCGCCCGATTCGCTGCTGATATGGACCCGGCACATGCATGACATCGAGGTGCACGCCGCCTTTGTGCCGCGTGGATGTGAAGGCAGTCATGCGCCGCAGCCGGCGGTGACTCTGGGCGCGGGAACAATCTGGATGCAGGCTTACGACGCTGTCACCACCAAATCCGGCGGCTACGTACAAGGTGGGGGCTGCGCGACAGTTGGTGTGGCCGGGCTCATCCAAAGTGGCGGGTTCGGGAGCTTCTCGAAGCATTACGGGATCGCGGCAGCGGGTTTACTCGAAGCGGAAGTTGTGACCGCCGACGGCAAGATAGGCATTGCCAATGCGTGTACAAATCCGGATTTGTTTTGGGCGCTGAAAGGGGGCGGAGGAGGCAGCTTCGGTATTGTGAGCAAATTGACTCTGCGTGTGCGCGACCTGCCGGAGTTTGCGGGAGGCGCGGATTTCAGGGTCAAGGCTGCGTCCGATGACGCATTTCGGCGCTTGATTCGGCAGTTTGTCAGCTTCTACCGGGAAGCGCTCTTCAACGATCATTGGGGAGAGCAGGCTCACATCGCGCCCGACAATTCGCTTGAAATTAGTATGGTTTTCCATGGATTAGACACGCAGCAATCCGGAAAGATCTGGAAGCCGTTCATGGATTGGCTGACGCAATCGCCAGCCGACTATTCCACGGGAGCTCTGCCCGATATCGGCAGCATGCCGGCAAGGCATTGGTGGGACGTCGAATGGCGCAGGGAGCATCATCAGCATGTTTTCGACGCAGACTCGCGCCCCGGCTCCGGCGCCAACAACGTGTGGTGGACAGGAGACGGCGGACAAGTAGGCTGCGTTATATACGGCTACGAATCACTCTGGCTGCCGGCGTCTTTGCTGCACGGCGATTCGCAGGAGCTGCTGGCCAATGCACTATTTGCAGCTTCCCGACACGGCGAAGTTGAGCTTCATTTTAATAAGGGGCTAGCGGGAGCGCCCCAGGAAGCCATCGAAGCCGCGAAAGATACGGCTATGAATCCTGCGGTGTTAAGCGCGTTTGCTCTTGCGATTGTCGCGGACGGCCAAGGGCCAGCTTATCCCGGTATTCCCGATCATGAGCCTGACGTATCGAAGGGCAGAAAGGCCGCCAATACAGTGCGTCGTTGTATGAGCGAATTGCGCGCGGTCGCGCCGGATGGTGGCGCGTACGTGTCGGAGAGCAATTTCTTCGAGAGCGAGTGGCAGCGTTCCTATTGGGGTAGCAATTACCCACGGCTCGCGGCGATAAAAAAGAAATACGATCCGACTGGCTTGTTTTTCGTTCATAACGGCGTCGGCTCAGAAGAGTGGAGCGCAGACGGATTCACAAAGCTCTGAACTAGCGCGGCGATTGGTATCTCTCGATGCCCACCGGTGAGATTTGGGTCTGCTGGCGCCAGACGTTGAACTTCGGAATCGAAGTGATGTCGCTGTTCCCTTCCTTGGAGGTAAGTTCGAGTTCCACTAGACGGTCGGGATTCGGGTAGGAAAGCGGTTGTAACAATATGCTATTGACCACGGAAAAAATTGCGGTGTTGGCGCCGATGCCAAGGGCCAGGGTCAAGATAGCGACGGCGGCAAAACCAGGACTCCTTGCGAGACTGCGCAGACCGTACCGAACATTCTGCAGAAAAATTTCCATCATGCGCTCCCCGCCCCGCTGCGCAGTGTATGCGTGGGCGCCGAGGGCGTCAACCACGACAAAAGGTTCACGCTTGGGAAAAAAAAGGTGGCTTAGGTGCCATTGGATGGTTCCGGGAAGGTTTGTTTCTAAGGTTATCAAGACGCGTAGGTTCGTTGACTTGGCTATGGCCGCAACCTAAGATGTGCGGCAAATGACGGAATCCCAATCGCCCCTCGGAAAGACCTTCTCGCACTACCGCGTAGTTGCAAAACTCGGCGGCGGAGGCATGGGCGTTGTATACGAGGCTGAGGACGTCACGCTCGGCCGGCATGTGGCGCTGAAATTCCTGCCGGACGATTTGGCCAACGATTCGCACGCGCTGGAACGCTTCCGTCGCGAAGCGCGCGCGGCGTCCGCGCTGAACCATCCCAATATTTGCACGCTGTACGAAATCGGCGAAAGCGATGGGCGTTGTTTCATCGCCATGGAACTGATGCAAGGCGCCACGCTGCAGGACCGCATCGGCGGAAAATCTCTTCTTACCAATCAACTGCTGAATCTCGCCATCGAAATTGCCGATGCGTTGGACGCCGCGCATTCCAAGGGCATCATCCATCGCGATATCAAGCCGGCCAACATTTTTGTGACTGAGCGCGGCCACGCAAAAATTATGGATTTTGGTCTGGCGAAGATGACTTCGGCGCACGGCGTTGCGAATCCGTCGGCGACGACCACAGCGCCCGAAGCGGAAGAGCTTACGCGGCTTGGAACGGCGCTGGGCACGCTCAGCTATATGTCACCGGAGCAGGTGCGGGGCGAAGAGCTGGATGTTCGCACGGATCTGTTTTCTTTCGGCGCGGTGCTGTACGAAATGGCGACGGGGGTTATGCCTTTTCGCGGCAACACCTCGGTGGTGATTGCCGAGGCCATTCTGAATCGGGGTCCGGTTGCCCCGGTGCGGTTGAATCCCGACCTTCCGGCAAAACTGGAAGAAATCATCAACAAGTCGCTGGAAAAAGACCGCAATCTGCGTTACCAGCACGCTTCGGACGTACGCGCCGATTTGCAGCGTCTGAAACGTGACTCGGATTCGGGGAAGGCCATACGTGGGAGCGCGATTGACGCGAGGCCCGAGGTACCCGCGGCGGCCATTGCCGCGCCAGGCCGCGACGGTTGGTTCACTAAAAAAGCGGTTTTAATCGCGGGCGTAATTTTCGCGCTAATCGCTGCGGCGGTGATCCTTGGTGTGAAGTTTTATCCTGCGAGGAACTCTGTTAGTTCCATGGCGGTGCTGCCGTTTGTAAATACGAGCGGTAATCCGGACGCGGAGTACCTTTGCGATGGAATTACAGAAGGCCTGATCCACCGGCTGTCGCAACTTCCGAATTTGCGCGTAATGTCGCGAAGCACAGTGTTTCGTTACAAGGGCCATAGCAACGACGCACAAGGGGCCGGACGCGATTTGAAAGTTGGCGCGGTACTGGTTGGAACGCTGGTACAGCACGGAGATGTAATTCATCTGGAATCGGAACTGGTGGATTCGAGCAATGGTTCGGAGATTTGGGGCGCGCAATACGATCGCAAGCTTTCGGACGTGTCCACTGTACAACAGGAGATCGTTCAGGACATTTCGGAGAAATTGCAGTTGCGGCTGACGCCGGCCGACAAAACCAAAATTGCGAATCAGGGCACGGATAATTGGGAAGCCTACGATCTATATTTGAAAGGCCGGTATTACTGGAACAAATTCACCGATGCGAATCTAAAGACAGCCGCTGATTATTTCAAGCAAGCCATCGCAAAGGATCCGAACTACGCCCAGGCTTACGCCGGTCTTGCCGATGCCTATCACGAGCTTGCCTACACGAATCCTCCGCATGAAATGATGCCTCTGGGAAAGGCGGCGGCGATGAAGGCGCTTCAGATCGATGATTCCGTAGCGGACGCTCATGCTGCTCTGGGATGGATCAAGTGGCAGTACGACTGGGATTTTCCCGGAGCGGAACGCGAATTTCAGCGGGCCATGGAGCTCCAGCCCGAAGACCCAGAGGGGCCCGCGATGTATGCGGCTTTCCTGGATTCAATGGGGCAGTTTGACGAAGGGACGGAGCAACATCGGCGGGCGAAAAAGACGGATCCTCTCAACCTGATCGACATCGAGAATACGGGCGACGGCCTATACTACGCACGCAAATACGACCAGGCTCTCGACCGATACCAAGAAGTGCTGGCGCTGGATGCAAACTTCCAGTTGGCTCACAGTGGACTCGGGTTTGTTTACGATCGCAAGGGAATGTACAAAGAGGCGATTTCGGAGTGGCAGAAGGCGCAGGTCGCTGATGGAGATACGCGAACGGCGACGTTGCTTGCGGACGCTTATTCGCGTTCCGGTTATAAGGCCGCGTTGCGGGCTTGGATTGACGATTCAATACAGCAATCGAGCCGCACCTATGTTTCGCCATTTGCCACTGCGCAATTGTACGCGATGCTCGGGGAGAAAGACCGGACCATGGAATGGCTGGAGAAAGCGTATCAGGATCGCTCCGCGGATCTCGTCACGGTAGAAGTCGATCCGTTGTTCGATTTCCTGCATTCCGATCCGCGATTCAAAGGCTTGCTGCATCGCATCGGACTCACACATACGTAGTTGACGGTTCGCGATTGCCGCTTCTGCCGGGCGAGGGATCTGAGTCGTTCAAATTTATGAGACTACACAAGACCGCCTTTACCTACACCGCATTCGTGGTCCTGACCGGATGTCTTGCTTTCGTTGGGATCGCCGAGACTGGCGCACAGACAATCGCTTCGATTATTACTACGAACAATGTACAGAGCGCTGGCGCGGCTGAATCGATTCAGCAAAAGGGATTTTCAGACGCGGGTAAGGCCGCGCTCTCTCGGCAATTGAATAGCGCCGTGATTCGCGGGGACGCGCGGGGCGCTGTCGCTCTCGTGGTGGGCCGGGACGGAGTGTTGTACGAAGGCGCAGCCGGTAAGCTCGACGTTGCGCACGATATAGCGATGCCCGTGAACGCCATTTTTTCTATTGCTTCCATGACGAAGCCGGTCACGTCGGTGGCCATCATGATGCTGTTCGAACAGGGCAAGCTCAAACTCGACGATCCGGTGTCGAAATACTTGACGGGCTTCGACAACCTGCAGGTCATTACGAAGTTCGATGAGAAGGACGCAACCTACGAAACGCGACCGGCCAAGCGGCCGATGACGATCCGCCATTTGCTGACACATACTTCCGGCATCGCCTACGGGGCTTTCAATCCGACGGTGAACCGGCTGAAGGAGACGACGAAAAAGCACGAGTGGGAGCTGCCGCTGGTGAACGATCCTGGCGACAAATGGAACTACGGCCCCAGCACGGTTGTTCTAGGAATGATCGTGGAGAAAATCTCCGGCGAGTCACTCGAAGCATACTTCCAACAGCACATCTTCGTCCCGCTGGGCATGGTGGATACGTCCTACGCCGTGCCGCTCGCCAAACAGTCGCGCGTGGCGACGAAGCACAGCCGTATAAACGGTGTGTTGCAAGAACAGCCGGAGGGATCGATACCGGCGACGCCGACGGCCCCTTTCCGAGGCGATGGCGGTCTGTACTCGACCGCCCAGGATTACGGCAAGTTCATGGAGATGCTGCTCGACGGTGGGCATCTGGGGCCCGTGAAAATCCTGAGCGAGAGTTCGGTGAAAATGATGGGAGAGAACAACATTGGTTCCATCTTCGTGGAGCTACAGCCATCCGCCGACGAGTCACTCGCTAAACCATTTCCGCTGGGCGCAGGCCACGATAAGTTCGGACTCGGATTTCAGATTGCGTCCAGCGACCCGCGGTACGCAAAGTTCCGCCGTCCCGGCAGCATGAGCTGGGCGGGTATTTACAACACCGAGTTCTGGATCGATCCGGTGCAGCACATCGGCGGCGTGATGATGATGCAGATACTGCCCTTCTACGACGACGGCGCGTTGCGAACGCTGCGCGACTTCGAGGAGCTGGTGTACGAGGGGCTCAGGTCGCCATGAATCGAAGTGACGACATCGGATAACGGGGCGCAAGGGCCCGGTTGAAGAGCCCTTGCGCTGCCGAGTGCGAGAAAACTTCCGGTTCGCGGCGCGTTACGCAGATGGACGCTTCAGGATTTCCGCCAAAGCTTGCAAGCGCTTGGAGTCAGCAGGACTTTTCGCGGTGGCGGCGCTTTTATCCAGGGACGGCGCCATGCGCTTCAATTTCGCGAGATCGCTTTTGCTCATGTGCGAAGTTTCGGCGGCGTCGATGGCGGCTCGCAGAGCTGTGATGCGGTCCGCGGGCAACGCCTGGGAGCGCTCCAACTGATCCACGTAAGCCTTGGCCACGACCAACTGCGACGGCCAATCGATCTTCTGCTGGTCCTGCACGTTAAGTTCAGAAACATGAATCGCTTTCGCTGCGTCGATTTCGTTCTGGGTGAGGAACTTGGTTGGTGTAAGTTCGAAGACGTCGAGGCCGCGCGCGATTTCCGACCCGTAGATGTTGCCGTTGTACCAGTAGGCCGACCAATCGCCGCCCAGGATTAGTGTCTTCGGATCAATTGGGCCGCGGTCGAAGTAGGCGATCTCAAATGGATGAGCGGCGTCGGTGAAGTCCATGACGGAGATGCCGCCTTGATACCAGGCTTGCACTTCGATGTCGCGACCGGGAACCGGGATCAGCGAGCCGTTGTGCGCGACACAATTTTCCGTGTCGCTCTGCGCGGCGGGAAGTTTGTAATAACTGGCAAAGGTCAGCTTGTCGTCTTTCAGGTGGAAGATTGCATCCGCGCCCCATTTGTTGGGGTCGTTCGGACGGCAGCGCGCGCCCAAGCCGCCACCCCACTCGTCGGTAAAGACGACTTCCTTGCCGTCGTTGGAGAAGGTAGCGGAGTGCCAGTATGAATAGTTCGGATCGTTTACTGCATCGACGCGTTTCGGATGCACGGGATCTTTGATGTCGAGGAGAATGCCGTTGCCGGAACATGCGCCGGCGGCGAGGCCGATGGCGGTGTACACGGTGATGTCGTGACATTGGTTGGAGTCGGTGGGCTTGGCCTCTTCCTTGTCGTGGCTGCCACCGTTGTTCAGACCGTTGAGCGCGCCTGTGCGGGGGTCGATGAACACGCGCGGGCTGGAGACGACTTTTGCATCCTGCGGCGCGGCAACCGGAACCTTGATTACTTCGATGCGAAAGAGCGCGGTGTTGGGGTCTTTGTCAGGCGCTTCGTTGGAGCATCCAGCTAGTTCTTCGGGTTGGCGGACGAAGGACGTTCCAGAGACGTAGATATAAACGTTGTTCTTGTCGTTGGGATCGAGCACGAGCGTGTGGGTATGCGAGCCGCGGCAGGTCTGCACGGCGGCAACCTGTTTGGGATTCTTGATGTCCGAAATGTCGAAGATCCTCACGCCGCGGAAGCGGTCTTTTTGCGCTGCTAGCGGGCGACGTTCTTTTTCGTGGCCTGCGGGAGGCGGAGGTTGTGGCGGAAAACCTTGGGTGCCGCAATCGAGGCGGCCGTTGGGCATTTCCACGGACATGAAGAGCAGGTTTTTGTAAACCGAGACATCGCCCTGGCCGCCGGGGCACACCATGGAAGTCAGCAATGCGGCTTGCGCGGGATTGGAAATGTCGTAGATATTGACGCCGTAAAAGTTGCCCTGGAAAAGGTGGTCGCCCTGGAACGCCAGGTCGGAGTTGGCGAAAGCGAGTTGAGCGATCTCGAGCTGAAGAGATTTCGGCATCCTGGAGACCATATTACCGATACCGAGCTGGCGAACGGTCTGCTCCACTTTGGGGTCGTCAGGATCCGCGGTGCCGAGTTGAAAGGCATCGGGCTTCTTGAGCAGCAGCAGGTGCTTCATGCCCATGGACGCTTCACCGGCGTCGTACATTCCGGGGGTCAGGCTGAAGCGCGGGTCGTTCACGTCTGAGCCGGTCATGCCCGGAGGAAGCGGGGGAGCCGGCTTGGCGGCAAACGGATTATTGTCGTCAGCGTCGGGCGCCTTGGCGGCATCAGGGGCAGAAGCCGAAGACTGCGGCGGCTGCTTCTGCGCCTGTATCGCGGTTACACTGAAACAGAAAATAATGGCGACCACACCGAAGAAACGGATAGCAACACGCTGCACTCGGTTCATCATTTCTCCCCTGATTTCTTTTCCAACATGGACTTCATAATCCTGATCTCGGCGCGTTGCCCGCTATCGACATCGGTTGCGAAGTTGAACACGTCGGCGTCTTGTCCTGCGCCGGGCGAGTCGAACAGATCCTTCACCATTATCAGCGCGCCATTGTGGTGCTGAATCATTCCGGTCAAAAATAATTTATCGAACTCGGCGCCCTTGGCGTCGCGGAGCGCGTCCATTTGCTTAGGAGTGAGCATGCCGGGCATCAACGGCATCGATTGACCGGACTTATCCATGCCGGGCATTCCGGGCATGGACATGGAAACGGATTCTCCACGAGAGGCTAGCCAGCGGCGCATCAACTTTATTTCGTCAGACTGCGAGCTGCTAATTCGCGCGCCCAGCGAGCGCAAATCTTGATTTTCCGTGTGGGACGGGATCAGCGCGGTCATTTCCACGGCTTGGGCGTGATGCATGACCATGCCTTGCATGAATTCCACATCGGCTTGCGACCACTGTGGTGGAGTGCCCTTTGTTGAAGGCGGCAAAGTCTTGGTAGGCTTGCCGGGTGCGCCGGGCTGCACTATGACCGGAGGCGAGGCGGAATCAGACTGCTGCGCGCGGGCGGGGAAAGAAATGAAAGCTGCGCTCACGGAGATGAGCATGCCGCAGAGTAAGGCGGATCCTCGTGTACGGCGGAAGATGAGCTTGCGGTTCGAAGAGTAAAGGTTCGAGTTCGGTGCATCGCTGAACATTTTCAGTTTTCTCATACTAAAAGCTACCGGCAAATCGCGAGACGCAGAAATACAGCCCACTCTCAAAAGCTTCCAGGAAATTGCCGATTTCGGGCAGGCGGGCAAAGCTGAGGAGCCGCATGCGACCGCCTACAGAATATCACTTGCGCCGTTTTTCGGCGAACAGTTCCAGCAGCTTTGCATCGTGGAGGGCCGGTTAAGTTTGCGCGCGTAGGACGCGGTGGCGGTCAAACCACCACGGCCACACTAGCAAGATGGTTTCCGCGATGATACCGGGCCAGATAATTTCGGACACACTAGAGGGCGGGGCGCTAAAACGGTCGCCGACATAGAGCACGAGAAGCAAGGCGAGATACGCGATGAACGCGTACTGGCCGACGCGGTCGCGGGCACGTGTGGTGCGTGCATAGATCCAGACACCAGCAGCGAACATCGACAGTTCCACGATTAGAGTGCCGGGGATGGAGTTCCAGAGGGCGAGGCCGTAGCGGGGGCCGCCGGGATATAGCCGCATGTCGGGGCGATGCGTAATCCAATCGAGGACCCAGTGGCTGACGACACCGATCCAGACGACGACTGTGCCAGCGCGATAGCGTGTGACGAGGTAATAGATGAGGGAGAAGAGCGTAGCCCATACGACGGACATTAACAAGCTGTGCGACCAGGGAAAGTCGTAGAGATCCAGAGGCGTGAAACGCGTGTTGCCGGGATCGATGCGCACGTGTTCCCAACCGAGCGATAAGAAGATGGGCCAGAGCAAGTCCAAAAAAAGTGGCGCGGCGAGGAGAATGACCAGGTTGGTGCGCGGCGCAAATTTCTTGCTGGCGAAGCCGACCGCGAAGTGGCCGATGAACATACGACACATTTTACACTTCTGCGGCTATTTCAGAATGAGGCCTGAAGATGAGCGAATGTCGCAAGGCAGCAATTCTGAGACTCTGTAAAAAGATGAACAGAGCCGGCAAGATGCCGACGCTACAAAAACGCGGGTCCACGTTAACAGCTAGCATCGAATTTCACTCGATTACTTGGGTGAAAGGGTGACGCGAGCGATCCAGATTGTGCCGGCTAGCTTGTTGTCAAATTTGCGGCTGGAGGGGCGGGCGACTCTTACGATCAGCAGGCGAGTGTTGCCTGGGGTTCTAAACTCCAATTGGTGCGGCGACCAATCGGACGTGCCGGTTACGTTTTCGGTGGAGATGGAAAATCTCGTCGGATTGGCGGCCTTACCAGATACATCCACGAGTTCCGCCGGATCGTAGGCGTCTTGTAGGACGAATCGTAGACCGCTATCGGTGGTGATTCCCTGGGCGCGCATGTAGGCGGAAAATTTGTATGAAGTGTCGGGCGTGACGGGGACATATTGAAGGACGTGAGCGTATTCCAGGTTTTGAGTGCCGTCGAAATCGATGCGCAGGGATTTGCTGCCGTCGAAGGCTGTGGATGCGTCCATAGTGGCGGTGGCGCCCTGCACGGGGATGATGCGCCAATCGAGGCCACCGTTTAGGGGAGCGAAGTTGAAATTTCCGTTGGTGATTAAGTTGGGCTTGGATTCGCGGGCGCTGATTTGCCTGGGAAAACGCGAGGCGAGGGCGCCCCATGCTTCTGTGAGATGGTCCACATCTTTGTGCTGGATTAGCGCGTCAAGGTAAGGGAAGGTACGCGCGGGATCGAAGGGCGAGTCTAATTTGAGCAGGGTGGCCCAGGTTTCGGCGGCGAACTCCATGCGGTTGTTCTCGACTTTGAAATCGAGATAGTCGAGCAACATAGGCGCGCTGCGAGGGAGCATTTCTTGCAGAATTTGCTGGTTGTCACCGGTGGCGTTGGTGGCCAGGGAGAATACCTGACGTTCCTTGCTGGGGTCTTCGAGCAAAACTTCCCTCAGAGCCGGGAGTGCATCTGAGATTTTTCCGATGCGGACGTAGAAGTTTGCGATTTTCCAGTTGATTTCAGGTGAGTTGGGGAAAAGGGCGCTCGCGCGGGCGAAGGCGCGGAGTGCGTCATTTTTGCGGCCAACCCATTCGTAGGCTGCTGCGAGGTCGGCCCAGTAGAAGGCGTTGTACGGACTCAGTTCTGTGGCTTTCTCGCAAAGGCGCACGACCTCGTTGGGATTCCCGCCAGTGGCATACATGTGGGTAAGGGTGGCGAGGGCGTCATAGTACTGAGGGTTTCCGGGGTCCCACTTGATGGCGGTTTGGATGGCTTGAGGAGTGCCCTTTCGAAAGTACCAGGCTGCAATTCCCTGCCGGGCGGCGAGATATGTACAGTAAAGCAGGCCGACAATGAGGAAGGCGCGCGTAGGAAAGTTCAGCGTATATTTATCGCGCAACTTTCTTCCCCGCGGTGAGTTTAGACATTGCGAGTTTGGCTTGGGCGGCGGACCTTAACACCCACGAAAACAGGGACGTGCGAAACTTCCAGCGCTCAAGTGACGCTAAGCGAGACACAATATCACTGGCGTTGGCGTTCAAGATGGAAATGTTAGTGGAAGGAAATATGTCTGATCGAAGAACTTTTCTAATTGAGGGTGTTTTGGTCCTGGGAGGAATCAGCGCGGGGACTTTCACCCCACTGGAGGCGGCGATGAATGCGAAAGGGCGGCGAGAGTTTTTCAGGGCGGTGTCCCCTGTCGCAGTGGCGACGGATGGTACGGTACCTCAGGATCCGGTGGTGGGGTTCGGGTGGGAAATTGTGAACATTAATAATAATGGCGCGGACGTTTTCTTTGAAGTGCGCGACACGATGATTCTGTACACGATCAATATTGATGTGTCGTTCACGATCACTAGCGCGCCGGCCCAGGCGGGTTTTGCAGAAGTATTGTGCGACGGAGGCGTTTCGCGAGGAGCCAAGCCGACTTTCAATACCTCGCCTGCCGCGTACTTGAATTTGCCGCCGAGCGCGAGTTTTGGAGAATTGACGCCGCACAACCCCAATAAATTGAACATTGGGATGGGAGGCGTGGTTCAGGATTTATTTTTCAACGTGATTTTGAAAACCTGGGTGCCGACCGATGGGACGGGCGGGTACACTTCGCGGCAAGTGCATGCGCAGCCGTCGTTGGCGTTGAATAAGGGCGATTACTTGATGTTTCACATGGACCATGCGGGAGTGGGCGGGGATGTGGAGATGCAAGCGGTATTGCAATACACCTTGGTTTAAACATTCCGAGGTTTAGATATTTCTGAGACAAACTGCGGAGTTTGACCAAGCTCGGTGTGATTGATCGCGATAAAAGAAAAGCCCCATCCTTTAGCGGAGGATGGGGCTTTCGTGTTTCGCAGAGCAAGATGAGATGCGAACTAGAGCACCACGACTAGGGCGAGGCGAACTTGCGGGTGCGCTAGATCGATCAGGTAATATTGTCCGTCGATGAAGTCAACGTAGAACTCATCGTCATAGCCCCAACCTACCGGCCACGGTTCAGCATAGGAGAACCAATAACCGCCGTAGTTAAAGCGATATTGGCCGCCTACTATCTGGGGATGACCGACGTGGAAGGTATGTGCGCGGCCGAAGTGCGCGTGGAACTGAGCGTCAGGAATGCGGCCGTTCTCGATGGGACCGTGCTTTACAGTGGTTTTGGTCTCGGTTTGCGTGCGCGTTTCATTGCGATTTTCTGGGCGGGCCTTATTGTCGTCTCGCGGAGACTTCTCATCTTTGGGCGGCTTCGCTTCGGACGGCCTGGCTTCGTCGTGGGGCGATTTGGCTTCTTCGGAAGGTTTTGCTCCCTGATCGTGTGGTTCCGCGGGCTTGGCGTCCTGTGGATGTTCGTCTTGAGCGCGCACGGGGGCCGATACGCCGAATAACACAAGTAATGCAGCGGTACCGAAAATAGTGCTAATAATTCGAACTGGTTTCATATGGTGTCGCCTCCTTATAAATTAATCACTTTTGACTGCTCGAGCCCCTCAGAACCCGAACGGCTCGAAATTCTTGAGCCTTTTTTTTAGATGATTTGCGGCTGGAGAAAGTGACATTCCGAAGGCGGGGCGGTTACCGCGAACTCCCGGAACGAATAATTTTGGCGAGCCATTTTGAGCGACTATTTTGAGCTAGCGGCGGCCGACAATTTTGCGGCGGCCAACGAAACCAGGGCCGCTTCGTCCTGAAGGGCAGCAGCGGCGCGGCGCATGGCGTCTTCGGCCTGTTTCCATTGTTTCTGCTCGATGGCTTCGCGGACGGCTGGGATAGCCTTAGCTTCGTAGCCGGTGTAAACGCCGGGAGCGTAGATTTGATGTTTGTACCAGAAACGGCCGGGCAGGCCTTCCGGAGAAGTTAGTTTTCGTTCGCTCTGGATCAGCATGCCGTTAATTTCCGCGATGGAAGGGGACGCGAGCGCGATACCGCCGCTGGCTTCGGCGGCATCGAGAGCTTTTTGATAATCGGCGGCGCTGCGTGAAAGTGCGTCGGCGCTATTTTGAAGAGGGGCGAAGTTCAGATACGGGGGGACGTCTTCCTTCTTGGGCGGGAAGTACGGCTTGCGGGGATCGGCGCCGGCGGTGAAAACGCCTTCGTCGATTTCCAGGTTGCGCTCGCGAATATCGTCGCGCATCTTGGTGGAAAATGTTTGGAGCCCATGAACGTAGGTCTGCACGGTGTCGGCAAAATCGGAAAAATCATAGGGCAACAAATCGGCGTCGGCGAGACGCATGACGGAAGATCCGGCTACTTGCGCTAACGCGCGGCCATAGGTGAAATCGGTATCGTCGAAATGGGTGTACCAATAGAAATCGTCATAAATGGAATGGTAGATTCCACCACCATCTTCGCCACTGAAGGACATGTCCAAGACGGCGATGCCGAGAAAATTCTGAAAAGTGGCGTGGTCGGAGCCGCCGCCGGAGATTCCAATGCGAAGGTCGCGGCGCTGGCGCAATTCCTGGCGGTCTTCGGTGGAAGTGGCTTCTTCGAGATTATGAAGCTGCCAGCGTTTCCAAACGGAAAGCTGAGTTTCGGGATCGGTGACGTCGTGGGTAATGTCATTCACAAGCCGCTCCAGCGTGTGCGAACCTTCGGCGTCGAAGAACCCGCGCCCATTTGAATCTGAATTGATGTAGGCGACGGCTTTTTTGCGGAGTTCGTCCGCATGAGTTTCCGCCCATTCGGTGGAACCCAGCAAGCCGGGCTCTTCACCGTCCCAGGCACAATAAATAATGGTGCGCTCAGGCTTCCAACCGGATTTCACCAAGGCGCCAAGCGAGCGAGCCTCTTCCATCAGAACCATCTGGCCGGAGATGGGATCTTCAGCGCCGTTTACCCAAGCATCGTGATGATTGCCGCGAAGAACCCATTCGTCGGGATATTGCGAACCGGGAATTTTTGCAATGACGTCGTAGATCGGCTTGATATCCCAGTTCGAAAAAACTCTCAGATGAACTCTTCCGGGACCTGGGCCGAGACGATACGTTAACGGAAGGCCGCCGCGCCACTTGGCCGGGACGACCGGACCCTCCATGGAGGCGAGAAGAGGTTCGGCGTCCGCATACGAAATTGGCAGGACGGGAATTTTCGTGATGGTGGGAGCATCCTTTATCGGGAGGCGCTTGGCGTCAGCGGTGGCGCCGATTCCTGGGGTGAGAGGATCGCCCATGAATTCGGTGCTGTCTTGCACGCTACCGCGCTGCACGCCATCTTTTGGACGATAGGGGCCGGCGGGATAGGTTACGCCTGGGGAGTAACCGTCATCGCGCGGGTCGGAATAAATGATGCAGCCGATGGCGCCATGTTCCGCGGCGACTTTGGGTTTGATTCCACGCCAAGAGTGGCCATAACGCGCGATAACGATAGCGCCTTTTACCGAGACACCGTTGCGCTCGAGAGTTTGATAATCATCGGGAATGCCGTAATTCACGTAAACGAGCGGGCCGGTGACGTCACCGTCGGCAGAATACGCGTTGTAAGTGGGAAGCTGCTCGGATTGCTGATTCGAAGTGGGATCTTCGGGAATGGCCGGTTCCTGGAGTTTGGCGAGAAAGTGAGGGCCGCCGGCGATGAGTTCAACCAGGCGCTCCTTGGGCGTAGGAAAAAGCACGTCAAAAGTTTCTATGTGCGCGTCGAGACCAAATTCTTTGAACTTGGAGAGAATCCATTCGGCGTTGTCCTTGTCATAGGGCGAGCCGACGTTGTGAGGGTGTGCTGAGAGACGCTGCATGTAGGCTCGAAGATTTGCCGGGTCGGGCGTGGCGCGAAATTTCCGCTCCCAATCGCGCTCGGTGCGCGACGACTCAGCGGAGTAGCCGGCGAGCGGAGCATCGTCAGCAACAACATATGTGACGGCGGCTGAGAGCGAAGTTGCCAGTAGAAAGATTCCTGCAAGCGCTTTGCGGTTCATAGTCCCTCGATTCGGGCCATATTCTGCCTGAAACTGGGGATGAAAGAAACACGGCAAGGTGAAAAAGAGCTGGTGATAGAGGAATCGTACGTCAGCGCTTGCGCGGGGGCAAAAAACGTTAGATTTTTCGATCGGGAGAGAAAGGCAAATTCACATAACCCATGACACGAGGTAACCATCGATGCGATTGTTAATCTAACTTGCAGGAGAGTAGACGATGCCAACGAAAAAAGGTTCGCGACGGAAATACGGGAAAGCTGCGGGTAGGAGCGTGAAAAGCGCGATGCACAGAGAAAAACGCGGCACGCTTTATTCCGGCAAGGGCGGAAAAGGCGGCAAAGTGACTTCGCGCAAGCAGGCCATCGCGATCGGTCTTTCGGAAGCGCGCAAAAAGGGCGCGAAGGTTCCGCGAAAATCGAGCTAGTGGCACGGCTGGATCTCAAAAGCTTCGTGGTCACTTTCGCACAGTTCTTCGGAGCGGGGCTGCCGCTTTGCAACACATTCGCCTTTCTTCGCGGTACGGACGTACCATTGCGGAGCAGGTGTCCCGCTGTAGAATTTGTGCGCTATGGCTAGCAGGCCGCGATGTGCGCTCCTCGAACAGCTTCAGGAAGAGATTGTTTCCACGTTTCAAGAGGCGAGGAAAATACGAAGGTCGAAAGACCTTTCGTTTTCGGAAGACGCCGAGTTGACGCGGGGCGAGCATAAGAAAATTGATGAGCTGGTGAGACATCTGCTGACAGGGCATGACGGTAAGCCGTGTCCCGCGGGCGACAGGCCAATCATAGGCGGACCGAAACGCGCCGATTTCTTTCGTAACACTCCTGCAGCTTGAATTTAACTTATTAGAAATATAAGCCGCGAGCGCGTCCGGCGATGAAAAAACTACCGGGCAGCGGGAATTATTTCGCTGGGAGTTCGCTGAGGTTCGCGTTTTTTTGGCCCAGGACTGGCCTGCAAGATAGGATGCGGTCTAAGTGCCCTACTTTCGCCAGTTTCCGACTTCACTAACCGAGCACATATAGAAAAAAAACGAAGATTGGTTGCCGGAGCGGCACAGTCATTGCTTGCACCCCTAGTGAAATCAATCTCCTGGGGATGGGCCAATGCAAAAAACTTTTTCTGTAATCGCCAATGAACAAAAATTAATGGAAGTGCGGCTTTGGCAGGCGGTGATTGTAACCACGATTCAGGAATGGATCTCCGGGCCACTTCGACGCAAAAGGGAAGCAGAAGAATACCTCTTTAAAGATCAGCGAGATTTTCCGATGGTGTGCCAGTCGGCGGGGCTGGACGTTGGACAGTTGCGCACAAAACTGGCTCGGCTGAAGCCCGCGGAAGAGAGCGAAGCTTCCCGGTTGCGGCAAATCTGGGGCACGATGCTGCCGCAACAATAGGCCCTCCCGCAGCGCAGAAAAACTCGAATACAGCTCCTACGCCTCGAGGTGTCCGCCCGCTTTGGAATTTCGCGGCAATTTTTTCTGGACATCGGAACTCCCTCAAGCGAAGCTACTTCAGCGTGTTACCCCGAAGGTGAATCTGGTGCGTGCCGTATTATCTCTATTACGAGGAAATTAAATGGCGGATTTGCGCATTGCGAGCATGGTGGGGGCGCGGCCGAACTTCATGAAGATCGCACCGATCGTTCATGAAATTCAGAGGATTTCCGGGATCGAGCACAGGCTGGTTCATTCGGGGCAGCACTACGACCAGCAAATGTCGGAATCGTTTTTTGAGGAATTGCGCATACCGAAGCCGGACGTGAATCTGGAGGTAGGCTCGGGGAGCCACGCCTGGCAAACCGCCGAAGTGATGAAGAGGTTCGAAGCGGTGGTGCTGGAGTGGAAGCCGGATGTGGTGATCGTGGTGGGCGATGTGAATTCGACTTTGGCAGCGGCATTGGTGGCGGCAAAGCTGGGCGTCGCAGTGGCGCACGTAGAAGCGGGGCTGCGCAGTTTTGACATGAGCATGCCGGAAGAAATTAATCGGAAATTGACGGACGCCATTTCGGGCTTGCTGTTTGTCACGGAACAAAGCGGGATCCAAAACCTGCGGAAAGAAGGCGTTGACCCGGAGAAGATTTTCTTGGTGGGCAACGTGATGATCGATTGCCTGGTGGAGCATAGAAAAATTGCAGAAAAATCTGAAATTTTGCGGCGGCTGGGCTTGCAGAAAGATGGCGCCCAGGCGGCGGCTTACGGCTTGCTGACTCTGCACCGGCCGAGCAATGTGGATGACCAAGCGGTTTTGCGCGATATCCTTTCGACCATCGCCGCACTCGCCGAAAAAATGCCGGTGTTTTTTCCGGTGCATCCGCGGTCGCTCGAGCGCATTCGCCAGTTCGGACTTGGAGCTTATTTGGCGGAGGAGAAATCAGGGGCGGGTGCGCGAGGGATTGTGCCGCTGCCTCCTCTAGGCTATCTGGATTTTCTCTGCTTGATGGATCATGCGCGGCTGATTTTGACTGATTCCGGAGGTATACAGGAGGAGAGCACGATTTTGGGCGTTCCTTGCTTGACGCTCCGGGACAATACGGAGCGTCCGGTGACTGTGGAACAAGGGACGAATCAAATTGTCGGAAGGGATCCGAAGAAGATTCTTGCAGCGGCCGAGCGCGTTCTGAGCGCCGAGCGGCGTGCAGTGAAGGCTCCGGAACTATGGGACGGACATGCGGCTGAAAGAATTGTGAAAGTTCTGGTGGAAAAATTCCGGCCGGGCTTGGTTGACAGAGACGCTCCAGAATCCTCACGGATTGATGGCAAATCCTGAACTCGCGGCGACGAGGTTTCCTTAGTCGCTCTAGAGCAAGATATATACGAGTTCCGGGAATAACAAATGACTGCAAGGTCTGCTACACTTTTCTTCCCTATTCCGGGGTAGTGCAATTGGTAGCACGCCAGCCTTTGGAGCTGGTTATCCTGGTTCGAGTCCAGGCCCCGGAGCCATTCCTTACGATTTTGCGAACCGGGTAGAAATTCCTGCAGCTTCCGCGGTATCCATACGGCATGTTGCCACGCAATTGAGCCGACCTTCGCACTGTCCCGAAGCATTTCTTTGAAGGCTGGGCGGCCTGAGGAATCCGCGCAATATCCACTGTCTTCGTAAACCCAAAATAGAGTAGTTCTCCTGGCTCTGGCAATAGGCTTCGAGGCCGTTACGGTTTGTTGTGATTTGGGGAAGTGTGCAATTGTGCATAGTTTGCCAAAGTAGATCGCCCTACGATGGGGTGATTTTTTTGAGGAATATTAACGCCAATTGTGGACTTAAGTGTGTCAGGCAATAGCGAAGGGCGCCGAATAGGTGTCAGCGAGATCAGTAAAAAGGAATGCTGCGGTCTGCTCGCCCGAGTCCGTGTCTATCGAAACCTGTGTTATAAGATGTCGTGGAATTATTACGGGTTCAACGAAACGGGAAATACGAATCCGTTCGGGCTCGCGGCAATTCAATTGCGGGACTTTGACGGAAGTAACGCCACATTCTCGTTTCGGTACGCTTTTTAAAAACATCTGCTCAATTTTCACTTTGGCTCTTGTCCGAAAGCTTCACAAATTCCCGGGAGGATGAAATGAGTCATCGAATGGTTCGAATGGGGTGGGTGGTCGTTTTGCTAGCGGTTGCGGTGTCAGCGGTAACCGCGTCGGCACCGGCGCAAGATGCGGGCGCTCTTTTCAAGGCCAAGTGCAGCACGTGCCACGCCGCTGATGGCAGCGGCAGCACTCAAATGGGGAAGACCTTGGGCGCACCGGACCTGCGCTCAGAGGACATCCAGAAAAAAACGGACGCGCAGTTGATCGATGCCGTCACGCATGGCGTGGGAACGAAAATGCCGGCATATAAAGGGAAGTTGACGGATGCGCAGATCAAGGATCTGGTCGGTTACATTCGGGGATTAGCAAAGAAGACCTAAATCGTTCGCGATCCGGCTGTTTTCAACAGGAGAATCTGATGAGTGGAAAACCAGGAAATTCCGGAGAGAAATCTTCCACCGATGGGCCACCTTCTGGGAAGCGTCGCTCCTTTTTGGGCGCCTTGCTCGGCTTGGGCTCGTTTTGCGTGGGTGCATTGCTGTCCGTTCCCTTGATCCGATTCACGCTTTTTCCTATCTTGCGCCGCACGACGGAGCTTGAGCCCTCGCCGCTAGGGCCGCTAACCGACTTCGCATCCTTAACTGAGCCACTCCCGAAAACGATTCAGGTCGAACAGGTGGATGGCTGGCGGAAAGCTGTCTCAGAAAAGACGGTCTACGTAACGAAGAATGACCAAGGACAATTATGCGCTCTCTCTTCGGTATGTCCACATCTGGGCTGCACAGTGCCGTGGGTCAGCGCCAAGAAAGAATTTGTTTGCCCCTGCCATGGCGCCGTTTTTGCGCCTGATGGAAGCCGCGTCAGCGGACCAGCACTCCGCGGAATGGATAGTCTTGAAACAAGCACTAGGGATGGCCAGTTTTTGGTTCGCTTCCAGTACTTTCGGCAACTGGTGTCCGATAAAGAAGTCATGGATTAAATAAGGACCCTTCGAAATGAATCCAACGGATAGCAACGAAAACGACACTTCTCGAAATCCTCAAATGGGTTTTCGCGCCTGGCTCGATCGCCGTACCGGTTTGGACAGCTTGCTTCGAACTGCTCTGGATGAGCCCGTCCCAGGAGGAGCGCGGTTCGCCTACATATTTGGATCGGGGCTCCTATTCATTTTTCTGTCGCAAGTCATCACCGGGGTATTTCTTGCGCTTTACTACGTTCCTTCGGCAGACCACGCGCACACCACCGTGGCCTATATCACCAAGGTCGTAACCGCTGGAGCTTTTCTGCGCAGTCTCCATTCCTATGGCGCCAGTGCGATGGTTATTGTGCTGTTGCTGCACTTATCCCAAACATATATTTACGGAGCGTACAAAGGCAGGCGCGAACTCCTCTGGATTTCCGGGTGTGTGCTTTTTGGACTTGTAATGGCAATGGCTTTCACCGGCTATCTGCTTCCCTGGGACCAACGAGCTTACTTCGCGACCGCAGTGGGAACTAACGCGATCAGCGAAGTCCCGTTCATCGGCGGAATGCTTACACGTCTCGTGCGGGGCGGATCAGAAATGGGAACCCTGACGATCTCCCGTTTCTTCGTGGCCCATGTTTTCTTGATTCCAGCTTGTATTTTCGCTCTGGTTGCCTCCCATATTTTCCTGTTCCGAAACGTGGGCGCTGCGGGCCCGATAACGGAAAATCCCTATAAGCCAACGGCGAAATCCGAACCCTTCTACCCGCGCCAGGTTTTAATGGATCTCTCACTTACGGCGCTCCTGCTGGTTGGACTCGGTCTGTTGTCCTTTTTCATGGCCGCACCATTGGGCCCCGCAGCCGATCCCGCAAACGCGCAATATGTGCCGCGGCCGGACTGGTATTACCTTCCTATCTTTCAATGGCTGAAGTACTGGCACGGTGCCGGTTCCATAATCGGCGTGCTAGTGATTCCCACGATTCTAGCCTTGGCGGTTATCGCTTTGCCGTTCCTAGATCGCAGCGTGGAGCGGCGTCCTTGGAGACGCCCGGTTGCCCTGGGGGCATTTGCGTTCGTGATGTTCGGGCTCGTAGGACTGGGACTGCGCAGCGAGTATCAGGACCATCACGATCCGGCTGTCGCGCAACAATTGGACAGACAGAAAACTGAAGAAGACGAATACATGCGCAAGCCGTTCGAGCCCGATCTCTCTTCCGCTTCACTTGCCTCGGCGAACGTCGCCTTGGCCGACCCGCTCGCTGCCAAGGGCAAAACGATCTTCGAGGCGCAGTCCTGCAATGCGTGCCACGGCGATGGCGGGGTCGGCACGGCCGCCGCACCAGCCCTGGTGGGTATTTCGGCGAAATTTCCCGGCGATCAGCTCGCAAATCTGCTGCAACATCCCACCGCCAAAATGGCTGCGGGCGGAATGTCCGCCGTGGATTTGCCGCCTGATGATATGAAAACCCTGATCGCCTATCTCGAAAGCCTCAAGTAAACAGGCGCTGAATTTATGCTGAGCGCCTGAATTGTCTCCAATGTATTTTCGCCATTTGCGCGCATGGCCCCTCTTTTAGAGGCTTAGTGCGTGGGTGTTCCCCGATTCCAGAGGCAGGGCCGAAACGCAAAGAGGGAAGAAAGTGATTCGGGATTTCCGTGCAAAACAAGACAGTCTACCCGCGATCACGGCGTCATAGTTTCGAGGCCGCGCCACGGCAATTTCCTTCACCCAGACCACCCGCGCGAGGTCGATGTAAGAAGGAGAACAGCGAACCGGGATGCCGGGGCGATTCAGGGGCAACTTCGACTACCAGTTCGTGCGAACAACCATATACGAAGCGAAGCTGGCCACCTTTGTAATGCTTGCGGAAAAAGTGCCGAGGCTCTAGTCTATGCGCCAGCATGCCGACTGCAGCGGAGATTACACCTCAATTCCTGATCCTCGGAGTGATCTGGTATATCGTTTTTCTTTTCTCCACGACCTGCCATGAAGGGGCGCATTCGCTGGCCGCGAAATTGGGCGGCGACACGACGGCGTTTCACGGCGGACAGGTAACACTGAATCCAATTCCGCACATACGGCGGTCGCCGTTCGGCTTGGTGGTGGTGCCAATCATTTCGTATTTTGTGGCGCACTGGATGATTGGGTGGGCTAGCGCGCCGTACGATCCGGCGTGGCAGGAACGTTATCCGAGGCGTGCGGCGTGGATGGCATTGGCGGGGCCGGCGGCGAACTTTACGCTGGTGATACTTTCCGCGATCGGAATTCGGATTGGAATGCTGCTCGGATATTTTCACATGCCGGCATATGTGGGCTTCACGCGTGTTACGGAAGCGTCCGGGCCGGGAATAGCGGGGTTCGCGGCCACTTTTCTGAGCATTATTTTCCTGCTGAACCTTTTGCTGGGGACGTTCAATCTTTTGCCGGTGCCTCCCTTGGACGGGAATACGGGGATTACGTTGTTCATGAGCGAAGGGACGGCGTTGAGGTTCCTAAGTTGGTCGCATCGGCAGGGATTCGGAATGCTGGGTTTGCTGCTGGCGTGGTATTTGTACGATGAAATGTTTCCCTACATCTTCAGATTTGCTCTGGCTGTGCTGTATCCCGGCTCACATTGGGGTTAATGTTGCAGCTTCCTCGATAGCCTCCTCTTAAGACCTGATTCAGAAGCGAACAGATGTTTCGATAAATACGCGGTCAGCAGGCAACATTTGGGTACGCAAGACTATAAGTCTTTCTGTATCCACACGCCGGACTGCCCGTCTTTGGCATCGCTTCTGCAATAGCGAAAGCGCAGAGGCAAGCATGCATTCATCGTTGGATGGGCCAAACAGTTACCGGGTGGAAGTTTCCGGCTGGGATTCGCGAGAGCTTTTTTTCGTGGAAAAGACCATGTTTCAGTGGACTGATTCCGGGGAGAAGAGCGTGGGTCTGATGTCCCGGTTGCGGGAAGGCTGCGTGGTCTTCGTTCGCTTGATTCATGCCTTCGCCGAAAATGCCAACTTTCCGGTGGCTTACCGGGTACTGAGCATTACGTCCGGCGATCAGGACGGGCGAGGATGCGTGCGGCTGGTTCAATTGCATCCGCGGTATGAGAGAAGTCATGAAGATCGCGCGTTAGCTGACGCGGTGGGAAATGGAGACGAACCGAAGCGGATGAATTAGCGGATAGATGAGACGAGGCGACGAACATTAGAAATTCTTAGACTAGTTCCGCAATGAAATTACTCTCCCGATTTGGGATTCGGCCGAGCGCAATTGAAACAAGCTCTAAACTTTCGGGCTTTCTGCTCTGAATTTCTTTTTCTCAATTAAAAGCAACAATCTACGGCGTTTAATCGCCCGCACGGGGGCGACATTCGGGCGGATCTTCACGCGCTTGTGCCCCAATAACCGTGTGGCTAATTGGCACGGGCCTTGCCTATACGTTGAATCATGCTAGCCGTCGAAGAAAGACCGGTACTTGAAGCAGCACGCAAGAATCTCTCCGTATGTGTATTGGATGAACAATCCAATCAAGCAGAGTTGACCTCGATGCGATTGCAAAAGGCCGGGTTTCCGGCCATGGGAACAACGCATCCGGAAGAAGCGTTGCAAAGCGTGAGAGCAGGGGCCTGCCGGGTGGTGGTCGCCGACGTGAAGACGCCGGGGACGGACGGATTGAAGTTTTTGGAAAAGACTTTGCAGTGCGACCCGGGGATGTTCGTGGTACTGGTGACCGGCTACTACTCGGTGGATGCGGCGATCGAGGCGATCAAGCACGGCGCTTACGATTATCTTTGCAAGCCGGTGAATTACGAACGCCTGCTAAAAGCGCTTGACGACCTCGCGGAACGATTCACGCAACGCTCACAGATTCGCGATCTGGAAGACAAACTTCTCGACAATCTGCTTTTTCACGGCATCGTGGGCCGAAGTCCGGCGATGCTGGAGGTGTTTGACCTGGCCAGCAAAATCGCGCGGCATTATACGAACGTGCTGATCACCGGTCCCACCGGATGCGGCAAGGAATTAATCGCGCGTGCACTGCACCAAATGAGTCCGGTGGCGCGGGAAAGGTTTGCTGTTTGCAACTGCTCGGCGCTGGTTGACACGCTGCTGGAAAGCCAGCTTTTCGGGCATATTCGGGGCGCGTTCACTGGAGCGAGCGAGACGCGGCCGGGTCTTTTTGAATACGCGAACAACGGCACGGTATTTCTGGATGAAATCGGGGAAACGTCACTGCATATGCAGGCGAAGCTGCTGCGCGTGATTCAGAACCGCGAAATTCAACGCGTGGGCTCGCCGGAAGTGAAAAAAGTGGACGTGCGTTTGATCGCTGCGACCAACCGCGATCTTCGCGCGGAAGTGCTGGCGGGGCGTTTTCGCGAAGACCTTTTCTATCGTTTGAGCAGCATTGAAATCCACGTTCCGGGGCTTTCGGAACGTCCTGCGGATATTCCGATACTGGTGCAGCATTTCCTGAAGAAATACAGCGAGGCTTACGGCAAGCCTATACAGGGTCTTACTCGACGCGCGCAAATTTTGCTGCTGCAGCACGACTGGCCGGGGAACGTTCGCGAACTAGAAAACGTGATCGCCAGCGCGGCAATCACTACAACCGCGGACTTCATCGACATCAGCGATTTTCCGGAACATCTGCAAAGGCCGGGGCGGCGCGATTCGGCATTGGAGGAAAGCTGGCGGCCGCTGCCGCTGGACGAAGTCCGGCGGGTACACATCCAGCGCGTGTTGGACATGTGCAAAGGCAATCGCGTGCGGACGGCGCAGGTTTTGGGAATCGGACGCACAAGCTTGTACCGTTTCTTGAAACGCTCGGCCAATGGAAAGTCCGCGATGAGCGCTGCTTAGAATCCTCTCAAGTCTTCGCGCGGTATAAGTCCGAATCATCCGGAGCAGGGAGAATGAGATGAGAAAGCAGCAGCAGCAAGAAGGAGTGCCGCAATCGAGAACCGTAGTTACCCAAGACCGGCGGCGGGAAGAGCGCGTCGATCTGGAATTCGTGATTGAAGTTTGCGGATTCGATTCTTTCCTGCGATTTTTCACCGAACGGACGGAAACCCGCAACGTGAGCGGCTGGGGCTGCCAATTTCCTTTGCGGATTGAAGTGTCGGAGGAAGCCGTTTTGGCCGTGCGAGTGATCCGGCAAAACGGTGACGGCGAGTTAGCTTCGAAGTCAGCTTTATTCCGGGTAGTGCGCGTGAGCCAGGAAGCCAATGGAGTTTTGGTTCACGCACAGAAAATGCAGCCTTATAAGATCTGGAATGCCGAGATTCCGATGCTCAACTGAGATTGAGTAAACCGGGGAGAGCACTGTAAGGGAGAGGCCGTAACGCGGACCCGGCGCATGGCTCGGCTGGAAAAACCACGCACCAAGTCCTATTCGTCACGCAAGAGAAGCAGAGCGAAATCGCAGGCCCGGACGATCATCCCGCAATCCGTTTCGAACGCTCCTCCACTCGTTTCTACTTTCCGCTGGATGTGTAAGCGGCGTTATGAAGCAAGGATGGCGGCAGCGCGATCGTGGAATCCATACGGACGAGCATGCCGGTTTGCGCTGGAAGGTCCAGGTCCTTGCCCTTCTTGATGGCAATGTAAGCCGAAGTGCCGACGATGCCGATGACGGTTCCGCGGGCGACGTTGCTGAAGATCACGCCAACGAGCGCGCCAGCGCCAGTGCCGAGGCCCGCGGTCATGATGTCGCCTTTGATGTCACGCTTCTCTTCCACCACCACACCTTCCGTGGTTTTCAGATCCTTGCGGCTCTTCTGCGCTTCGGGACCGCCGCTGTAGAGCGAAAGAATACTCATCTGCACGGGGAAGATTCGGCTTTCCACTTCGATGGAATTGAATACGAGATTCAGGGAAGCTCCGCCGCGGAAAAGGCCGAAGAACTTTGGGCGGGTGACGCCGGTTACCGTGCCGTGAACTTTGGCGCCAGCCGGCAATAGTAGCTGGTTGCCGATAAAAACAGGCTCGGCGACGATGGCGGTGAAAGGATCGCCGTCATGAGCAACGTTGGTGCTAAGTCCGCTGGCCATGGTGAGGCGAACCTGAGTGCCAGGCTGTATGGCATTGGATTGTTGAGCGTGTACCGCGGGTGTTAGCCAGAGCAAAAACGACAATACTGCACAAACACTGATGAAGCGCTTCATTGTATCCTCCGGGGCTTTGCAATTTTGGTCATGCCAAGCCATCCCCGTTTCGTGGGGTTACCGCTGGCGCCGCGGTGCGAGTGCGGAGGATGCACCCGCAGATAAGATACTCTGCTGCCGCAAAGGGTTTCCCGAAAATCAAGATGGCATGTTCCTAATTGCCAAGCCCCTTGCTTAAAGGGATTTGGGGGAAAAGGCTCGTACGGGCCTCGAAATCGCGCACTGTCCCTTCGTACAGTTACTCCGCAGGACAACCTGTTCCGTTCCGATACTTTCCTACGCCAGAAGGAATGGCTAACCTCGCTTACAGGCGAGCTTCCGAGGCTCCGCCAACTTCTGGAATCGAGCTGTGGGTAAAACACAATGCGAAACCGCTTGCTGATTCTTTGTGTCTCGCTCGTTTGCGCCGCGTCATTGGCGTTCGCGACTGATTTTGCGGTGGTGGTTCATTCGTCGAACCCGATGAAGGCGATGACGTTGGCTGACCTGGGCAAAATCTTCCGAGCGAAGACTTCCGCCTGGCCAAACGGACGGAGCATCACCGTGGTCCTGCGCGAGCCGGATTCGCCGGGAATGAAATTCGTGCTCGAAAAAGTTTTGGGCGGCAATGCGGAAGAGGTGCGAGCGATTCTGAACGACCCGGCCCGCAAGACTACCGTGCCAGTGGTTTTTGTTTCGAGCGATGAGGAAGTTGTGAAGATGGTGGAAGCGAACTCCGCAGCGATAGGCGTAGTGGACGTTTACAACATCACCAGCGGGGTGAAAGTAGTGAAGATAGACGATAAGCAGCCCTTCGATCCAGGCTACGTTTTGAAAGGCCACTAAATAATGCTAGGAAACTTCATGCGAGGAATCATGAACATCCGAAACCTTTTTCTTTATGCAATGATCGGTTTGACGGGCGCAGGCGCGACGGGCGGCTCAGTACGCGCCCAGGATCGCACGATCGCCTTCAGCACTACTTCCGCGGAGGCCGGCCACTGGTACGAGTTGGCAATGAAGGAGCGGGAAGACTTGCTGTTTGTTGATAAAGGTATTGATTCCATGCGCGAAGCGGTGAAAGCGGATCCGCACTTCGCGCTGGCGCACGCTGCTCTGGCTTACTTCACCAACGATCCGATGGAAGAAAAACGCGAACGCGCGCTGGCGCAGAAGAATATAGAAAATGCGTCGCCGGACGAGCGCTTAATGATCTCCTGGTTGAACGGAACCAAGGACGGCAATCTGGTTCCGGCTATCGCGGCGATGAACGATCTGCTGGCGAAGTATCCGCACGACGAACGGCTGGCGAACATGGATGGGGAATGGCTGTGTTCCAATCAAGGCGCGTTTGAGCACGGCGAGGCCGTGCTGCAACATGTCCTGAAGAACGATCCAAAATATTTTCCGGCGCTGAACAACCTGGCCTACTGCTACGCGCTTAGCGGCCAGCCAAAATTGGCTCCCGCGCTGATGGAGCAGTATGTTGCGCTGCTCCCGAACCAGCCGAATCCGCAGGATTCCTACGGCGAAGTCATGCGCATGCTTGGCGATTATCCGGCGGCGCTGGAACATTACAACAAGGCTTTGCAGATCGATCCGGATTTCAACACTTCGAAAGTGGGCATCGCGTCCACCTATGCACTGATGGGCGACCAGGAAAAGGCACGCGCGCAATACCTGGTGGCGATCGCGGGGACCAACGAAAGGGCCACGAAATTCGATTACCGCATTCTGTGGGCCATGACCTACTACCGCGAAAATCAACCGGAACAAGCGCGTCAGGAGTTGATGAAAATCTCGACGGAAGCGGAGCGTGGCGGGCTGGCTATCGAGCATGCCGAAGCACATCGGGACATGGCGCTTTTCAATCCAGAGCCGCAGGGCGCGCTGAAGGACATCGATCATGCGCGTGCGGCGTTGCTAGCGCATGATTTCGCGTGGGGGGACCGCGACAACGAGCTGGCCACGATCCTGTTTACCCGAGCGTTTATTGCCGCGCGGGCTGGATTGCAAAACGAAGCCCAGAAATCCGTACAACCGCTCAGCGTGATAGCGCGAACCAGCCGCAGCGATGTGGTGCAACGCGCGTATCACTCGGCAAACGGAGCGCTATTATCGTTGCAAGGCAAATATGATGCGGCTATCAAGGAACTAGAAGACGACGCGCAGAATCCGCTGGCATTGCAACTGCTCGCGGATGCGCAGGAGAAAGCGGGGCAGGCGGCCGAAGCGCAGAAAACTCTGGTGACGCTGGCTGCGATCAATGATGAGCGGGTGGAGACGGCGGTCGCTGTGCCACCAGCCCGCGCGGCATTGAAGGCAAATCCTCCGACCACGGCGGAAGCTACTCCGTTCCACGTTCACCCATAGATCAGTTCAGGAGCGCTGCTACCAGCCATCCTGGTAGCTGGTAGCGGCGGCTCTGACTCGGCGAATAACGAAGCGATCTTGGAATCTTGCCGAGGTAAATTTCCCCAGCTTGAATTTCAGTAAAACTTTCTGCTGTGCTAGACTTCGCTAGCGGTGCTGAGAATTTTTTTGCAGCGCCGATCGGTGGAACTTCGGGCTCTGTGCGACGATTCCCCGCAAACCCCGCCAGGCCCGGAAGGGAGCAACGGTAGCGGGTCAGCTTCGTGCGCCGCGGAGTACCCGAAGTTCCTCTTATCGCGGCGCGGGCGCCGGAGGCGAGACCAACCTTCTGATGAGCTATAAAGTTATAGCGCGAAAGTATCGTCCCCAAACATTCAGCGAAATTGTCGGCCAGCAGCACGTGACGCGAACGCTGGCTAATGCGATTGGCTCAAACCGCGTGGCGCATGCGTACATATTTTCGGGCGTGCGCGGCGTGGGAAAAACCACGACTGCGCGCATCCTGGCCAAGGCGCTGAATTGCGCGAGCGGGCCGACGGCAAACCCGGATAACACTTGCGATTCCTGCCGCGAGATTTCCGCGGGGACCTCGCTGGACGTGCTGGAAATTGATGCCGCTTCCAATCGCGGCATCGACCAGATTCGTGAATTGCGCGAGATGGTGCGTTACGCGCCTGCGTCCAGCCGCTACAAAGTGGTGATTCTGGACGAGGCGCATCAGTTGACGGGTGAAGCATCGAACGCTTTGCTGAAAACGCTGGAAGAGCCGCCGGAGCGAGTCGTCTTCATTCTGGCTACAACACGCGCGGAAGATTTGTCGGAGACGATTAAATCGCGGGCGCAACTTTTCCAATTTCGCTCGCTGACTTTCAAAGAGATTGCGGAAGAAATCGAGCGTATCGCGCGCGCGGAAAATCTAGAGATCGAACCTGGCGCGGTTGCAGTGCTGGCACGCGCGGCGGAAGGCAGTTTGCGGGACGGGCTTTCGCTGCTGGAGCAGGCGATATCGTACAGCGGCGAGAGGGTGACGGATGCGCAGGTGCGCGAGCTGCTCGGCGTGGTGGCAGAGAGCGTTCTCGATGAGTTGGTGGAAGCGATTGCGACGCAGTCGGCGGAGCGCGCTCTGGGATTGGTGCATCGGCTGATTGGCGAAGGGCAAAATCTGCAGCATTTTTGCCGCGAGGCGATTCGACACTTCCGCAATCTCCTGGTGTCCCTGGTATGCGGCGCGAATTCTGAGTTAGTGGCTGCGCCCGCGGAAGAACGAGCGCGCCTTGCGGAACAAGCGGCGAAGTTCAGCGAAGAAGACCTTACGCGGTTTTTCAATATATTGCTGATCACCGACGATGACTTGCGGCGAAAACCGGACCCACGATTGCATCTGGAGCTGGGGCTGTTGAAGCTGGTAAACGCGCAGCGGCTGGCGCCGTTGGAGGAAATTCTGGCGGATTTGCGTGGCGGAAACGTCGCAGCGAAAACTCCCGTTCCGCCCTCGGGGACGCCGCCGCGGGCGATGTCTGCGACGCAATCAGCGTCGGGATCTGGGAGCGTTGCGCCAGTGCGCGAGCCGATTAAATCTAGCGCTGCTCCGGCCGCTACTGGTATTCCGGCTGCCAGCGAAAAATTGAGCGCGGGACCAGTTTCCCCGCGGCCGGTTTCTTCGGGGCCAGTACCGGCGTCACCGCCGCGAGTGGTTGCACGTGCTGCGGGGGACGCGACCAGTGGACTGGCCTCGGCGCAAGTGGAAGCGATAAAGGCGGCATTGCAAGGACAGAAATTCTTGTGGTCGATGGTGGAACACGCCACGCGTTGGGAAATCGAAGGCAGCGAACTGCATCTTTTTTTCCCGAGCGAGAGCCGTTCGCTGGCGGAGATGTTGCAAGCGCGCGACCCAATGGAACGATTGCGCACAGTGTTGAACCAAGTGGTCGGCAGGCCACTGCGGGTCTGTGTTAAGCTTGAGAGTGGACGTGCGAGCGCGGTTCGCAGCACGGAATTGCGCGCGCGGTTTGAAGAAGATCCGATCGTTAGGGCCATGCTTGAAAAATTCGGCGGCCAGATTTCCAAGGTCAAGCGCCCGGGCGAGGAATAAAAATGGAAGTGAAAGCTCTACAGCAGATGTTGTCGCAGTTCCGGCAAGTCCAGGAAAAGCTCGAAAAGCAGCTTGACGAGATTTCCGTGGAAGCTTCGGCGGGTGGCGGCATGGTGACGGTGAGGATGAACGGTCAAAAACAACTGACCGAAGTGCGCGTGGAACCGGACGTTTTCAAGAGCAAGGATCAGGAAATGCTGCAGGAGCTGATATTGGCGGCGGTAAACGACGCCGCGCGGCGAGTGGACGAAGAATTGTCCAAGCAGGTGAAGGATCTTACGGGCGGTTTGCCCGGAATCGCGGGAATGAAAATTCCCGGCATGTTCTAAACCGAGTTCGGCAGGGCCGGTCTCACGTGCGATAGCGGTTCCCTTCTCTTTTGAAATCCACGTAACAGGAAGTGATGCATGCCTGATTTTGCGCCCTCAGTGACGCGATTGATTGACGAATTGAAACGATTGCCGGGCATCGGGCAGAAAACCGCGCAACGCCTCGCTTTCTTTTTGCTGCGCGTGGACAAGGACCAGGCGTTCGCCCTGTCTGATGCGATCCGCGATGCGAAGGAAAAAGTGCGCGAGTGTTCGGTCTGCAACAATATTACGGATGCGGACCCTTGTATTTTCTGCGCCAGCCCGTCGAGGAATAGATCCATCATATGCGTGGTGGAAGAAGCCACGAACATACAAGCGGTGGAAAAGACGCGGCAATTCAGCGGGCTGTATCATGTGCTGGGCGGTTCGCTATCGCCGCTGCAAGGGATTGGGCCGGATCAAATCAAGATTAAGAGTTTGATCGAGCGATTGAAAGGCGGGACGGTGGAAGAAATTATCGTGGCCACCAACCCGACGGCAGAAGGCGAAGCTACCGCGGTTTATCTTTCGAAGCTGATCAAGCCGCTGGGCGTTCACGTGACGCGTATTGCGATGGGGATTCCGGTGGGGTCGGATCTGGAGTACGCGGACGAAGTTACCATGTCGAAAGCGATGGAAGGGCGCCGGGATCTTTAGGCTGCTTCGCTTCTGCTTCTGCGGGACTTAGTGGTGACGATCCAAGCCGAAGACCGGATGATCTTTTGTTCCGGTGATCTTGATCGGTAGATCGGTTCCCCCATTCTTGCCTTTGAAAAACGGGTCAACCGCCTTCAAGAAAAATGATTTCACTCCGGTAGTGGTCTGCGAGAGTTTGGCATCCATATGCAATTTGCCGTGGAAATCCATTTCGCCGGTGGTCATCTGGTAGGTTCCGGCTAATTGCACCAACGCTCCCTGAACTGAAAAGGTCAATTCCTGGAAGGTGATGAGGCCTTTGTCTTGAACGAAGTTCCCTTTTAGCTCGGAGACAGCGGTGCCCAAGTCGGTGGCTTTGGGCTTGCCCTGCGCCTTTTTGCTGAGCGTGTCGATCTTTCCCTGCACCGTGGAGCTTGTAAATTCCGCGTCGCCCACGCCGAATTGTCCTTGAATGGCCATGCGTTGCAGAATGTCGGTGTCGGCCTCGCCGATTTCGAGCTGCGCTTTCAACGTGGCGGAGCCGGTCATTATGGGCGGGTCGGCCTTCACCGTAAGCCAAAGCAAATCTTCGATGCGCGCATCGTTGGAGACGACATCGAGTTTGATGGTGCGGCCCCGCACACCGGGCTTCATGTCCACTACTTCGCCTTTCACGTGCAGGGTGCTGTTGCGAAGCTTGGCGAGAACGCTATTCAGGATGACGTTGCCGTTGGTGCCGTCAACGGTAGCGTCGTAATCGGTATGCAGCGGTTCGGGATGGCCGGCGATATTCAATGCGAAATTCGGCGTATTGGTTTCACCTTGTACCGACAAGTAGTTCAACGGGCCTTTGAACGCTCCGGTGGAATCCATGGTGCCGGAGATGCCTTTGATGGTGCTGAAGTCGGCGTTTTCGAAATCGTATTTCGCATCGATGGGAAGGGTGCTGGGGTCTTCAGGCTGCCAGGGGCCAAACAGGCCCTTGGAATCAATTTCGCCCCGAGGAACAGGGTTGGTGAGAATCGCGTGAAAATTCGCGGGGCGGTCAAAACTGAAATTGTTGACTTCCAAATGATGAATCTCAAAATCCTCGGGCTTTTTTCCCAGCTGAGCGCGCAGAATTAGCAGGAGAACATCGTCTGCATGAATGTCGTCAATTACCACCGGATATTTTTTTGAAAGGTCTTCATCGGTTTTCTTGAAAACGGGCGGGGCTCCGGCCTGATGCGGTGGGATGTTAACCTGCAAACCGATTATACGAACGCTCGCGATATGCATCCTTGGACGCAAAAGTTCGAGCAGGCTGGCATCGACGATTATTTCTTTGGCCTGAATCAGGGGCGGTATGTCGGTGCGGCCGTTATGACGTAGCACAAGGCCCTCGATGGTTACGTGAGTGCGTGGAAGCGGCGTCACGTGAAAGTCGGCAATCTGAACCTCGCTCTTAAAATGGGTGCTAAGAATCTGGATTGCGCGCTTGTGCAGGTAACCTGGCATGCGGCCGGAGGCGACGTAGAGGCCGGCCAGAAGGATGACTATCAAAATTCCGGCGACCAGAATCAGAACGCGGATGATAGAGATAGGCGGTTTTTCCGTCAGCTCTGTGGACACGTCAGCATCATAGCGAAGGTCGCAAAGCTTTACTAGAAAAGTGCGCAATCTAAAGTGAAATTTGCGGCGCTTTGCTTTCCTTGATTCTTGGAGATGCGCGGCGTATAGCTATATAGGCAAAAAGCATTGGAGGTGGGCCGATGGCGGCACTTCAGAAGTACATGTCGCAGTACGACCACGAGCACACGAATCCGTGGAACAAGCTGCTTCACGGAATCGGGATTCCGATCATTTTTGCGGGAATCATTCTGGCGTGCTTGACCCTGTGGCGGATTGGCTTAGCGCTTTTTCTGATCGGATGGGTCCTGCTGTTCCTGGGGCATTTCATCGAGGGCAATAAACCAGCGTTTTTCCAGGGCTTGATTTATTTTCTGGTCGGGCCGGTGTGGATCGCCAAGGAAATTAAGGATGTGCTGCTCGGGTACGGCAGCCACTCTTCTGTTTCGCGTTAAACAAGTAACCCTTTCGCACAATCCCTTGATGCGGCTCGACCCTTCCTAGCAGCGGTGCTACCCTAATCAGACACCCCTCTTGGAGGAATGCGTGACGGATTCAGCAGCATCGATCGATCCAGACGCACAGAAGCGCCGTAGCACGCGCATCGTACAGGCCGTGCCTATCACGGTTACGGGTGTCGATGCCCTGGGTCAACCCTTCAAGGAACGCACCACGACGGTGATGGTGAACTGCCACGGGTGTAAGTACCAATCGAAGCATTACGTTCCAAAGAATTCCATGGTTACGCTGGAGGTTCCTCGTCCAGAAGCGGGGCAGAAACGGACCACGCAGGGGCGCGTGGTTTGGGTGCAACGCCCGCGTACGGTCCGCGAACTTTTTCAGATTGGACTAGAGTTTGAGGTTCCAGGCAACGTCTGGGGCATCGCGTTTCCACCTGAAGATTGGTTCTCTTCTCCATACGAAGCAGGAGTGGAAACTTCGAAGCCCGTTGCGGCTCATGAGCCGAAATTATCGGTTGCGCCGCCGAGTGCTGTTCCGGCGTCGTCAGCGCCAACCGCTGTCCCGCGAGGACCGAAGACGGAGACGCCTCACGCAGTTTTAAGAACGCCCGCAAGCACTCCCACAAAACCCGCGATGCCCGAGCAGCAAGTGTCAGTGGCGTCCGGTCTATCAGGCACAGGGACGCCTGCCGCGCCACGAACGCCGCAAGAACTTTTGTCGCAGAAGCCACCTGTGGCCACCGTGCCACCTCCTCCGCAGGACCTCACTACTCCAACGGCTGCGAGTGCGCCACTAGGCGCGGGCGATGAAGGCAAGATTCATGTGGTTCCTCCTGCATCCGCGGAATTGCAAGGTCCGCTGGCGCGGCAAATGGCGCAGATGGTGGACGAGGTAAAGGAAAAGCTCGACAAATCGTTGCGCAGGGGCGCGGAAGCAGCCATCACCGAAGAAATGGCAATAGCGCGCCAGCAGCTCGATGTACAGCTTCATGAAGCCATCGAGCGAGCCATCAAGGTTTCGATGGAGCGCGTGTCGGAGTCCTCGGTAAGAAAAGTTATCCAGCAGGCTACGGATCGCACGTCCGCTATTGTGGAAGAGGCGCGCAAGGCAACGGAAGCTTCGGCGATTCATTTGGACGAGAAAATTCGCGAGGCTGTGCAGCAAGCGGTGAGCGGCGCGGCAGACCAAGCTGCGCAACAAGCCGCTGAACAGGCGGCGGAGAAGACGGCAGCGCATAGTCTGAAGCAGGCGGTGGATGAAGCGGTGGATCGCGCACTGGTGGAGCGCGCTGCGTCCACGCCATCGCTGGAAATTCTTTCTTCTCCCGAGGCGGCTCAGCAGCATTTGGATCAGTGGCGCAAAAACCTGGAAGAAACGGCGCAGAACGTTCGAGCGCAGACTGTGGAGCGATCGCAGGCGGAGATCGCGGCGGCGAACCAGCGTTGGCAGCAACAATTCGAGGAGAGGCTGGCGGGCGCGTCAAACGAATTCGACGAAAAGGTTACGCAGGCGTCGAACAAAATCGGCGAGAAGATTTCCGAGGTGTCGCAGCAAGCGATAGCGCACGCGGAGCAGAACGTGCGCGAGCGCAGCCAGAGTCTGCGCGCTTCGCTGGACGAAGCAATCGATGGCGCGGCTAGCACCATCGAATCACTTGGGAATAGCCTGAAACAAGAACGCGACCGGGCGGAACAAACGAAATCGCAGCTTCAGGATGCGGCGCGAGTCACGCTGGAACAGACGCGGCAGCACCTGGATGAACTTTTGGCCAAGCAGCAGGAAGAGATCGCTCGCAGAGCGGACCAAGTGATCGCTGAACGCGCGCAGCAGATTGAGCCGGCGCTGGATGCCTCCGCGCAGAAGGTACTGGCGCGTGTTTCGGCAGAACTCGATCAGAGAATTACGCCCAAGCTCGAAGCGGTGGAGGGCCTCGCGTCAAGACTCGACAATGTGGAGCAGCAGGCGGCGAATCTGCAGAATCACATCCGGGAACAGATGCGGCAGGCCACTGAACATGCGGCGCAACTGCAAAATTCCATACGCGAGCAAGCGCAGCAATCTTCGCAGCAAGTGATACAAGAAACGCTGCAGCAGCTTCGCACGGAGTCGTCCAAAGTTCCTGCCGAGGTGGAAGAAGCTTGCCGAGCTTCACTTTCGAAAGTGCAAGAGGATCTACAGCAGAAAAGCACGGAGACGCAGCACGAAACGTACGAGGCGCTCTCGAAGGCATCCGAGTGGTATCAGAAAAAAGCGCAGACTACGATGCAAGGCTCGCTGGAAAAGGCGGTGGAGCAATCCACCACAGCTCTACGCGACCGCGCGGCGGAAGTTTCCAGCATGCTGGCTTCCGAGCTTGATCATTACCGGCGCACGTACGTGGAGCACAGCACGGCGCAGATTGAAGACGCAGCGAGCGAAATCGTATCCCGCGAACGCGAGAAGCTGAACGAAACTTCGCAAATTGCGACGGCGACTTTTTCCGACCAGGTACAACGCGTCACCACGGAATCTTTGAGGCGATTTGAAGTGAGTTCGCGGCTGGCCCTGGAGAAAGCGCGCTCCGACATGGAATTCAACCGCGAAGGATCACTGGCTGAATTCCAGCAGAAAATGGACGAGCGCATGATGGAAGGCGTGGAACAGGCGCGGACGTTCCTGCAATCGCAACTGGCGCCATTGATCGAGACCTGGGAAGAGAAACGCGAAGTGGAGAAAGAAGAGTGGATGCAGCAATTGAAAAAATCCACGGAAGAGTCGATTGAAGAGTACAAGGCTCGCCTGGAAAACGCTTCGAACTCCTGGTTGCTGGCTTCTGCCACGACGCTGGGACAGCATTCGCAGGCTGTGCTGGATACCATCGCCAAAGCGGCGGAAAAGCGGCTGCGCGAAACTTGCTCGCAGGTTCTAGCAGGCATGGGCGATACCCTGAAGGAAAAGCTCCTAGGAATCTCCACGGATTTCAACACCGAAGAAGATCAGGAACCTCCCAAGCACAAAAAGTAATCACACCCCCTCGATGTTCGAGTGGTACGATTCAACCGATTGGCTGTCGTGGTTTGCTCCAATCGGGAGATAAATTGTGCACGTTACCGCGCACGATGCCGCTCTTGGCCCCGGGGGCATATGGATAGCTATCGCCAATATATGGCTTGTGTCGTGGGCGGTTCGGCATAGAGGTGAGCTTGACCATGAGTTAGATTCGACAGCTAAATTCATCCGCTGGATGATTGCAATCGTCTGCCTCGGCGTTGCAGTCCAATTTCCTCAGCTTCTAAATCTTCCGCCCGTTCGAGTGTGTGTAGGATTTCTTGGAGTCGCTTTTCTCGTGTGGCCGAATCTTGCGTATTACCTCACAAGATTTCTCCGTCTATTACGGATTTTGCCAAACCAGAATTTAGAGGAACTCGACTATCCCGAATAACTTACCGCGTTAGGAATGCGGGCGAATCAACGAGATTCCTCCGCGATTTCGGTCTCGCGCTCCGTCCCGGTATAATGCTCGGCATGTCGAATCAGGCTTACCTAAGTGTTTGGTGCAAGGATTTTCCGGACGAGCTGATACTGGAGAGGTTCGAAAAATTTCTTTCCGCAGTTCCCTTCTCCGCGAAAAATCCCGGGTTTACGCACCTGGAAATTCGCGCGGTAGATTGGACGGAATCGCCCGTTTACGAGCAGGATTTGCGATCGGTACCCTTGGACGCGGCCAGCATCGTGGAATTGTGCATGGCTTACGTGCATAACGACTGTTGCATCTCGGTTCGATCGCATTGGGATTTGTGGGTTTATGAGGGCGATCCGGCACGCTGGCAACTCGAAGGGCAACCTGTGGAGCTTCTTTGTTACGGCGAGGATTTCGACGAGCGAGTGTGGCGTCAGGACGGCCATCTGGAAGTGAATTTTGGGTTCGAGCATTTGTTCACCGGGCACGCTGGGTTGCTTGGCATACGACAAATTGCACGGCCCAAAGCTGAAAGTCCGGAGGAAGAACGTTTTCTGGAGGCCATGGCGCGGCCTGAGAATCTGCACAATTATTATGAGAAGACCCGCGACAACATAAAAAAGCTATTTGATTGGGTTCGCCGCATTGAAAAAGAGTTGCCGGTGGCTAAGCTAAGGCTGTGGTCAGAAGGGGAAGAAAACTTTGAAGCACGGCTCGAAGAAATTCTGGCTGTTCGTTAGGTTGGTTGCAATGCTTTCGGCGGCGATTCCAGCTACACCAGGACTGGCAAACTCAAAGCGCGCGCACGAACTGACGCTGGCGGGGCTACGTCCGGGACGCGACAAGATTGTTACTCCGCAGAAAACGTTTCGCGAGCTCGATCGCGACGAATCGGCAACGGACGCTTTGCTGTGGGGCGATGTTTGCACGCATCGGGAGCTTCGCGTGGAGCTCGATGCCAACAAAGTGGTGCAAACGGTGACGGTGGACAACAATTACAAGCCTGACATCATGGCGAAATGCCTTCCGGCTGTAATGGCACCCAGCCGACTGAGGCGGCTCGCGACTGGCCGCGGGTTGCAACTGGGAGATTCCTGCGACCGCGTGGCGGAAATGTATGGCAAGCCTGAATCTGAGAGCCCTTCCGTGAGAGGAAGCGAACAGCTAGAATTATCGTTGTACTCATTCGATTGGGCCGGCGCGGGTGTGCCGCAGGTGATGGAAGTATCCTGCGACGATTCGTCGAAAAAAGTGGTGGCGATCACGCTTGCGGCGTCGACGCTTTGATCTTGCTGCGCAAAGAAATCATGAAAACAATCGGACGGTTGGCGGTAATTTTCATGGCGGTTACCTTGGCTTCCTGCGGTAGTTCGGCTCCGACGACTCCTGCGGCGAAGGAGGAACCGGCCGCTCCAGCAGCGCCGGCGAAGCCCGCGATTCCGGCCGAGATACAAAAAGCGGCGGAATTGGCGTTGGGCTCGGAGACGGAAGTTTTGGCATACGGCGATCTTTCCAAGAGCGGAGCGCAACAGATTCTGGCTATCAACCGTTTGAAAGCGCCTCCTCCGGGGGTCTCGGCGGAAGGCATACTACTTACGCGCGCGGTTATACTTGAGAACGAAGGCACTTCATGGAAACAGATTTTTCTCTGCGACGAGCATCTAAAGAACACCAAGGGATTTCTTGGCGGAACGCCGCTGGCTCCGGTGAATGGCTGGCGGTTGCAGTACGAGCAGCATGACAAAGGGCTGGAAATGTATTTTACGCCGCTGATGTCGCCCAAGGGCGAAGGCGGGCACGTATTGCCGGTGGGAATTCGCTGGAATCCGAAAGTGAAACGCTACCAATCGCTGGATCGAACGTTTGAAAATTTTCTCGGTGAGTTGCCTGTGCTGGGGACTCCGGAGTCGCAGATTCGATAATGAGCGCGATTGCCCAACCTGTAGTTGCCACGGCGCGAAAGCCGAAGCCCCAGATTTCCGGCTGGAAAGAATTGAGGTCGCTGATCCCCTATGTGCTGCGGTACAAGGTGATGACGGCACTGGGACTTTTGACGCTTGGGCTGATGGGGCTGGTCGGCGCGCTGCCGCAACTGATCATCGGCATGATCACGGATTTGGTCCAGGGCGCTCCGAAGGCGCTTTCTACGCTTAGCGGCCCGTCGCGTGCAGTGCTTTCCCCGCTTTTTTCAATCTACGCACCTCTAAACCGCCATGCGCTGGGACTTTATTGTTTGATATTGATAGCGGCAATGCTGGTCAAAGGCTTTTTTTCGTTCTGGACCAGGTGGTTGCTGATTGGAGTGTCCCGAGAGATTGAGTACGACCTGCGCAACGATTTACTGGCGCGGCTGGTCTTGATGGAACCTGAATTTTACGTGCGGAATCGCACCGGCGATTTGATGTCGCGCGCGACGAACGATCTGAACGCCGTGCGCATGGTGCTGGGTCCCGGGATTATGTATAGCGCGACGACGATTTCCACCATGGTGCTGGCGATTTTCTTTATGTTGAAACTTTCGCCGACGCTGACGGCGTGGGTTTTGATTCCAGTGCCGGTCGTGGCGATCGTAACGCGCTATTTCGGTCAGATCATTCATCGGTTATCGGAGCAGATACAAGCAGCACTGGGCGTGCTGTCCACGCGAGCGCAGGAAAACTTGACGGGTGTGCGTGTGATTCGCGCGTATGCGCAGGAGAAGCAGGAGGTCGCGAAATTTGACGAAGCCAATCGCGATTACGTGAATCGCAACATCAAGCTGATCAGCACATGGAGCCTGTTTTTTCCGGGACTCTCAACGCTGATCGGCATGACCGTGCTGATCTTGTTATGGCTGGGCGGCAAACAGGTAATCGATCATCGCGTTTCGCTGGGAACATTCAACGCGTTTTATATGTTTCTGGTCCAGCTGGTATGGCCGATGATCGCGCTCGGATGGGTGACCAACATTTTTCAGCGTGGCGCGGCGTCCATGGGACGGCTGAATTACATCATGAACGCGGAGCCGGGGATTCGCGATGCATCCGCTCCAGCGCATACACCTTCGGATCGTTACGATATGCGGCCGAATGGCGATGCCCCACCGGCGCAGGAACGGTCAAATATTCGCGGCGAAATTGAATTCCGGAACCTCACGTTTACATATCCGACTTCGGGCTCCGAAACGCAGGCGGGCGAGCCAGTTCTTCACGACATTCATTTGCACGTTCCGGCAGGTTCAACGCTTGCTGTAGTGGGTCCAACTGGAAGCGGCAAGACCACGTTGGCGGCTTTGATCGCGCGTTTGTGGGAAGCGCCTCCGGGTACTTTGTTCATCGATGGACGTTCGATTCGCGATTATCCGCTTACGGAGCTTCGCAGCGCGATCGGGTACGTTCCGCAAGACACGTTTCTGTTCAGCGAAACGATCAGCGAGAACATCGCCTTCGGCGTTACCGACGCGCTGGAGGAACAAGTCTTCGAGGCGGCCGAAATCGCCAGCATTTCCGGTGAAATTGAAAGCTTTCCGCAGCGGTTCGGCACCATGGTGGGGGAACGCGGTATTACTCTCTCGGGCGGGCAAAAGCAGCGAACGTCTTTGGCTCGGGCGATTCTGCGCCAGCCGCGAATATTAATTCTGGACGATTCGCTGGCCAGCGTTGACACCGATACGGAAGAGCGAATCTTGCGCCGCTTGCGCGATGTGATGAGCCGGCGCACGACGATTTTGATTTCGCACCGCGTTTCGACGGTCAAGGACGCGGACATGATAATTGTTTTGCGCGACGGCTACATCATCGAGCGCGGCACGCACGACGAATTGCTCGCGCATAACGGCTATTACGCGGACCTGTATCAGAAACAACTTCTGGAAGAAGAGCTCGCACTCGAATGAGCGATTTCCGCGAAGAAGAGAAATTAGGCAAGCTTTACGACTCGGCGCTGACGCGCCGATTAATAAAGTATTTGCGTCCGTATCGTTGGCATGTGGTTGCGGCGGTTTCGATTACGCTGGGCGTCACGGCGATGGAAATCGTGTCGCCGTACCTGTTCCACATCGCGGTGGATAAATACATCGTCCCTGGATTTAATTCTACTATTACACACAATAGGGCGCTGATGGGGCTGTTGTGGGTGGTGGCCGCGTCTGCCGGAGCGCTGTTGGGCAGCTTTGGACTGCAATATGCGCAAGTGCGAATTATGCAGTGGGTGGGGCAGGAAACCATGTACGACCTGCGCAAAGAGATTTTCGAGCATCTGCAGCGACTGCCTGTGAGTTTTTTTGACCGCAGCCCCGTAGGGCGCCTAGTAACGCGAGCGACAACGGATGTGGACGCGCTAAACGATCTTTTTGCATCAGGTGTGGTGGCCATGCTGAACGATTTCGTTCTGTTGTTCGCCATGGCCGCTATTTTGTTCAAGTGGCATCCATTTCTCGCGTTCGCGACACTATCGCCGCTGCCTTTCATGATTTTGTTGACGTATTTTTTCCGCAACAAAGTGCGCAACGCGAATCGCCGCATCCGGACTGCTATCGCGCGGATTAACGCGTTTCTGCAGGAACATATCAGTGGAATGGCCGTCGTGCAGCTCTTCAACCGCGAATGGAAGTCGCGCAAGCAGTTTGAGGAATTGAATCGCGTGCACATGGAAGCGTACAAGGAGGCCATTGACGCTTTCTCGTTCTTCTATCCCGCGGTGGAATTTTTGAGCATGGCGGGCCTCGCGTGGCTGTACTGGGTGGGTGGATTGAAGGCCATTGCGGGGGCGATTCCGATCGGCGTCCTGCTGGCATTTATGCTTTACGCGCAACGCTTTTTCCGGCCGATTCAGGACTTGAGTGAAAAATTCAACATTTTGCAGACGGCCATGGCGGCGTCCGAACGAATCTTTAAACTGTTGGATGAGCCGTTTACCATCGTGTCGCCTACCGAAGTACATTCGCTACAATCGGCTCGCGGGGAAATCGAATTTCGCAACGTTTGGTTTGCTTACACTGGCGGCACTGCGCCGAAAGAGGAAGACTGGGTGCTGCGCGACGTTTCATTCCGGGTTGAGCCGGGACAAACGCTGGCAATTGTCGGTCACACGGGCGCGGGCAAAACCACCGTCATCCAGCTTTTGTTGCGGTTTTACGATATTCAGCGCGGCGAAATTCTGCTCGACGGCGTGGATATTCGAACGATGGAATTGCAGGAACTGCGCCGCCTATTCGGTATCGTGTTGCAAGATCCGTTTCTGTTTACCGGGACGCTTGAATCAAATGTGAAGCTTGGGACTGAAAGAATTACTCGCGCTGCTACTGAAAGCGCGCTGCGAGAGGTGGGGCTTGGTCCCTTTCTTGAGTCGCAGCCGCAAGGAGTGGAAACACAAGTCACCGAGCGTGGCTCAACGCTTTCCGTGGGCCAGCGTCAGCTTGTGAGTTTTGCGCGCGCCCTGGCGCACGATCCAAAGTTCCTGATTCTCGACGAAGCGACATCCAGCGTGGATACCAAGACCGAGCTTTTGATCCGGGAGGCGCTCGACCGCCTGCTGCAAGGCCGCACTGCGGTGGTAATCGCACATCGGCTTAGCACCATTCAACATGCTCACCGCATTCTCGTTTTCCACAAAGGCAGGTTGCGCGAGCAAGGTTCGCATCAAGAGCTTCTGGCGCTGCGCGGGATTTACTATCGTTTGTATCAGCTTCAATACAAAGAGCAGGAACTCGCCGCACCGGTGGGCGGTGGCGGGTCGGGATATCCGTATGCTCTTCCAGCCGATGACTAGCGGCTGGCCCGCCTCGGTCTATGAGCGCGTTATCGAGAAGCTACTGCATACCAGAGCCTCTGCAATCCGTCCAGATCCGCGCCTTCCATGACTGAAAAACAAATTTTGATTTCCGCGGGCGAAGCGTCCAGCGATATGTACGCCGCGCGGCTAGTGACCGCTTTGCGCGAGCGAGTGGGTAAAGAAGTGCGGTTTTTTGGGATGGGCGGGCCTCGCATGGCCGAGGCGGGCGTGGAATTGGTCGCCGATTACCACGAAGTGGCGGTAGTGGGCATCGCTGAAGTGATTCACAAAATTCCGACGGTGATAGGCGTTCAAAATCGGCTGAAGCGCGAAGCGAAGCGGCGCAACGCCGCGCTTGCCATTCTTGTGGATTCTCCGGGGACGCATCTGGGCGTCGCGCGGCGGATGAAGCAAATTGGCGTGTCGGTTGGTTATTTTATCGGTCCGCAGATTTGGGCTTGGCGTGCGGGACGCGTTCGGATCGTAAAGCGGCGCGTGAATCGGATGGTGGTGATATTTCCATTCGAGGAGAAGATCTATCGGGACGCAGGCGTGCCGGTGAATTTCGTAGGCCATCCGCTGGTGGACGTGGTGCGGCCGAGCATGACGCGCGCGGAGTTCGCAGCTCTGCACAAGCTGGACGCGAACAGGCCCATCGTTACAATCTTGCCCGGCAGCCGTCCGAATGAGATTCGTCAGAATTATGGCCGTATTCTCAGCGCGTGCGAGCGCTTGAAACAAGCCAACGCCAACATACAGTTTGTGCTGGCTGTCGCGCCCAATCTGTCAGCGGATTTTTTTTCAGCTTACGCCCGCTCGGACCCGGAGATTAAGCATGTGACGGGCGCTACTTATGACGCTTTGGCCGCAGCAGATTGCGCGATTGTGGCTAGCGGGACGGCCACGATCGAGGCTGCCCTTCTGGGTACGCCTATGGTGGTGATCTACCGGGTTTCTCCCCTCTCCGCATTCATACTTGGGCGCATGATTCGGACGCCATTCTTCAGTATGGTGAATCTGATAGCGGGAGCGGGCGTGGTGCGCGAGTTGATACAGGACGATTTCACGGCCGAGGCGGTGGAAAGCGAGGTTCGCCGGCTGCTGGATTCATCGAGCGCTCGCGACGAAATGAAAGCGAGCCTGTCAGAAGTGCGCGCGAAACTGGGTGCGGGCGGGGCCATTGAGCGCGCTGCGGACATTTTTGCGCAGATGTTGTAACCTTTTTCGGCGGGTTGGCGCGGGCAACTGCCTGCGGGGCTCGTGTATCTTAGATAAAAGCAGGACGGTCCTTCTGGAGAGGTTTTCTTGTTCAAAATTCATCGGCTGCTAATTCCGGTGACCCTGTCGCTTTTCTGGGCAGCCGCCGCGACAGCGCAAACGCCACATCGTTTCCCTTTTCGCGCAGACCATTACGACGTACAAGTGCTGCTGCATCCGGACGACCAGACGATCTCCGCTCTGGCGCGCGTGGATTTTATTGCCAACGAAGTTTCGCGCACGGTGGTGGTGGAGTTGCACCAGGATTTGAAAGTGAACTCAGTCAAACTTATTGGCGGCAAGACGTTAGAATTCGAGCGGGACAGAAATTACCCCATGCTGCTCACAATCGGCCTCCTTGACGCTGTGGCTCCGGGGAAGCCCATAAGCCTGGAATTTGATTATACCGGGCCAATTTCCAGCGAAGACGACAGTCCAACGAAAGGTGTGCGCTTTGCCTCGGTGGATAAGAATTCGGCATACTTGCTTTTGCCGGCGCGTTGGTTTCCGCTGACAAATTATCCGGCCAATCGCTACACCGGAACTTTTAAGATCATTACGCCGGATACGATGTACGTTACCGGCACGGGCAATGCGGATCCGCCGACGATGCAACCTGGGATCGGAAAAGGGCCGGGGCTGGCTTCTTACGTGTTTCATTGCGACCGTCCGGGACCGGTGGGAACTTTCGTGGCCGGCGCGCTCCAGCTGAATCCCATCCAAGTGGAAGGAATGACGGTGTCGGTATTCACGCCGCCGGTTCAAGCGTCGACTGCTGCATCTTACGGAAATTCTCTGGCGCATATCGCGCTGTACTTCACAGACGCGTTTGGGCCGCTTCAGGAGAGCGGTCCTCCACCGATTACCGTCGCGCAGATGCCTGATGGCACGCTACCGGGATATGCGGCCCCGGGTCTGCTGCTGATCAGCGCGCGCCAATGGACCACGAAACCCAACGATCGTTTGCTTTCACAACTCGCGGCGGAACAATGGTGGGGCGATCGGGTTCTTCCGGAAACTTCTTCAGACACTTGGCTTACCGATGGGCTTTCGCGTTACGCGGAAGCTATGTATGCGGAACAGAGTGACGGAAGCGCGGGTTTGCACCGAGCGCTGGAAGATTTCGCGGTGGGCGCGCTGATGTACGAGGATACTGCGCCTATTTCCCAGGCCGGACGTTTGCAAACATTCTCGAATGAATATCGCTCGGTGGTTGCCGATAAGGGCGCCCTGGTTTTTCACATGCTGCGCACGGAAATAGGCGACGATGCATTCAATGGTTTGCTCCACGATTTCTACAAGAAATATGAAGGCAAAAATGCGAACATAGCGGAATTTGAAAAGATGGCTATTACAAAAGTTCCGCCTCCCAAGAAGGGCGAGCCTCCCGTCAATCTTGTTTCGTTCTTCTCACAATGGGTAAATTCGACGGGCATTCCGGAATTCAAGCTGGAGTTCATCGTATATCGCACGAGAAAAGGTTTTAAAGTTGTGGGGAAAATTCATCAGGACCTCGATACGTTCCGCATGCCCGTTGAAATTCGGGTGGACACGGAAGGAAATCCGGAATACAAGAAAATCCTGGTGACAGGAACCACGCAGCAATTCGAGATTGATACCTTCGGGCGCCCCAAGCCGAACGGGATCGTGATCGATCCCAATAACAACATGCTGAAATCCAGCCCGCGACTGCGCATACGCGCTTTTGTGGCGCGCGGCGAAGGCTTCGCTGAGAACGGCCAGTATTACGAGGCCATACAGCAATATCAGCATGCTCTGGATTTACAATCCAGCAATTCGCTCGCGCACTTTCGCATGGGCGAAGCGATGTTCAACCAGAAAAATTATCAGTCTGCGGCGAATGCTTTTCGAGCGGCGCTGGGTGGCGATCTGGACCCGAAGTGGGTGGGCGTCTGGAGCCACATCTATATTGGAAAAATTTACGACATCCTAGGGCAACGCGAGCGCGCCGTGAACGAATACAGTCTGGCGCAACATCTGGGCGACGACACTGCCGGAGCGCAGGAAGAAGCTGGAAAGTTTTTGCAGCGTCCGTACACCGGTGACGCGGCGCTGGACGCCGCACCCGCCGGCACGCCACCTCCCACTCCCACGACAAACGCTAGCACTCCTGCCGATGCGGATCCAAACAAGCCCGTTCTGAAAAAACGGCCCTAATAGCAGGATCTTAGAGCGGCTCTAAACCGGCCAAGCGGGGCGACGCGATTCCTTTGTGTTGAATGAGAACTTGAAACGTCTCGCCCATTCCTTCCGGGTTGATTAGAGTTTTGAAGAGAAGGCGGCGCTGGGTTTGTTCCGCCTCGCTGAACTCGTCTGATTGTAAATCCGCGAAATCGCCGTGACGCGCGAGCGCGAGTAGGAAGTTGCATTGGGAGGTGAAACCCGTGCGGGCGAGACCGGTCTTTTGTCCGTATATATCTAGCGCGCTGAAATTGACGTGGGCGGTTAGATCCTGTTCGCCAGGAGCGCGATAAACATTTTCCGTGGCGCGGTGGCGTTCGTAAGCTAATAGAGTGCCGCGCAGGTGCCGTTCGTCGTAAAGTTCGGACGCCTCGTGGCCGTAATCGATGGTTACGACGAATCCGCGCTTGAGTTTCTCGCCAGCTTCTGCAATCCAGCCGCATGCGGCGAGATTTACTTCTGCTTGTTGTTCTTCTTGTAAGGAAATTCGCTGGTTCGAAAAATATTCTTCGAGTGCGCGGGAAGACAGTGTCCCCAATTCATCACAGAGCCCATTCCTACTTAGGCCGACGTAGATCTCCCGCAGATTGTTGCGTTCGCGGATTAGGCGATGGACAGGCATGGCATCGATCAGTTCGTTGGAGAAAATGCAGCCGCACGAGACTTCCTCGGGCAATTCCTGTTGCGAGGCGACTTTGCCGATCTGAATATGCGCGGCGAGATTTTTGGATTGCAAAGCGCCGCGCGAAGCCGAGCATTCAACCGCGATAAAGCGCAGCGCCGTGTAAAAATCCGGCCACGATCCAGCGGCACAATCGAGAATCTGTTTCGCTAAACGGCCCGTGCCCGCTCCGCCTTCAACAAGCCAGAACGGCTCGGGGCGTCCAAGCAGATGCCACATTTCATGAAGCTGGCGTGCCAGCAAACGTCCGAAAAGCGGGCCCGCGTCCGCACTCGTAAAATAGTCGCGGTGCGGATGCTGCTCCGGCTGCGTGTAATAACCGTGGAGCGGATGATAGAGGCACGCTTCCATATATTCGGCAAAAGTAATGGGTCCGTGCGAGCGAATTTGCCCGGCCAGGAGAAGCGCAAGTGGCGTGGGCTCGCTGCGCGCAGCCATTAATTCACGCGCTGCGGATTCCGAGTGAACATCTCGATGATGTAGTCGTGCAGGCAATCGTACAGTTGCTTCTGGAAGGTCCACGGAAACTGCGAATTTTCGATCTCGCGTGGCTGAAGCTGGAAAGTATAGTTGTGAACTTCGGCGTTGATGGGTTTGTAGCGAATTTCAACTTCCACTCCCTCGCCGGTAGAGCGAGCTTCGAAATCAAACAGAGGATGTTCGTAACGCACCAACTGGTGGCGGACTTTGTCTGTGAGTAGATCGCTCATTTGAAACTACTCGCTTGCAATTCGGTCCAGACACTGGTGAAACATGCCAGCGCGTCTTTATCAAAGAGAACGAAAGTCACTCTCTCGAGCGAGGTGGGGTGCTCGAAGTGCCGGACGACTTCGCGCAGCATAATTTCCGCGCACTCACGCAACGGAAATCCCGCAATACCGGTGCCGACGGCCGGGAAGGCGATGGTCTTCAATCCTTTTTGAGCGGCTATGCGAAGCGAATGAGCGGTTGAACTACGCAAGGAATGCGCGGAAGTTTTTCCGCCGAGCTGCATGCTAGCAGCATGGATCACGTAACGCGCCTTCAATTTGCCGCCGGAGGTGATAGCCGCTCCGCCAACGGGGACTTGGCCGATTTCGTCGCATTCTTTTTGGATCTCCGGGCCACCTTTTCGGCGGATTGCGCCGGCAACTCCGCCTCCGAGCTGCAAGTCATTGTTCGCGGCGTTGACAATGGCGTCCACATCCATTTCGGTCAGATCGCCTTCGATGACTCGAATTCGGTCGGCAAATTTCATCTCGAAGAAAAATCCTTCGCGGTTTGAGTTGCGCAACATGCTGGATGCATTGACTATTTCTTGGCGGCATTGTCGCCGTACTCGTACACGCCGCGACCCGATTTTCGCCCGGTGCGCCCAGCTTTTACATATTGAGCCAAAAGCGGGCACGGGCGGTATTTTTCTCCGAGCGTTTTATGCAAGTATTCCAGAATGTTCAGGCGGACATCCAATCCTACCAAATCAACGAGTTCGAACGGACCCATCGGATGATTCAGTCCCAATTTCAAGGCCTTGTCGATGTCTTCGGCGCTGGCAATGCCTTCCTGCAACATGTAAAAAGCTTCGTTGCCGATCATGGCGTTAATGCGGCTGGTGACAAATCCCGGCGATTCGCGAATTACCACAACTTCTTTGTCCATTCTTCGCCCGACTTCCACGCAGGTTCGGAGCGTGGCTTCGGAAGTTTCCAGCGCACGCACAATCTCCAAGAGCTTCATCTTGGGCACGGGGTTGAAAAAATGCATTCCGATACAATTTTCGGCGCGAAAGGTGATGGAAGCCATTTCGGTGATTGAGAGCGACGAGGTATTGCTGGCCAAAATCGCATCGGGCTTGGCAAATTTATCGAAAATCGTGAAGATTTCCAGCTTCACTTCCATTTCTTCAGGGACAGCTTCGACTAGCAAGTCCGCTTCGCGGCAAACGTCCTCCACCGAGCGCGAGGTGGTGAGATTCGCGAGGGCTTTGTCCTTCTTCTCCGGTGTCACTTTTCCGCGCGCTAGTCCCTCTTCCAATGCCTGGGAAATATAGGCAGTTCCCTGTTCCAGCATTTCAGGGGAAACATCTTCAAGCACTGTGCGATAGCCACCGAGGGCAGCGGCGTAGGCAATTCCCCGGCCCATGGTTCCCGCACCGATCACAGCAATTGTCTTTATTTCCATCCATCAACCTCACTCACACCGGAAAAAGCCTGGCTGCATTGTCGTACAGGATTTTCTGTTGGACGAGCTGCGAAATTGGAAGCGCACGAAACTTTTCGATATTTCCGCGTATTCCTGGAACGCCGGGCCCCGGCCAGTCCGTACCAAACAGGACTTTGTCGGCGATTTCCTCAATCCGCGGAAAATACTGCAGCAACTTCTGCGGAGGAATTCCGGAAATGTCCATGTACATATTCGGATGCCGGCGAACGAGAAAAAAAGCTTCGTTCATCCACAAGGGGCGTCCGCCATGCGCTAAAATTACAACGAGATCGGGAAAGTCCACACCTACATCATCGGCCAGCATAGGTTGCGCGTACACATTTCGCGCACCAGGAAAAATCGAAGTGCCGGTATGAATCATCACCGGCAAGCCAATTTCCTGGGCCGTCTGATAGATCGCGCGCAAAGGGCCTAGGCCGCTGCGGTATTCGTTGGGTGCAAATAATTGATGGGAAGGATGTACTTTCAGCCCTCGGATCCCGATTTTCTTAAGACGTCTGACTTCTGCGCCGGCATCCTCAACAAATTTCGGATGCACGGAGCCGAAACCCAGGAGGCGCTTTGGATAGGCGGAACAATATTTCGCGCACCAATCGTTGATTTCGGTAGTGAATCCGATTACGTCAGGACTAACGTAATTGATAATGCCTGCGCGCTCAATTTCCACGCTGTCCAGAAATCTCAGAAACTCCGTCGGGCTCGCGGAATATTTCACTATCTCGTCGTAATCGCGACGGCCGTGGCGAATCAATTCGTGAGCCGCCGGCTTCAGCATCTCGTCAGGCTGAATATGAATGTGAATGTCGATGATCGGGGGCAATCCGGATTCCTCTGGAGAGCGGCGCTGCAACACTGGCGCCAGACTCGCAACTTATAACCGGTCGATTCCCTCTTGGTCGAATCCGAGTACCACGCGACCGCCCGCGACAATCACCGGCCGTCGAATCAGATTCGGCTCGGCTGCCATCATTCGAATGGCGTCCTTGCGAGACGGTGGATTTTCCTTCATATTCTTCCGGCGGTAAAGTTCGTTTCGCGTATTCAGGAACTGCGTGTGATCGCGGTCACCGATTAATTTCTCAAGTTCTTCAGGGCTCAACCGCTCTTTGCCAAGATCGCGAAGTTCCATGCCAAAGCCGCGTTTTTTCATGTAGCTGCGTGCTCTGCGGCAGATGGTGCAAGAAGGTTTATGCAGAAATCTTACTTTCGTTCGGACTTTCTTCGTTCGTTTTTGTTTTTTTTTAGCAAGCTTCCTGGCAGCCATGGTTTATTCGCCTCGCAATTCCCGACGTTCAGTAACGGGGTATGTTCGCATCGACCTCAGTAGACCAGAGGTCAATCCCGCCCGCCATCGAGCGCGCGCCTGTAACCCCTTGCGAGCGCAACCACGCTGCTGCATCCATGCTTCGCATACCATGGTGGCAAAAAAGAATGACTTCGTCCGCAGATTCCAGCCGCGGCAGGTTGAGGGGAATTTCGCGAAGAGGAATCAACACCGAACCCTCGATGTGTGAAGTGTCATATTCCCACTGCTCGCGAACATCCACGAAGAGAATTTTCTCGCCGCGCGCAAGCTTCTCTTTCACTTCGCGCGGCGTAACTTCCATATTTGCGTAAAGGTTTTCTGCCATTAAGTAAGAACTCCACGCTAACTGATGGAATTTCCTGTTACGGATCTCCGCTATCGCGGCGGCCAACTAATCCATGTTCCCTTTGGGCGCTACCCACTTCGGCTCGTTGTCTTGAATGTCGTTGACAAGCTTAATATCTTCCGGCCGCGGCAATGTCTCCTTCACGTGCTCGGCGTATTTCTCGGGTGATAAGAGTTCGCCGGTCACACTGTAAGGCTGATTTGCAAACTCGCCTATGTGGCGGTTGAACTTCATGTCCGGAACGTAGAGCGGCTCGGCACCCTTGGGAACGTGCTTGTTGATTTGTTCAATCAGTTTCTCGCACTCCAGGAAATAAAGGTGGCGATTGTGCTCGTTCATGTGGCCGAGGTCGGCTTCTTTTTGTGTCTGGGCTTCATCGTAACGACCTTTCAGGCCCCAAATGTAGAACCAGTGCGCCGAACTCGACTGGTCCACCCCAAACAAATCGTAGCTAACCGGAATCCATTTGTTCACGTACTTCTGAACGATGTTGAGGGGGACGACTTCGGCCTTCACGATTCGTTTAAGACCGTCGTGGCCGGTGCCCAAATGGAAGGATTCTTCGCGCAACATCGGATTCATGGACTGCGCCAACGGTTCGAATGCTGAATAACTCAGCATGGTGAGCTGAAATTTTCCGTCGCGGTCCACGAAATCCGTGTAGGTGAAAAAGTCGAGCCAGTTTCCGACTTCCTGATTGAATGCGCCGAGCAGGCGTTTCGATTCAAACGCGCGGCGCTCGAGCATTTTTTGCGCTTCTACTTTTCCGCTGTAGCCAAAATGGTTGATGAGCAAATGGCACATCTGCCAGCCGTGGCGCATTTCTTCCGTCACCACGCGGCAGAGCGATTTGCGGTCATGCTCGCTGGGTGAGTGCTCGAACAGCCGCCGCTGCTGCTCAACAGAAGCGAATTCGGTGTCGCCCTGGTAAATGATCAAGTTCATCAGGCCGTCGCGAATGCGCTGGTCTGGAATATCCAGCACACGGCGCCACTTTGGGCGCCCCTTGAACGCGCCAAACTCAATTTCGTTCGAGCGCGTCGGTCCGAACTTGGCCTCAAAGTGATAGCTGTCGATTTCAGAATAATTCACGCCGATGTCGCTGCGCCAAACGCGGAATAAGTCCACCCAATCATCAAAAGTAGCAATACGTGTTGCGGACATTTATGAACTCCCTCCATTCTGCAAATCAATGAATCTCATACACGCAAGATCGGCAGGCCATCTCGCAATCAATGGCCTTTGAAATTCGGCTTACGCTTTTCGAGAAAAGCGTTAAGGCCTTCCATACAGTCTTCGGACTGGAAACAATGAATCTGGAGCCGTATTTCTTCATCGAGCGCCGCCGTGAGCTCTGCGCGATTTGCGGTGGTCATGGCATGTTTCGAGTCGCGGACCGACAAGGGGGCTGCGGCTGCCACATCCTGCGTAACTTTTTTGGATTCTTCCTCGAATTGCGCGGCCGGGAAGACGCGAGAAACGATTCCCATCCTGAGGGCGTCTTCCGCCGAAAGCTTGGTCGAGGTCCAGAATAATTCCGCCGCGCGCGCTCTTCCTACAAGCCGCGGCAAAAAGAAGGTGCCGCCGAAATCCGGATACAGGCCGATCTGCGCGAATCCTTCGGCAAACTTGGCCTGATCGGAAGCCACACGAATGTCGCATGCGATGGCGAGATTCATTCCCCCGCCGGCTGCCGGACCGTTCACAGCCGCGACCACCGGCTTTGGCATTCCCGCAATTACCAGGCAAATCTCTCTTCCGGCGACCAACAGATTTTCGAGTTCTTTGGCGTCTTTGCGTTTTCGCAGATCGTGAAGCAACGTCAAATCGCCGCCGGCGCAAAAGCCGCGCCCGGCTCCTATTAGCCTGACCGCTGCAACGCCTTTATCTTCTCCGGCCCGTATTAGCGCATGCACAAGCTCGCGGCCCAGCTCGACATTCAATGCATTCAGGCGATCGGGACGATTCAGGCGCAGGGTAACGATATTTCCGTCGCGCTCTTCGAGCACGAATTGGTTTGCGGGATTTTGTTGCGTGGTTGCCGCCATAGCCGTTACTCCCTAGTCCTTTAAACTTTTCAGCAGCGCAGCGAGCTTCTTGAAATAACGCGTCTTTACGCCGCGGTCGGTGGCGCAATTTGAGCCGCTGGTAGATGGCAGCACGAAAACATGCGCGCCGTACAGTTTCTCCTTTTGCAAACCCAGCTTGCATGCGCGGCCGGTGAATTTCTCGTAAACCATTTTGCCGTTGAAAGCGATCACGCGGGGACGCAAGTCTTCCAATTTTTGCGCCAGCAGCACTCTTCCTTCGGAAAATTCCTGCCTTTCGATTTCTTCCACCCCACGGGTGGGACGTTTCACCAAATCCGTCATCCCAATTCCGAATTCCAGAATCCGACGGTCGTCTTCATAGCCCAGCGGCTCGGGAATCACTCCCGATTCATACATTACCGGCCAGAACTGATTGCCTCGCCCCGCATAATAATGGCCGACACGAGCCGAACGATCGCCTGGATTGGCGCCGACCAAAATCATTTTCATCCCCTTGCGAAGATAATCCGGGAGTGTGCGCATTCAGTCCTTTAATTTCCCCAGTAGTATGTCGAGTACTCGCTGAACTATCGAACTGCGACTTGTCACTTTCCTTTGAACTCTGGCTGCCTCTTTTCCACGTAGGCTTTAAGACCTTCCTTAGCGTCATCGCTGGTGAACAAAAGCTGTTGCAGCTCGCGCTCGATGCCCAGCGCTTCTCCGAATCCGACTTCCGATCCGGTGACTACGGCGCGCTTAATGCGCCCCACCGCACGCGAAGCCTTGTTCGGCGGACAGAACTGCTTTGCATAGGCCATCACTTCGTCCCAAAAGTTTTCACGCGCGTAAATGTAATGAATCAGCCCAAATTCGAGAGCTTCCTCAAAACTGAAGGTGCGCCCGGTGGCCATTAATTCCAGGGCTCGCGATCGGCCAATCACACGCGATAAACGCTGCGTTCCGCCGGTACCGGGAAGCACGCCCAGGTTCACTTCGGGCAATCCGATCTTTCCGCCCTCTTTTTTCGCGATACGAATATCGCAAGCCAAGGCAATTTCCAGACCGCCTCCAACGGTGTGGCCGTTGAGGGCGGCGATCACCAGCTTGGGAGTTTGCTCGAAACGGCTCAGGGTCTCGTTGGCGTGAAGACAGAAATAATATTTGAATGTGGGATCAGCCTTGGTGAGCATGGGGATGCTCGCGCCCGCGGAGAAGAATTTGTCGCCTTTGCCGCGCATCACGATTACGTGCGCGTTTTCGTCCATGCGCGCTTTCAAAATAGCGGTGTCGATCTGCTGCATCATTTCATAGGTATAAGTATTCGCCGGCGGATCGTCCATTTCGATGATCGCCACTCCGCTTTCCACACTGTAATTAATCAGCTGCTTCTGTTCCACGGCCTGCATCGTCGCCATCATTTCCTCCAGATTTTTAGCATTCATCTGTTAACTTCAAAGATTATCCGCCCGCGCGCGCCGGTTCCGCAAGGTTGGCGAGGCTGGGCGCACGAGTCTTGGACTGCTGTTTGCGTGCCCGTTTGTCACGCCGTGCAAAAACATTCCGGCGATTGTATCTGACAACGCGTCCGCTTTGGGGTCCGTTTCAGAACGATGCCAGGTGTAAGTCCAATTCATCATTCCAAAGAGGGTCAGCACCGCTACTCGAGGATTCAATTGCCGGGCCAAGCCGGTTCGCCGCATCTCTTCGAAAATTCCGAGTGCAATTTTCACGTAACGTCGTTTGACTTCCAGCACTTCTTTGCGGAACGCGCCTTCGAGCGCCTCGTCCTCGTGAGCGAGGACTTTCATTTCAACAGGATGCTGCAGAAAATAATCGAGATGGTTGTGCACCAGAATGCGCAGCTTTTCTACCGGACTAGTGGCCTCGGGAAGCCTCTGTTCCAGGCGCGCGACAATCGTTTTAAACGTGTGGATTTGAATCAGGTACAAAAGCTCTTGCTTGCTTTTGATGTAGTAATAGAGGCCCGCTAGGGAAACTCCGCTGGAGCGGCTGATATCGCGGATGGAAGCGCCTTCGTAACCTTTATCGCAGAATACCTGGGCAGCATGTTTCAAAATGACTTGGAGCTTTTCCTGAGGTTCGCGCTGGGGGATGGAGAGTTTTGGCATGGGCCAACAGCAACCATATCCGTTCGAACGTTCGTTCGATAAATAGAATACTGCCTGCTATACCGGCTGTCAAGCCTCGTTTAGAGCCACGGCTTCTGGAGATTTCGAGTCCGAGAAATTTTGCATCCGCACGGTTCGCCAGAGCATCCAAGCATCCACATGCGAGGCGCGGCCGCCCTTCAAACTGTGCTACCCTTCCTCCCGCGAGAATCGTCTAAATGAGCGCTCCAAAAATGAATCCCACGGGCGAAAAATCGGCGCAGACGCGCGCTCCGCTTCCTTCTCAAGTAGTGAAGGAGGACGAGCCATTACTGGTGGCTGCGGCCAAGGCCGGGGACATCTCCGCTTTTGAAACGCTGGTCAGCCGCTATGAGCGCAAAATTTTCCGCCTGGCTCAGAACATCACGCAGAACCGAGAAGACGCGGAAGACGTGATGCAAGAAGCATTTCTGAAAGCTTACGAGCACCTTTCCGGATTCCAGGGCAACTCGCGTTTCTATACCTGGCTGGTACGTATCGCGGTGAATCAGGCGTTGATGAAGTTGCGCAAACGGCGCCCCAACCAGGTTTCCATCGATGAAGATGTGAACACCGGGGACGATTTGATACCTCGTGAGATCGAAGACTGGGGTCCTTCCCCTGAAGATCGCTACAAGCAAAGCGAACTGGCCGGCATTCTGAACAGCACAATCGCAGATTTAGATCCTCCTTTCCGAATCGTTTTTCAGCTGCGCGACATCGAAGAATTATCAACAGAAGAGACGGCCGAAGCGCTGGGGCTCTCAGTGCCGGCTGTGAAATCGAGGCTGTTGCGAGCGCGCCTAAAGCTGCGCCAAAAGCTAGACCGATACTTTCGACGGAGTGAAAATCAGTGAATTGCAAGACGCTTGTTGTTGAGTTGGAAGATTATCTAGACGAAGAGCTAGACTCGGAACTGCGCGCCTCTATCGAAGTGCATTTGGCGAAGTGCAAGAATTGCAAGCTCATTGTGGACACGACCAAGAAGACGATACAAATCTTCTGCAACTCCGAACCCGCCCCGCTTTCGGAAGATACGCGGCACCGTTTGCATGACGCGTTGGTAAAGAAGCTCGGCCGTACGCACGCCTAGAACCGCGTGTTCAGCAGCTCCCTTTTAACTACCGTTCGTACGCGTTTTTCTGTTTCTGTTTTCTCCCACATTGGAATCTGTCGACCGATTCCCCGTTCGCGCGCCATTTCAAAGATTCTTCCCGCCACTACGATGTCCTCGATAGCGATTCCATTTGACTTGAAGAGCGTAATTTCGCTCGCTTTGGTGCGTCCGGCTATTTTCCCGCTAACGATGTCGGCTAGTTCCCTCGCGGCCTTCCATTGCCGGTCATCTTCGCCGAAAACCTGAATCAGGTCGCCAGCTTCCAGTTTCGATTGCTCGCGCGAATCGACCACGATTACGTTGCATCGTTTTATGGCGTCGGCATCGAGTTCACGCTTCTGCGGAAAATTTGCGCCGATGGCATTGATGTGCACGCCTGGTTTCAGCCAACGACCCTCAACCACGGGGTTCGTGCTGGTGGTGGACGTTACGATAATGTCCATATCTCGCACGGCAGCTTCCGCAGAATCAACGGCCGAGACTGGAATTTTGAGAGCCTCCGTCATTTCTTTGGCGAAGTTTTCTCTTTTTGCTGAATCGCGACTAAAAGCGCGGACTTCCGTCAACTTCCGGACTTGCGCAATGGCGTAAAGCTGCGTTCGCGCCTGCAAGCCTGTTCCTATAATTCCGATCGTTCGCGCATCCTCAGGCCCCAGAAGCCGCGTGGCGAGGCCGCTCGCAGCCCCGGTGCGCATTTGACCCACAAAATCAGCTTCGATCAATGCCAGCAGTTCCCCTGATTCCGCGCTGAACAGTGTGATCAGAAAGCGCAAACCTTCACGCGAGCTGCTGTAAATTTTCAGCCCCATGTAGCCGCTGGCGCCATCGGCTGCGGCCATGTAATGCAAATAGCTTTTCGACGGCAAGTGCAGGCGCTGGCGCGAATGCAAAATCGCAGAGCCATCGACGAGGCGTTGGAACGAATTTTGCACACATTCGAGCGCCAACGGCATGGTGAGCAGCGATTTCACGTCCGCTTCGGTCAGCAGCAAAGGCATATGGTTCTCCTGTTCCTTGTGATTGCGAATTCTGTTGGATGATAGCGCGATGTGAGGCTGGTCGAAAGCAGTCTAAGTGCCGCTAGAAACTTATGCGGTAGCGCAAGACGCGCCGCTCCGGCGCGTCAAGCACGAGCAATTCATGGTGCGCGCTCATCGCGAGTGGAGGCGCTGGCCGCGATCCCTGCCCGAGTTCCGGAGCCAGATCGACGTCCAATTTTGGTTTGCCTTCGCCGTCCAGGATATGAAGCATTCGGCCGTCGCTATCCATCACGAAGATCAGATTATTTGAAACGGCGAACCCATCGGTGGGATTCCATTTGCCTTGATTTGCCGACGGAGCTATTTCTGAAACGAAATGGCCTTCGCGCGTGAACTTCGAAATGTTGCCGGAAGAATTCGCGATGTAGAGGAAGCCGTCGTGACCGGTTTCAATTGGCCCCGGAATTTTTCCCGTGTGCGAGCCGCTTGTTGGAAGTCCCCAGGTTTGCTCCAGCCGGAATCGCGAGTTATAGGCAAATACTTTCGACGCGTCCGAATCGAAGACGTAAATGAGCCCGTCATCGGCGACCACAACGCTTAAAAAGTTTGCTGCGCTTGGACGGGCTCTTAGTCTCAGCTCTCGATAATGGTCCCCACCGGGAAGGAAGATGAAAACACTCGCGCGCGACGGATCCGTAACGTAAATTGCTCCGCCAACATCCACCGCGATCGATTGCGGATGTTTCAGCCCATCTTCCTGGAAAGATAAAAGCGCCTTTCCATAGGAGGCAAATTTATGAATGAAGCCAGTCCCGGGATCGGCAATGTAGGCGTTGCCAAGGTTGTCTGCAGCGATGCTCACTGGATCCTGCAATTCCCCCGGGCCGTCGCCTTTTGTGCCCCACGATCCGAGATATTCGAGCGCAGCTGCGGGGGGCTTTTGTTGGACTGCTTGCGTTTCGGTTTGCAAGCACCCCGCAATCGAAAGAAAGCACAAAAGAATTAAAGAGACGCCTAGAAAAGAATCGCGATTGCGCATGAGAACAAATTTACCGCACTTCAAGAAGAAGCTTCGGTGAAATGGAAGGGGATGAAGCGCTCTGATTAATGCTTGTGCTTGTGAGGCTTAGGCTCGTTGCCCTCGCGGACGCGCCGAACAACGGTCTGCCTCATCACGTAGATGCGCGGCTCGGAACCCTTCCCGGTCAAATTCTCGAACTCAAATTTTACTTCTCCCCCCGGCGTGGTGGCCTTCTGCAATTTTATGGGCAGCTTGCCGCAGACATCGCTTTCCACGAATGCGGTTTCGTATCGCTCTTTCTTCTGGCCCCAAGTGTACACACGCAGCAGAGAAAAATCGCACGGCTGGCCCTCCGGTCCATGCGTGCCCACCAAAAGATATTGAGGCTTTGAGGTTTTCGCCCCATCCGCAACTCGATTAAGCTCGAGCCACGCGACAATACGCATACCCGCTGAACTGGCGTAGTCCGGAAGAGGCGCGGGCACGTCCAAATCGATGAAACGCCCAACGATCCAACCTGTGATGGTGGTCTGATCGGCTATGTGCGCGCGAACGAGCCACCAATCCTCTTTCTTCCCCGGAGCGGCGTTCGAATCTTCACCAGCGCCAGTGGCCTGTACACTGGTCACCGGCACAGGCTGACGCTCCAGCACCTCCAGCGGAACATCTTTATTCAGTTGGCGGATACGAAGCGATTCGCGGCCCGGGGCGATGTGGAGATTGCTGAGAACCTTTGTATGCCCCAGCGCCTCCACCGGCATTGTTGCGCCCTTCTTTTCGAGGTCCTTCGAGGTTTGCCACAAATCGGCCGAAAGCAGATCGCGCTCGGGTATCCATCCGGTGGTTCCACTTGTAGTGCGCACCTGCACTTGATCTTGAAAACGTTGCAGCACGTCGAGCCTTTCACCGTAATTCACGGTGGCTACGGGTTCGCGCACCTGCGCGGTCGTGCTCCAAAGAGTCACTTCGCGGTTGCCAGCGTAGCCGATTTCTATGGGAGTTTTCCCGTGATGGTAGCGAAGGTAAGCCGCCGTAGCGATGATCAATAGAACTGCCGAACCTATCAGGATTTTCCGCATAGCGTTGCGAGCCTGCATTTTTCCTTTACTTTCGAGGACTAGAATATAGGAAGAAATTTTACACCAATGGCGGCGCGCCATTTGCTTGCAGTATGAGATGCAGTTTCCAGGCGCAGCCAGCGGGCCAACGACGATATAGGGTTCTGATACAATGCGAGCGATTTATTCATCAGAAGAATGCATATGGAAGGCCTCGAGAAACTTAAGCCAATCGCACTGCTTTTTTTGCGTCTCGGATTGGGGATTATTTTTATATTTCATGGATATCCTAAACTTTTCACCCATCCGCAGCAAACGGCCGAAGCATTCGTGAAGATGGGATTCCCCGCTTACTTTGCTTACATTGCCGGAGTGTTCGAATTCTTTGGCGGGATTATGCTGATTGTGGGCCTCTTCGCGCGCATAGCGGGACTACTGCTTGTGGTAGAAATGGCGGTAGCTTTGGTAAAAGTGCACGGCCTGCTTTCCAATCCAATGAACGTCCATAACTACGAATTCCCGTTGGCTTGCGCGGTCGGTTCCTTCGCGTTAGTTGGGGTAGGGGCCGGGCTAATTTCGCTGGATCAAGCAATTTATAGCAAGAGGGGAAATTTCCCGAAGAAAAGCAGAAATAAAGGAAGAGATTAGAGTGGACTTAATCCCATCAGGTAGCGCAAAAGGTCGGCTTATCTTCCCGAACCGTGAACTCCCAGCTAGATCGGCCAAATTTTATCGGCGCGGTTAGTTTGACGCTGGTTGCGTGAAATTTGACGGAGGCGGAGCGGCGACGTTCACCGGCTCTGCGACCGGTGCAGGCGCTTCGGGCATCACAAGCCAAGCCACGAGATAGGCGACCGAGCCTGGCACGACTCCGGTGAAAAACGTGATGAGAACCCACACAAGCCGCACAACCGTGGAGTCCACATCCATATATTCGGCGATACCGCCGCACACGCCGGCGAGCTTTGAATCGACCGAAGAACGCATGAGCCTCTTTTGGACGGGCGGCGTTCCGGAAGGAGCCACGTGCTGCGGCGCTCCGCAGTAGTAGCAGAAATTCGAATGCTCCGTTAATTCCCGTTTGCAGTGATTACAAATCATTTTCAGCCTCCTTCGCGAAAGAGCTTCTGATCGCGCGGATTCCTATAGTTGGATACGATCGTACCACTCAAAAAGTTTCAGAAAGCTGCCAGATCGCGAACTGCGCGCACGATATCTTCCGTCTGGGGCAAAATCGCGTCTTCCAGCTTGGGCTGATAGGCGCAGAAGGTGTCGGTAGCCGCTACGCGGCGCACCGGAGCATCGAGTTCCTCGAATAACTCATCGGCGATGCGCGCCGCGATTTCTGCTCCGTATCCCCAGGACAGAGTATCTTCGTAGGCCACGATAACACGATTCGTCTTGCGCACCGTGGAAGCAATCGCGTTCCAGTCGTAAGGACTGAGCGAGCGCAAGTCGATAATCTCTATGGAGATTCCCCCGCGCGATAGTTCCGCGGCGGCAACTTCGGCTCGATGCACCACGGCGCCGTAGGTGATGATGCTTACGTCCGTTCCCTCGCGAACGACGCGAGCTTTGCCGAACGGAATGGTGAAGTCCGCGCCAGGATACTGCGAGCGATTGTATGGCTGGCGGTAGAGATGCTTGTGCTCGAGGAACAGAACGGGATCGTCCGAGCGAATCGCTGTGCGCAACAAGCCGCAGACATCCAAGGCGGTGGAAGGCATCACTACGCGCAGCCCGGGAATGTGGGTGAAGGTAACTTCACCGCATTGGCTGTGATAAATGGCGCCACCGGTAAGATAGCCGCCGATCGCGACACGCACGACCATGGGAGCCTTGAAGTGCCCCGCTGACCGCCAGCGCAGAGTAGCAACCTCATTGCGGAGCTGCATGGTCGCCGGCCATATGTAATCGAAGAACTGAATCTCCGGCACGGGCTTCATTCCGCGCAGCGCCATTCCCGCCGCACGGCCCACTATGTTGGCTTCAGCGAGAGGTGAATTGAAAACTCGCGACGAGCCGAACTTGCGCTGCAAACCGGCGGTAGCTTTGAATACGCCGCCTTTTCCTTTCACCAGCGACAGGTTCTCTTCACGGCTGCAGTCGGCCACGTCCTCGCCAAAAACCACGATACGCTCATCGGTTTTCATTTCGTCGAGGAGCGTAGCGGAGACCATTTCGACCATGGTCTTGGGTTCGCCTTCAAACTTGGGCTCGACATCGAATTGATTCCCCCGCGGGTCAACGTCCGGCGAATAAACCCATTGATAGATGGAATCCGGCGACGGCAATTCGGCGGCGAGAGCGCGGTCCGTAGCTTCTCCCACTTCGCGATCGACTTCGGCTTCCAGGGTGTTGAGTTCGCTTTCTTCGACGATGCCTTCGCGAACCAGGAACAGGCCAAACTTCGGAATGGGGTCGCGGCGCGATTCTTGTTCCCGCTCGGTATCGCAACGGTAGAGCTTTTCGTCGTCGGAAAGAGAGTGCGAGTACGGACGAATCACGTGCGAATGAACCAAAGCAGGCCCTTTGCGCGCGCGGCAATGCTCCACGGCGCGTTTCATAGCCGCATAACTTTCCAGCGGCTCGGTGCCATCGCACTCTTCGATGTGCATATGCGGATAATTCGCGAGCAGTTTGGAAATATTTCCGCCGGGAGTTTGGCGTTCCACTGGCACAGAAATCGCGTAGCCGTTGTCTTCAATGTGAAACAGAACCGGAAGGCTTTCCATGCTTGCCGTGTTCAGCGCTTCGTAAAATTCGCCTTCGCTGGTAGTGCCGTCGCCGGCTGAAACGTACATCACATCATCCGGTTTGTATTCGACGGTATCGCCCAAAGGCCCTTGGCGAGCTTGCTCAAATGCTTTTGGGTATTTCTTGAAATAGATCGAGGCTTCCGCCGCTCCCACTGCGTGTAGGAACTGCACGCCGGTGGGGGAAGAACGCGAAACGATGTTGAGTTTCTGATTGCCCCAATGCGAGGGCATTTGCCGTCCACCGGAGGCGGGGTCATCTTTGGCGCCCACTCCTTCGAGCATCATTTCGTAAGGAGTTACCCCGAGAGCGAGCATGAGGGCACGGTCACGATAATGCGGGAAAAACCAGTCGTATGCCGGCTTCAGGACTAGACCGGCTGCCACCAGTGCCGCTTCGTGGCCGGCGCCGCTGATCTGGAAATAAATTTTGTTTTGCCGTTTGAGCTGGATTTCGCGATCGTCCAGACGCCTCGAAAGGAACATCAGGCGATAAATGCGGATTAGAGCGCCGCGATCGAGCCCTTGATATTTCGCAGCGTCAAATTTTGCGGTCTTCGTCTTTGTTTGTGTCGGCATGCGATGGCTTCGCCCGCAAATCCGAGGGAATTTTGAGCAAGTTGCATTATATCGAATCGCGCGGCATGCGGCCAAAATAACGAGGGATAAAGGAAGGCGATTTCGGCTGGCGGCTAAGGGTGGCTTCCAGTGCGGTCAAACGGCAAAGGCCCACGATTGGCCACCGCGTGCAGTCACTCCTTTTCCTGGAACCAAGCCGACTCCGAATAAACCTATGCGGTTCGCAGAATAGGCTTCTTCGTCAGAACCTCAATCCAGCAAGAGCTGTAGGTATGGTTTTTACCTCGACCTGTGACGCGCGTTTTTCGAAACTAGTTGAATCACACGCTAAGTTCTTAATTTTCTTTCATCAGGGAAAGCGCGCGAAACGGGAACTAGTTCGACTTAAGTCGCATCTAACGTTATGGTAGGCGAAAATGAGTTGAACGGTAGTAGCTGCTAGAAAGAAGGTCAATATGAGTCACACTTCATCGATAAATGATTCGCATGGACTTGATAAATCGCTGGGAAAAGCTGAAAACGGACTCGAAATACATCCCGAAAGTCATCATCCAACCCTGGATGAAATTCAACTGCGGGCTTGCCGGATTCACTCGAAGCACGGCGGTGTTTGTGGTGGGTACAATCTGGACGACTGGTTCGAGGCAGAGCACGAATTAGAGGATGAGAATCAGCCGTCTTCGAAAAAAGAGCCCGTGCAATAGTGGTCGCACCAAAAATCTAGCCGGCGCAGCGATTGCAGGGCTGAAAATACTTCGTGAATTACTGTACGTGCGCGTCGAAGACACCCGTCTCCACTCGGCCCGCACGTTTCACCTGCACAAAAATACGGTAATCTCCCGGCTTGGGGAACCCGTAAGGAAAACCTACCTCCGCGGGCATCTTTCCCGTTGCTGGCGCCATTGCCATGCCTGCCTGCATCGAAGACGGATCGCCCAGCAATCCCGCTTGGGCCATCTCTAGTGAGGCCATCGGCACCGAACCCGACGGATGGACATGCGCGAAAACGCTCAAATCCGAGCGCACAAATTCCGCGTGACCGGCCATTCCCATATATGGTTCCAGATCTTGCGCCGGCTTTCCGTCTTTGCCTTCCACGCTGAACTTGAAATCCATGGCGGTGTCCGCCTTCAGTGGGCCGGCGGCTCGCTCCCAAATCATTCGGCCACCATCGGGAAGCTGCGACACCAGCTGATCTTGCTGCGAACCGATGGTTTCGCCAAACCAACTGGAGTCGTCTCCGCGTAACGCGCCGCCATTGATTTGCGGCAAATCGATCGTTCCCACTAGCGTCCACGGAAATCCTCGCGCATCTACTACGTCCGCAAAAACCTGATAATGCCCCGCGGGCATGTCCGGCAAGTCGTCCGCAAACGCCCCGCCCTCTAAAAGTGTCGGGTGAAGATGCCACATGCGGGTCATCCCGGGAAGTTCGATCAGAAACAAATGCATCAGGTGATTGTGATCCGGGATCACCTCACCCATATTAATTTTGGCCGACCACGTGGGGTTTTCACTCTTCGCGCGAATCACCAGGCGGTTACCGTTTTCCAACGTGGTTTCTGCCGTCGGCGGCTTGTAGAAAGCTACGCGGTTTCTGTAGTTAGTGTCCTCCGCGCCCCACCATACCTTGCCAAGATAGACGACCCCTGCGACCAAAATAATCGTCACGGCGATAGCGATCTTCGCGCGACGCGCGTTCACGGGCCCCGGCGTCTTGCCGCGCTCCAAGCTAGCTTCACGCGCGCCTGCGCCGACTATCGAAATCACTCCAATTCCCAGAATCAGCATCAGCACAATCATTAATCCAGCCAGCGGCTTCTGCATCGGGTAAGTACGCTGTGCGAACGAAGCCACCGGGACGGACAGTTCGCCTTTGCCCTTGGCTCCATCCACCGAAATGCGCACCTGCAAGGCTCCAGATTCCATCAGCCAAAGATTGCCGGTGAAAAATTGCAGATCATCTTTCGACCGCACCGCAAAATCCGGCGTAGGTGGATAGGTAGACCCAGGCCCGCTCAACCGCAGTGGGACAATTTGGACGGCGTTCACATTGCCGCTTTGGCAGCGCACTTCGATTTCCGCCACGCCGGGGATCACTTGCGGGACTCGTACGGTGACAAACAGGTGATAAGGCCCCGCATCACCTTCGTAATAAACGTCCGGGCTACCCACGTGCGCGAGCGCAGGAATTGCAGCCGTGACCAAGAGAATGCAGAGGAGAGTTAGCTGACGCTTGAATTCTTTCATCGACGGATTCGCCGCATCCATTCACCCCAAGCCATGCCGATGCGCACCATCAGAATCGACACGCCCAGCGCGATCAGCATACGCATCCAGAATTGCGCGGGACTGTGCTCCGTTGGAATGTATAGATTCCGAACCCAGGGGGATGTTGACGGAACAAAGTACGGATAATTGTCGGTCTGGAAGATTCCATTTCGTGAAGCGGGAGACATAAGGAAGTTTGCAAATGGCCACTGCACCGCGACGAAGCTCACCAGGAAAGCCGCTCCCAATGTGGCGGCTTGTTTCCAGCGGCTCCAATCGGCCGTGCGCCGCCGAAGCAGGTCAAAGATAATCGCTGGAATAATCAACAGCATTGGAAAATCCGGTGGAACGAGATGCGTGATGTGCTGGTACACGGGACCAAGTTTCGGTTCCGCGGGTACCAATGGGAACCCCCAAACGAAGCACAAGTGCAAAGCAGTAAACATCGCGGTCATGATCGTGGCGGCCCAGCGATTTTTTGCGACCCATGCGACGGTGGCTATCCAGATCGGCGCCGCGATCATTATTACCAGGTAAAACTTTGCTCCGTGCATAAATACGCGGTTTGTGAACTCCTGCGCGATTCCGACCGTCATACCCATCAGAAAAACGACCGTAACAAACAAAATGCGTTCCAGTCTCTGGCGGTAAATTCCTTCGGCGCGATTCATTTCCGCCAGGACCATCACCAGCAATCCAAACCTGATTCCTATCATGCCCAGCGCCAGCAGGACGTGCGGCGGGCTGAGAATCTTTACATCCAGCCCATAGGAGTTGTGCCACCAGTTATCGAACGGCGCTGAAGCGATCATGGCCACGCCGCCCCAGGCGCAGATAAACGCGCCCAGGGGTCCGCGAAATCCCCACATCGAAATCGAAACATCGTAAAGCGGCGAGTCTTTCCGGAAGGTAGTGGCAAGAATCAGATAGCCGCAGGAAATCCCGGCCAGCACGCCAGACAAATAAATGAGCATATGCGCGGCAGTCCAGAAAGAGTCGCGGCCAATGCTTTCGTGCCAGGAAATATCCCAGGCGCTTCCGACCACAGACGAAACCACGGACGCCAGGCAGCACCAGATATACCAGGGGATCGCGGCGGTCTTGGCGGAGGCGCGCTCGGCGGAACGCGCGTGAACTCGTTCGACCGAAATTGTTCCTGCCATCTACGTCTCTCCGATGCACTTAGTTTACGCGAATGGGTGAATATTACGCGAATAAAGAAATTCGATTGGGATAAATGCTTTTCCTGCGGAATTCCCTAGGAAGCCTTCTCTTGCGCGTAAACGAGATATTCCGCGTAGGGGCCTTTGAAATCCTCGATTTTGCTGCCCGCCACAAAATGCCAGATGCGGGTGGCAACTTCATCGATCACGTCGTAATCATGGGTCACCAGTAACACCGTGCCGTCATACTTTTGCAACGCAATGTTCAGCGCGTTGATCGACTCCAAATCCAAATGGTTGGTGGGTTCATCCAGCACCAGGACGTTCGGCCGTTGCAGCATCAACCTGCAGAAAATAAGGCGCGCCGATTCGCCTCCGGAAAGCGCTTGCGTGGGCTTCAGAGCGTCATCGCCGCTAAAGAGCATTTGTCCTAATACGCCGCGAAGCTCCTCCTGCGTGGCCTGGGGCTTGAACTGATGCAGCCACTCCACCACTGTGGTGCCCTTCACAATGGAATCACTGTGGTCTTGCGCAAAATATCCAGCGGCTACGTTGTGGCCCCAGACTACGGTTCCACCATCGACGGGAAATTGCCGATCCACCTCATCGATATATCCTGTGGCATTTCGTACCAGCGATTTCAGCAGGGTGGTCTTGCCCGCCCCGTTGCGGCCGGTTAGAGCAATTTTTTCTCCGCGCGCCACGCTGGCGGAGAACGGTGGGAATACTTTCACGCCGTCATAGGATTTCGCGATGCTCTTGATTTCCAGCGGATGGCGGCCGGAATGTTGATCCATTTGGAAGCGAATGTAGGGGCGCGCGATGTTGGATCTCGCCAGCTCCGCGGTCTGCAAACGCTCCACTTCTTTCTTGCGCGAAGTTGCTTGCGCTGAGCGTGTGCCTGCTGAAAACCGAGCGATGAATTCATTCAATTGCGCGATTTTCTTTTCACGTTGCGCGTTTTCGGATTCGATGCGCGAACGGATGGACGTCTTGGCCACCACCATATCGTCGTATCCGCCGTTGTACATGATCACGGTTTGATAATCGATATCCGCCGTATGTGTGCAGACGCTGTTCAGAAAATGGCGATCGTGCGAAATCACGATCAACACGCCTTCGTACTCGCACAAATAATCTTGCAGCCAGTGGACCGAGTCCAGGTCCAAGTGGTTGGTAGGCTCGTCCAGCAGCAGGGCCGGTGGACTGCCGAACAAAGCCTGGGCCAGCAGCACCCGCACTTTCTGGCCGCCCTGCAGCTCGCTCATTTTGCGCTCGTGCAACGTATCGTCCACGTCCAGTCCGTCAAGCAGGACCCCTGCATCCGCTTCGGCCGTGTAACCACCCTCTTCACCGACGATCCCTTCCAATTCCGCCAAGCGCATTCCGTCTTTATCCGTCAATTGCTCATGCGGTTTGGCGTATAGCGCGTCGCGCTCTTGCAACGCTTTCCACAACGCTTTGTTGCCCATGATTACGGTATCGATTACGCGAAATTCGTCGAACGCAAACTGATCCTGGCTCAAAATTCCGAGCTTCTTTGGCCGCGTGACGTCGCCTTTGGAAGGCTCGATTTCCCCGGTCAGAATCTTCATAAGCGTGGACTTCCCGGCGCCGTTTGGTCCGGTAATGGCGTAACGCCGGCCCGTGAGGAACGCGCAGGTGACATCCTCGAACAGTATTCGAGGACCGAAGCGCATCGAGATGTTGTTAACGGAGAGCAAAGGAGCTTCAATTGTATCACACACGCCAAAGGGCCCGGCTTACCCCGCCAATATCGGGGATTTTTCACAACCTCGCGCCATAATGGGCGTTTTTTTTGCTTCCATTCCAACAGCCGACCGAGTGTCTCAAACGCCTTGATGAAAAGCCGATGAGTCTTTTGAACTTTGAAGTTCGTATATGCGGTAGCTCTTGCAAGCTTTGGAGCCGGCTTGTGTTCGAAGCAGCCGCTGGGCGCTTAAGGAGGCGACCATGAAGCTGAGGACTATTTATTTCATCCTCTGTTTTCTCGGAGTAATGCTCACCTACTGGGAGTTTGTGCCGTGGGTTGCACAGAACGGATTGAACGTGTCGCTGTTCTTCCACCAGATTTTCGCAAACCGCATCGGCGCCTTTTTCGGCATGGACGTCTTTGTTTCAGCTGTCGCGCTGGTAGTTTTCATGCGAAATGAGAGCTCGCGACTCAGCATTGGTTCCCGATGGTTGCCGATTCTCGCGTTGCTGTTAGTGGGTGTCTCTCTTGCACTTCCGATGTTTCTTTATATGCGCGAGTGCAAACTGGCACAGGTAGACGGCACCATCGCCACTGAATCCACCAGGCCGCCGCTGAACGCTTTCTGAAGCGGCATGCTGAAACCAACTAAGCTGATTAGATATATTCTCGGTCGGTCCCTACAGGAAATATCGTATGGAAAGTTATTCGCCTAACGGCCAGATTGGAAGGGCTGTTTGATCTTATTAATGAAATGAGAATGGGGACAAAAACCGCCATGCAGGCACCTTACCAGATTTTCAAAAGACTCTCGGACAACAGATTTGTTTGGGTTGAAAACATCGAAGAACTTCAAGAAGCTCGCGGACGTCTCGCCCATCTAGCCGCTAGTTCCGAGGCCGATTATGTGCTCTTCGACCCTCGGGCCAAAACCGTCGTCGCCCATCACGCGTAACGATCTGTCCAAAAATCATGGCTGTGAAGGCGTAGCGAGTTACGAGGGAGCGTTATGTCTGATCCCTGGCACTCGGCGCGCCGACCACATGAAATCGGATCACCGAGGTTCGCCTTGATCCGCGTCGTAAACATATTGAATGTAGACTTGCTGAGCCGAGCGGCTTCCGCCGTACGCGCTAGCGTCGATGCGTATCGTTTCATATAGCTGTTGCCCGTTAGGTGCCAATTCAAAGGTTCGCGAAAATTGGCCTCGCGAAGTTTTCTCGTCGCTCACCAGGCTTCTGCCATCCCATTTGGCCTCAATCTCTTGGTAAGTGTCATCGCTCGACTTGGCTGCTTTTCTGCCGTCGGTCAAGAAAACTCTTTTGCGCGCCAGGTCGTCCGTCACATCTACCTCCGCTCCCTTCGGATCTTTCTGCGAGATGCTGAGAGCATCCGGAGGATCGGTTAATTCCCGGAGCTCCGAACGGTCGGCATCGCTTATTTGGCTTATTGCACCTTGACGCCCGCCCCCACCCGGATATGTATTGCCGCCTCCACCTCCCGGGTACGGATTGCCTCCACCTCCGCCTGGATAGGGGCTGCCGCCTCCCGTTCGTGGATTTCCGCTTCTACCAGCGCTGTTTTGGCTCTTAGCCTGCGCCTGTTCCAACTTCCGTCGCCCGTCGTCGCTCTGGTCGGTATTAAGTGTCCACGCTCCGACGATGCTCGTTCGAGGCGCCTTTGGCTTGGCGCTTAACGCGTCGGCCGAATGCGAAATCGGACCCGGCTCGAGTGGCGGAGCCTGTGGAGGCGTCGCCGGAAGCGGTCCTTGTGTCTCTTGGGCTCGCAGTATTCCCGGTGTCAACCCGGCCGCGGAGAAAGTGCTGGCTAACATCACGATGTGAATCACTCTTGTATTCATCTGGAATCCTCGCGAAATACTATAAGCGGGTTTTTCTCGCGCAACGCATCGCTATACCGTATTTTTCGATGCTCAAATCCCCGCGCAAGATGTCATGTGCTAGGACCGCTAAGGCGAAACCGCGTGGTCTCGATAATACAAGACGTCTTCGTGCGTCTCTAGAGGTGCTAGTAGCTATGCTATAGTTTTCCGATGATTTGGAAGTGCGGATTTCGAAGTCCTCAAGTGAACGTCTGAGATGCTGCCCCGCAAGCGCGCGAAACTAGCCTTAGCATTGGCCTTATCTTTGATCGTAATCGGTATATTGGGAGCCGGCATTACCATGGCGCGTCTTTCCAGCAGCGCAAAATGGGTAGGCCATTCTTATCAGGTGGAGCTGGCTATCAGCGACGTGGAATTCCTCCTTTCGGAAGCGGCGCGCGCGCGGCTGAACTATGTGAATTCCCCGGATGGATCGTTTGAGCAACTATTTGATTCGAAGTATGACCAGACTAGAAAAGATCTGCAAAACATACGTCACTTGACCAGCGATAATCCCAGGCAACAGGACTTATGCGATCAACTTGAAGGGCTCGCGAACCGTCGATTGGCGGTGCTGGGAGAGAGCATCAACTTGCGCAAGTCCGGGAAAATCGACGGTGTCAAGCAGGCTGCGTTTACCCGCGATAACGTGGCGGTTGCTGCCGAAATTGACAATGTGATGCAACAGATGGAGCATGAAGAGGACGCGCTTCTCCACCAACGCATGCGGCGTTCCGACACACTCTTCGTGGTTTTCCTGATTATCTTGAGTACGGCCTTTGCCGTGGCATTGAGTTTTTTTTGGATACAATATCAATTGCTGGCGGAAGAGCTTTCCGCACGCGAACAAGCGGAAGCTAGCGCGCATAGATTGAGCGCTCGCGTTCTTCGCCTTCAGGACGAAGAACGCAGACGCCTTTCACGGGACCTTCACGACGGATTGGGACAGAACCTGGTCGCAGCGAAATTGTCCCTCTCTAATTTGGCGAATTCGAATCCGGATGATAGCTTGGTGAACGAGTGTTTGAAAGCAATCGACGAGTCTCTGGCGGAAGCTCGTACGATTTCTTATCTGCTCCATCCACCGCTTCTCGACGACATTGGCATCGCTTCCGCGGCTCGATGGTATGTGGAGGGATTCTCGAAACGTAGCGGTATCAACGTGGCGGTAGATATTCCAGACCAGCCCGAACGCATGCCACATGCCGCGGAACTCGCACTGTTTCGCGTTTTACAGGAATCGCTGACCAACATTCACCGCCACGCCAAGGCTTCACGGGCAGAGGTTTCGCTGCGAATCGTGGATCGCCGTGCGGTTCTTCGAGTGCGAGACTACGGCACTGGAATTGCCCCGTCGATTTTAGAACATTTTCTAAAAGACGGCACACATGTGGGCGTCGGCTTGGCCGGCATGCAGGAACGTGTGAGGGAACAGGGCGGACAGTTTACGATTCAGTCGGACGAGACCGGTTCAACGATTGAGGTTAGTATGCCGCTCTCAACTACTTCCCAAGTCGCGGACGAACAAGCCCCTACCGCGGCAATTGAATCGCTCGGAAGTTGAAATCAGACAGACAAAACACCACATAGCCTGTGGGCGCTGATGGCCGTGGTAATCGAGCATCAAAGCGCGGCGGACGCAAAAATCGTCTTTCGTGTCGGCCGCGCGAAGGGCTTAGGCAGCCAATGCGAGGCAATGCCACTTACCGCCGATGGCCTTCAGTTGGTGCACCCGGCCGTCGTCAGCATGCAAGAAGTATGTGCCGTCTGGAAACCTTTGCGCGTGAGCCGATCGTACCGAACACTTGGCCCAGCGCGTTGGCTTCAGTCCACGACCGTATTGCGACGTCTCGGGGACTATATCAATGCCAAATTCCACCTTATACTCAACACCAGTTGCTTGTGCGGGAACTAGGCGTCCCCTGCCTTTCACTTTTTCGCTCATAATTTGGTTTGATGCGGGAAATGACCGCAGGTTGCTCGATTTACCAGGACATAGTACCAGTAAAGCCACTGACTTTCAAGGCCTCAATGAAGGAGCTGTAGTGGCCTGTAAATTGATGTAAATGAATGTCTTAGTTGTTACTAGTTGCTCTGAAGTGTGTATTCTGATGTCGGACCATCTTAGCCTACCGAATTCCCTGTATTTCTCCCCCTAAAACACCTGATTCCGCACGAGATGCAGGTTTTCCTGCGCTTTTGAACAGCCCAGCGCGATCGAATGGCGCTTTTCAACCAAAGGCTAGGTAAGTTCCTCGAAAAGCTGGTCGGTCGTGGCGAAGTCCGGATCGTTGTGGCGAATGACTTTGGCGTCCACTGACTTAAAGGGCTCCTCGGTGGGAATTCGATCCAGCCAACGTTGTAGAGACAGCTTCTCGTGGTCGGAGAAGTTGAGACGAACGATTACGCGAACGGTGCCCCCGGTATTCTCCTCGCCTTCTCCGGGTTCCTTTGATTTGCGGCTTTTCGCGGGCGACTTTTTCTTTTCGTCGCGCTTCCCTGCACCGGCGGGCTCTTTGGAGATTTCGGCTATTTCTCCGGCCTTTTGGCTTTCCTCATCGCCCTGCTCCCGCTCGAATTTGATAGCCAGTTTGTCTCCGAGGCGAAAACCCTGTTTCCAGCTTTCCAGCTTATGACGGGCTTGCTGTGCATTCTGCTCGTCTTCCCCGAAATCAAAAATTAGGTATGAACTAGGCATATATGTTCTATAGCGGTAGGCGGCCTCGTATGTCAAGGTTCCGCCAATCTTTTATTTACAGACACAAAGGCTGCTGGGAATGACCGCATGCGTTTCTGCTTGGACGTCCGGATGGCTCGCAACGGATCGGCGCTGCGGATAGCGAGTGACGACGTTTTCGCCTTTGACGATTTGGCGGTTTCACCCTTTACAATTTGGCGCTTTCGCTTCTTTCAGATCAGTTGCTGAAGACAGGCATTGTACTCAGTAAATTCCTGTGTTAGTTTAAAGCGAATAAAAGGCGAAACAAGAATCAGGGCGAAGCTTTGGCCGGAGGAGGCCAGCTCGTGAAAACTGCAGCGACAGCAAATGATTTATCGCTCGAACCCACCGCATTTGTGGTACCAGCCAAACGCGCTCAAGCGACTATTGACACCGTGTATGAAGCTCTAAGCTCGCTGGCGGCCCGCTATAGGACAGATGAGGTGTTGACCGCTATGCGACACATTCCGGCGCGCGCGGCACAATTCGTTCCGATGCCGGGATGGGTGCGGGCGGAATTGGCTGACGCTTATGGCTGTAAAGACATCAAGGAGGTTTACTCACATCAAGGGGCGGCAGCGGAATTAGCGAGGTCCGGCAAGGATTTTGTCGTGGTTACGCCGACCGCTTCGGGGAAGACGTTTTGCTACAACTTGCCGGTACTGAACGCGATTCTGGAGGACCCGGACACCCGCGCTCTTTATCTGTTTCCGACCAAGGCACTGGCCCAGGACCAACTTGCGGAATTGCACGATTTGTCTAACAGGCTGGATGACCGCTTTGGGGTCTTCACCTACGACGGCGATACGCCAAGCGACGCGCGAAAAGCGATACGCGAGCGCGGGCACATTATTCTGACCAACCCGGATATGCTGCACACGGGCATTCTGCCGCACCACACGAAGTGGACGCGCGTATTTGAGAATTTAAAGTTCGTGGTGCTGGATGAGCTGCACACATATCGCGGCGTGTTTGGAAGCCATCTGGCCAATGTGCTCAGGCGGCTCGCACGTATTGCTGATTTTTATGGCTCGAAGCCCCAATTTATTTGCTGCTCCGCGACGATTGCCAATCCAGGCGAACTCGCCAGGCAACTGATCGAGCGCCCGGTGGAAGTGGTGGAGGAAAACGGAGCGCCCGCTGCGGAGAAGCTCTTTGTTTTTTACAACCCTCCAATGGTGAACCGGAACCTGGGGATTCGGCGCAGTTATTTGAATGAGACCACGCGGGTAGCGAAGGAACTTCTTGCTCGAAAGCTACAAACGATTGTTTTTGCGAACAGCCGGCTGCACACGGAGGTTTTGCTCACATATCTGCAACAAGCCAACCGCCCGCAACCGGGACAATCGGAGGCGGTGCGCGGATATCGCGGAGGATACTTGCCTGGGGAGCGGCGCGAGATCGAGCGAGGGTTGCGCGAGGGCCGAGTACGCGGTGTGGTCGCGACGAACGCTTTGGAACTTGGAATCGACATCGGTTCGCTCGATGCCGCGGTAATGGCGGGATACGCAGGCTCGATTGCTTCCACATGGCAGCGCGCGGGACGAGCGGGGAGGCGGAGCGGGGCGTCTTGCGCGGTGCTGGTGGCCTCGTCCGCACCATTGGATCAATTTATCGTGCAACATCCGGACTATTTTTTCGGCCGCTCGCCGGAGCATGCCTACGTGCAGCCGGACAATCTTGAAATTCTGATCAACCACCTGAAATGCGCGGCTTTCGAATTGCCTCTATCGCCCGACGAACGGATTGGCAGCATACCTTTGCCGCAAATTTGCGAACGGCTGGCCGAAGCCGGCTACCTCCATCGCAGCGGCGGGAACTGGCATTGGGTGCAGCAAGCTTATCCTGCGGATACGGTGAGTTTGCGGTCGGTAACGTCGGATAACTTCGTGATCATCGATGTAACGGGCGAGAACGAAGACGAGCCCGAGGTGATTGGCGAAGTGGATTTTTCGTCCGCGTTGACCACAGTGCATCCGAAGGCCATATACATCCATCAGGGGAAGCAGTATCACGTGGAGCGGCTGGATTTTGATCAGCGCAAGGCCTATGTGAAGCGCGTAAATGTGGATTATTTCACGGATGCGATTCGCTACACGCAGGTTCGCGTGCTGGAGATTGCCGAGGAGCAACGCATCGCCGGGCCAGCGGCTCGCGCGCATGGTGACGTGCTGGTGCGTTCGCAAGTTGTGGGGTTCAAGAAGATCAAATTTCTTACAAACGAGAATGTGGGCGCGGGAAAACTCGAGTTACCGGAAAACGAGATGCACACCACTTCGTTCTGGATCACGCTTGAACGCGAGCTGCTTGCTTCATTGCCTTTTGCATTGTCTGACCGACAGAGCGGGATTTTCGGCTTGCTGTACGCGCTGGAGTCAATGGCCACGCTTTTGTTGATGTGCGATAAGCGTGACATTGGAACTGCCATCGGCGAGCGGCCGGCAAGTCCTGGAATCGAAGCGGATTGGCAGGAGTTTACGCCGGCAATGACGGAGCCATCGCAGATGAAAGAATTCTTCGAGCCGAATTTGTATCTCTACGACGCTTATCCCGGCGGAATTGGATTCAGCGAGCCGTTGTTTCGCGTCCACGATTTATTGCTGCGGCGAACGCGCGAATTGATCGCAGCGTGCCCGTGCGAGCAGGGCTGCCCGTCGTGCGTGGGACCCGCGGGTGAGAAAAGCGAGAAGACTAAGGAAGTTGCTCTAAAACTTTTGGGGCATCTCTGCGCATGAGCAAGACGTTGCCAGACCGATTCGCGCGAGTGAAGGCACTGGAGAAACCGTCTAACGTGATTGCCCGAAATTCATGGAGTTCCCGACAGACGGCGAAGTCCGATCAGTTGTCAGAAGGTCTATTCGAGGAACGGCCCGGACACTCTCCGAATATTCCTGATGGCGCAGAGCGGCTCGCTGAGCTTCTGGGCGCCCAACTGGTACAAAACGAATATGGCGAGCATCTAGCTTTGCGGAAATGGTTTTCCGATGTAGTGAATGGCGTGAAAACGGATTGCCCGCCATTGGGACACGGCGTCGCGGACGAGAGAGTGGACGCCTCGGCGTTGCGTTTGCTGGTTCCGGGTGCTCCTGAGGTTGTTGCCGACCCGCGGCAATGGCTCTTCCTGGATACTGAAACTACGGGGATCATGGGCGGAACGGGGACGTATCCGTTCATGGTGGGAATCGCGTGGTGGGATGCGGGCGGACTGGAAGTAGAACAGTTTTTCATGCGCGACCACGGCGACGAGCATGCGCTGCTCGTGACGTTGGCGGAGCGCATGGCCGAGCGCCGCGTGCTGGTGACTTTCAATGGCAAATCCTTCGATTGGCCATTGCTTGAAACGCGCTATCGAATGACGCGAAAACTGCGGCCACCTACACCGACAGCGCACCTGGATTTCCTGCACCCTGCTCGAAATCTCTGGCGGGTGCGGATAGGGTCGGTTCGCCTGTGGGAACTTGAACGGCACGTGCTGGGGTGGAATCGTGGGCCTGACTTAGTGTCGGAATTGATTCCGGAGATTTATTTTGATTTTCTGCGCGGGGGTCCTCCTGAACCGCTGGTGCCGATTTTCTTGCACAATCAAATGGACCTGCGGGGACTTGCGGCGCTCTCCAGCCGAATCGTATCGCTGCTGGCAGAACATGGTCGAGAGAAGAAAGATGGGTTTGAGCTTTTCGGGCTTTCACGGATATGCGAGCGGCGCGGCGAAACCAAACGAGCGCGCCAGCATTACGAGCAGTCGATTGCATTGTCGGAGTTGTCTGAAGAGAGCGATCGGGCCGCGAAAAAATCGCTGGCGCGGCTTGCGAAGCGCGGAGGCGATCTAACGCTTGCCCGCGATCTTTGGGAAGGCATGCTTGGACATTCACGCGAAGGAGTGGAAGCGTACGAACAACTCGCAATTTATTACGAACGCCACAGTGGAGAAACAGAGCGCGCTGCTGAAACCTCGCGCGGGGCATTAAAAGCGCTGCAACAGGCCAGGCGTCTGGGAGTTATTGGAGCGAGCGCTTACCAGCAGCTGCGCGGGCGCTTCGAACGCCGATTGGCGCGGGTGGAGCGAAAAGCCGCGAATTTGCCGCTGAAGTCCATAGTTGCGGAATCCACGACCCAACCAAACGAATCCAACAATAGAGAGAAACCCAGGGGGATGCCATGCGCGAAGCGGATAGCGGGGGCGCGGGAACCGCGAGAAGCTCGGAAGTGAAGGAGAGAGTCATGCCCGGAGTGACCGATCCGTATATTCGAGAACAACTTGAGAAACGACGCGAGCAAATAACTCTGGCGATTTCGTCTGCAACCCCGGAAGTTCCGGCCGCGCCGTTCGTGGATGCGCTTAGCGAAGTGAATTCGGCGCTGCAAAGAATGGATGACGGAACGTATGGAATTTGTCCCGCTTGCAATGACACGGTTGAGAAGGACCGTCTGCTAGCTGACCCTTTGGTGCGCTTCTGCCTCGACCATCTGACCAGCGGAGAGCAGCGTGCATTGGAGCGCGATATGGAACTGGCGGCAAGAATCCAACGCGGACTGCTTCCGGAAGCAAATGTGCGGTTCAACGACTGGCACATCCAGTATCTCTACAAACCCGCAGGACTGGTGAGCGGCGACTACTGTGATTTGATTGCGCCAGCGAGCGGCGACGGAAAGCTGGTTTTTCTATTCGGAGACGTTGCCGGAAAAGGCGTGGCGGCTTCGCTCTTAATGACGCATCTGCATGCGATGTTCCGGTCGCTGTCAGGGGTAGGGTTGGAACTCGACGGCTTGCTGGAACGAGCCAATCATGTTTTTTGCGAAAGCACGATTGCGGGACAGTACGCCACGCTGGTATGCGGGCGAGCGGGCACATCGGGTGAAATTGAAATCGGAAGCGCGGGGCATTTCCCTGCGCTGATCATCGAAAAAAGCGGCGTGAGGAAGATTTCTTCCACTGGGCTTCCGCTCGGAATGTTTTCGAAGAGCACATACACGATCGACCATGTAAACCTCGGGCCCGGAGACAGTCTGGTTTTATATACTGACGGAATTTCCGAGGCAGCAAACGCGAAGGGCGAGGAATATGGAGTGTCGCGGATCATGCGTGTGGTCGGCGAACGCCATGGATGGAAGCCGCAGGAATTGTTGACGGCTTGCCTGAAGGACGTAAATAATTTTTCGTCGGGCACGCGGCAGGCGGACGATCAGACCATGATGGTGATCCACCGCGCAGACCCGGCGGGAATATCGCTCAACGACTAAAGCTGGCGGCGACAAGACCTGCCGACGTTTGGCACTGGCTTGTTGTGCGGCCATCAAGACCAGATTCGACCGGACGCCGCAGCCAGGTGATTGATTGCGGCGGTTTGGAATCCGCAGGGGTGGGAGCCGGAGCCGCGGGCAAGGCAACCGCGCGGTTGATATTTTCAAAAGTTTCGCGAGTGGCATTCTCCACGACCAAGCAGCTGGTTGCGGCGCAGTGCAGGAAAACTCCTCCCACATCGGTCTGAAACTGGAAAAAGTTGGGACGGCGGTAGAGTTCCTTGCGGTCTGGGTGTTTCAACTCCAGTAATTCGCTATATTGGCCAAAGAAGCGCGCCGCGTCGTCCGGATTGTCCAGTACGATGCGAAACACCAGCGAAGCATTTTTGCTCTTGGCGCTTTCAAATATGGCGTAGCGGTCGCCCTTCCATGCACAAGAAGTCATGTCCGCGCGCTCCTGGCCGAGAAATTGTTTCAAGACCTCGGCGAATCCGAACTCGCCTAAGACATTTTCCTCCAGGAGCTTCCATTCGTCTGGCGCAAGATTCTTCCAGTCAGGCAGGGTGACGGCTTCGGGCTTCACATTCGACAAATAAAGATCGGGATGGATAATCTGTTGAGTGGAAACAGGCGGGTTCTGGAAAATCAAATGCAAATCCTTCCAACCCGAGTGGGCTTTTAGAAATTGCTGTGAAAATCCGGTGCCAGCCAGATAGGGGAAAAGCAACTCGTCGCGTATGTAAGGCGGAGCTTTTGAGAGCTTGGGGTCTTTGTCCATTTCGGCCACGGCGCCGGAACGAATAATCAGGGAGACGTCCGGTAGATCGCGGACGCCGACGCTCTGGTCCCGCATAGTGTAGTCAACCATAGCGGCGAGTGCGGAGCCTTCGCTGACAGCTTCGCGCGCGAGTTCAGCGTCATCATTCGGTCGAGCGGCTTTAATCCAGGGATCGATGTGAAACGACTGATCCTCAAGCGCGTGGGTCAATTCGTGAGACATCACTTCGCGCTGTTCGTCGGCTGGGATCCAATCCGCGATGTAAAATTCCTTTGCTTTGGGGTCGTAAAGCCCGGCGACCTGGTCGGTAAGAACATCGAGCATGAACGAGTCCAAGGGAAAATCTTTCGGAATTAAGCCGAAGGCTTGGAGCGTTTTTGAATCGGCGTAGCGCTCTTGGTCGGTTCTATCCTCTTTTTCCTCACGAATGAGATAGTCGCGAATCTCCTGTTTCGATCGAAGACTTTTCTTGAGAGGTTCTTTAATCGGCAGGTCCAGGAGCTGGCTCATTTGCGCCAGGACTTCGTCCGCAGCTTTCAGAAATTCGGGATTTGCAGGAGCTGCCACTTGCGGAGGCGGTGTCTGTGCCGGAAGCACTGACTTTGCGGAGGGACTCTGGGCAGCAACAAAAAGTCCGCTGGAGATCGCGAGAATTACAATACCGAACTGCTTCAATATTCACCTCCGACAAATCGGCAACCTGGAGACGCAAGAACTTGGATGACAATCCAGAATAACAGGTTTTCCAGACGGTTCTTAGGCGGGAGCCCAAAGCGTAGACACCGAAGGATTCAAAAGGCTTAAGCGGCGGTGGAAACCACGGCGCGTTCAGCAACGATTGAGCCGAGAACGACGCGGATATTGGAGTAGAATAATTCGCGAAGGTAGGCGGGAGTGCCAATGGGCACCCACATTCGGAAGTATTCCAGTTCAAGCCATCGGCCGGCGATTTCGAAACCGGGCGCAGCGATGTTAAGAAACATTTGGCGCAGGTCTCCCTCCTGCTCCCGCAGAGTTTTTTCCAGAACCTTATCAAAGAGTTCTTCGTGGCAATACAGTAGAGCCTGATGAATAGCGGCCTCGGAAAAGGCTCCGCACAAACCAGAGTGATAGTAGGTACCGGTGGAAACATCGCAGAGGCGGGCTACGTGATGGAGCCGGGCTAGATCGGTAGGAATATCCACCAACCAGCGCAGGGCAAAGTGTTCGATGATGCGCTGATTTTGCGCAAAACGCTCGAGTGACTCCACAACAACTCCGTTGCCCCGCGAGGATACTATCGTTTAGAGGCTTCCGAGTCAACATCCATTCGGTAAATAGCGGAACATTTAACAGTTTTATGATTTCGCGAATGCGCACATAATCGACTCCGATCGACTTCATCGCGTTCTTGGGCGAAGCCTTCCAGACAAAAGGCTCGCAGAATCGGCGGCTAGCGCGTGAATACATTCCTGCTTCTCGGCGCGGCGGCCCTTGCCGGCATGCTGATCGGATTAGGGCGCCTGCTGGGCAAACCTTTGCCCGAGGAAATATCGGCGGGTTTCGAAACCAAGATAGAAGAGCTGCTTTCGCGGCATTCTCAGCACCTGCCTCAATTGCAGCAATCGCTGGCATCCACCAACGCCCGGTATGTGCGGCGCAATACTTCGGAGGAGGTGGAGCGGATGTGGAGGGAAGAGCGGCGGCAAACTGTGGCGCGTTTTTTGAGCGGAGTGGCTGCGGACTTTGCGCGCACCGAACAACTCGCCAAAGTAATCGCGTCTCTCAATCCAAATCCTTCGAGACATGAGGAAGCATTCCGCGTCTGGCTCAGATTTCGCTTTCGCGTGTTGTATCGTTTGCTTTCGAAGTGGGTTGCGGCGGGAAGGCCGCTCAGGACCGGCCCTCTGATCCATCTCACGAACTTGGTCGCGAATCTATCGGCTTACGCGGAAGACGCGATGGAAGAATTGGAGAGGCCCCAGGCGAGGGGTTAGATCCTGTTGTGAAAGGGTACAGCAGGCATTGCGCAAACTAGCACTCTGCCTCAACAAGCCGGGCTGGCCGGGATTTGACGTGGATTATACTAAGGAGGAAATTACCCGGAGTTGGCCGTGGAGCGAGAAAAAATCCTGGTGGTGGATGACGAAGAAGCGATTCGAGAAGTGGTCTCGACGCTGCTCGATGCGCAAGGCTATCGTTGCACCGTGTGTCCAAATGGGCTGATTGCGCTGGAGGCTTTCGGGAACGATTCATTCGATTTAGTTCTGAGCGATATCGTGATGCCGGAGATGGATGGGATCCGTCTGCTCTCCGAGTTACGCACGCAGGATCCGGACGTGCCGGTGATTATGGTCACAGCGATGCACGACATCTCGATCGCGCTGGAAGCGATTCGCGCCGGGGCCTATGACTACATTCTGAAACCGTTTGAGAAGGATCAGCTGCATCTGAGCGTACGACGCGCGTTGGAACATCGCCAACTGGTGCTGGAAAATCGGACATACCAAAGCGATCTGGAGCACTTGGTGGCGGAACGCACGCAGCAGCTATCGATTGCTCTGCAGGACCTGGAGCAATCGTACGACTACACGCTGGAGGCCTTGGGCGGGGCGTTGGATGCGAAGGATGCAGAGACCGAGGGCCACTGCCAGCGGGTGACGGCGTTTACCATAACGATGGCCAAGCTCATGGGCGTGGACAAAGGGCTGATGCGACACATCGCTCGCGGCGCGTTTTTGCACGATATCGGCAAGATGGGAATTCCGGATAGCATCTTGCGGAAGCCTGGACCTCTAACGGCTGAAGAACGCGAGATTATGCGTACGCACTGCGGGATTGGATTCGCGGTGCTGAAGCGAATTCCTTTTCTGAAAGATGCGGCCGAGATCGTGTTGACGCACCAGGAATGCTTCGACGGTTCGGGATATCCTCGCGGGTTGAAAGGAGAACAGATCCCGCTGGGAGCGAGGATATTCGCAGTAGCCGACACGCTGGATGCGATGATTTCGGATCGTCCGTATCGCAAGGCTATGCCGATTACCGTCGCACGCGAAGAAATTCGCCGATATTCCGGGCGGCAGTTTGACCCGCGAGTTGTGGAAGTATTTTTGTCGCAACCGGACAGCGTTTGGCTGGAACTTCACGATAAGGTTGGCGATCCTTTCCGGCTTGCGCAACTCGAACACGCTTAGAATCTGCAACGCGCGAAGTTCCTGCCTTGCGTCCCCTAGCGCTAGCGGGTAGTATCCTGCGACGGAGGATTTCAGATGGGATTGGTCGCGATCAAAACTGCTTCAACAACCGGATATTGCGATTGTATTTGCGAATGCTACGAACTGGCTAGCCAGCGCGAAGAGGAAACCGGCAAGGGGTACTGTCCGCGTTGCGCTAAAGAACACCTCGAAATGAATCGGGGAGTTGGGATTCCACAGTTGCCTCCTTCTAAACTGCCTGATCATGAAGGACCAGAATTGAAAATCGAAACGCCGGTTACGGCGGATCCGCCAGGGCGACTGCGCGGATAATTGTCGCGGACGTCGATTGGATCCCGTTACACGATCAGAGCGAAAATCGAACTCTTGAAGTCTAAAACACCGTTAGTAAACGTTCTATTCCTTCATCGAAGTCTTCCGCAGGCGTGATTAAGCTGACAATCAGACATCCATCGGTGGGAAAATCGTAGAAATGCCCAGGATGGACGTAGATCCCCTGGGTATTTAGAAGCTCGATAGCCAAGTCCTCGTCCGCGCGAGTTACCGGGACTCGAAGCACCGCGTACCAGCCACCTTCTACTTCTAATCTTGAGCAGGAACTCTGCGCCGACAAGTGCGCATCGAGTTTTGCCAGGTTTCGGCGCACACGGGTCATCAACTGATTTTGAAACCCGTGGCGAAGTTCCAGAAAGCGGGGAATGCCAAGCTGTACAGGAGTGTTCATCGACAGGAAAGTATCGGCAATCACTTCGAGACGGGGAAGCGCTTGATCTCTTAATTCTTCCGGACCAGTGGTGACCAGCCACGCGGCTTTCACTTGCGGAAGACCGGCAATCTTGGAGAGGCCGCTCATTGTGAAGGTGAGGCATGCGTTATTTGCCGCGAAGCTCGATGGCCGCTTCGCTTCGAAATGGAAATCCAGGAAGACTTCATCGGCGATGATAGCAATTTGGCGAGACGAACAAATTTCGTTCAATTTATCCGTTTCGTCAGCTTTGCAGAAATGGCCCGTGGGATTGTTGGGATTGACGACGATGATCCCGCGAGTACGGGGCGTGATGGCCTGCTGGAGGGCGTGGAAATCAATCTGCCAGCCGTGGTCATACAGCAATGGATAGCTAACGAGTTTTACGTCGTCAATGTCCGCAAGAAAACTGAAAAGTGGATAACTGGGCTCGGGAACAAGAACTTCATCGGACGGATTGCAAAGAACACGAAACGCGAATGAGTATGCTTCACTCGTACCGGTGGTGAGGATAATGCTTTCCGCCGGGGCGACAATTTCATGTGCCGAATAGTATTCGGCTATTCCCTCTCGAGCCGAAAGCATGCCCTTTGGCTCAGGGTCGTAGGAAAGAGAAGCGGGATTCGCCAGGGCTTGCAGGATGCTTCCTCGATCGTATACAAAACCGCATTCAGTGGGATTGGAAACCGTCAGGTCGAGCAGGGGCTTATCGGCCGCACGATGCTTGAAGAGAGCTTCGCTAAGGCGATTGGATTTTAAGTTCCAATTGCTGCGGTGGGCAAACATCGCGCGTTCAGCGCGCGAGGTTCCGGCGGCGGTAAATCAGGCCGAAAATGCCGGTAAAAACAGTCAACGTGGGAAACAGGAGAATAAGGATGCCATGACGAAGCGCCTGACTTCCCTGCGCACCGGTGGCCGAAGCATTCTGGTAGCACATAGCGCAGCCTTGCGCCAATACCGAAGGCGCGAGACATGCACCCAAGATCGCAAGGCCCAGGAAGAGAACAATGGCGAATCGAATTGTCAGGCAGCTCTTCATATGTACATCAACAAACCAAAAATAAATCTCCGGACATTCGCCAACCTAATGTGGCCGCAGGTTCATCAGCCGAATGCTGTCCGGGAAGAACATGATCAACATCATGCAAATGCAGAATACCATAGCCGGGACGAGGAGTAGGAAGAGCCCCAGACGTTCGAACCGCAAGTGCATGAAGTAGGACATGATCAAGGCGGCCTTGATAAGTGAAAGGCCGACCAGAATCGTGATCATCAGATGGACTTCAAGCCTTTCGTAGGCGAGAAAAACTTCCAAGGCAGTTAGCAGCAGCAACCAAACCCAGACGGTGGCAAAAAGCCTGGTGGTGCCTACGGAATGCTCGTGCGTAAGTTCGGCGTGTCCGTGCGCGCTCATTAGGCAGTGCTCTCCTTGTTACTTCGGATTCACGCTCAGCAAATAAACCATGGGGAAGATGAACATCCACACCAAGTCAACGAAATGCCAGTAGAGGCCGCTCACTTCCACGTGCTCCGCGGTGTACTTCCCTTTGCCAAAACCCCAGGCGATGATTGCGAGGTACGCGACGCCAATTGTTACGTGCAGCATGTGAAGGCCGGTGAGTCCAAAAAATGTGCCCCCAAACAACGGCACACCCCAGGGATTTCCCCAGGGCGTCACACCTTCGCCAAACAGCGAGACCCACTCCGTGGCATGGATCAGCACGAAAGCGATTCCGCAAATTATCGTAGCGATCAGATAGCGGACTGTTTTCTTGCGGTCGCCCTTGAACGCGGCGTTCACGCCCAAGACCATGGTCAAGCTGCTGGAGAGCAGGACGAAAGTCATGAACGACGACTTGGCGATGGCGGGCCAAATCTCAAACGGCCTGGGCCAGTTGGGAGTTTCAAGCCGGACGTAAGCGTAACTGATAAGCAAGGCTGAAAACGTGAGCGAGTCGGAAACGATAAAGAGCCACATCCCCAACTTTTTAGAGTTGATGGCGAAGGGAGAGGCGCCCCCCGACCAGGGTGACTCAACTATGCCTTCGAATTCCGTGTCACTCACTTTTCACCGTCCCAGAAGGAGGAGTAAAAACAAAAAAACCCAAAGTCCGTCCATAAAGTGCCAATACATCGAAACGATTTCAGTGGCCGTGCCACGTGTGAGGTTGTGAGTTGGCCTGAAAGCGACCAGAAGAAGCGCGAGAACGCCGCCCAAAAGGTGAAGGCCGTGCGCGGCGGTGAAAACGTAGAAAAAGCTGCTGGCCGGATTGGTTGCCAGAAAAAGTCCGGCGGCGGCGAGCTGGCGCCAGGCGATTACCTGACCAATCAAAAAGAAAATTCCGAGAATTGTGGTGACCCCCCACCAGTGACGAAAGGCCGCGTCGTCGTTTGCGAGAAAGCGACTGCGGGAACGGGCGAGTGTAAAACTGCTGGCAATAAGAATCAGTGTGTTCAGCCAAAGAATGCGCGGGACGTTGAGCTGCACCCAGGCGCTATTGGGCATATCCTTGCGGACGATATAGGCGCTCACCAGCGCCATGAAAAACATCAGAATGCCGCTGAGGGCGATGACCATCCCGGTAACGTAAGCGCGCTGCGGGACGCGAGCGGAGCCGGAGGAGCCTTTCCAGTCGTCGCCACCTCCGCCGAAACCACCATCGTCACGGGACGAATCTCCGCCGCCCCCTTTTCCGGTGCTAATTAGCTCGACTTCTTCTGCAACTGTGCTGCCTGGCATAAAAACTCCTGCGTCGATGCGTAGCTACTTCAACATCGCCGCCTGGTCAGGGGTCAGATTCTGCGGAATAAAATCCTGCTTGTAACCGGGAACGCTGAATTCGTAGGGACCACGATACACGCTGGGGTAACGGCCGCCGAAATTGTCGATCGGAGGCGGCGAATCCGTGATCCATTCAAGGGTGGTGGCATTCCAGGGATTCTTGCCTGCGATGGCTCCGTGCTTCAAGCTCCAGAAAAAATTAAAAAGAAAGATCAGTTGAGCAGCTCCGGTGATAAATGCGGCGTAGGTCATGAACATATGCAGCGGTTGAAGAACGGCAGCGTAGGTAGTGCCGGTGGAATCGGCATAGCGGCGAATACCGCCCGCAATTCCCACGAAATGCATGGGCATGAAGATGCAGTAGGCTCCCACAAAGGTGAACCAAAAGTGGAGTTTGCCCAGAGGTTCGCTCATCATGCGACCAAACATTTTCGGGAACCAGAAATAGGTGGCGGCAAAAATTCCAAAGATGGCCGCTACACCCATCACCAGATGAAAGTGCGCTACGACGTAGTAGGTAGCGTGAAGCATATTGTCCACGGCGGGTTGCGCCAGAAACAAGCCAGAGAGTCCGCCGCTGACAAACAGTGAAACGAAGCCAAGCGCAAACAGCATGGGAGATTTGAACTGAATTTTCCCGCCCCACAGCGTTCCGATCCAGTTGAAGGTTTTAATGGCGGAAGGAACGCCGATAGACATGGTCAGAACTGAAAACGCAAACCCGGAATAGGGGCTCATGCCGCTGACGAACATATGGTGGCCCCAGACCATGAAGCCCAGGAAACCGATGGCGCAAATCGCCATTGCCATGGCGCGATATCCGAAAACGGGTTTGCGCGCAAAAGTGGAAAGAATGTGCGAAGCCACTCCCATGCCGGGCAATATCGCGATGTAAACCTCGGGATGCCCGAAAAACCAGAAGAGATGCTGCCACAGGAGCGGTGAGCCGCCGCTGTGAGGCTGCAACTGATCGTTCACGACCAGACCAGCGGGAAGGAAGAAACTTGTTCCGGCAGAACGATCGAGAAGAAGCAGAATTCCTCCAGCTAGAAGCACTCCGAAAGCGAGTAAACCGAGAATCGCGGTGACAAACCAGCCCCATACGGTGAGTGGCATGCGAAAAAGAGTCATGCCGGGAGCGCGCAGATCAATTGTAGTGGCGATGAAGTTCAGAGCGCCCAGCAGCGAAGCCAGGCAAAAGAGCGAGATGCTGATAATCCACATAGTCTGGCCCCAGCCCTCGCCGGGTCCGGTGACTTCACCCATGCCGCTAAGCGGTGTGTAGCCAGTCCAGCCGCTGATCGGAGCGCCGCCCGGAACAACAAACGCCGCAAGAATTGCGACGAATGCGAGAAACGTGACCCAGAAAGACAGCATGTTCAGGCGCGGGAAAGCCATATCGGGCGCGCCAATTTGGATGGGCAGAAAGTAGTTCCCGAAGCCACCTTGAGGAGCCGTGGTCAAAACGAAAAATACCATGATCGTGCCGTGCATGGTGACCAGCGCCAGATACTGCTCGGGCGTCATAATCCCGCCGCTGACAAAGGGAAGGTGCGCTCCCGGATAGACAAGGTGAAAACGCATTAGTAGTGAGAGAACGATTCCTACGCACACAGCGGTAAGAGCGAGAAGGAAATACTGAATACCTATCACCTTGTGATCGACGCTGAAAATATATTTGCGAATAAACCCGCTGGGCTCTACTACGACCGCGTGCCCGGTATGGGCGTGCGAACTCATGCATGGCCTCCTGACATATGGATCGGGTTCACTGGGCGGCACCTTGCTGTTGCTGCTTCAAGAAATTCTGAAAGTCGGCTTCCGATACGACATCGAGAAAACTGCGCATGCGATAATGCCCCAGCCCGCAGAGTTGGGTGCACATGATTTCATAATGCCCCGTTTGGTTCGCGGTGAAGTGAATGGGGACGATCATTCCCGGAACTGCGTCTTGCTGAAGCCGCAACTCGCGGACATAAAAATTGTGAATCACGTCCTGCGAACGGATGAGCAACTCGACTTGATGATTCACCGGCACGGTCAGCGTGGGCATCACAATGTCGTCTTTTCCGGCAGGATCATTTTCATCAATGCCCAATGGGTTTCCGGTGGAAGCGCTGACCTGCTTCGGATCGAGCCTGCCGAATTTGCCGTCAGGGCCGGGATAGCGGAAGTTGAACACAAATTGGTTGGTGGTAACTTCCACTCGCACCGCATCCGGCTCCGCCGGAGTGAAGCGCACTTCAGCCCAGGCTTTACGACCCAGCAAACCGAGGCCGAGGAAGAGAATGATCGTCGCGGTAGTCCAGATCATTTCCAGGGTGTTATTCCCGCGCGTGAAATGCGCTTGTTGTCCGCGATCGCGGAAGCGCCAAATGGCGTAGGCAAGTCCCAGCTGAGAAAGAATAAAAACGGCGCCGGTAACACACAGTGTGAGGAAGTACTGATGATCCACCGCCTGACCCACGGCAGTTATGGTTGCGGGGGGCGCATACCGGTTCGCGACAAAATAGTAAACCGTGACGGCGACCATAAACGCTATCAGTAGCGCCAGCAGGCCCGCTGTCGCCGCGGAACCGCTCTCACTGTTGCGATTGCCGAGTCGCATCGCTATTGCTCCCGTTGCACCGTGCGCAGGAAGCGCTCGATGGAATTGCGTTCTAATTTTCCAACGGCATCATATACAAGCGGTGCCGAATATCAAGAGTGATTGTGAGGGAAAGATTTGGACGCGTGCGGCCGGAATCGCCTAAAAGGCCTTAAATTGGGCAGCAAAGGGGAAAACGAAACTTAGCAGCTGGCTTTTCGTCGTGGCGCTTTGGGCAGCTTCGGCGGTCTGGGGCCGTGACGCTGCGCGGTCGCAACCGGCACATAGCTTAGTTGAACGTTCTCGCGGGCGCACCGCAGCATCAACCCGCCACGGCTCATATCTCCGCGTCCAACAAACTCCGAGGGGAAGAGCAGGCGTTCGCCGAAAACTCCGAGCAAAGGTTCCACGTATTTCGGAGTCGCGATGCTGCCGAGAAGCACAACCTGGCAATCGGGCCCGACTATTTGGCGCAATGCTCGGGCGTCGCGCTCCAAGGGGGCGCGAAAGCGCGCGTCACGATGGTCTATGGGAACCGTCGAGAGCTTCCTCAAATCTTGTTGCGTCACAATCGTGCGCGGGAGAATCAGGCCGCGTCCGGCCACAATAACGTAGGCGCTCGGTGTAACCGATGAAGCTGCCCCGAACGCATTGGCGTAGGCCATCTTCCCGCGAAAATAAAGCCCGCTGATGAAACTGAACAGGTCGTCCAGGGGCAGGCCTTGCTCACGCAACCGTACCGCTAACTGAAATTTCGCTTTTCCGCTGGTAATCATTTTCGCGCGGACGCCAGCAGCGTTGACCGGCGATAACAGGAATATGCGACGAGGGGCAGAGGTTTGTTCAATTTCCCAATCAAGTTTCTGCGATTCAGAGTGGCGCGCTAGAAGAGTTTTCAGGATGGTGGAGCCCACAAGATGACCCTTCTTCGATGCAACTGACTACGTTTCTTGCGCGATCACTCCCTATGATAGCGCGGGTTTGTTATTTCGTTAAATTCGCGTGGCTATCCCGGCGACTACGCTGGTAGTAACTCTTAGAGAATTCTAATGTGGATTTGCCGGCCAATCTCCGCTGTCTGACTTATCCTAAGTTTCCCAGTACTGAGAGACGATTATGTCCAATAGCTCGGTCGCCTTCCGGCCAGCTCGGCGCAGCACACGCGTGGAACATGCCATTCCTCTGAAAGTGGAAGGAGTGGATTCTTTCCGAGGGCCGTACAGCGAAGAAGTGTCCACGGTGGCTATCAGCTGCCACGGCTTCAAATATCTTTCAAAACACCAGGTGCTGACGAATGCCTTGGTCGTTCTCGAACTGAAAAATCCAAAAGCGAATGCGCCAATTTCGGCGCGCGGGCGCGTGAAGTGGGTCGATCGCCCGAAGGATCCCACGGGGCTTTTTCAGACGGCGGTGGAATTGGAAACCCCGGGGAATATTTGGGGCATCGATTCTCCTCCCCAGGATTGGCTCCCTTTTACCGGACCGCGTAACCTGGAAATGGATACGTCGAAGTCGAAACCATTTGCGGTGCCACGTCCCGAATCAATCGGGATTGCGGTGGAAGATAAGCGCGGGAAAGCAAGCAGCGCGCGACAGGTTGAACTGCCTGCATCGGCGGCATCGTCGGCCAGGCCGGTTGGCCAGCTAATGAGCGAATTCCAGCAGCAGATGGAAGGCATGCTGGCCGAAGCGGCAGCGTCTTCGGTTCGCGAGAAGGCTGCATCGATGCTGGTTGAATTGCGCGCCACGCTTCGCGAGGAGGCGAAACAAGTTCTGTCCGAAGCAAGCACTTCGCAGGCTGGACCGTGGATCGAACAATCCATTAAACAAATAAACAAAGCGAGCCAGGAAAGTGCGCGGATTCTTTACGGCCAGTGGAAGAAAAAACTGGAAACCGACGTTCAACAAGCGTTGGAACGAGTGGAACAGCGCACTCGTGAGCTCGAAGATACCTCGCTGGGTCTGGCTGCGAAAGCGACGGAGCGCGTGCAGGGAGTGATCGAAGCGTCTCGAAAGGAAGGCGTGGCTCGAATCGTGGCGCGCATGAAAGAACAGATGGCGCCCAGCATTGATAACGCGCTGAAAGTGACGTCGGACTTGGCCAAGCAGAAGGGCGAATTGGAAAAGGCTGTCGAGCGATCGGTGGATAGATCAGCGACGCGAATCGAAGAAACGTATGCGCGTTTCGAAAAGCAGTTCGAGACAGCAATTCGGGAGAAACTCGCTGCTGCCAAAGAAGAATTGGAAGCTCAGAGCAAACAAGCTACACAAGCAGCTCTGAACAATCTTCGCGCCTCGGGTCAGAAGTATTCGGCTGAGGCGGAACGACATTTCCGCGAAGCGTTTCAGCCTATTCTGGACAAAGCGCTGAACTCGCTGAAAGAAAAAGCGGCGGAGACTTCCCAACACTTTGCGAGTGAATTGGCCAGTTACAGCCGGAGCCATCTGGAGTTTGTGGGTGGCGCGATTTCAGAACTTGCCAAGGGAATGGGAAAAGCGCCAAAAGAGAAGTAAGACGAACCTGTTAGATTGCTCGGGCGTACTATGGAAAACCAAATAGAATCACAGAACCTAGCGCGGACAACTGAGGAGTCCGTTTGCAGTTCCAGCTCGTGCGCCGAACCGGCAGCTGCGGATTTTGACGCCAAACGCCTCTGCACTGAGCATTTTCTCGCCGCTTGCTTTCAAGAACTGGAAGCGCGTAACGACAGGTTGAAAAGTCAGCCTGCTGATTCTGAAATCGAGTCGTTCAGGAAGTTTTTAAGTTCGAGCGTGGAGCAAGCGCAGCGAATTTCTGACGGTCCTCAACATGTTGACGGTGAAACGAAGACCCAGTTGCTTGAGTTTCTTCTTCGCGCATCGGAATTAAGCAAGCGGCTGCGGCGCAGCCCGCGGCTCACTTCTTCTGTGCCAATCTGGCTGCGGCGGGAAGATCCTGCTCGCACATGGGAAGAAGAAACCTGGACCGTAACTACCAGCCAGCATGGCGCGGGACTGGTATGCCGGCATGCAGTCGAAGCCGGCGGCAGAGTTGTTCTATGCCGAAAAGATAAAGGCAGCCGGGCACAAGCCCGCGTAGTTTACTGCCGATATGATGGCGATGGACGCAGACAAATCGGGGTAGAACTTCTGGACCGGGATGATTTCTGGGACTAACCGCAGAACCATTCTTCTCTAACAACAGCGATGAATTCTAATTACAAGTTGTTCCACCAGGGAAAAAGTTTGAACTAGGTCGAGGAATTGCGGCAACGCTGCGCGTGGATATAAGCATTGGTGCGGCTGAGTGGATTCGAACCACCACGGTCTTGCGACCGCCAGCCCCTCAAGCTGGTGCGTCTGCCAATTCCGCCACAGCCGCGTTTGGGGGCTACTTCCCGAAAATCTAAAGCATTCTCTATCTGTTACTTCTTCGGCGCAGCCGGCTGAGCTGGCGGCGTTAAAGGAATCTGTCCGCCGCTAGGAGCCACGGGCTTGTCAGGCTTCGATGCCGGGTGCTGCGTGTCCTCCATGATTGAATGGACGCCCGCCGCTTCCGACGGGGCTCGCTTAACGGAGAGCGTGAGCGAAGTCATCATGAAAACGATCGCGCACCAAGTTGTAGCGCGAGAAAGAAAGGTCGCCGCGCCCCGAGGACCGAAGGCAGTTTGACTGCCGGCGCCGCCAAATGCTCCGGCCAAATCCGCAGCCGAACCACTCTGCAACATGATCACGATTACCAGCACAAAGCAAACAGCCACGTGCAGGGTGACCAAAACAAACGTCATTCGCCAACCCACCCAGATTAGGGCAATAGCGACGAGTAAAGATAATCCCCACTTTGTCCAAGACGACATTCAGAACTCCATTATTGCTGCCGCTGAGTTCCCACCGGCAGTCGGCGCTAAAAATTCACGATTGCGGCGAACGACTTCGCGTCCAGGCTCGCTCCGCCTACGAGCGCGCCATCGATTTCCTCCTGCGCCATCAACCCTTTTATATTGTCGGGCTTGACGCTGCCGCCGTAGAGGATGCGAAGCGCGCACGCACATTCCGGCGAAAATCGTTTACTCGCTAATTCGCGCAGGAAACCGTGGGCGTTTGCCGCTACTTCCGGCGTTGCTGTCCGCCCCGTGCCTATCGCCCATACCGGTTCGTAAGCTAAAAGAATACGCGAGAACTCCGCATCGGTCAACGCGGCAAACCCGCCTTCAAACTGGCGCTTTAATACAGCGTGTGTGAGATTGGCATCGCGCTCGGCGGCGACCTCCCCAACGCAAACGATAGGAGTTAATCCGGCTTGGAGCGCTGCCTTGAGTTTGCGATTTACTGACTCGTCCGTCTCGCCGAAATACTGGCGTCTTTCAGAATGTCCGATGATTACGCCGCGACAGCCGGTCTCCACGAGCATGAGCATGGAAACTTCGCCGGTGAAGGCGCCCTCGCGTTCCCAGTGCGCGTTTTGAGCCGCAATGGTTATGGCGGTTCCAGCGGCGGCTTCGACGGCAGTGGAGAGCGCAGTGAAAGGCGGTGCAATGACGATGTCGCAATGATGCGAGGAGGTGACAAGTGGTTTGAAAGTTTCGAAAAATTGCCGGGTCTCCGGCCTTGTCTTGTACATCTTCCAGTTTCCGGCGATTACGGGGCGACGAGACAATTAGGAATCCTTTCGGCTTCCGGATTTGTTTGTAAGCGCTTCAACGCCCGGAAGCTTCTCACCGGCCAGAAATTCAAGGGAAGCCCCGCCACCGGTTGAAATATGCGAGATTTTCGGAGCGACACCGGATTGTTCGATGGCTGCAACAGAATCGCCACCGCCAACAATCGAAGTGGCGCCCGCCACAGATGCTGCCGCTACAGCGCGCGCAACCGCCAAAGTTCCCTGGGCGAACGCTGGTTTCTCGAACATACCTACCGGACCGTTCCATACAATCGTGCGGGCGCCTTCGATTTGTTCGTTGAACAAGGCGATCGTCTTGGGACCGATGTCCAGGCCCATCAAGTTCTCGGGCGTTTGCGCGATGTCAACAATGCTTGTTTCCGCCAAATTTGGAGACTCCGCAACCACATGATCGACGGGAAGCAGAAAACGGAAGTTCCGACGGTGCGCGTCTTCCAGCAGGCCCCGAGCAAGATCAAGCTTGTCGTTTTCGACCAGCGACTTCCCTATCGGCAGGCCCTGCGATTTCAGGAAAGTGTAAGCCATGGCTCCGCCGATCAGCAGAGTATCCGCGAGCTTCGTCAAATTCTGAACGACTTCAATTTTGTCGGAGACTTTTGCTCCCCCTAGAATGGCGACGAATGGACGGTCGGGATTCGATATAGCTTTTCCAAGATAAGTGAGTTCCTTTTCCATCAGCAGACCAGCTGCGGCTTGGCGAACAAATTTGGTTATGCCAACCACCGAGGCGTGCGCGCGATGCGAGGAGCCGAAAGCATCGCAAACGAAAAGTCCGTCGCACAATTGTGCGAGTTGCCGAGAGAATTCCGGATCGTTGGCTTCCTCTTGCGGATGGAAGCGAACATTTTCAAGAAGTAGAACTTCCCCGTCGCGCAACGCTTTGCTTTTTGCTTCGGCATCAGCACCCACACAATCCGCAGCGAAAGCGACAGGCTCGCCAAGGAGTTCGCGGAGCCGATCAGCTACGGGCGCGAGCGTGTACTTTGGGTCAACTTTTCCTTTTGGGCGGCCTAAGTGGGACGCAAGCACCAACCTCGCTCCGTGATCAATCGCATAGCGCAGCGTGGGTAGTGTTTCGCGAATGCGGGTATCGTCCTCGACCTTATCGCCGGCCATGGGAACGTTGAAATCCACACGCATGAACACACGTTTGCCGCGCAGTTCAAGATCGCGAATGGAAAGCTTATTCATGTTCGCGGACAAAGATGCGGTGTTCTCCTGAATGGCTTAGAGCTTGGCAGCTAGAATTTTAATCAGATCACGGCAGCGGCTCGAGTAGCCCCACTCGTTGTCGTACCACGCCAAAACCTTTACACAGTTTCCGCCTACTACGCGCGTATATCCAGAATCAACGATTGAGGAATGCGGGTTGCCACGGAAATCAATGGAGACTAGTTCTTCCTCGGTGTAGGCGAGAATGCCTTTCATCGGCCCGTTGGCTGCATTCTTCAGCGCGGAGTTTACGGATTCCACCGTCGCTGGTTTATCTGTCATTACCGTTAAATCCACCACGCTGACGTTGGGCGTTGGCACGCGCAGCGAATAACCATCCAATTTTCCTTTGAGTTCCGGAATTACCAGATGGAGAGCTTTTGCGGCTCCGGTGGACGTGGGAATCATGGAAAGCGCGGCAGCTCGCGACCGGCGGAGGTCTGGATGCGGCAAATCGAGGAGCTTTTGGTCGTTGGTATACGAATGCACCGTAGTCATGGTCCCGACGTTGATGCCAAACGTATCGTGAATTACTTTTGCGACGGGCGCCAGGCAGTTGGTGGTGCAGGAGGCGTTGGAAATCACGTGGTGCTTCGCGGGGTCGTAGGTTTTATCGTTCACGCCGAGAACGAAAGTGGCGTCAGGATCGGTGGCGGGCGCAGAAATAATTACTTTTTTCACAGATCCGCGAATGTGCTTGCGTGCATCAGCCCCTTTGGTAAAAAGTCCGGTAGATTCGACAACGATTGTGGCCCCGACGGAGGTCCAATCAAGCTCCGCGGGATCCTTCACGCGGAAAACTTTGAAACTCTTACCATCAACGGCGATGGAGTCTTCCGTATGCGTAACTTTATTGGGCAGGTTGCCCAGGATCGAGTCGTACTTGAGCAAATGGGCCAGCGTTTTCGAGTCGGTAATGTCATTGACCGCTACAATTTCAATGGACGGATCTTCCAACGCGGCACGAAAAATATTGCGCCCGATACGCCCGAATCCGTTAATCCCAACCTTGATCGACATGAGGCCTCCCGGCACGTGCAATGGAATACGGACGACGACTCGGGGCGTCCGCGAGGTACTTACCGAACGGTGATGCTAGGGTGCGCGGGGAAAAAAGTCAACGCGGTCACTCGTATTCTTTCACGCGGATTACCTTATCGCCATTAAAGGTGACGAAGACGGTCCTAGCCGGCGGATTTCCGTAAATCCAATCCTCGGTCTCTGCGCCATCCGGATCGCGCTCGCGGACTTTGTGATCCGGACGGCCCAAAGCTGCGAGAACCATTTCGTGATCCATGCCTACGACGGCCTTCTGATCTTTGATGGCATCCTTAAATTGAGCGGGCAAGGTATCCACCCAATTTACCGCGGCCGATTGCTCTTTGGAGAAGCTCAGGAACGCTTGCAACGCGGTCATCACGTCATCGGCGCTCAAATCCGGAACAGGACGGCCGTAGTCGAGGATAAGCGTGGCGCCCGGCTTCTCGTGTGGGCCGGTCGGTCCGGTGCCCGGGGCTTCGGATCCTCCGATCCCGACCTGAAGGTGTTCGCGAATATTGAAGTGCTTTCTGCCGCCGCCATTCACCTGGACGATAATTTCTCGAGTGCGGAACTCCACGCTGGTGACTTGCACCGTTTCGCCGACGTTCACCGCGGCGCCTTCATTGTGTAAAGCCCTTCTTAACTCGACCTGATTCAATTTCTCGCCAACCGGGATCCGGAAACCCTTGCGGCCTCCGGGAATCGGCGAAACGGTTTTCGCAAACTCTCCCGAGACGTAGCGGACAATTTCCAATCGGGATTGCGGCTGAAGCGGAGTCTGCTTGTCGGATGCCTGTGGCCCTACCGAAACAAACATCCCCGGCCCGAACAAATCCACGGAGCGAACGGAGCTCGGCGCTGTAGCAATGTCCGGCGTATCCGGAAACACGGGGGTACGGTAGCGATTGACATCAGCGGTATCACCACTGATACCCATCGCGGCCACAATTACGAGAATGCAGCGAATGTACATGGGTGCCCGTTCCGAGGCTATTTTATTGCATTTTGTCGCTTAGATGAATATGGATTCGCGGCGAGCTCGGATGGTTGCAGGTGAACGGTGAGTCGTCGAGCGAGCGTTCCAGACGGCGGTCAGACGGAGAGGATGAGCTATCAATGTAATAGCCGTACTCGCACACCGCGGCGGTCGATTCGTATAGGCAGCACTTGGCCGCCTGCTGACGTCGCGGCTTCTTCCACGTGAGCTCGCGAGTCAGGCTCAATAAGCAGCGCAAGGCAACCTCCGCCGCCAGCTCCGCACACTTTTCCGCCAAGCGCGCCGGCTTTTCGCGCACTCGCAAGGATGCGATCTATGGTGGGTGTCGAAATCGTGGGCAGATTGCGTCTGCGGTAATTCCATTCCTCGCGCAACAATCGGCCAGTTTCTTTCCAATTTCCCGCGCGAATGCTGGCGGGCATTTCTTGCGCGATCTTTGCAATTTCTTCGAGGTTTCGCCAGACTCGGCGATCGCCGTCAATATGAGCTTTCACGATTTTCCAATTGTTAATCCCAGAACGGCGCGGCTTGCCGGTGTAACAAAGGACCAGCCGCTTTTCAAGTTCGTCAACGTCCGCGCCAAGTTCCGAGCGATTTTCACCGCCAGGACCATATGAAATCAGGCTAACACCGCCAAAGGCTGCCGGGTAATGGTCCTGCGTCCCGGTGGTGACACCTAAAACGACGCATTCCACATCGCGGCTCAGGTGAATCCAGTCAACGCGGCTCCCGCCCCACTTGGTGAGTCGATCAAAGGCGGCCGAAAGCGATACAGCTAGCGCGCTCGATCCTGAAATGCCAGCGCCGGCCGGAGCCTGCGAATTTGTGGTGATGGTCAAACCTCGCGAGAAACGAAAAAACTTCGCAAACTGCGCAAGCAGTGGAAGACGGTACTGTGAGGAATCCGCCAGCGCCCCCCAGGATGAGAATTCTTCGCTCTGATTCGTGTCGAGCGAAATCAGCCTGATGGACTTGCTGTTTCGATGCGTTTCCAGGGTGCAGGAGGCATACAAGTTAATCGCGCAATTCAAGGTGAACGCGGGCTGGTGGAATAAATATAGCGGCCAGATGTCCAGCGTGCCGCCGGCCAGATCAATTCTTGTGGGAGCGTGCGCTTCGATACGCATCTTGTCTGAAAACTCCTTCGCGGCTACTCTGCTGCAATGATGATGGAGCGAAGTAGTTCGAGTTCGACGGAACTGGCGCATCATAACAGATGAACCGATGACTCCAGCGCAAGTGTCAACCGAAGTGCTCGAAAAATTAATTGTTGGTTTCCACGGCCGTGAATTACCGGACGAATTGCGCGATCTTTTGGCGCAACGTTTGGGCGGCGTGGTTCTCTTCCCCAGAAATTTTAGCGGGCCAGCGGAATTGCGGGCGCTCTCGGCTGAAATCGAGCGCGCCGCGCGGCACCCGGTCTTGATCGGAATCGACCAGGAAGGCGGCACGCGATTTTCACTGCCGGAACCCTTCACGCAATGGGTGTCGCCCGAAAATTTGGGCAAATTGGATGATGCAGGACTAGTGGAAAAACAAACTGCAGCGCTCGCTCGGGAATTATGCAGCGTCGGATGCAATCTGAATTTCGCGCCGATGCTCGATTTGCACGTGCATCCGGAGAGCCCTGTAACACTTGGGCGCAGCTTCGGCTCGCATCCGGAGAAAGTATCTCGTCTGGGCGCGGCTTTCGCGCGTGGGCTGGGCAAAGAAGGAGTCCTGGCGTGCGCGAAACATTTCCCGGGCCACGGCGACGCTATCGTCGATCCGCACCTAGACGTCGCTGTCTTTGAAGGCGACTTCAAGCGACTGAAATCTGCCGAGCTCATCCCGTTCCAGGCGCTCATATCCGCGAAAGTACCGATGATTATGACGGCCCACATTTCTGTTCCGGAAATCGATGCCGAATTTCCGGCAAGTTTGTCGAGGAAGGTACTCAACGGTATTTTGCGTGGCGCTGAATTCGACGGAGTGATTCTGGCCGATGATTTGGCCATGGGAGCGCTCGCAAAGACTCGGACGCCAGTGGAATCCGCGGTGTTGACTTTTCAAGCCGGCAGTGACATGGCACTGCTCTGCCACGATTGGAAACTAGTGGCGCCCACGCTGGACCGGCTATCGTTGGCGCGAAGTCGAGGGGAATTTGACGACGCGGAATGGCAGGCCAGCCATAAACGAATCGAGGGCCTGCGGCAAAGATTGAAGTCAACAGGTCAGGCTCCGCGAGCTCTCGAAGTGGTGGGGTGTAAAGAACACCGGGCAATCGCGGAGGAAATTCGTTCGCAACTCGCGAACTAATTTGGAAAACTTAGCCGATCGCAGCTCGAGCTTTCGGCGGTGCGGAGCCTTTTTTTTCTTCAATCTTCTGAGCTGCCAAGAGCGGTTCAAAGCAGCGGCGACAGCGCGCTTCATACATTCCGCCGGCGCCCACTACAATTAACTCTTCGGAAGCAACAAGCCGTTGCGTGTGCACGGCAGGATTGCCGCAGCGCATACAAATGGCCAGCAGTTTGGTGATTTCTTCCGCGACAGCGAGCAGGCGCGGCATGGGCTCGAATGGACGCCCCATAAAATCCGTATCGAGACCGGCGACGATTACTCGTTTGCCTAGATCGGCGAGTTTCACGCAACTTTCCACAACGCTCTCGCCCAGGAATTGGGCTTCGTCGATCCCAACCACTTCAGTGCGCGGCGCGACCCTGGTGAGAATCTCTTCACCCGCTTTCACCAGCTCTGAATCCAGTTCCAGGCCGGAATGGCTTACGATTCCGTTCTTCGCGTAGCGTTGATCGATTACCGGCTTAAAAATCTGGACGCGCTGTTTGGCAATCTCCGCGCGGCGCAACCGACGTATCAGCTCTTCGCTTTTGCCGGAGAACATTGGTCCGACGACAACTTCGATCCAGCCCATGTTCCCTTTCACGATATCCACGCGGTGGTCTCCTAACTTTAGGCTAGCACATCCCCTGCTGAAAATTGAGCGCTGCGGATTCAGCTAGCGGTCGAATATCATGGTCGCGAATGACACTCCGCGCTAGCCAATGCCACGCTTGAAATGCTGCGAATATATTTCGCTATTAAAAAACGGCGCGAAGGCATTAATCACGGCCGCCTGAAAAGCATCTTGGCGCGTGATGAGGTTATGCGTGAGGATTCCCCAAGCCCCCTGTGCGTCGCGTATACCGTGGCTGCCGGCAAACGCATCAATCGCCTGCGACAATTCCAAACCTTGATCCAAGACGGAGTTGGCTAGCGCATCCGGCATCGGCACGGCTCCGGATTGGCCGAAAAATCCGCGCCGACTGCGGTCCGCCACATAGGCCCAATTCTCGAGAAAGACCAATCGAGCGGAGCCATCCCCTACGACGTCAAGCCCTCCTTCGAGGCCCACAAAGAATTCCCAGGGGGCATCTTTTTCTCGCGCCAGGTTCAGCAGAGCTTCCGCCCGCTGGCGCGCTCCAGTCATGGTGTCTTCGCGTGTCAGCGGAGTATGACGGACGCCGCTCGGAACGTCGATTCCTTCGATGTCGAATTCCGCGTCCGCTTTTAAGAAAGAGCCGAAGGACCTGAGCGCCGCGGAAACGGCATTCATTTTCACCAGACGCGCGCTGCCTACGGCAATGATAATTTTCCCCATTTCGGCGCGCATTCTATCAGGATCAGCATTTAGCGGCGAGAAGTTCTCTTCCCTGGCAGCACGGAATTCTTCGGTAAGCATATTTTGTCAATAATCCTGAGAATGGCGTTAGCGGGCTATCGCGGCGGAAAGACATTGCCAGTACCTATTTCCAAAGTTGGGATTGTTTTTCGCGTGAAAACTTTAGCGCTAGAAATTCCTTCAGTTCTTCGATGGACTTGAACAAGTGGTCGGAGCAAGCAAGCATCCAGCCGCTTACCTGTTCCAGCGCAATCGGGGTCACCAAGTAAACCGGAATGCCTTTGCGATAGGCCACAGTCAACTCGGCCGGAGTGCCGCCACTTTGAGCGTTTGCCGAAGGCCAGAAGCAGATGACGTAATCTGCTTTGTTTTCGATCAGGTCCAGGTCGAAAGCTATGATTTTGCGCACAGTTCGGCGAAAACGCTCAATGTCGTTGACTTTCCATTCGCGAAAATGGGCGGCTTCTTCCTCGGTGAGGTTTTTCAATTCATCTTCGGCCGGGTCGTAAGCACGGTGGCCGAGCTGATCTCGCAGAAAAGGGGCGAGTTTGCGCCGCCAAAGCCTTCCACCATCCTCGGCGAATTCGATCGGACCGCAAAGATAGGCCAGCATGAGCTGACCAGACTCTAACACGAGGCCTGCATCCAAATCACACAGCTTATAAGACAATCGTATGGCCGTTGATTATGAGATGTAAGCACATAAGCGACATCCCGAATGTTCCCGCGTTGACTTCATAAGTCCGAGGCGAAGATTGAAGACACGAAATTCGTTTCGAACAGGAAAAAACCATAAATCTGTTGAAACGCTTTCTCGTGGGACCGGTTTGTTTGCTGCTCTGTTCTTTACCCATATCGGCCAGCCCACAGACGGGTGCTTAGCACGCCGGACAGATCAGCGCTATGATCCCAGCCGCTACTCGCAACGCTCAGCCCGCGAAAGTGAAAGACGACCTACAATGGAAAACGCGCTCGAGAATTCATAGAGGAAGCTCCGCAGGCGAATTGGGATGGCGTATACGTAATGAAAACCAAGTGAAAACCCATATTCGGTATTTTTGGGCTATCGAGTAATTCGAAGTTCTGAAGGATTCGGCCGTGTCAGCTTTAACGCTGCGGAAAATCCAGAGCGGTATCTCCCACAACTACACTGATGGCTGAAAGAGCCTTCGAGCCGGCGGCAACCGATCCGTACGTAATCGCCTCTCGCGTCTTGGAAAGCGGGGCGTCATCCACAAAACGGATCGTCCCTCCTTCCCTCTCGATGCCTAATTGTTTCCATATCGCGGGAAGGTCCACGTCGTAAGGCTGATCTTTCATCTTGTCGTAGAGTGGCCGCAGAACTTTCACGCCCACGGCTTGGTCTCCGATATCGAGAGCCTTGGTAAGTTCCCAATCTTGTCGAATGTCGCCTCCGGCATTAAGGATTCCTCGCAGAGCGTCGTCCAAGCCTTTTTTGTTTTGAGTTTGACGGTGAATCTCGATATCGGCGAGAAAACAGTAAAGCGCGCCTCCCCAATACGTGCGGCCCCAGGTATGAGTATTGTCGAGCCCTCGATCTCCGGCGGCCGGAAGGCCCTGATGCAGGTCGCGGACTAATTCTCTCCACATCTCCGTGGCATCCAAATGTTGCGCCCGCACGCGCGCGATCGGTTCCACGTAGGTCGAAATCCCCTCTTCGATCCAGTGATGTTCATCAGCAACCGAAGGAAATGCCAGATGAACCATCTCGTGTGTCAGCATCCAGTCATTTGCCAGATCTTCAAACGTGGAATTTGCTCCCACATGAATGGTGATGAATCCGCCCCGTTGTCCGAAGGTGCGGCCGTTTCGCACACCTTTTCCGTCCGCCGGGATGATGCGCAGCAAAACATGAGGGAGAGGAAAATGCCCGTAATAGGTGCTGACGGACTCAGCGGCCCACTGGACCCACTTCAGTAAATCGTCCTTCGATAGCTGCAGCGTTCCTTTTTCCACCACCACATCAATTCGCGAATTTCCAATAACTATCGTGGATGTCATTTGGTCAGTCCGAAAAGAACCCGCCGAGATTAGCAAGAATATGCAGAGTACGGCTGCACATAGAACCGCGCCTCGAAACTTTATGGTTTTCATGCGTGCCAGGCCTGCCTTGCTCGCGGAACGCAACTTATTTGGCGAGCATCAAGCCGCGGAGGAGCTGGTCTCTGCGGAGTCCGGATGTTTGCCTTTTCCCATCACTCGCTTGAGGAGCGTATCGAGCGAGAGTTTGCCCGGCCCGAAAATCAATATGAGCAGGCCCATAAACAGAAAAATAAATGGATCGGCGCCCGAAAATTTATCGGGATTCGAGAAGAACGCTAAAAACGATTCTCGATCCGCGGTCCAGTAGGCCATGGTCATGTCAATTACCAGGCCCAAGGCGGCAATTCTCGACAATAATCCCAGAGCCAGCAAAATTCCAGCCGTGAATTCAAAACTAGAGACGAACGCCGCCGTAAATTGCGGAGCCGGGAGCCCGAGACTCGCAAAGAATTGCGTCACATGCGGCAAGTTGTGAAGTTTGCCCCAGCCGTTTTGCGAGATTTGCCAGCCCCAATACAGTCGCACCACCAGCAAAAATGGCGATTGAAGGCTGGAAACGGCGCGTACGAAGCCGTTATACAACCGCAGAATTGGATTTGCCGTGTCGTTCATTTCTTGAAACCTTAGCTCTGCGTGAGGATGCTTCTTCCGCAGAATTGCGTTTTGATTCCTCGTCGTCGATACGGCAAAACCAACCCAGCGCGGACCAAGTTTGAAACCAGTGTTGCACGTGAGCGGGCTGCTCTTCCGCCGGGATCGAACTTTTTTTCAGAGCGGATTCCACCGCTCCGTTCAACGGTTTACCGCTACGAAGGCCGCGCAGGATGGCAAACTCCTCCGCCTGCAGCCGCCGAAAATAGACGGAATCGTCCATCCGATGTACCGCCAAGAAAATCGGCTCGGTTTTTAATCGGGCGACGGCGGAAATGCGTTTGCGATGGTGGCGCTCGCTGAACGCATTGCTGGCGAAATCCGTGTCCTCTGCGACCTTGCGAACTTCCAGCAACAAATCGTCAACGGGGTAATGCAAATCCAGAAGCTGTATGTATGGCTGAAGCCGCAAACGCAGCTTCGTGGTATTCGCGTTCGCAAGGTCTTCAGGCTTTAGCGCAGGCTCGGCGGCTCCATCGAACGCTTCGATATCGGCCCATTCCAGCCGCACCATATCGATAGCCAGCTGCTGGCGCGTGCCCGCCCATTGAGGATTCGTTCTCAGCCAGCCTTGCAGGCGCGCTCCTAAATTGCGCAAGGTGAATGATTGCGAAGGGCAATCAGAAAGATAGGCTTTGGCCATGCGATCGAATTTACTTCCTCCGAGTACGCTGCGAAGGCCGGGGAAATCCTCGGCGAACCCCGACAGAATCCGAAACCAATATTGGCGATTGTAGATTTCCAGACGCTCGAAAGATGTCAGGCGATCGTTAGGCTTGATGATTTCAGACGCCACGGAGCGCATCGAACGTCCGTCGGGAGCCACCGAACGCATATGCTCGGACGGCGTTAACGGCGTCATCACCGCGCGGGCCATGCGGCGTTGTAGAGCGAGCAGCTTCATACGGCCGTCGCCAGAGAGGCACTGGCGAGGAATCGATTCGCTTTCAAAGCTTCGTCGTGAACTTCGTCAAACGACGGAATGCTGTCGTCCCACTCCAGCAGCGTCGCGGTATGCCCAACACGCTCAATCGCGCGAGAGTACAATTTCCACACTGGGTCGATCACTGGATGATCGTGGGTGTCCAAAATGTATTTGCGATATTTCGAATGGCCGGCGATGTGAATCTGCGCAACGCGCTCGGACGGAACGCTGTTGACGTAGGTAAAAGGATCGAAATTGTGGTTCTTTGACGAGACGTAGATGTTATTTACGTCAAGAAGAATCCCGCAGTCGGCGCGCTCCACGACTTCGTTCAGGAATTCCCACTCGGTCATTTCGGAAACGTGAAATTCGGCGTAGCTGCTGACATTCTCCACCACCACCGGAACTTCCAGGTAATCGCGGACTTCGCGAACCTTCTGCGCCGTGATCCGCGCCGCCTCAAACGTGTATGGCATGGGCAGCAGATCGTGCGTGTAGCGGCCATCCACACTTCCCCAGCAAAGATGGTCCGACAGCCAAGGAGTATTCGTACGTTTCACCAAAGCTTTCAGCCGGCGAAGATGTTCCCGGTTCGGGCGTTCCGCGGAGCCGAAGTACATGGAGACGCCGTGCTGCACGACTTTATACTGCTCCAAGATTTGATCCAGGATGCGCAACGGCCGTCCACCATCGATCATGAAATTCTCGGAAATGATCTCAAACCAGTCCACTACCGGCTTGCGCGTAAGAATGTGGCTGTAATGCGTGGCGCGCAGGCCAATCCCGATTCCATAGTCCGTAAAATTATTAAAGCGATTCGCAGGCATGTGTTACTCCGGTAAAATCGAAGGGGATGTCGAGGGCCGGTGAGTTCCAAGCCGGCCCTGGACAGAAGAAAGCTTGCGCTTTCTTATTTGGGCATCTTGGAGCCATCGGTTGCGCAGCCGCCCTTGCCTTTGCAAGAGTTTTTGCCTTTGCAGCCGTTGTCGCTCGATTTACATCCACCCTTGCCCTTGCAAGAATTCTGACCCTTGCAAGCGTGCTTTTCTTTCACCTTCTTGTCGGCTGGCGCCTGATCGGACTGCGCGGCAGCTCTCAAGCCAGGCAGAAGATTCGATGCTTGAATCGTTGCGCTGGAACCAGCGAGCAAACCTGCGAGTGCCGCACCGGCGACCAGAGCCTTCTTTGACTTTGTCATCCCGAATTACCTCCTGTAGAGTTTGGACATCAGACTTCAACCACTCCTACTGTTACTACGCCATCCGGACAGATTCGGATGTTTCTGTTTGGGTTAGTTTTATGAAACTGGGCCGGTTCCAAGCCCCGGAAATCCGGGGGAGTGCGCCGAGGAGCATACTCCAACAAATCGGTACCTGACAATAGATTCTAGGGACAGCTCCGGAGAATTTACATCTGCGTTCGCCAGCTAACACAGGTGCTTAGACGCACGAGACCGACCGTAGGTTTGAGAAATAAGGCCCTGGCTTTTATATGACTGGAGTCCAAACGACCAACGGAGGAACGGTTGGGCCGGTCCAGCAACAGCTACAAAATAATGGAGCGGGATAAGAGAATCGAACTCTCGCCTCGACCTTGGCAAGGTCGCGTACTACCACTATACGAATCCCGCGTCGAGCCGACGCTTGCATTATTTATAGCATGAGGCCCATAGGCGAACAAGTGCTCCAGCATACATCCGGAACGGATCGAAAAACGTAAGCGGCGAATGCCCGGGTGCGACTCGGTTTCAATCCACTTCAAGGATTCGGGTGGCTTTCACAATCGGAGATTTCTTTTGACGAGCTGCAAAACGCTGGGCACGGTCGCGGTCAATGTAGACGCGCGCAAATCTTTCCCCGTCGTGGTAAAACACCGTCACTTGCCAGTGTTGGTGCTTTCTTCGCTTATCTCGCTGCATCCGGCTAGACTTCTTCGGTCTCTTTTTTTTCACGTTGGACAGGCCTCGGTCATTCGGACTATGGCAAGTTTAATAGGCGCGCGCAAGTATCTAGTTAACGGTTAACGCTCCTATACCTTCCAATAGCCTCTTTTGGAACGCGGCCTGAGCCGGATTGAAACAAGCTACTTACGAGGAGTTCCTCGCCGGAAACTTCTATAACCGCCCTAACGTAATAGTAGATGAGGGACGATACAGGGCTGGAGGAACCCATGGTGACGTGTTCAGAGCGCGAGTTGGAAATCGAAGACCTGCGTAACCATTCACAAGAAATGATCAGCCACCTGCGCGATGTGTTAGCTCGTGGAGCAAATGTGATACCCGACGCCAAGCGTCCAGGTTTCTATGAGGTCAAACTCCACGGACAGTTGTATTTCATATACATTTCGCCCAAGACGGGAAAAGTTTTGCTAATCGCGGGCTGGAGCCGCGAAGAATCGCTTCATGTTGAAGTTGAAGCTTCAGCTTAGGCTTGCCAATATTTGAATGAAGTTTAGGACGTCGGGTACATATTGCTGAAACTCAAATCGCTGAGAATCTGTTTTTTGAATTTGTAGATTGCAGGGCTGTCGCTTGTCCTGGCGTAAACGAACCCGCCTGACTCGCTCGATATCTGCACAGTCAGCTTCTTGCCGGATTTGTCCGTGAGAGTTGCCTCGAATGCGGGTTTCCCCCACTTAGCGCGGAGATCAGCCGAGGGCTGGTCGAAAATTTGTTCGGCTACAGCCTGTTCCAACGGCAAAAAGAGCTTCGAGATCTCGGGCGATTTTCCCTTCTGATCGGCAGGCGCGTCGATGGTCCAATCACTCTCGGATTTCCGCGTACAGATAAACGTTCCGCTGGCATTGTGTATTTCCACATGATTTATCGCCGCGGGATCGAAGTGCGCGAGCTTTTTGTCCCGGAGGTCGTCCAAATCTTGCGAGAGCTTTTTGTAAAGGTCCTCGTCAATGCGGAATATCGTCAGCCGCGAAGTGTCCCGCGCGAGATATTGACTGTCTTGCTTCTTTCCGACGATGAGCGCGGATGTTTTCCCTTTGCCGTCTACGGCCGTGAACGTTATTGCCGGACTGGCCAAACCATACTTCGCTAAATTATCTGGCGTCTCGCTGCTCACGGCAGCCATTTTTGCCGCGCCAATAGTAGCAAGCAGACTGTCGATATTGTTTCCGTCGCCTCTTGTTTCGACGGGCTTCGTAAAGTTCCATTCGTCTTTCTCCTTCTTTGCGGAAAGCTGGCCGGAAGGATTCTTCAGGTCGAAGGAGACGACTTCGCCGCTTACAATATGGAGCACATTTTTGTCGCGCAAGTCCTGGAGACTTTTGCTAGTGCTAACCAGCAGCGATTCCGGAAGCAGAGCTACATCTTTCGCAGCATCGACGATCGCGTAGGCGGAAATTCCGGTGAAATCCTTGTTGCCCAATGCCAACGTGTGTTTTGCGCCATTCTGAAGTTGGAACTCAATTAAAACCGCGGGCGGGTCGAGGCCGAACACTTTCAAACGGTCCGGCGTTCCCGGCTCAGTTTGAGCGATTCGTACGCCGGAGAGGCTATCGACGATTCCCTCCAAGGAAGGTTGGTCCGCCTGGGTCTCGAGTGGTTGGATAATCTGCCAACTCCCGTTGCGCTTTTCGAAGCGCAACACAGGCTCTGCGGAATTCCCGGGATGCTTGATGGTAAGCGAATTTACATCCTGCGGCTGGATTGCATAGGCCAGTTTCTCGGCGTCAGCCGGCGGTTTTTCACTTTCTTTTTGGCTCCTTCGCCAGTCGAAGAAATACACAGTGGCACCCAGGGCAATAGCCGCAAGCAGCACGAGCAATGTTGATTTTCTGATCATAGAGATGGCCGACCTGGCAGCAGTTTAACGGCGCTTCCACCAGATATAAATTCCAGAAAGAATCACGATACCTGGCAGAAGCACTAGATCGAACCATGTGAGGGCGGAGCTTTGGCCCTGGGTCATGGTAATCCGACGATTTGTTTGAGATTTCGGCCGAATAGAAATCAGGTTCTCGTCTTGCGCGAGCCAGTTAATCGCGTTGTAAAAAAGATCCCCGTTTTTCTGTTGATCTACAAAAGGATTCGCCGCAAACGCCGAGTTGCCGATTACGACCAAACGGGCCTCTCCGTTTCCTGATTTTCGCGAAGCAGCCACGCCGAGCGAAAGTGGACCCGCCGTCTTCGGATCAAAGGCTAATTTGTTTTGTCCTTGTTTCAAGTTCGGAACAGTGAAGCTGCGAGGCGACGTCTTCAAAAGTTCGACGATCTGAGGCTCTGTCTTCGATTTATCCGTGATAGAAACCGTCCGGGCCAGCGGGAAGAAAGTCATCATACCCGTAAAATTCTTGGTGATGGGACTTTCGCCGAAAGTCGTAACCAGTGGAATCGCCGGACCCGCGCCAATCAGGCTGCCCACACCGCTCGCATCGATTACAACATTGTCGCCCACGCTCGTGTTCCAGGCGTTGAAAACTTCGCCAAGCTTGGGGTCCGTTTGAGGGTCAACCAGGATCAACACCTTGCCCGTTCCCTGCAAATATTTGTCGAGAATCGCAGCTTCCTGAGGGAAGAATTGCTGTGTGGGTCCCGCATCCACGACCACGTCGCAGTCACGGGCTATGCCATTTTCCGAAACCAGATTGATTGTCTTGGTGTTGTAGTTCTGCCCTTTCAGGCCAGCATCCACGCGGCTATAGCCATTTTCGCCGCTGTCACTCAATGACTTCTCGCCATGTCCAGTCACGAAACAAATCGTCTTGACGGTGTCTTGCGTGACTTTCATGATCGCTCGAGTGATGTCTTCTTCCGAAATTCCGCCTTCCACGCCGGATTCCAGGTGTTCCTTGTGCGAGCCGGAAGCGACAACCACGTCACCCATACGAGTAGCGCCATATTGCTGGGCAACCTCGGGCTTTTGCTGGGGATCAATGTTCTGGAATTTCAGGCGCCTACTGAGATTGGTGTACTCCGCCATTTCATCGTCCAGAGCAGTACTCCGCGACTTATCGAATCGGACGATGGTGACGTCCTTCTGGAGGCCTCCCAACACCCGTTTGGTCTGATCGGAGAGGGTGAAAAGCTTTTCAGTGGTTAGGTCGAAGCGCTTGTGATGGCGGAACCCGAAAAAGTTCACCACGACCAGGATGGCAATCACCGCGACAGTCAAGATCGTTGTATTCGTTCCGAGTTGAGATGAGCGCCTGGAAAAAAATCGAACAATGAATTTGTAACCAATCACTAACGAAGCCAGTACAAACAAAGCGCCCAGAATTAGCACAACTTTGCTGAAGGTGAGCAACTCGCCCTGAATCGAATAGCGCAAATACCCGGCGATCAGCATCGCCACACCCATCGTTCCTATAAATCTTGCTAGTTCTTCGCGATCCCATTTCATCCTGCGGGTTCCTCCATCGTATTGCGAATCCCCAATTGCGATTTAAGCTCGACGCCAACGCATGGAATCCACTGAGCGCACCGTCAAAAAAACGAAAAGTACGATAAAGCTGAAGTAATAAATCAGGCTGGAAGTATCAATCACGCCGCGCGTGAAATCTTCGTAATGCCGTATGACTGAAAGATACTGAAGCAGGGCGCCTGCTCCGGTATCGGAGGTGCGGGCGATATCAAGAACCCAAATAAACAAAGAGGCGGCAAAAGTGACCACCGCGGCGATCAGCTGATTTTCCGTCAGCGAAGAAACGAACGACCCCAGAGACAGCAACGAGCCGCCGAGCAGCAGCACCCCCGCATATCCGGCCAGCAGCATGCGCCATGGCAACATCGGCTCGCTGCGAAGAACCATGAAAATCAGGTATGTGGCCGTGGGCAGGAGCATGATGGCAAACAAGGAGAGCGAGGCCAGAAATTTCCCCAGCACGATTTCCAGCTCACTGATGGGAGAGGTCATGAGCAACTCCATCGTGCCGCGCTTGCGCTCTTCCGCATAAACACTCATGGTCAGAATCGGCGTGAAAAACAAAATCAGAGTCGAGAGCAATCCGAAAAAGCTGCGCAGCACGGCCGCTGGAACGTCAAAACTGGAAGGCTGTCCGAACTGCATGCTTTGCATTTCCATCTGAAAAGATTGTTTGATTATCTCAGCGAGAATCACATTGAAGAAAAACGCGCTCAGAATCAGGAAAAGTCCGATAAAGATGTAGGCGATGGGCGAAACAAAATAATGACCCATCTCTTTGCGATAAACGGCGTACAAACCTTGCATCGTTTTCTCCAATCCTCGGGTCTGATTTGCCTAGCTGGATGGCTGCGCGTGCGTAGCGTCGTCCGTGGTCAGCTCGAGGAAAATATCTTCCAGGCTTAGACTCACTCCGCGTAACTCGAAAAGCGGCCAGCCGTTTTGGACAATTTTCGCCGCAATGTCGCTGCGGATATCCTTGCCTTGCGCCGCTTCCACCGTGACCACCAGGCGTTCCCCGGCACGTTCCGGTTCAACCTCCACCCGGTTGGCCCCGGGAATTTGGCCCAGCGCTTCGCGAACACGTCTTTCCGGAGCCTCCACTTCGATACGAATTTTCTGCCCGCCCTTCAGTTGCGAGGTCAGGTTCTGCGGAGTGTCCACCGCCGCGATTTTCCCTTTGTTGATGATCACCACACGGTCGCAGGTCATGCTCACTTCCGGGAGGATGTGGGTGGACAGAATGATGGTGTGGTTTCCCGCAAGGCCCTTGATCAAGTTACGGACTTCAATTATCTGTTTGGGATCCAGTCCCACGGTCGGCTCATCCAGAATAATTACGTCCGGATCGTGCACCAGCGCCTGTGCGATGCCTACACGCTGCTTGTAACCGCGCGACAGCCTTTTGATCAACTCGGACCGCCGGTCTTCCAGATTGGTTTTTCGCAGCGCATCATCGATGCGCGCAGCTCGCCTCTCCGCTGGAACGTTTTTTATACGCGCTACAAAATCAAGATAGGTTTCAACCGTCATGTCGGGATACACGGGGGGATTTTCGGGCAAATACCCGATGTGACGGCGGACTTCCATGGAGTCGCGGAAAACATCAAAGCCGGCGACGCGAGCGGTGCCCGAGGTGGCGGGCATATAGCCTGTCAAAATGCGCATGGTAGTGGTTTTGCCGGCACCGTTGGGTCCGAGGAAACCAAGAATCTCGCCTTTGTTTACGGTAAACGAAACGTCATCTACAGCTTTCACTGAGCCGTAAGATTTGGTCAGATCCTGAACTTCAATCAACGCACTCCTCCTAATCAACGCTCAGCCGCGTAACACACGCTTCCAAACCAACCTTTATACTAAAGACGGACAAAAATTGAAAATGCTGCGGTTCGATTCTCGTGGAAGTCACTGGTTGGCGGACATTGCGCTTTTTTGATGCGATGAGAGCCCGGAAAAGTTCTGGCTTTGAAACGCAAATCCGCCTTTTTAAGACAAACGATTGGCGGAGATAGCAGGCAACGACCTATCGCTTTCGCGCATCCAGATGGCTGGTGAAAGGGCCTGTCTGACGACTGCGCATTGTCGCGGACGAATCGAAAGCGCCGGGGCCATGCGATTCGTTACTCGCAGTGCAGCGACGACCTCAGGAGATGTGCGTTGACACTTTGAGGCCGTTTTGTTATTCAATTTGTTTCGCATTCTTCGCGAATAGTTCGAGAACGGGTTCTGACCCACCGGTCTGGGCGGATCTGAAAAAGACACCCAAGGTGATATGACAACTTTGAAGGCGTATGCCCAGATTTCGAAAGCTGCTGCGCGCCAGCGCGGGGACACGTCGGAAAACTCAGATTTCAGTATGCAACCAGCCGGTGTTCTACCAAGCCGACTCCGATTGTTGGCACTCGTGTTGCTGTCCTTGCTTGGCGTCTCATTCCTTGTTGGTTGCGGTGGCGGCTCGGGCATCACGCTAGAAATCATCCCAAATACGTCGCAGACGGTCGATCAGGGCCAAATAATACAGTTCAGCGCGATCCTGGGAAATGATACGGGCAATCGCGGAGTTACTTGGAAACCGTTAACGGGTACTGGATGCGCCGGCACCGGTTGCGGTACTTTGACTAACGTCACGAAAACATCGGTGACCTACACCGCGCCTACGAACAGTTCCGTTGCACTTACGGTAAGTTTGGAAGCGATCGCTAATGCGGACAGCGGCGTCAACGTGACTACAAGTATTAATGTGGTCCTGCCTCCGACTTTTACCACCACAACTCTTCCGAACGGATCGAACGGCGTGAACTACAGCCAGCAAATTGTGGTAACAGGGGGAGTCACACCGCTCGTTTTCAGTGTCGTATGTAACACCAACCAGAACAATTGTCTTCCTCCCGGTTTAACTCTGAATCAGACTGGGAACTTAGTTGGAGTACCAACTACCGCCGGCACCTACAACTTTTACATAAAAGCCACGGACCGAGGCGGCATTCAAGTACCCAACCAACTACCGCCGCTCTCCGTCACCTCGACGCTTTTCACGGTGACCATCAATCCACCCACCGCTCTTTCCGTTACTACCACAACCCTGCCTCCGGGATACATTGGCCAACCGTATAGCGCGACTTTGAGCGCGAAGGGCGGCGTGACGCCATATACCTGGACGATACCGGCGAATAGTTTGCCCCCTGGTCTCGCTCTAAATATGTCCACCGGGGTGATTTCAGGCACTCCCACGACAGTGGGCTCTTATCCGTTCGTAGCGACAGTGCAGGATTCTGCTGTGCCGCCGCAGACGGCCACGTCCGGGACGCTTGTGATTTCCGTTCAAACTCCACAACCATTGCAAGCAACCACTGCGTCGCTACCTAACGGAATGACCGCGACACCTTATAGCGGAACCTTAACCGCTACCGGCGGCGTTCAACCTTACACCTGGAGCGTAGTCACGGGACAGCTTCCCGCCGGGCTGATATTGAACGCTCAAGCCGGCACAATTACCGGGACTCCGATTCTAACCGGCACTTCAGTATTTACGGTTCAGGTGCAGGACAATTCCAAAGGCGCGGGCGGACCAGCTAAGGCGACGCAGCAGCTTCAGATCACTGTGATCACGGGCACAACGAGCAGCAACATGTTGATCGATGGCTCCTACAGTTTTCTCTTCAACGGATTCGATGACAACGGGACAGTGCTGATTGCCGGGAATTTTTTGACCGACGGAAACGGGAAAGTTCTGAGCGGCGAAGAGGTTATCAATCGGGTGAACCCCGGCGGAACGACATACGGCGTGGTTTCCGCGACCTTGACAGGGACTTATGCACTGGACACGGACGGACGCGGCACCATGCAGCTGGTTGCAACGAACGAAAAGACGGCTATATTCACCGCGAACTATTTGATCGCTATCGATTCCGCCACTAACCTGCACGTGATCGAGAATGATACAACCGGCAATGCGGGCGTCGGGATCACGCATGGTTCCGGAATCATGAAACCTGTTGTGGGAACATTCTCCGCTGCGAATTTCAGTGGAAATTATGCGTTTGAGTTCAACGGCCGAGACTACTCGGCGGCGCCAGAAGTGTTAGCGGGAGTAGTGGTTGCTGACAACGGCGAGACTCTGACCGGTATGGGTGACTTAAATGATGCAAGTGTTTACGGTGCCCAAATCTCGCTCGTAGGCAACTTTCAAGTATTTTCCGCAAACTCAGAGGGCGAAGCCCAATTGACCTTCCAACCACCCGCTGAAGCGACGGTGACCCTGACGTTCGACTTTTTCTTCGCTTCATCGTCGGATATTTTCTTTATTGAGACGGACGCTGCCACCACCAGTAATACTCTTCCACGATTGAGCGGCGAAATGGTTCTTCAAAACACATCCACGCAATTCAACAACACCGTTTTACAGGGATCGGGGGTGGTAACTGGAACTGGACTGGCCGGGTCGAATTCGACAGTATTCGCGGGTCTGTTGGCTTCAACTCTTGGCGACGGCAACGCCACGCTTTCTTACACCCAGAATGACGCCGGTACAGTGACAACGAACTCTTCGTCCGGGTCATACCAGGTGCAGTCGAATGGCCGTGTGGAATTCACGGGTCTAGGATCACGTCTGGCCGCGGCATATCTCACTGGCCCCAATCAAGGGTTCATCATTGGTTCCGACACGGCTGTGACATACGGACTTCTCGAGCAACAGACCGGCGCGCCTTACTCTCCCTCCTCCATTCAAGGCAGCTATGCGCTATTCGCTCCCAAGGAAGCGGACACCAGCGTCGTAAATATGCTTGGCCAACTGGCTGCAACTGGTGCCGGAACAATTTCCGGCACGCTGGATGAATTTATTCCGCCCAGTACGCCTTCTACGGGTCAGGCTCTGTCTGGAACCTACACGGTGACTTCCGATGGCAGCGGGACTATGACGCCGAATCAGATCAATGGCTTCCCGGCAAATCTGGCGCTGTATGTCGTCTCGCCAAGCAGCGTGCGAATGATTCCGATGGATCCAGCTTCGGGCGATCCTCAACCCCAAGTGATATTCCTGAATCACTAAACCGACCGGAATGATAGGCAGTCTGTAAAAACGGTCGGACTCTTAATTTAAAGAGCGCCACGAAAGTGGACTACTTCTTTTTTTCTTCCAAGCGCAAGGCGGCGGAATTGATACAGAAACGAAGGCCTGTGGACTTGGGACCGTCTTCAAAAACGTGACCCAGGTGTGCATCGCAGCGGCTGCAAATGGCTTCCGTACGGACCATTCCGTGGCTCATGTCGCGCTGCATCTCCACATTCTCGGCTGCAATAGGTTGATAGTAGCTTGGCCACCCGGAGCCGGAGTGATACTTCGCGTCTGAGCTGAAAAGCGGCTGCCCGCAGCACACGCAGACATAGGTGCCATCTTTCTCTGTGTCGGCGTATTCGCCGGTGAACGGAGGCTCCGTCCCTTTTTTACGCGTAACTTCAAATTGCTCGTCGGTGAGATTCGAACGCCATTCCGCATCGCTCTTTTTTATTTTTTCGCTCATGCTTGTATTTTACACCGACGCCGTCGTTCTTGGAAATCCACGTTGGCCCCTCCTAAAGTCCCCGGGTGGAAACTCGAACAGCGTCGGTTATACTGGAAGTCGAGTTCAGGGAAGATTAGGTGAACGAAGCTTTTATCTGTGATGCTATTCGCACGCCTTTCGGGCGCTATGGCGGAGCGCTCGCTTCCATCCGCGCGGATGATTTGGCGGCGATACCCTTACGTAATTTAATTGAGCGCAACCCACGCGTCGATTGGATGGCACTCGATGACGTTATCTTCGGCTGCGCAAATCAGGCTGGAGAGGACAATCGCAACGTAGCGCGCATGGCGCTGCTGCTTGCCGGCCTGCCCAAGGAAGTCCCGGGTTCCACGGTCAACCGGCTTTGCGGCTCCAGCATGGATGCCGTCGGCGTCGCTTCCCGCGCCATTAAATCCGGAGAAGCAGAACTGATAATTGCGGGCGGGGTGGAAAGTATGACGCGCGCGCCGTTCGTCACGGCGAAAGCCGATAGCGCGTTCAGCCGCTCGGCGGAGACTTTTGATACCACCCTGGGTTGGCGCTTCGTGAATCCCTCGATGAAATGTAAGTATGGCGCGGATTCCATGCCAGAGACGGCCGAAAATGTGGCAGAGGAGTTTCATGTTTCGCGAGCGGATCAGGATGCTTTTGCTTTTCGTACACAGCAACGCTGGGCTCGCGCCAATGCGGCGGGGTTTTTCAAAAATGAAGTCGTCGCGGTTCCGATTCCCCAGAAAAAGGGCGAGCCTAGGATTTTTGATACCGACGAGCATCCGAGACCGGAGACCACACTGGAAGCGCTTTCGAAGCTCAAACCTATCGTGAAACCGAACGGAACAGTGACTGCGGGAAATGCCTCTGGCGTGAACGACGGGGCGTGCGCATTGATCATCGCTTCCAAAACAGCGGTTACGAAGTTCGGTCTTACGCCGCTCGCTCGCATTGTCGCAACCACGGTCGTCGGAGTGGCACCGCGCATTATGGGATTTGCTCCCGCGCCAGCCGCGCGGAAAATCCTGGATAAAACCGGACTGAAACTTTCGCAAATGGACGTGACCGAGCTAAACGAAGCTTTCGCAGCGCAGGCTCTCGCGGTTACCCGCGACCTGGGTTTGCCCGACGATGCTGAGCACGTGAATCCCAATGGAGGCGCCATCGCCATCGGTCATCCCCTCGGTGCCAGCGGAGCCAGGTTGGTGACTACCGCGGCGTATCAGTTGCGAACGACAAAAGCGAAGTATGCGCTTTGTGCGATGTGCATCGGAGTAGGCCAGGGCATCGCCACAATTATGGAACGCTGCTAGCATCCGGCTGCTCTTTGATGCAGTCGCGAGAAGTCGCAAGACGCGCTTGCTACAGTTTCTAATGTATGGTTTAGTGACCCGAGTTGCGGTCATTCACCAGACTGGAAAGGGAGGCTCCATGAAAGCCGTCGTAGGAGTTTTCAAGTCTCGATCGGATGCAGAAGTTGGCGCGGCGGAGCTGGTGCCCCTGGATATTCCAAGAGACCGCGTCACGATTCTGACGCCTCACGCCAGTGATCAGGAGATCGCGGCTGTGCCGACGGTTGCCGGCGAGCAGCCAGGGATGGGTAAAGCCATTGGTGCGGTTGTCGGCGGCGCTATGGGCGTTGCCGGCGGCGTCGGACTTGTTCCGATGATCGCGAGTTTGTTGATTCCCGGCGTTGGCCCGGTGCTTGCGATTGGAGTGGCTGGCGGCGTAATACTCGGAGCCCTGGGTGCGGTTGGCGGCGGGGCCGTGGGGGGAAAACTGGAGGGCAACGTATTCGAAGGACTGCCAGAAGATGAACTGTATGTTTACGAGGATGCGTTGCGCAAAGGGCGATCCGTCGTCGTGGTGATGGCTGATGATGACGAAGCTGACGCAGTCCGCGGCGCACTGGAGCATGCCGGAGCTGAAAGCATTGATCGTGCCCGTGAGATGTGGTGGGTGGGTCTGCACGACGCCGAAAAAGAGAAATATGAGACCGACGGCAGCAAATTCGAAAACGACGAACGCTATTTTCGCTGCGGATTCGAGGCCGCTGTGCTGCACAAGAACCGGGATCGAAGTTACGAGCAATGCCATCGCGAGTTGGGCGATCGCTACCCACGCATGCACGAAAGTGGGCCATTCAAGCGGGGATTCGAGCGCGGCAAAGAATATCTGAAGACAATCAGTAAACACCAAAACTGACATTTGTAAGCCAGCCGGCGATTCTTATGAAAAAATAAGAGTCGAATCACGGCGGCGCACAAATGCTCATCACCGTTCTTTTCGCATTCCCATTCATCTTTGTTATCGGTATGCTCGCCTTTGCGCCGCGGGAGTGCACCATTGTCGGCAACGAGCTAAGAGTAAAAACCCTTGTATTCACCCTGAAGTATGACCTCACAGAAATGCGCGGCGCGATGCCCGTTAGCCAGGAAGATATTCGCTTTGGAAAAACGATTCGATTGTTCGGCGCCGGTTGGCCGCTCAAACCTTACGGTTATTTCTCGAATGCGAAGCTGGGAAGCTTTCTTGCATTTGTAACGGACTGGCGAAAAATGGTCCTCGTGGTATTTCCTAACAGAAGGCTTCTGGTTTCGCCGGATAATCCCAAGATTATTCTGGATCGATTCGCAGTCTGACAAAACCACTCACAGAATTCTAGTCGCGCAGAATCGATGCGCGCCCGCCATTAATTCTCTTTAGTTGAGTATAATGCTCGTTCATGATCGTGGGCTTTCCTCTGACCATTTGGGAGAACGAGTGACATCCTGCTCTAAGCTCCTCCAAAACTACGTGAACGGGCAATTTGTCCGCGGCCCACGCGAGTTCGCCGATATCAACCCCGCCGATGGCTCGGTGATCGCTCAAGTTTCAGAAGCTGACGAAAGCCTGGTCAATCGGGCGGTCGAGTCGGCACGAAAGGCGCTAAACGGAGGTTGGGGCAAACTGACCGTACCTGCTCGGGCCACTATTTTGCACAACATCGCCGACGGGATTGAGAAGCGTTTTGAAGATTTTGTGCGAGCCGAGGTGGCCGATACGGGCAAGCCTATTTCACTTGCTTCAAGGATCGATATACCACGAGGAGCCGCGAATTTCCGTATTTTTGCGGATCTTGTTAAGGCCGCAGGGGTAGAAGCCTTTCGCACGGAAACCTCAGACAACGTATCCGCGCTAAATTATTCGGTTCGCAAACCCCTCGGGGTGGTCGGCGTTATTACACCGTGGAATTTGCCACTGCTGCTGCTTACGTGGAAGGTCGCTCCGGCGCTGGCTTGCGGAAATTGCGTGATAGTAAAACCTTCCGAAGAAACTCCGGCGACCGCGACGCTGCTGGCGGAGGTGATGCAATCGGCAGGGGTGCCTCCTGGCGTATTCAACGTAGTTCACGGCTTCGGTCCGGGCTCGGCAGGCGAATTCCTAACCGGCCATCCTGATGTAAATGCGGTAACCTTCACAGGCGAATCGAAAACAGGATCGGCTATCATGCGCGCGGTGGCGCCTACCGTGAAGCCGATCTCGTTTGAGCTTGGCGGGAAAAATGCCGCGATTGTTTTTGCGGATTGTGACTTCGACGAAACGATCAGCGGGTTGGCCGATGCTGTCTTCCTGAACACGGGTCAGGTCTGCCTCTGCGCGGAGCGTGTTTATGTGGAACGGCCGATCTTTGAGCGGTTTGTTTCCGCCTTGAAACAAAAAGCGGAAAGCCTCGTCCTTGGCTGGCCAACTGACAACAAAACGACGACTGGCCCGCTGATTTCGGAAGAACATCGCGCCAAAGTCCTCTCCTACTACGAGCTGGCGAAAAAAGAAGGCGCTACAATCGTGACGGGCGGCGGTACTCCGAAATTTGGCGATGATCGAGACAATGGATTTTATATTCAGCCGACGATTTTGACCGGCCTTCCGGAATCGGCTCGATGCGTTAAAGAAGAGATCTTCGGGCCGGTTTGCCACGTCGCGCCGTTTGATACGGAAGAAGAAGCCGTCGCTAAGGCGAACGACACAAAGTACGGCCTAGCTGCTTCGGTGTGGACCACAAATCTGAAGCGCGGACATCGAGCGGCCGAAAAGTTGCACGTCGGAATCACTTGGGTTAATTGTTGGTTTCTGCGCGACCTGCGCACGCCGTTTGGAGGCGCCGGCTTGTCCGGCATAGGGCGCGAAGGCGGCATGCATTCGCTAAATTTTTACTCTGAACTGAACAATGTTTGCGTCAAGTTGTGACCCGGTCTTTTGCGTTCACTCGGAAAGGATTCTGAATGGACAGCAAGGTCGTCGAAGGAAAAGCCAAGCCGCGGGGTCGGTTTCCACATATTAAGCGTGCAGGAGATTTTCTGTTCGTGTCTGGGACAAGCTCGCGGCGGGGCGACGAGACGATCGCCGGAGCAGAGACGGATAAGTTTGGAACAACGCAGCTTGACATCCGCGAGCAGACTCGCGCCGTAATCGAAAATATCAGGGACATACTTTCCAGCATGGATGCGAATCTGAAAGATGTCGTGGAAATTTCCACATATCTCGTCAACATGGATGATTTCGAAGCTTACAATGAGATTTATGCGCAATACTTCGACGAGCAGGGGCCCGCACGAACAACCGTTGCGGTCCGGCAATTGCCACACGCCTTTCTGTTGATCGAAATGAAAGCGATCGCTTATAAGCCGTTGTCACACGAGAAATTCGAGCGCTAGCCGAGAGGAGAATGGAATGCCGTCCGTAAGAACGCTGAAGGCTTTCAACTTCCAGGGCTGGATCGACGCCAACCGTGAAAAGCTGAAGCCTCCCGTGGGAAATGCGCAAGTGTGGGAAGATAGCGAAATGATGGTGACCGTAGTTGGCGGACCCAACAACCGCAACGATTATCACGATGATCCCACTGAAGAATTTTTCTACCAGTTAAAAGGCGATATTTTTCTGCGCTTGATGCCAGAAGAAGGCAAGCCTCCTGTCGAAGTTCCCATTAAAGAGGGCGAAATTTTCCTTCTGCCAAAACGCGTGCCGCACTCGCCCCAGAGACTTGTTCCGGGCACGATCGGACTGGTTGTTGAGATGCCGAGGCCCGAGGGAGAGAAGGACGGCTTCGAATGGTATTGCGCGAAGTGCCACCATCGCGTCTATCGCGCTGAGGTGCTCTTGAAAAGTATCGTGACCGATCTACCGCCGCTGTTTGAAAAGTTTCATCAGAATCCTGAGTTGCGAAAATGTCCGCACTGCGGCGAAATCCATCCCGGCAAGCAGCCACCGAAGGCGTAACGCGACACATTCAAAATGCCAGTCATAGACATACACACGCACTTTTTTCCCGAGTCCTGGCCGGACCTCGCGGCGCGCTACGGCACCCCGGATTGGCCCTCAATCAAACACACGGGCCCGGGCAAAGCCGACATCATGCTGGGCGACCGTGTGTTCCGGCACGTTACTTCCGCCTGCTGGGACGTAAATGTGCGTCTCGAAAACATGGACCGCAACAGCGTTGACATGCAAATCATTTCCGCCACGCCGGTCCTTTTTGCATATGCCCGCGAAGCGAAGCATGCCTTGGATTGCTCGCGATTGTTCAACGATGTTGCGCTGGAGATGTGCCAGCGCTCCAAAGGCAGGCTGAAATCTCTTTGCCAGGTTCCCCTGCAAGACGTTGACCTTGCTTGCGCCGAGCTGGACCGTTGCATGCGCGACGGACATTTGGGAGTTCAGATCGGAAATCACGTTGGAGAAAAAAACCTCGACGATCCGGGCGTAGTGAAATTCCTGCAGCATTGCGCGGCTCAGGGCGCGGCCGTGTTCGTGCACCCCTGGGACATGATGGCTGGCGACCGCATGCCGAACTACATGCTCCCCTGGACAGTGGGTATGCCCATGGAAACCTATCTGTCGCTCGCGTCAATGATTCTGAGTGGAGCTTTCGATCGTTTGCCGCCGAACTTGCGAATCTGTTTCGCCCACGGCGGGGGGAGTTTCGCTTTCCTGCTGGGGCGCTTGGAAAACGCTTGGAAGAATCACGAGGGAGCGCGCGGAGTTTCGCAGTTTGCTCCCAGTCACTATCTCGATCGCCTTTCCGTGGATTCCGCCGTGTTCGAAGAGCGTACTTTACAATTCCTCGTTTCAATTCTTGGAGGCGATCGAGTACTTCTCGGCTCGGACTATCCCTACCCGTTAGGCGAATTGCGCGCCGGCACGCTGATTCGCGAAAGCCAATTCTCGCAAGAAGTAAAAAAGAAGCTGCTTGGCGACAACGCCGTTAAATTCCTGAACTTGGCGAGTTTGGATGTGATTAGCAAAGCGTCCGCCTTCCCGGAATCGGCAACCGCACACAAATCAGAAGTTGGAGGCTGCCCGTTTGCAGGCGGATCAGCACAAGACCAGAGCTTATCCACCAGCGGGGATATGCAAGCGCCCGAGAAGCGACTTACTTACAGCTCTTATCTTCGAGTGCCGGATTTGTTGGCGCTGCAACATCCGGTATCTTCGCCTGCGCATCACGACGAGCTTCTTTTCATCATCATTCACCAAACCTACGAACTCTGGTTCAAAGAATTGCTGCACGACCTGGACGCGGTAGTGGCGAATTTGCGCGCGGCCGCCGCCGATCCCGACTCTCGTGATGGAGTTTACGAAGCTGCGCGATTGCTTCGCCGATGTACTGAAGTCATGCGCGTGCTGGTGGAGCAGTTCACGATTCTCGAGACCATGCTGCCCACGCATTTTCTTGCCTTCCGGGAAAAACTGAATCCGGCCAGCGGCTTTCAGTCCGAACAATTCCGAGAACTCGAATTTCTGTGTGGTCTGAAAGACGAAAAGATGTTGCGCTATCACGAGCTCACGCCGGAGGCGCGCGCTATTTTGTACCGTCGGCTGCGTGAAGACTCGCTTCACGATGTTTTCTTTGAAGCTCTAAAAACGCTTGGAAAGCTTCCAGAACTGGGCAATGCAGCAACCGACCGCGAGCGCTTCGAGGCCCGGGCCAAAGCGGTGCAAGCGCTCTATAAAGAAGAGCGGAATCATCGCGATTGGATTGACGTGTGCGAGCGCTTGACGGAATTCGACGAGCTGGTGGTAAGTTGGCGGTTGCGGCATATCCAAATGGTCGAGCGCACCATAGGCGTGCGCATGGGCACCGGCGGAAGCACCGGTTCTTCGTATCTGAAACTTACGCTGGAGAAGAAATTCTTTCCGGAACTTTGGGAAGCGCGCTCACTTCTGGAAGATTAAACGCGTTAGACCGCTGATCCGCGGCGATTGAGATTCCACCGATACATGCCAAGTACATCCGATACAGTCACCATCGTGGGCGCCGGACTTAGCGGTCCTCTGCTCGCGATCTCGCTCGTCGAGCGCGGATTTCGCGTCACCATTTATGAACGTCGTCCGGACCCGCGCCGCGTCCGTTTGTCGGCTGGCCGCTCTATCAATCTCGCCATTTCCGTTCGTGGAATCCATGCGCTGCGCGAAGCACGGCTTTGGGAATCCATGCGCAATATCATTATTCCGATGAAAGGGCGCATGATGCACTCGCTGTCCGGCGAGCTTACGTTCCAGCCCTACGGAAAAGATGAAACCGAGGTCATCAATTCAATTTCGCGCGCGGACCTGAATGCGGCGCTCATGAACGAAGCCGAAAAGCGCGGCGTCAACATACATTTCGGCGAGCGTTGTATGGGAATCGATTTACATTCCGGAACCGCTTGTTTCCGCAACGAACAGACAGGACGCGAAACCAATACCGATTCGGGCGTTATCATCGGCGCAGACGGCGCGTCTTCTGCAGTTCGGCTGGCCCTGCTGAAGCTCAATCGCTTTAATTTCTCGCAGCAGTATCTCGATTACGGTTATAAAGAGCTCACGATCGCGGCCGGACCAGATGCAAAACACGTTCTGGAACCGAACGCATTGCACATATGGCCGCGCGGATCGCACATGTTGATCGCGTTGCCGAATGTCCACGGCACCTTTGCGTGCATACTCTTCTTACCGTTTGAAGGGAAAACAAGTTTCGCGGATTTGGATTCAGAAGCCAAGTTCCTGGAATTCTTCGAGTCGAATTTCCCGGATGCTGTCCCGCTGATGCCAAATCTTCGCGAAAACTTTCGCGATAATCCGACCGGCTCGATGGTGACTGTGAAGTGCTCGCCGTGGCATGTGGATGCGAAATCGCTCTTGATTGGCGATGCCGCTCACGCCATCGTTCCCTTCTTCGGTCAGGGAATGAATTGCGCGTTCGAAGACTGCACTGCCCTGCTGGAACTTCTCGATCATCATGGATCGGATTGGGCGGCAATATTTCCTGAGTTTGAGCGCCTGCGAAGAACGAACACCGACGCTATCGCCGATTTGGCTCTCGAAAATTTTGTCGAGATGCGCGATCGGGTTGCCGATCCTCATTTCCTCTTCAAGAAAAAAGTCGAACTTGCACTCGAAGCCAAATATCCGCGCCTTTTCGTACCAAAGTATGCGATGGTCACCTTTCAGCGCATTCCCTATTCTGTAGCCCTTTCGCGAGGACGGGTCCAGGATGCGATGTTGGCTGAATTATGCCAATCGATCGATTGCGTCGAAGATATTGACTGGCGAAAAGCCGAATCCATGATCCATCGCCAGCTAACTCCATTGGAGCAAGTTTAGGTGCCTGCTATCGCATTTGAAACGAGCCAAAAATTCGCCGCGGCGCAAACAGCTCGCGATCCGCTCCTCGGCTTTCGCGAACGGTTTCACATTCCAAAAATGTCTAATGACTCTGATTGCGTTTACCTTTGCGGCCATTCCCTTGGATTACAGCCAAAATCCCTTCGTGAGTATGTGGAACAGGAATTAGAAGATTGGGCGCGACTCGGCGTTGAAGCGCATTTTCAGGCGCGGAATCCGTGGATGCCGTACCACGAGATCCTCAGCGAGCCTATTTCGCGTTTGGTCGGCGCGCTTCCGGTTGAAGTAGTGGCGATGAACTCGCTTACGGTTAACTTGCACCTGATGATGGTTTCATTCTACCGCCCTGCCGCGAAACGAAACAAAATACTCATCGAATCGATTGCCTTCCCTTCCGATCAATATGCGGTGAAATCACAGATTCGCTATCACGGCTACGATCCGGCAGAAGCACTAGTCGAACTAAGGCCGCGCCCAGGCGAAACCTGGATTCGCATCGAAGACATCGAAGAACTACTTGAACGCGAAGGTGAAAAGATCGCGCTAATCATGCTCGGCGGTGTGAATTATTACTCCGGGCAAGCCTTCGATTTTGGCCGCATCACCGAGGCTGGACACGCGAAAGGATGCGTCGTTGGTTTCGACATGGCGCACGCGGCCGGAAATCTGCTTTTGAAATTGCATGACTGGGATATCGATTTCGCGGTCTGGTGCAGCTACAAATATCTCAACGCTGGTCCCGGCGCGATAGCCGGATGCTTTGTACACGAACGCCACGCGCGAAACTTTCAATTGCCGCGGTTCGCCGGCTGGTGGGGACACGACAAAGAAAATCGTTTCCGCATGCCTCCGGATTTTGACGCCATCCCAGGCGCCGAAGGCTGGCAACTCAGCAACCCATCCATTCTGTCGGCAGCCGCGCTACGGGCTTCGCTGGATATTTTCGATGAAGCGACCATGCCGCGTCTGCGCGCGAAAAGCGAGTTACTGACAGGCTATTTAGAGTTCCTGTTGGATCAGGCTTCGTCGAAGAGTTTTTCAATCATTACGCCGCGCGATAGAGCACATCGAGGAGCGCAACTTTCGTTGCGAGTCGGTAAAAATGGCCGCGCAGTTTACGACGCTCTCGCAAGGGCGGGAATTATTTGCGACTGGCGCGAGCCTGACGTTATGCGCGTCGCGCCAGTGCCTCTCTATAACACATTCTTAGACGTTCACACTTTTGCGGAGAAGTTTCTGGCTGCGACGCAGAGCTAACGTCGCTTTCAGGTAAGTGCGTGTCCCGCAACTAATTCCAGTGTCGCACGTCCTAAAGGTGTCTGCGGATCAGCCAAACCTAAAACTATATCGAAGTGATTCGCTCCAGCGACTTCAAAAGCCGAGACCGGAAAGCCCGCTTCGTGCAATCGCGAAGCGTAGCTTTTGCTTTGGCGCTTGGACTCGCTCGTCTCGTTTTCTCCCCACGTCATGATGCTTGGCACCGGGCGGCCTAATGCCAAGTTCATCGGGCTGAGGCCGTGCGCGTCGGCAGCTGCAAGGTTCAGCGGCTTCGCAATGTACGTTCCGACCAGGGGTTCCAGATCGTAGATCCCGCTGAGCAAGACCGCGCCCGCCACCGCCTCGTCAGAAAGGCCCACTGTCGTTTGCCACCCCTTCAACAACATCATGGCGGCCAGATGTGCGCCAGCGGAACTGCCCGAAACAAAAATCCGGTCGCGATCGAAGCCGAGTGCATCCGCTTGCCGATGCAGCCAAGCCACTGCTCGCCGGCATTGGTCCACGATTTTTTCGACGCCAGCGCGCGGCGCCAACGTGTAGTCGATGGAGGCAAACGCGATCCCGTTCGCTACGCAATCAGGGGCGGGAAACAACGATTCATTTTTCGACAGTTCTTGCCAGTAGCCGCCGTGAATGAAAACGAGCAACGGAGAGTTTTTGGAAGGAGCGGAGAAAAAATCCAATGTCTCATCGGGGTGGTCACCCCACCGCAAATCCTTTTGGCAAGTAAGGGTTTCTTCAGCCTTGCGGCTCCGAACAGAATACTCAGCCATAAACGGTTCGACAGACGGCACGCAACTGCTTGGCGAATATTCCTTCTCGATCCGCACCAGCGGCCAATTGCGCCAAGCCTGATCTTTCTGACTCATACCTCCGTCACCATGGTGATTCCGATTCTGCACTCACTCACGTTTCAGAATCGAGCGGAAAATCTGCTCTCCAATTGTCAGTGGACTTTATCAGCTTTGCGGATAGAATGTCGGCGCTAGAGTTTGCGCGTTTTGACGGTTAACCTCGCGCTCGTCGAGAATATTTTGCTTTGAGGACCTGTTCAAAACCTATTCGCATGAATTCTGCATCACTTAAATTCCAAGTACGGCTCGTTCATCTTCTCTTAGCCGCCAAACTTAACGCGCCTGTCTCGGAGCGCCCGCGGTGATTGTAGGAGTACCGCGCGAAAGCTTCCCAGGAGAACTGCGTGTAGCGCTAACGCCTGCCGTCGTCCCAAATTTAGCTAAGGCTGGCATCGAGGTTGTTCTAGAAGCTGGCGCGGGGATAGGCGCTGGCTATCCTGATTCGGACTACCTGGCGAAAGGTGCAAAGATCGTTCCGCAACGCGCTGACGTTTTTCGTACCGCCGATATCGTCGTCCAAGTATTGTGCTACGGCTCGAATGACAAATCCGGAAAAGGCGATCTTGCGCTGTTACGTGGCGACCAAGGGTTAATTGGATTTCTGAGACCGCTGGGAAGCCTGGAGACGGTGGAAGAGATTGCCGGCACCGGCGCGATTTCATTTTCCGTGGAGTTGATGCCGCGGACGACTCGCGCGCAGAACATGGACGCTCTTTCGTCCATGGGCACCATATGCGGTTACAAAGCGGTCCTGATTGCGGCGGACACTCTTCCCAGAATGTTTCCCATGCTAACAACCGCCGCCGGCACCATCACGCCTGGGCGCGTTTTCGTGATCGGCGCTGGCGTTGCCGGACTACAGGCCATCGCTACCGCTCGACGCCTCGGAGCCGTCACCTCTGCTTACGACATGCGGCCGGCCGCCAAAGAGCAGGTACAGAGTTTGGGCGGTCGATTTGTGGAGCTCCCCATCGAAGCTACGGACGCGCAGGATGCCGGCGGTTACGCGCGAGCGCAAAGTGAGGATTTCTATAGCCGCCAACGTGAACTCCTCGGTCGCGCGGTGGCCGAAAGCGACGTGGTTATTACTGCTGCCGTAATTCCAGGACAAAAATCTCCCGTGTTGGTGACGCGAGAAATGGTAGCGCGCATGGCGCCGGGTTCCGTAATCGTCGATTTGGCTTCGGAGCGTGGTGGAAACTGCGAGCTTACCAGGCCGGGTGAAGTCGTAGTCGAACACGGCGTCAGCATTATTGGCTGGATCAATCTGGCCAGTCGCGTGCCATATCATGCGAGCCAAATGTATGCACGCAACGTCAGCGCTTTTTTGCAGCACCTCGTCAAAGAGGGAAAGCTGCAGCTGAACGTCGAAGACGAAATCATTCGTAGCACGCTGGTAACCAGGAACGGTGAAATCGTCAACCCGCGAGTTCGCGAGTTTTACAAATTGCCCGCGCTCGCAGTAAAGCAGGGAGGAAATTAGACTTATGAAATTCGACTTGATGACCGATCTATACGTCTTTATGCTCGCAGCTTTCATCGGGTTCGAAGTGATTCGGCGTGTTTCTCCATTGCTGCATACGCCGCTTATGTCGTTAACGAACGCGCTGGATGCGATCGCCGTCGTGGGCGCAATTGTCTTGGTGGGCGCACATAAAAGCACGTTATCGACGGTGCTCGGCACGATCGCGATTGTTGCAGCTACCAGCAACGTTGTGGGCGGCTTTCTAATCACGGATCGCATGCTCAAGATGTTCAAATCCAGCCGCCCGCAAAAACCGTGAACTAGATGCACGTTCCCCAATACATCATCGAACTCACCTACCTGGCCGCGACGGCTCTTTTTATTCTCTCCTTGAAATGGATGAGCGCGCCGGCAACTGCCCGTCACGGCGTATGGGCGGGCGAGTTAGGCATGGTTCTGGCGATTGCCGGAACACTTTTGAACCACGGCATCGTTGATTACAAGTGGATCGCAATCGCTCTGGTGCTGGGGACCATCATCGGTGTCCCGCTCGGAATGGTTCATATGACGGCGGTGCCGCAGCGAACGGCGCTCAGTCACGCGTTTGGAGCGCTTTGCGTGACTTTGGTCGGGACATCGGAATTTTATCTTCGCGGCGCCGACGTTTCGCGATTCACACTGTCGGTTCTCTGCATGGAGGTAATCCTCGGGTCGCTCACATTTACCGGAAGTTTGATGGCCGCGGGGAAATTGCAGGAGGTCTTGCCGCAACGACCGATCACTTTTAGAGGACAGAACATCGTCAATCTCAGCGTTCTTGCTGTTGCGATTGGATTGGCGGCTTACGTTGTAATCCACCCTGGCGACACGCGCGTCTTCCCTTTTATCGTTGGTATCCCCCTATTGTTTGGTGTGCTGATGATTATTCCCATTGGCGGGGCCGACATGCCTACCGTGATTTCCTTGCTGAATTCCTACGCTGGACTTTCAGCGGCGGCGATGGGCTTTGTGCTCGATAGCAAACTTTTGATTGTGGCCGGCGCTCTGGACGGTGCTTCTGGTTTCATTCTGTCTTTGAACATGTCGAAGGCCATGAATCGCTCGTTTACGAACGTGCTGTTTGGCGCGTTCGGACAGGAACAGGCGACGGCTGCTGGGGCTCAAGAGACTCGTAACGTGCGGAGTGCCACCGCCGAAGAAGCAGCTGCTATTCTTTCCGCCGCCAGCAAAGTGGTGATCGTTCCTGGATATGGCCTCGCTGTCGCACAGGCGCAGCACAAAGTGCGCGAGCTTTACGACGCCCTAACCAAGCGCGGCGTGGACGTGAAATTCGGTATCCATCCGGTAGCAGGCCGCATGCCCGGGCACATGAATGTGCTGTTGGCGGAAGCGGACATCCCCTACGACAAGCTGCTGGACCTCGATGAAATTAACGGCGACTTTCCTCAGACCGACGTTGCGCTGGTAATTGGCGCGAACGACGTAACCAATCCCGCGGCCCGAAGCGATCCAAGCAGCCCAATTTATGGCATGCCAATTCTGGACGTCGATAAAGCTCGCACTGTGATGGTTATCAAACGCGGAATGAGCCCGGGCTTCGCCGGAATCGATAACCCACTCTACTACCTCGATCAAACTCTGATGCTTTTCGGAGACGCCAAAGCTTTTGTCGGTGCCATTGTCCGTGAGCTCGGCGGCGCCCAAGATTAATTCAGTGGATACGGTCAAGCTCAGTACGAGATTTTTCCCGCTTCGTCCGCTTGTGAATCTCCAAGCATTGATACCGCCATCATCTCTTGTCCCGGGCTACATCCCGCCGGACACGGCAGGGGCGGGCCAGCAACGGGTTATTAGGCCGCTAGCGCTGGTAGGGGTTTTTTCGCCCCGAAGTGCTGTCTAGTTTATGAACGATGTCTTCCAGCTTTCGCATGCTTTCAGTAAGCTGCCTTATCTGAGTTTCCATCTGGCCCAGGCGGTCGAATATTTCTACCTGCTTGTTGCGAACCGTATTGAATTCTTTTTGAAATTCCTCTGATGACTGAGAGGTCATTTCACCCCCGATTGATTTAGACTTAAGCTCTGCTAACTAATCCCCGTGCCTGTGTACAGCTTCTTCGATAGCCGGTACCAAATCTGTGGTAACCAACGACTTCGTTACGTAGCCGTTTGCTCCCACCTCCGCAGCCAGGCGCGCCGCTTCCAGCGAATGGTGGCTCGTAACGATCAAAATTTCCGCCTGAGGCGAACCTTCACGTATAAGCTGCGCAGCCTTCAGGCCGTCGAGAGTGGGCATGCTCAAGTCCAACAGAATCACGTCGGGTTTAAGCTCGAAAGCTTTCTTGATACCTTCCAACCCGTCGGAAGCTTCGCCACAAACCGTCATACCATCGTGCAATTCCAGGAACAAACGCAGCCCGTTTCTCACGAGCTGTTTATCATCCACGATAAGGATCCGAACATTGGACATAACTCGATCCTCCACCTACATGTTGACTGCCAAACAATTCGTGTGTAATCGGGTCTTTAATGTATGTGTTAATTAGGCATAACTACCCGCAACTGAAATAACGAGGAAATCCGCCTTAGGGATTCGGTTCTTGGAGGCAGCAGCTTCTATTCGTACCAAATAGGAACGCAGACGCTCGATCGGTTCAAATTGACTTCAGCTCAGCGATGGAGCGGCCGTGCGGTCAACCATCGCGCGCCCGCTCACGGAGCGCGGCAATTTGACCAGGAAGATTGTTCCGGATCCCGAGGTGCGTTCGAGGGTTACATTTCCGCCATGGTCGTGAACTACCTTGCTTACGATGGCAAGCCCAAGACCCGTGCCGTTCGATTTTCCCGAGCTGACAAATGGATTGAACAGCGTCCCGCGGATGGAAGCCGGCACACCCGCGCCATTGTCCGCCACACGAATTTCAAATGATTCTCCGGATGAGCGGATCTCAATCTTTATCTGTCCCTCGGATTGGGCCGTAGCTTCACAAGCATTCAGCAGCAGATTGAAGAACGCGCGTTCCACTTTTTTTGGATCGAACACACCGTTCATGTCACCGGATGTGCTGACTGAAATCACCCGGCTACGCAGTTCAGGTCTGGCGCGAACAGAATCGATGGCGCGGCGCACACTCTGATCCAGAAAGGCCGGCACCGGGACAATCGAACTGTCTGCACGCGCCAATTCACGAAGCGAGTCCAATAGATCGGTCATTTGATCGGACGCCGTTTTGATTTCGTCGTAGATTTCATCGCGATCAAGTTTCAGTTTCTCCGCTTCGTAGAGGAATTCTGCGTTGGCCACAACGGCCGCGAGATAATGACGAAGGTCGTGCGAAATCGAACTAGCCGCTGTTGCAAATGCCGCAATACGCTCGGTAGCGAGCTGCCGTTGTTGCGAAACAAGCAGTTCGCCGCGCATTTTTGAGAAAGCCTCTCCGAGTTCGGCCACTTCGCTGCTTCCGCGTGGCGTGATGGAGTAGGTATAGTCCCCGACGGCCAGCGCGCGGACACCAGAAACGAGGTCATCGAGAGGGTGCGTAATCGTTCGTGACACGAAGGTCAAAAGCAAAGCCGCCAATACAACCGCGGAAATTGCCAATATAAAAATTGTGCGATTCAACCGTTGAATGAATCCGTTAGCAGATTGCAAGGGCATCAGTACGTAAGACTTCACGGGTGCGGGTGGTCCGTTCTGTATCAATATGGACGCTACCTGGTATTCATTCTTCCCCAGTGTCAACTCCCGAGAGTCATTATCCGCGTTGAAATTCCGTTGCAGTGAGTGCTGCAGTTCGGCTTCTTCTTGCATCGAAAGAGTCGAGGCGATGATTTTATCGCCGGTGGCCAACGCAATTTCGCTTCCCGATACCTCAGCCAGCTGTTTGGCCATCGTCGAATCTACCTGGTAACCCACGGCCAGTATCCCAAGTTGTCTCTGGTTCTCCGCGGTACCGGCTGTGATCGGGCGCAAGAACACTCGGTAGAGTTGTCCGTTGGCATACCACCAAGCGGCATCTTCGCCTCTACGCAGCGAACTCTTCAGATCGCGCGCGGCAACATCCGCGCCCCACCCGGGCTTCGCAACGTGAAATCCAAGCAAAGTCCCATCCGATTTAGCGAGTAGAAAAAGATCGCTGCCGGCCAACTTCCAGAATGGCTCCGACGCATCCTGGATAGTAAGTGCGTGCTCGGTAGTCATGGAAGCTTTCAGCGTGGGAAGCTCAGCCAGAAGCGCGGCAGTGCGAGACAGTTGAAGTTCGCGTTCGCGCTGCACGTTTTCGAAGGCCAGCAGCGACGCATCCGTGCTCTCTCGTACCTGTTTGGCCATTTCCGAGCGTACTGTGTATCGGACAATTAGAAGCAGGCCACCGGTCAGTGTGCAGATTATTAAAAGGGATGCGATCAGGAGCTGCGATCGTAATCTCAGATGGGTCATTCAACCTCGCGCTATTTTCCTGGAACCGCAACGAGATCGCCGGGCGAAAATTTGTATCCAGTGCCGTGCATGGTCAGAAAATACCGCGGATTGCCGGGATCGGGCTCGAGTTTTTGGCGCAGCCGCAAAATGTGGTTATCGACTGTGCGCGTTGTCGGATAATTCTGATATCCCCAAACCGCGTTCAAGAGTTCTTCCCGCGAAATGACTTTCCCAGGCGAGTGGGCAAAAAACTTAAGCAACTTGAATTCTTGCGCCGTGAACGTCAGCGGTTTCCCCGCGCGCGTCGCTACCATTCCGGTGAAGTCAATCTTGGCGTCGCCAAACATCAGCAAGTCGTGTCGCGGCTGTTCTTGAGTAACGTTCACCGCCTCTGTCGGCTTCGCGCTCGCGCGACGCATTGCGCGTCTAACACGTGCCAGGAGCTCTTTCGGGCTGAAGGGCTTTGTAACGTAATCGTCGGCCCCAAGCTCCAGAAGAAGCACTTTGTCTTCCACCTCGGTGTTTGCGCTTAGTATCACAACCGGCACGGCCGCCGCATGGGTCTTGAATGCGCGGCAAAGCTCTTTACCGGGAAGACGCGGAAGGGTAAGGTCGAGCACCACCACATCAGGAACGTGTTTTCTAAAACTTTCCAGTCCTGCCACGCCGTCAGAAGCAATTTCCACTTGCAGTCCATCGGATTCGAACAGACGCTGCAAGGTCCGCTGCATGGGCCGGCTGTCTTCGACAATTAGAACGGTATCCATAACTTAGTGTCCTCGGTAACGCCAATCGTGCGCGCGACTAGTCAAGGGCAACCGGAAGTATTAAATGCTAGTCCGTTCGCCTCGAGACCGTCAATGTGTCCGCCATTCCGCGATCAGGCGGCCTTGCAATAATCTCTGAAAGCCGGCTAAGCGGGTAAGCTCCATACAACCAGACACTAGATTGAAAGCGAGCGCCGTAACCTTTGTCACCAATGTGTTTGCGATTTGTAAAACCTTTGTAACTTCTAACCGTAAGTTGCCAGTTTGGAGCTTTGCCTATCTCAACAACAGTCACGGTTGCACATATCCAGAACTGGGCGGCGGAACGTAATCTTGGCCGTATTTATTCTTGTGCGCCAATGTGAAATCGGGGTTTTCAACAATGCGGATCGGCGGCAATGTACGGCTCGACTGCGAAATTACAACGGTACCAGTGAGACTCTTCAGATTTTCCGGCGTGTCGCGCTCGTACCAAACGTGCATTTCATAGCGACCATCCGGGACATTCGGGATGCTGACTCGCCCCAGGCGATCGGAAATTGCGAAATACGGCGTATCCACGGCTACTACGGCGGCGCTCATTTCCGCATGTATGTTGCAAAACAGGAAACTCACACCTGGACGGTCGAAGCGAACCGATCGTGTCGTGCCCGCTTCGTACAAGCCGAGATCAAATCTTTTGCCGTCGTACAGCGAGAAAATATTGTGGAAAAACGGGTCACGATTTGGAAACTGAACCACTGTGCCAACTTTCACCACCAGAATATGGGGCTCGAAGGTTTTGTTTTGTTGCACCAGTTGGGGGCTTTTGTCAGCGGCAACCTTATTCGCAGAAGCTTGCGCAGGACCATCCAATGGACGGAGCCACACCACAACGTTGTGAGCGTCTGAAACGCTACCGGTTCCCTGCTTCACCTCCACTTTGACAGTTACCACGCCATCCTGCGCGTGCGCAGCGGGAGAAACGAGACAAAACCCGAGCAGGACTCTCGCATGGCCCAATTTCAAGGATCGAAATGTCCGCGACGATTTCATCAGAATATATACCCAATGCTGATTCCAAATTGATTTGCCGCGTTGAAATTGCTATTGAGCGTGTAAGTTTGAATACGTTTATATTCGACTGAAAACAACACGTCCGATCGCACTTGATAGATGAAATTGATGAACGGGCTCAGATTGCGCGACACTGAATAACCGTAGTAAAACTGCGTGTCCGGGAAGCGCCTCAACTCGCTAGCGAAGGGATTATCAATGCCCAGCGCAGCATTCACTTCGAATTTAGCAGTCGGTTTGAATTTCAACTGGGTCCAGCCTCCGATGGAGTCCAAGCCGCGAATATTCGTGGCCGGATCCGAAACCAAACCTGAAAGCAGAATATCCTGCCCCACCCCGCCTGCAAGCCCACCCACCGCGCGCCCTCGATAGAATTCGCCGGTAACTGCAAAAAGTCTGCCAAGCGGTACCGAGATATCTGCCGTGGCCGCCCATCCATCCACGTCGCGACCGAATCCCCAGTTCTGCCGTCCGTAATAACCACCCGCACCTGCAGTGAAGTTTCGCTCGAACAAATGGTGGTTCCATGCAATCCGCCCAGCATACGCCGGCTGTCCCGACTGTTCGCCTGCCGTTGGATAGCGATAACCCTGCGTGGGGATGTCTCCAGTGAGCGAATCCAAAATTCCCGCCTGAAGCAGCAGGCTCGATGCCTCACTCAGATCCTTACGATGTTCGATGCGAACTTGGGGCGTCCAGCTCCAAAGATTTCCCGCATAGGCCAGCGGAGGAATGGCCAGCGAACTGAGCGAAGTTGGCGTCAAGGGCGCGAAAAACAAGGAATCCTGACCGGCAACGATCGAAGTATTCGCCCAGTCCATCCGTATGGTGCCCGTGCGAAGGCGAGCCACGCCCGTCGAAACTCCATTTGGTAAGTCCGTGAATCCGCCGGCAAAATCGAATTTCACATTGGCGCTGGTACGAGCTCCAGCGATCTCCGGACCGAATACTTCGAGCCCGATTTGCGACTGGCGAATGGTGGCTGCAAAAGCGTTTGAAGAATTCCCAAATGCCGGCGGAACTGCCATCTGCGGAAAGTCCACATTGTCCACGGGGCCGCGAGTATCAAATAGATTTAGAAGCAGAATACCCGAGAGTCTCACTCGATACTTTGAACTGCTTTCCACTTTGGTTTGGCTCTGTTCGTTAATTTTGGCGTCGAGCAAATCCTGGTTGTCCTCCAGTTTCGCCAGGCGCTCTTGAACAGTTTCCTGCGGAGCAACTTGCATCGTCTCGGGAGAATTGGAATTTGCATTTGGATTCGGCGCCAGCGTCTGAAATTTCTCTGGCGAAGTGGACGATGCCGCGTAGCTCAGCGCGTCCGCGTGCGAATTCAACTGCGCCCTGGTGAGTTCGAGTTCGCTATGAAGCTCGCGAGCTTCCGCGTGCCAACGCTGCTCATCCGCGCGCAACTCGCTCACTTGCGAGCTCAGCGTTTGCACCTGGGCCTGCAAATTCCGAATGGCGTCCGCCAACGCGCGCACGTCGGGTGCCGCGTCGGCATGCGGGGGCGTGGGCGTCGCCTGCGTCGTCGGTTCCTGGCTTCGTGCAAGAGTGCAACTCAGCAGTAAGAAAGCCGCACCCATGCAGACTCGCAGAAGTGAGCCTGTAATTTTGTCGCCTCGCATGATCCACCCCCTCACAAGCTTATCCAGGAAAGATTATTCGCGAACAATGTGGGCATATCCTTCGCTTGAGATGTGATGCGCCCCCGCTAGCAATTGCCTTTAGTGATATCACATTTTCCAGTGTCACCGTCGTTTCACTGTTCGTTCATGCCATGTTAAAAAGCCCTCGTAAAACAGAAGTCCTGCGCACGCATTGCCGATGCGCGATTTGGAAGGTTTATCGGTACCATTACTCACGGCTCACCCACTATTCGGGTCTTGACAGATTTCGCCACGCACTTTAAAAAAGAAGCGCACCTACACCTATCGTCTGCTCCTGGCTACGCTCGGTAAAAGGTCAATTTCTTCGTCCCAACCCCGGAGGATTTGTGCTTAGAGCTTTCTCGCGCACTGCTGTGTCTGTGCTATGTATTTTGGCCTTTTGCACCGTTGGTGGCGCGAGCTTCGCGCAAGACCAACCCCCGCAGGGACGACCAGCCCCCGGCCAGATCACGCAGCCGACACCTACGTCCTCCGAAACGCTTATGGGCATGTGGCGCGGACGCCCGGTCACCTACCAGGTCATTAACGGCCGAAATATCTATGAGGGCGACATCATCCTGGAAAACGTGCAACCCATGCCCAATGCTGGACAGGGCGGCGGGTTACATACAGATTCCGTTGGTCTCGTTAACTCGAACTACCTCTGGCCAAAAGTTGGGGGGATCGCACAAATCCCTTATGTGATCGACGGCGCGTCGGGCGACCTCGACAACCTGAACAGCGCGATTAGCACCTACAACTCCACTTTTGCTGGAGTTATCCAGCTGGTGCCTCGCACGACCCAAGCGAACTACATCGACATCAACCTAAGCGGTACCGCCAATGGTGTGTGCGAAGCCGAAGAAGGTTATGCGAATAACGGCGAACAATTTGTCGATGGCGCACCCAATTGCACGATCGCCACGATTCTGCACGAGTTTGGACACGTGACTGGTGTGTGGCACGAACAATCGCGTACCGATGCGTCCACGTATATAACGTTTAACGAAGGCAACGTCATTAAAGGCTCGATTGGTAACTTTCTTCCCGCCGTCGATAACGACCAGCAGAACTTCACGCCGTACGATTTCGCCTCGGTGATGGAATACCCGGCCTTCTCGTTTTCGCGTAACGGCGGGCCTCCGCTTGATTCGATTCCGCCTGGCATGCCGCTGTCGAACTTAGTCGGTTACTCCGCGGCAGACGTTGAAGGCATCATGCGCTTGTACGGCGTTGCTCCTACCGAAGTGACCGTTACATCAAACCCCCCCGGCTTGCAAGTGATAGTGGATAGCTCGCCCGTCACAACGCCAATGACGTACAGTTGGGCGCTGAATTCTACGCACACACTGGCCGTTGCCACCGGCGTGCAAACTCTGAATGGAATTATTGCTAATAGCAGCGACCCCGTACAGCCGACCACTTTTTACTATACTTACGGGGCCTGGAACATTGGCGGATCACAAAGCCAGACTATCACCGTGACTCCGGGGAATGGCAACGCGGGATTCCCGTCAACCGCACCGCAAATTGCTACTTACTCGGCTAACTTCATTCAGCTTGTTCCCTACACGCCCTCTGTATATCCCGCGTCAAGTGGGACTGTTATGTTGACTGGTACGCCTTCACCGCAGAATCTTACTGTCAATGGAGTTTCGGGGACATATGTTGTGGCGAGGCAACAAGCAACGCTCACTGCATCCGCAAGTAGCGGCTATAGCTTCTACGAATTCAACAACGGTCCTTATTGGCTGCCCGGCGGACTAAGCTCGAATCCGAAGACGTTTTATGTTCCGGAAACCGGACTCACACTTAATACGACCGCAGAATTTACGAATCAACCCGTTTATACCGTCGATGTAACGCCAAACTACTTCAGTTCGAACCTCGGCGTGCTTGTCGATGGCGCCGACAACTTCTGGTACGTTCCCAAGAATTTCTCTTCGTACTACGATTCGACTTGGACCGCAAACTCCAGCCACACGTTGCAGTTTTCCTCGCCAGCACAGCCTTTCGACTTCAACACCCAATTTGTTTTCTCCAGTTGGAATGTGGGAGGAACCGCGAATCCCGACTCCATCACTTTGCCTGCGACTAGCCAGAGCTACATGGCAACCATCGATCCCGAATATGTACCAGCGACTAATTTCAATCCCTGCGGTGGCACCGCGACGATTACCCCCCCTTCCATCATCTCTGGTGGCTTCTATCCAACGAACACGGAATTGACTTACACCGAAACGCCGTCTCCAAACACGGGCGGTTCGCCTTGGATATTTACCGGCTGGACTTGGGACCTCACTGGTACAACGAATCCTGACACCTTGTCGCCAACCGATGAGTCGCTTGTGTATGCCAATTTCAACACGACAAGCGCACCGTTAGCTATTACAAGCCTAAGCCCGTCGTCGGTCGCTTCAGGCAGCTCCGCATTCACGCTTACGATTATTGGAACGGGCTTCACCCCAAGCGGGACTGGAAATCCGATTGAGATTGTTGGATTCAATTTCTTCAGTGGACCGACATTCCCCGTCACATTTGTAAGTTCTACAGAGATTCAGGCGAGTGTGCCCGCCACGGCTATCGCGACGCCAGGCACATTTCTGCTTTACGTGGAGAACTTCCCATCAGCACCCTGGAGTGGTTGCGCGGTCTTCGGTCATCAGCCGTTCTTTGTATCTCAACGCGCGGGGAGCGGAGCGACGACGGTTACAGCGACACCCACTAGCGTCACCTTCCCCTCAACGGTTTTGAATGCAACAAGCACGGGCTCAGCTATCACCGTAAAGAACACAGGAAGCAGCACGGCGACCTCAGTTTCGATCTCAGCGAGCTCCAATTTTGGCCAGACGAATACCTGCCCTGTCGCTCCGTCCACGCTAGCAGCCGGCGCGACTTGCACCATCACTCCGACATTCACTCCCGACACCGTAGGAAGCCTCACAGGGAATATCTCGGTTACCGACAGCGCAACAAATTCACCGCAGGTCGTGACTCTCTCGGGGACGGCAACACCCGCGACCACCACAGTCACAGCAACACCCCCTAGCCTAACCTTCATGCCAACAGCAGTGGGCGTCACAAGCGCTTTCCAAAGCGTGACCGTGAAGAATACGGGTTCCGCTTATACATCGATCGGCATCTCCATCACCGGAAACTTTGCTCAGGTTAATAACTGCGGGAACCAATTGGACGCTGGGGCAAGTTGCACAATCACCGTGACCTTTACGCCTACCGTCGCTGGCCCTCTCTCCGGCAGCATATCAGTCACCGACCAAGCAACGAACTCGCCACAGATGATCAGCCTTTCCGGCAGTGGCACGGGCACGGTCGTAGTCACGCCGACCCCGTCGAGCTTGACCTTTCCCTCTCAAACAGTCGGAACAACCAGCTCCAGCCAATCCGTTACGGTGAAAAATACCGGCGCTGTAGCAACGCCGCTTTCCATCGGAGCGGCCACTGGAGATTTCGCGCAGACCAACAATTGCTCGAGCACGCTCGCATCGGGCGGAAGCTGCACGCTCACCGTAACGTTCACTCCCACTACAACCGGCACGCGCACCGGCTCAATCTCGATTACCGATCAAGCGACGAATTCACCGCAGTCCGTGGGTCTGACCGGCACGGGAGCGGCTGCCACCATTACCGTGACCGCAACGCCGAGCACGCTGACCTTCCCTGCGACCGCCGTCGGCAGCACAAGCGCCAACCAGGCCATCACTGTGAAGAACACCAGCAGCACGGGGAACACCACCGTTTCCATCGCGGCCAGCACGAATTTCGGGCAGACGAACACTTGCCCGGTCTCTCCGGCGACGTTGAACGCAGGACTGAGTTGCACGGTTAACGCGACCTTCGTTCCCACCGCGACAGGCTCGCTCTCCGGAACTATCTCTGTCACCGACTCCGCCTCGAACTCGCCGCAAACTGTAAGTGTGTCCGGAACAGGTCTCACCACTATGACGGTGACGCCGTCCAGTCTTGCTTTCGGCAGTCAAAATGTTGGAACCACCAGCACCAGCCAGCCCATCACCGTGAAGAACACCGGTACCGCTTCCACAGCGATCGCGGTAGCTGCAAGCGCGAATTACGGCCAGACAAATACTTGCGGGACCTCGTTGGCTAGCGGGGCCACTTGCGCGATCAACGTCACGTTCTCCCCGACGACGAGCGGCAGCCTCCCCGGAACCATCACCATCACCGACAGCTCATCCACCTCACCGCAGAGTGTGACTTTGTCCGGCACCGGCACCACCGCCGTTGTGACACCTTCACCCATGAGCTTGACGTTCCCATCACAGACTGTCGGGACGACGAGCAATAGCATGTCCTTCACGGTGACCAATACCGGCACGGGATCGACACCGCTCACAATCGGCCCAGCCACAGGAGATTTTGCTCAAATGAATAATTGCCCCACCACGCTGGGTGCCACTGACGGAAGTTGCACTGTAAACGTAACGTTCACTCCTACCACCACAGGCACGCGCACCGGCTCGATTTCAATCACCTACCAGGCGACGAATTCGCCGCAGTCCGTGAGTCTGACAGGCACGGGAGCGAGCAGCACTCCGGCGACCGTGACCGTCTCGCCTGCGAGTGAGACATTTGCCGCTCAGACTGTTGGTACCACGAGCGCTGCCAAGACCGTCACGATCAAAAATACGAGCAAGACAGTGAGTACGTCGCTTTCGTTTGCGGCCAGCGGAGACTTCGCAGCAGTTGGCGGCGGAACGGCGCCGTGCACCAGTATGTTGGCCGCTGACACGAGTTGTACGGTTTCCGTGACATTTAGTCCGACGACGAGTGGCACTCTCACGGGGACGCTCTCAGTCATCGACAGCGCAGCAAACTCGCCTCAGATGGTTTCGCTCACCGGTACGGGCAAGGCGCTCACCGTTATCGTGACGCCTTCGCCGACGAGCGAAACTTTTGCGGCACAGGCGATCGGAACAACCAGCGCGGCCAAGACTATAACTGTGAAGAACACCGGCACGGGATCCACGCCGATTACCATCTCGCCCGCCACCGGAGACTTTACGGTGGCATCCACTACTTGCGGCCCCACGCTAGGAGCTTCTCCGGCAAGCTGCACGATCAGCGTGACGTTCACTCCCGAATCGGCCGGCACACTCACAGGCGACATCACGATTACAGACAATGCAACGAACTCGCCTCAAACCGTGAAGCTGACCGGCACGGGGAAGGCTGGCACTGTAGTGGTGACGGCTTCGCCCACGACCGAGACTTTCTCCGCAACGACGGTTGGAGTGACTAGCGCCGCGAAAACTGTAACCGTGAAAAATACCGGCACAGCATCCACGCCGCTTACGATTTCCCCGGCAACAGGAGATTTTGTCGTGTCGTCCACTACTTGCGGATCTACCCTGGGAGCTTCTCCGGCGAGTTGCACGATCAGCGTGACGTTCACTCCGGAGGCGGTCGGCACGCTCACTGGCGATATCACCATCACCGATAACGCAACGACCTCGCCTCAAACCGTAAAGCTGACCGGAACCGGGAAAGCTGCCACCGTCGTGGTGACCGCCACCCCGACGAGCGAGACGTTTGCCAAAACGCCAGTGGGAACCACGAGCGCGGCCAAGACTGTCACTATAAAAAATACTGGCACAGGCTCTACCTCGCTTTCGTTTGGGACGACTGGGGATTTTGCGGAGACCGCCGGGACTTGCACCAGCACGTTGGGGCCGTCCCCGGCAAGTTGTACGGTTATGGTGACGTTTACTCCGACCGCGACGGGCACCCTAACCGGCACGCTCACAGTCACCGACGCCGCAACAACCTCGCCGCAGACTGTAAAACTAACCGGAACCGGAGAATGAGTTAACCGCGGGACCCTACATCCATTTTCGCGGGATCATCAGGCCCTGAGAACTCTGCGAGTCAGCGCAGCCGTTCAGTCTGGTCTTTACGACGAAATCAAAGCCGAAGTTTTCTAAGCAATTTCCAACGTGGGTTAGCACTTAAGAGCGTGCGAAGTCAAAAAGTCCCCGCAATGGCGGGATCGGAAGGAAAACGTGGAACGTACTAAGTGCTTTGGAGAGAGCTGGTGAGCTGGGGTGAAAGATGAATCGTCATTTGTCTATAAGCTGCGCGAACTGCTCAAGCTCGCCGGTACTTAGATCGGAAACAGCGCATAGGTACATGCCGTCGCGCTCCCAGACCACCATGTTGTAGCCCTGGCTGGATTCCGAATGGAGATTATTATCGGTCTGTTTGTCCGCCGGCCATATAAAGACGTTAATAAGATGCTGGCGCCGCTGATACACCAACGCCGCAACGGCTCGATGATCAATGTAATCGAGGCGACCACCGATCAGAGGGAATCCTTCTTCCGTTAAGTCGCGAACGGGCGGCGAGAAATCGAGTTTGCCATTGAACCACGGTTTCACGGTGTGCTGATCCGTGGATTGGACGTCGAACAGATGACCGGGCTGCAGCGAACGAATGTGGCTGGCAACGATCTCCCGAGCGACCACGTCGGAACTGCCACGTCCTCCCGGAAACGCCCGCCACGTCAGCAGCGCCGCGAGGAGGATCGCTGCCGCAACAACCAGCCAATTCCAGGCCTTTCGTCGAGGCAACAACATGGAAATGGGTTTTGGCTGCAACGCCGCTCCAGCCTCTCGCGCAGTCTCTTGTGAAATCGACGCACGGATTCGCACGGCAAGGCCGCTCGGTGCGCGTTCATACAAATTAGCAGAGCGAAATGCCTTGCGAAGCGTCTGCTGACCCCAGAGCTGCTGAGCACAATCGGGGCAAACCTTCAGGTGTTCTTCGATCTCGAGGCTTCGAACTAAATCTAACTCCCCATCGAGATAGCCGTGGAGCAAGCGGGAATTATCGTCACAGACCACGCGTGCCCTCCTTCGCCCGCGCGCGAAGCAGAGACTCGCGCAAACGATCGCGCCCTCTGGCCAAACTCGACATGACAGTGCCTATGGGAACGCCAATCATCTCTGCAATCTCCTTGTACGAAAGTCCTTCAAGCTCGCGCAGCACGATTACTTCGCGAAAATTTACTGGTAGTTCCTCCAGTGATTCACGCAGCATGCGGCTTTCAACACCTCGCACCATAATCGCCTCGGCATCGAAAGTAGGAACGTCTCGCACATGAACCTGTTCGTCAAATTCCTCAGCCAAGGCTGCCGGGCGGTTCTTATCCAGAAAAGAGTAGCTTGTATTGCGCACAATTTTTAACAACCAGGCACGCGGATCGCCGCCCTGAAAGCCGCCAAAGAATCGGAAAGCACGCAGGCACGCCTCCTGCACTACGTCTTCCGCATCATGCGTGTTGCGGACGAGCCAGCGCGCCAGATTGTAGGCCGCATCAAGGTGCGGAAGCACAACCTCTTCAAAGCGCCCGACATTCCCAACTGCTTGCATAGCGTTCGGCATGCGCCGCTTTAGACTCTCAACTGTACAGACCGGTGCGACATGCCTTTTATTCCCGGAGACTTCTCTGAGGGCCGGGAACCTAAGCGCCCCTGTCTACCTTGGAGAGCGCACCCGCCGAGGAGCACGTTGTTCAGGTCCGCCAATTCGCTCGCCTGCCCGCCTGGAATAACACGCTTTCGACGTTTTGCTCAGTCGAAGCTCACTCGAAGAGGGGCCCGGGGCAGGCCGTGTCGAGCAGGGGGTGCTCTGCCCCGGCATTTTACGGGAATGCAGGAAGAACAATGCTAAGGGCCGACGTCGGCGTTAAGATATTTGTCATCTGTCTTGGTTCTCCGCGGCTGCTTGGCTTGTGCGATCCGCAGCCCTTAATCGCTCCCCATGCATTCCTTTAAATCTGTTACTGGACGATGACTTTCGCTGTCATCTTCGGATGAATTGAGCAGAAATACTCGTACGTCCCGGGCTTATCGAATTTAAACGAGAATTTGTCGTCGGTATCCAGAGCCTTCGATTTGAACACGTCATTCGTGCTCACGACGGTGTGCGGGATGTCATCGTTGTTGACCCATATTATTGTCGTTCCCGCCGTGACGGTTATGTCATGCGGCATGTAGCTGAAATTGTCGATCTTGACCACGACTTCTTGAGATTTCGCCGCTCCCTGCGCGGTCGCCGCACTCGCGCCGGAACCCGCGTTGCTTGCACTTATCCATCCAAGCGTCCCCAACATTGCTGCCGCAAGAATTAGCTTCGATATCGCTGTTTTCATGTCATCTCTCCAAAGTAAGACTCGTCGAGCCAGTTATCCCTGAAGCGTGGAATCCACCACGGCCAAGGTGTGTTTGCCGCGAACGAAATTGACGTTTGTAAGACCAAGTAATCCGCGAAGCTTGTCCGCGGGGACTTTCATTGGGCCGGGTGAGGGTGCCGCACCAGGTTGCGGCTGCGGAAACGCTGTGGACATCGCCGTATGGAAAGTAACGTTGCCTTCAACCTTTTGCATGACCTGATGAATGTGGCCATTCAACACACTCACCGTACCAAACCGTTTCAAATACGAGAGCGCCTGTGCGCTGTCATCAGTTCCCCATCCCCACTCGGGATATACCGACCAAAGGGGAATGTGCGCGAAGACCACGATCGGCGTGCTGGATTTCAAGCTCTTCACATCCTGCTCGAGCCATTCGAGCTGTTCCTTCCCCACGCTGCCCAGTCCGCCTGCCTTGAGATTCATCACGTTAACCAAACCAATGAAATGCACGCCTTTTTGGTCAAAGCTGTACCAGCCGTCGCCGACCGAGCCTTTACCATAGCGCTCGCGATACTGCTCGCCATTGTCGTTCAACACGTCATGCTCGCCGGGGACGTAGAAAATCTTTTCGGTGTGAATGCTTTTGAGCGTCTGATCGAGCGTATCGAACTCCGATGCCTTCGAAAGGTGGCTCAGGTCGCCGGTGTGGAGAACAAATGCCGGAGGTTGGCCGAGGCCATTAATTTTTGCGATAGCTTCTCGCAGGGTTGCAGTGACGTCTGGGTTGGCCGCTTTGTCGAAGCCGATATGGCTGTCGCTAATTTGGACGAAGCTCAGATCGCCCTTCAACTTCGATTGGTCCACATTCGCCACTTCGCTGAGTGCGAACGATTTCAGTACGCCGCCCTGAACCAGACAAAGCGTGCCGGTTCCAGCCCAAGCCATGCACTTCAGGAAACCGCGCCGGTCAACGCCGTCGTTATTCAGATTCTCGGTAATGATCGTTCCCATCAAATGCCTCCCTATCGCCATTACCGGGATTCTCGCGTCTCGGTCGGCGGTCACCTATCCAGACTGGGCAATAGGGGAAAATATTCCCGTCTAAATCCTACTAATCCACAACGAGCTGGCCTTTCATGCCGCGATGCCCAAGTCCACAGACGTGGCAACATTTGAACGAATATGTGCCGGGAGTTTGTGCCAAAAATTCAATCGTGGTCGTTTCGCCCTTCTTGAGTTGCCAACACTCTTGTGCTGAAGTGAATACCAACCCGACGGGACCATTCAAATTGCCTCCGTCGGGAACCGGAAAAATCGAGAAACCATGGTCGTGGTCAATCGCCGTGATCTTGAGTTCAATTTTTGCTCCCCGTTTCACGTGAATAGGCGCGGGCGAATACTCATATTTCTTGGCTGTAACTTGTATGACTTCTGTGCTGCCATCGCCTGCGAGCGCTGACTTGGTATACAGAATAAATACGCTCGGCCATAACACAACCGCGGCTAAGGCGAACACCAAAGCATGCGACAGAAGCTTTCGCACAGAGCTTACTGATTGCAGCGACAAATGCGACGCTCGATGGGCATCGCTCGCGAGTTGAGGTTGGAAATTCACAGAATTAATCTCCGCTCGCAAATGTCATCCGAGTGGAATGAGCAAGTTCTTGTCTTTCCTGTTTTGGGTACACGAACTCGTGGCCTTCTACTTCACCGACAAAGAACCAAGCCACTATTGCCGAGGGGTGTGTCTTTCCACGATCCGCGAGAGTGATCGCAGCTTCAGCGGCGCGCCCATCGCGCGTTCGAGGAATCGAATACAGCGTCGCTACTAGAGTCCGATCTTCGCGGAAAATCTGGACCAAGTGACGATTGTCAGTGTTGGCTAGCTGGAACCGATATGTCCCCGCTGGTAGCACCTGCCCCGGAATCTGGATAGGCTGGCTGAACGTGAATCGGGTCGTCTGATTCCAATCATCTGCATGCGCTACCAGAAGCGCAATAATGACCGCAAGCAATAAACCAAGTACGAAAAGCGCGTTTCTAACATTCATCGATTGTCTCCTCGGGATGTAGACATCCACTTGTGTCGCTTTATTCCCGATAATCCATCCTCGGTTTGATTTTTTGTGACGGCCAGTGCAGAACAAATTGACCGGGCAAGGTCACCTCAGCAAGTTAGCGGATTTCTGTTTGGCAAATCTCGGTTCGGAGACGCTTATAATTTCACCGTGAAAGACCTTCAACCGTTCAATCAGTCTGGGCATTTCTGTACCCAGCAATTCCGCCAAGCGAATGTGGAAGCAAAAGGAGTCGTGAAATCTGTATTCGAAAACGATGCCTGCACCGCTTGCGTTTGTCATTTTGTGCCCGTCTTGGCGAATGCTGCATCGGATTCAGCAAGATGCTCGCGCACGGCCTCCGAGGTTAAACACGATATCCGAATGCCCAGGGTTGTTCTGGTTTGCGGCGAATTGAACAGGATGATCGGTTCCATTTTGTTTGGAATCTCTTTCAGTACGCCGGCGTATTTCCCGCCTCCGACCGCAACAATCGACGAGAAATCCGTTTCGCCCAAGTCCAGAGCTGGAGGGGTATCAATGTCCTGATCCGATCGCTGTTTGGAATCCTTCATGCTCTTCCAAACCGCGTTGCTCTCGTGTTTATTCCACCAGTGTTGTTTTTGGTCGATTCTGAGAAGAAGACATAGCTATATGTTTTATGTTTTTGCCGTCCGGCTTTCTTGTCCGCCGGTTTAAGGTTGTTTCAGCAGGGACGATCTCTTGAATTGACATTGATCCGGAGCACACCTTGTCAGTACGATCGTGGCGCTGCGTACCAGGTGTAATAGGTTCCGATGCCTGAGAGCAAGACCACCCACCAGAGGGCCAGCTCGATGCGCATCCATAACTTCCAGCGCTGAAACCTCCAAGCCCAGGGAAGGATGTTGGTTCCTGCGACCAGAAGAATGTACAGCCCGAGAACTTCGGCCACAGCACCGAGAACGCCGTGGGCCGTGGCAATGGCATCGTATCGTTTCCCGAAATGCCTGGAGAGGTGCGGCAACACTCGCAGGTGAAAAGACGGCCACATTACTAAAGCAATCATGGGAAGGTTTAGGATCAACACCACGGCTTGGCAAGCGCCATGCGCGGCATAGCGTTTCGCCCGTGCTAAGAAGGAGCCAGCGAGCAGCGCGACGCCCATCGCGATTTGGACGAGTAGGTTAAGGTCTGCACTAAAACTAGCCCAGGTGCCGAGGAATCCTTTCACGGAAGCCCTTCCATTTGCGCATAGTGCCTCGCGCACACATTAAAATTCAAAAAAGCGAAAGGGTCTCGGCTTCGTTCAGTGAGGCCGAGACCCTTGCGTGTGGGTCGATTTCGTTGACCCTACTTGTCTTCATGGATTACTGACAGCTTGCAACATCGTTGTATGCATCATCTGAGGTGCAGGCATCCTGTTTGGCAGCCGACGCCAGTGCCTGGTTATTCCGCAGGATCCAGAGTCCCTCGCCGTTCGTGATGTAAACCAGGTTGTGTGCGTCATCCGCGAGAGTACTCGTTACACCAGAGAAAGTTAGGACTGGCCGCGGATTTGCCGGATCACTCAGATCCAGCACCTTTAGAGTCTCGGTACGAGAAACAGTTTCCATCGTCGCGTCTGGCGCCTCAACCAAAGCCAGCCGCCCCGAAACCAGTTGCAACTTTTCCGTGAATGCTCCATCGGGCCAAGCCTCACTTTTGATGACATCGGGTTGTCCTGGCTTTGTGACATCCACGATCGCGAAACCGTCTTTGGTGACTCCCTCGACGTACAAGTATTGTTTGCTGCCGTGTTGCTGCAGTTCTAATTGGCTTACGGTGATCCCGGGAAGTGGCAAGTGCCCGACAACAGACGCCGGTTCGGGGGCGGGCGTGGCAGCCCGGTGTTTCGCACCTGCGTTGGGCGAGATTGCCACCAGCCCTGCGAGAAGCGCAGCCACAGTGGTTAGTTTATTTCTTATAATTGACTTGTTAGCGACTTTCATTTTTCTCTCCTTATATCTTCAAATGCGTTCATCTTTCCAGACCGCCACATTCGTTAAATTATTCCCGCTATTGAACACCTCGAGCAATCGACCAAGGTTTCTGTTAGGTCCACTAAGAATGTCCGAGGTTCCGCGGAATCCGGTGGCATTTACGACCGCCGCAACATCTATTAGCAGATCCTGAAGAGCTAATTCAGACCGCGAAGCGAATACTCCCTCATCAACGTTCATCTCGTCTCCAATTCATCTGAGACAGTTTTTGGAAACTGCTCTTAATCGATTCGCGTAAAGGAATCTGTTTGCGGGCAATACACTGAGCACGAAGCGGCGAAACTTATTCGTATCCGTAGAATTCCTCAGCGCGGATATTCTCCTCAGCGACTCCTGAACTGATGAGCATCTGACGCACGCCGTCAACCATATCGGGAGGACCGGCGATGTAATAGATCGGAACATTTAGATCGGGAATCCACCTGGAAAGCATCTCGATCGATATCCGCCCGGTTTCTCCCTGCCAGGGCATTTTCGTTTTTTCAGGTTGTGTCACCGTACAGACGAGTTTGTAGCGGGTGTTGTATTGCTCCATTTCTTGCAATTCTTCCAGGAAGGCTGCTTCCTCAGGGACGCGAACGGAATAGAACAGCAGAATTCGGCGGGAGGAGAGTGATTCCGCCTCGCTCCAAACGAAGCTGCGAAAAGGAGTGATGCCGATACCGCCGGCCAGAAGCACTGCGGGCCGCGCGGTGTTGCGTGCAAGAGTCATACTGCCGTACGGCCCTTGTAGAAGAACCTCCGTGCCGAGCGGTAGCGAATTGAGAGTCCGTTTGAACGCGGTGGTGCGCAGGCGCATCGCCACCATCAGATTTCGTTCATGCGGTGCGCTGGCGATGGAGAGAGCACGAGTACTGCCTTCCAGATCCGCATCCCCGGGGCTGAGAAGAGTAAAATTGAAAAACTGCCCCGCTTGGAATTCCAACTTCTCGGGTTTCTCAAAATAGAAAGCAGTCGTGCCGGAACAGAGTGTCTTTTGAGCCTTCAACTTTGCTCTGTAGGGCGGCATACCTTGTCGAGTTCTCCTTGTTCAAAGTAGCTAGAAGTGCCAATCGGCCCGCGATTCGCTGGTCGTGGACATTGAGCTCCTGTTTAGGTGACCAAAGAGAGTGAGCTTTTATTCCTCAAGTGACGGCAGTTAGTTGAGGAACTTAGGTATGAAAAAGAATGTACGAGCGTGACGAAAAGCCATCCGCTCTTCCGCTACAGCCTATTTATTTTGTAAAGGTAACCTTTCGTCAAAGTAACGAAGAGGATGAGTCTGGCAGGTTTTCTAAATCCTTCCTGTTGCGCCGCTGGGAGTAACCCCGCGGCTGGATGAATGACCCGCTCTCGAAATCAAGATCATTCATTCCAGCCGCAAGGCCTCAAGGAGAAGAGTTATGGACTCTTTGGGTCGGGCGACACCACACGCGCTTTACACTGAGCGTGTAGCAGCGTCCGCTTCTTCCGCCAGTTGCTTCACTGTTTGGAAGAACTTCGGGGACTGACCAACAAATAGCCCATCCGCTGTGAACGATGCAATCGTAGCTACGGCGCCTCCAAATCTATCGTCGCTCGGTCGAATCACCGCGCAATGAGGTAATTTCGCGTTGATGAATTCGCACGGAACTGGAAAGATCAGGCTGGGCTGTATCAATGGATTGAGTGGATTGAAAAAATTGGGAAACTTCAGACCGGATATTTTGTCTGTAAACGGCGCCACCGGTGCTTGCACTCCATTGCCTGCAAAATCGACCCACTCCAGAAAGTGAGCGACTTCGTCTCCGCCAATGCCAAACGCTATTTTCAACACTTCCGAACTGCTGATTTTCTGGCCCAGCGATGCGTAGAGACTCGATCCACCTTGTTCGATGTATCCGAAGTGAAAGGCCGCTACGTTCGCGATCGCCTGGATATGGTCATTACCCGGGAAGTTTGGATTAGGAGCGCCGTCGAAATCATTGTTGTTCCGAGGAATGGCAGTAACGTTATTCAGAGTAAGGGCTTGAGGGAACGTAGCTCCGAAGTCAGGATTTGTCGCGCTTCGATAGCGAATGAACCAACTGGTGTCCACGTTCAACTGCATCAAATTGGTGAGGCGCCCAATATTCTGTGCACCGGTCGCCTGGCTGCCTTGGAGAGTTTGGAACTCATCGAAGTTGACCGGATCTGCGCCTTTGGACTCCAGATATCCGTTGAGAAAAGTGGCATGACTGATTTCATCGATCGTGTTGCTGGTGATGTATTGCGGGCCGTCGCCATCCAGGTTCGACAAAGCGATCTGATAGTTGTTCAACTGCTGGTTGGGGGCTACTTCAATTGGTGGATTATCACCGATACCACCCAGTTCCGCGTATTGTGTCCAGAGATCGCTTTCGATCAGCTCGGCTGCAGCCAGGAATCGGAGAATTGCGATATCGCCAGCGGAAAGAGAACCACTACTACTGCTCGACGTAGATTGAGCAAAGGTTGACATTCCGCGGGTCAATAGGCCCGCTCCCATAGTTGCTGCGCCTGCCGCCAACGCGCTTTTTTTCAAAAACGAGCGACGGTTGTTTCGAGCTTCAGATTCCGATTGTTTCATTTGTCTCTCCTTTGTTTTGAAGTCCTAGCTTGTGAACGAGACCAATTGCATTGACTGGCTACGGTACAGACCGTGCACCTACCGCTTTTATTCCCACAATTTCTTTTTTCCTGTTTTTCAATTCTAAATAGGCGCGGTCTCGACATTTGGGCCGCGGGCTCATGCGCTGAATACCGGCGTTCGCTGTGATCTCGGCATCGGATTCCTATTCATTGCACCGGCGAGGGCCTGACGAAGACGACCGCGAGCACGCGACAAGCTCGACATGACGGTGCCCGCAGGGATACCAGTAATCTCCGCGATTTCTTTGTAGGACATTCCCTCAATCTCACGAAGAATCAGCACTTCGCGAAAACCGGTCGGAAGACTCTCCACCGCATAGCGCACCGAACTGTCGCTGTCATTCTGAAGCGCTGCTTGTTCAGGGGTGGGAGCCTGGGAATCGGGTATGAGAACGGTCTCGTCAAACTCCGTCGCATCCTGCATCGACCGGTTTGCACGCAAAATCGTATAGCAGGTGTTACGGACAATTTTCATGAGCCATGCTCGAGAATCGCCGCCACGAAAGCCGGGAAAGAATCGGAAGGCGCGAAGGTATGCCTCCTGGACGGCGTCCTGGGCATCTTGTTCATTTCGCATTAGCCAGCGCGCCAGGTTATAGGCGGCGTCGAGGTGGCGTAAAATCGCCTCTTCAAAATTTGTAGTGTAACCGTGCTCGAGCATGAGGCCTCCTGCGGTGGGGTACTCGTCCCCTTGTGGCCTCACTATGGTGTTGCGCGCGTAAACTACGCAATGGACGGTCGGTTCTTTAGCACTGGAATACTCATCCCCTGGTAAGTTATTGTTAACATAATATTTACAAGGAACCGTCCCCCACCATATTCCGCTAATTTCTGGTCAGTGTTACACTCCCTTCACTAACGCTTTCGCTGGCCATGTCAGAAAACCAACAGGTTGCCGGTCGCCTTCTGTTTGGAGTTTTCGAGCTGGATCTTCGCTCCGGCGAATTGCGCAAGCACGGCCTACTAGTACGACTGCAGGAGCAGCCCTTCCGAGTCCTGACAATGCTTGTGCAAAACTCCGGCGAGGTTGTAACTCGCGAAGACCTTCAGAAGAAACTTTGGCCCGCAAACACCTTTGTGGATTTCGATCATGGGCTCAATAAGGCGATCAATAAAATTCGCGATGCCCTAGGCGATTCTGCTGAAAGTCCGCGCTTTGTGGAGACCGTTGCTCGGCGTGGCTACCGCTTTCTTGCCGAAGTCAAAGGTGCCCATGGGATGCCGGTCCGCTCGGAACTGGGACCTCCTGTTCATCCATCTACGGGAACTCGCCCGAGTCTCCCTCTGGAATCGGACACACGGAAGAATCAGGTGCCGTCACTCACGTGGAAAATATCGGTTGCCGTGCTGCTCGTTTTGATTGCCGCACTCGCCGCTTGGAGATTTCACTTCAGAAACTCCTCGTCGCCCAGCATTCGGTCCTTGGCAGTGCTTCCTTTGGAGAGCCTCTCCGCAGATGCGACGCAGGATTACTTCGCAGACGGTATGACCGACGAGTTAATCACCGATCTCTCGCAGATCAGCGCATTGCGTGTAATTTCCCGGACCTCGGTCATGCCCTACAAACATGCGAGTAAGTCCCTGCCACAGATTGCGCGAGAGCTTGACGTTGACGCTGTGGTGGAAGGCACCGTCTTGCGTTCCGGTGACCGGGTTAGAATAACTGCGCAGTTGATCCAAGCTAATGCTGATAAGCACCTGTGGGCTTCCAGCTATGAGGGTGATGTGCGCGATACCTTGGCGCTGCAAAATCAAGTGGCCCGTTCCATTGCCGAACAGATTCGGATCAGTCTGAGTCCACAAGAACAAGCTGTGCTCAAAAGCGCGAAGGTACTGAATCCAGAAGCTTATGAGGCTTATCTTAAAGGGCGCTACTTTTGGAATAAGCGAACGGCCAATAGCCTGAAAACAGCTGTCGATTATTTCAACCAGGCTATTGCAAAGGATCCGAGCTACGCTGAGGCCTATACTGGTTTAGCCGATACATATGCCTTGTTGGGAGATTGGCAGTACGCGGTGCTAACTCCCAAGAAGGCGTTTCCAAAAGCAAAGGCCGCGGCGATCAAGGCTTTAGAGCTGGATAGCGCGCTGAGTGAAGCCCACAACTCTCTTGCATTTTGTTTCGATGCCTTCGATTGGGATTTTGAATCTGCAGGAAAGGAGTTCCGACGAGCAATTGAGCTGAATCCAGGCTACGCAACTGCTCACCATTGGTACGCCTGGCATTTGAGTCTAATGGGTCAATATGACGATGCGATCGCGGAAATGAGGAAAGCGAAAAACCTGGACCCGCTATCCCTCATCATTAACTCCGACTTGGCGGAGCTCCTGGTCATTGCGCATTTCTATGACGAGTCGATAATTCAGAGCCGCAAGACAATCGGAATGGACCCTAATTTCGCACTCGCGCACAATCAACTCGCCCAAGCGTACCTCCAAAAACACATGTACGCAGAAGCGGTCGCAGAATTGCAAAAGGCGGTCGAGCTGTCTAACGGTAGCCCCACATGCATAGCTAATCTCGCTCGCGCCTATGCCGCATCTGGTAAGCCGAGCGAGGCGTTGAAGCTATTGGACGACCTGAAGAAGAGCTCAAATCGAAATTATTCAGACGCTTCTGAGATTGCCGTGATTTATGCGGCACTCGGGGATAATGATCACGCCATGGACTGGCTGGAAAAAGGATTCGAGGAACGATTCAATCCGGGAGTCTTGTCGCGTCCAGGCTTCGATCCTCTCCGCTCGGATCCGCGCTTTCAGGACCTCGTGCGCCTTATTGGCCTCTCTCATTAGCGGTTTCATGGGAACCGGGTACACAAAAAATTTGAGGTGCGCGCCCAAGCATGGCTGCCGGGCCGGTTTCATTTGTTTTTTAGTCCTGCCTCTGCGAAGACGGCATTGGATTCCGCGAGTTGCTGGCGCACACCCTCCACGGTCACTCGCGACATCGGAATGCCCAACGTTGATCTAGTTTGTGGCGAAATGAACAGAACGACGGATTCCATTCTTCCGGGAATCTCCTTTAAAACGCCAACATATCTTCCGCCTCCGGCCACAACGATCGAGGACATTTCAGCCTCGTCAAACTCGGAGGCATGGTGTCTTCTTCTCGTACTACCACAGCATCTCTTGCACACTTGTTTCTCTATCACTACTTCTCTTTGTGCGGTTCCATCCAAACCGTCATAAATAAGACGATCAAACCGCGGCGGGAGAATGTAAACGGTTTGTCAAATTCTCAAAATACAAGCAATCCAAGAGTCTGCCCATCCGTCCCGAAACACTGACAAAAAGCACTTGGACTTTTTGCCTCAAGCTATCCCACGGAAGGTGGGGGCCTTGAAAAAACCCTGTGCGAGTGCCCCCCATGCGAGTCGGCTTTCGCCGTGCAAACTTGTTTGCATATCCGATTCAATCGCCCGATTCGGCAGATATGTTGCGCGGCCAACCGAACAAATACGTAATTCGGACCGGCAATAATCCTCCAACTTGTTCTCCGATCTCCCATCGGTATCCGCTGCTTCCGAGTCCTTTTGTCATCTCGTGAAGTTCACCGAGCGAGTACGCACGCAAGCAGGAAATCAAGCCGTCGAAGAAAAGAACGAAAGGAATCACCGGGATTAGGTACGTCCAAAGGAGCCGCGACCAGCGAAAGGGTCGCCGGAAAGGGACGAAGAGCCAGGCACCGATAGGAACGAACAATACCGCAAGCAACGTTAGCGAATGTCGTGCAGACGCCTCAAAGATCCCAATGGCTTGTCGCTTTTTAGCGCTATCCTGCAAAAGGAGTCGCGCCTCCTTTGGGTTCAGATGGTGGAAAGAGGAAAAGAGCGTCCTGAACCCTTTGAGGTGTCCCGGTATCTGAGTTGCGTCCACCGAGTCGCGAAGGAAATGAATACGATTCGCGGCGGTAAACTCCAATTCATGATGCTTCGTCGTGCTTGGGAATTTGTCAGTCAGGAAAACTTCGGGTGACTTCGCTCCCTGCATTTGGAAATCGCGTACCAGCGATGGCCATGGTCCACCTGCCCCCGAGCACAAATCTAGCACGCGTTCAGAACCGCACTCCTCCAGTCGTTTTCTCAACAGCTGCGTGATCGGCTGATAGGTCTTCGTGACCTCCAGGATCATCTGCAGTCCGTCGACGAATTGATCCCGAAGGAATTGCGGGAACCATGGCTGTTCGTGAATCTCAAAGAGTCGTAATCGCATAGAAACCTTTCGCCGGATTTGTGTGAACGCCCCGTCCTAAAAATTGGTCCACGCTCGGAGCTTCGCGACAGACGCAGGCACAAGCATAATCGCAGTGATTGACGTTCCATACAACTGACTGCTTTTTGGCGGATTTTATTCCGTCTTACTCACCGGACTCACGTATAGCGACTACTTCACGCGTTTACATATTCGTAGATATATCTCAGCCGGCTCAATGCGAGGGAGGTCACCGTTGACCTACGGTGACGATGAGTGCTGCGTCTAATTGCGCGTTGCAGCAATTCACGGAGCCGTAGTCGGGCCTTGTGCACTTGCGATTTTGAGTTTCCCACCGAGCACCCAAACATCTCGGCAATCTCGTCGTGGTTGTATCCCTGGATGTCGTGGAGAATAAACATTGTTCTGTATCCTGGCGGCAACTCGTTAATAGCGGCTTGAAGCGCCATGCGATCGATGACGCCATTTAGTTGCAGATCAGGCTGGCCAAATTCCTTCGGGAGTGTGTTGGACTCCTCCACGGAGTTGGTGATTGTGTCCAAGGAAGCGTCGGCTATCGGCTTTTTGCGAAAACGCATCAGGACGATGTTGACGGACATCCGATGGAGCCAGGTGGAAAAGGCCGACTCACCGCGGAACGTGTCGATCTTCCGCAACAACTGCAGAAACACATCCTGAGTCAGGTCTTCCGCCTCCGTTCGGTCGCCCGTCATACGAAGGCATAGGTTGTAGATCTTTCGGCTGTGCAATTGATAGATCCGTTCAAACGCATCGACATCGCCCTGTTGAGCTAGTCGCACGACATCTGCATCATTCAACTCTGTTAACTCGGATTGTCTCTGTACACTCATCGTATCGTCCCTCGATTGTTGCCGTTCGACTGATCTGCCCGAGCAAACGGGCAATGTGATTTCTGCAACTACAAAAGCGCGAATGGTGAAAATCCTCCGAATATTCGTTTGTTCTTTCTCGCTATAACTGACTGGCCCGTCGCTCGTTTTATTCCAGACGTGACGGTTTCCGAGACTCGGGCAGGTTGTTCGGTTTCGTATTCCGCCGGTCGCCGACTGTAGTTTCGGCCCTGAAAGTTAGCGCCGAGGACTACGATGAGGTAACTCTGCGGGAATATTTTCGGGTAGTAGTGAGTCTGGATGGGTGACTGCAGAGCCGAGAGACGGAAGAGCGCACGAGCAGTCAGGAGGATTGACGGATGAAAATCAATTTGCAAGACAGGATGAGAGATAGGGCTATTAAGTCAGTTTCGCGGGCGGCGGTCGCGTTTCTCGGACTCGGAATTGCCGTAGCGCCTTCGATGTTTGCCAAGCCGAAGGAAAAGAAGGCTCCGGCCTCAAATTTGGGCGTCATCGCACACGTTCAGCTCGACGGCGGAGCGGTCACACACATGGTTCTGATGGAAAAGAACGGAAAAGAATATCTGTATCTGGGGCTTGCGTCGTCGTCCGGCGTTTGCGTTTTTGACATTACGACACCGGCGGCCCCGAAGTGCGCTCAAAAACAATTTGACAGGGCCGACATTGTTAGAGATGTCCGGTTATCCGACTAACCGTCCAAGTGGAATCTGGACATCGAAGGGTAAGCGGCTACTTTCTACCCAGATGCTGTCGGATCAGTCAGGGATGCGGATGCGTTTCACCATCTCGCCGAATTTGGGGTCGTCGTGCAGGTGGTCAAACATTGGATAAACCTTGAATTCCACCAGCAAAATTTCGTGCTGTTGAAGTGCCTTCTCCAACCATTCGAAAGCCGCATCCTTTTCTAACAAACGCGCGTGCACTGCGCCGATAAAGTAAGCCACCGGATCACCCGGCGTCCACGTCGATTCAACTTCTTGAAGGATTCTGCGCGCTTCTTCGGTTTTGCCTACTTTGGCGTACGAGGCTGCTGCATGTAGCCGGAAGATAGCCATGCTCCCGGCCAGCGCTAATGAGCGTTTGCACTCTTCGATAGCCTTCTCTCGTTGGCCCGCGCAGGCGTACGACTCGGCGAGGAGGATATGAGCCCCAACATTGCCGGGATCGGCATCCAGTATTTTGCGAAACTGCTCGATTGCACTGTCGAACCGTCTTGCGCAGTGGTAGGCCAAGCCTAAGATAGTAGCGACGACCCCGAGAGGTGCTTCCAAGTCGATCGCTCGCTTCACCGCCGCAATCGCTTCCTCGAAGCGCCCGCAGTATCGATGCAGCTGACCCAAACCAATGTGACCAAGCCAATAGTCAGGGTTTAACTCAAGACTGCGACGCAACTCTCGCTCGGCGCCCGAAAAATCCCAATTCTGGCGGAGCAGCGCCATCCCTAAGCTGAAATGCGCCTCGGCAAGAGTATCGTCCAACTCAAGCGCCTTCTTCGCCGCCGCCCGCGCGCGCGGATAGAATTCGGCCACGTCGCTGTAGCCAAAATAGACCAAGTGGCTGTAAATAAGGGAAAGCCACGCATACGCCGCCGCGTATTTGGGATCGACCTCAACAGCTTGCTCGCAAAGCGCAATCGCGTCGCGTATTCCTTCGGGCGACAATTTGCCGTAGGCGTGCATTGCCTTCAGCACCAGCTTGTACGCCTCGCTGTTCTGCGTGTGGCGCTTGCGGAGTTTCTTTTTATCGTCCCCGGTGAGTTGCAGTCGCAATTTTTCGGATATCTCCGTAGTCAATTCTTCCTGCAGCGTGATCAGGTCCGCCATCTTCCGGTTATAACGCCCGCCCCAAAGCTGCGCCTCCCGCTCCACATCCACCAACTCTACTGACACGGTTAGGTTCTCTCCCCGCTGAACCAGCCGCCCCGACAGCACCGCTCTCACGCCCAACTCGCGTCCGACTGCCAACGAATCCACCGCCGGCCCGCGATACCGGAATGCGACTGGGCGCGGCACGATCCGAATCTTGCGAAGTTGCGCCAGCGTGTTGATCAGCACCTCAGCGATCCCGTCGCTCAGATACTCGGTATCTGGGTCTCCGCTCCCGTTTTCGAGGGGGAGAATAGCCAGCGAGTCGATCACCTTGGTGTGTTTCGCGGACGAAGACTTCTCCGCGCTTTTCCTCCGCCGCGCCGAAGCAGTGTGAACGGCGCTCGGCACTCCCACAGCAGCCGGAGTGAAATGCGTTGTGTCGATATCGCGCCTTACCCTTTTCAGATCTGCCAGCATCCCTGACGCGCTCTGGTAGCGAAAGTCCCGGCTCTTCTCAAGCGACCTGCGGATAATGTCTTCGAGTGGCTTCGGCACTTGTGCGTTCCCGTACGATTCCGCCGGCGGTTCTCCGCCAAGAATCTCGTGGAAAATAACCGCCGAAGTATTCCCGTCAAACGCCCGGCGACCGGTGGCCATTTCGTACAGTACGGCACCAAACGAAAACAGATCGCTGCGAGCGTCCAATTCCTCACCGCGCACCTGCTCGGGCGACATGTAGGCAATCGTGCCGACGGCAACGCCAGGGCTGGTCAGGTGAGGATCGTGATCCGCTGTTACGCCTTCCGTCGCCGCTGTGACTGCACTGCTTTTCGGCATCTGCTTGGCGAGCCCGAAGTCGAGAATTTTCGCCTGACCGCGCTCGGTGACGAAGATATTCGCCGGCTTGATGTCGCGATGCACAATGCCTTTGGCATGCGTGGCATCCAACGCGTCAGCAATTTCAGCCGCCAAACGCAACAGCACGTCCACATCGATTGGACCGCTCTCGATTTGCTGCTTTAGCGTTTGGCCCACGAGTAGCTCCATAGCGATGAAGCGTTGGCCTTCGTGTTCGCCGATTTCGTGGATGGTGCAGATATTGGGATGATTGAGCGCCGCAGCAGCCCGCGCTTCGCGCAGGAAGCGTTCAAGCGTTTGTTTGTCGCTCGAAACTTCTGCGGGGAGGAATTTCAGCGCAACTTTCCGGCCAAGCGTCGCGTCTAGGCTCGTGTACACCACGCCCATCCCGCCGCCGCCGAGTTTTTCGACGATGCGGTAGTGCGAAATGGATTTTCCGATCAGTGAATCAATGGATGACACGTGCAGCACATCTTAGGTTGCAGCCCGAAGCAAGTCAACGAACGCAGCTCGGAGGTTGAGTCCCGCAGTATTCGCTACAGAGAAGAAAATCGTACCTTTCAGACTGTCCGCAACTAATTGAAAGAGCTGGTGAGCCGGGGAGGACTCGAACCTCCAACCCGCTGATTAAGAGTCAGCTGCTCTACCATTGAGCTACCGGCCCAGCAAAGGATAGATAGTGTAACACGATAAAATCCGGCGCCCAACGAACGCGGATTCACTTTGAATGGCGAAGAGTCGCTGCGATTTCCTGCGCTACTTGGCGGGCGCGAAGCAACTCACCCGGACCCAACGAAATCGCCGCCACGCGCGCATGCCCCCCGCCGCCATATTTTTCGCACAGCGACGCAAGATTCACGTCCGCAGCAATTTCTTTCCACGGGCTTGTCCCCACAGAAACTTTCGTTCGCAGGGGCGACGCACTCACGCCTACCGAGTACACTGCATCCGGATACAGGAAATAAGGAATGAACTTGTTGTAGCCTTCCAGGTCCAGATCGCTGACGTCAAAATAAATCACGCCGTCGCGCGAATCCGTGCGCTCGCGCAAAATGTCCAGCGAACGCCGATGCCGTTCAAGCAAGCTGCCGAGATGCTTCTGCACCATCGGCAATTCCACCATCTCGGCTAGTGAAAGCTCGGCCATATACGGAATCAATTTTGGCACGAGGTCCGCCTCAGGCGCCGCTTCAATCACCAGAGCCAGTTGCATAGCCGGCTCCGCCAGTCCCACTGCAATTTCCGGGGTCGCAAACTGCGCACCATCAATAATGTTTCCCCAATGGATCAGCTCCGCCAGCGGTTCGGCTTTAAACCCGAATTTTTCGGAAGCAATAGTGGCCAGAAATTTGGTACAGGATTTGTACTCCGGATCGTAGAACTTCTTGCCCGAGCGGTCGCGGCGAAAATGCTCGGCATCCTGTGGCGTCAGAAACGCGCTCTGATGGTGGTCAAACCACCAGGTAAGCAAAGGTGAACTGGAGTACTTGAAGTCCACGATGGCATTTTCATCGCCGTCGAAAATTCCATCCTCAAATGGGTGCGAAGCCTTGTGAGTCATTCCGGTGTAGAAAACCTGGGAGTCTGAATGAATGCATTCGCGGTAGAAACGGGTAAAAACCGCCGCCGATGCGGCCCCGTCGAAACATCTGTCATGAAAACAAAGGCGAAGCTTCACTCACGTCTCCCGCGATACACGTACGCATTCAGTACCTTGCAAAGGAAAGTCAATAAAGATGGACGCTCCACCGCCGGATGTCAAGAGGTAACGCACAGTTTGGACGGGCAACTACTGCTCTAGGCAAAAATACTTTCGCCAAACATATGGAGCTGTAAGGACGATAGGATAGCGACCGGCCTGCAGCCACCCTTTGCCTTTCTCCGATTGCAAACGCCTGTATAATCGTACGAGCCAACCAATGCGGAAGTGGCGGAATTGGCAGACGCGCCAGCCTTAGGAGCTGGTGGCCGAAAGGTCGTAGGGGTTCGAGTCCCTTCTTCCGCACAAATGTCAGGAGAAGCCGAAAAAATCATAGCGTCCCCGCGATGCAGCCGGTTGACGCGCGAGACTCTCTTCCCTATACTTAGGTTTCACTCGCGGTGAATGCCCGCCGCACTTCCCTGCTCTGCTCCTGGAATTTGGAACGAGTGAAAGGTAAATTGGGCTAGAGTTTGCTTTAAATTCTTCCCTGAAAATTCTGATGACTGAAGCCACATGCAAACGTGAACTCGAGCTGGAAATTCCAGCCGAGAACGTAACCAAAGCAACCGAAAAAGTAGCTCGCGATCTCGCCCGCGTGGCCCGCGTTCCCGGCTTTCGTCCAGGTAAAGCGCCCGTCACCCTGATTCGCCGCCGCTTCGCCGAGGATATTCAAGGCGAAGTCGTGCAATCGCTGGTCCCCGAATACCTTGAAAAAGCTCTCGGCGAAAAAAACCTTACGCCTGTAACGCGCCCGGAAGTGGACAAAGTTGATTTCAAAGAAGGCGAACCGCTGCGTTTTCGGGCTGTCTTCGAAGTGCTTCCGGAATTTGAGCTGGGAGATTACAAAAATCTCTCCGTTAATATTGACGCGGTCGAAGCAGGTGACGCTCAAGTCAACAAGACGATTGATGAAATGCGCGAGCGCGCCGCTACGTTCGTGCCCGTCGAAGACCGCGCCGCCAAAGACGGCGATTACGTCCTCATTAAACTTTCCGGAATGCCTGTCGGCGGCGGTGAGCCGGTACAAGCCGATAACATCCTGTGCCACATCGGCGCGGAAGAAACCCTGGAAAGTTTCACTGAGAATTTGCGTGGTGCAAACCCAGGCGACACGAAGAAATTCCGCTCGCAATATCCCGATGATTACCCCGATCAAAAGCTTGCAGGCAAGGCTTATGACTACATCGTAGAGGTTCAGGGCATCAAGGAAAAGAAGCTCCCCGAGCTGAACGACGAATTTGCCAAGGATGCCGCCGGCGACAAGGGCGGCTTCTCAACCGTAGCTGAAATGCGAAATCTCATTACCAAAGACCTCGAAGCGGCTAAAGAAGATCAGCAACAATCGCAAGCTCGCGAGAAAATTTTGGAAGCCCTAGTGAAGCAGCACGATTTCCCGGTTCCGGAAGCGCTTGTGGAGCATCAGATGGATGTAAGGCTCGAGCGTACTGTCCGCACTCTGGCGGCTCAGGGCGTGGACCCTCGGGCAGTGAATGTCGATTGGGTCGCGCTTCGCAAGCGCCAGCACGATCGTGCGGTGGATGACGTAAAGGCCGAGTTGCTCATCGATCGCATCGCCGAAGCAGAAAAGATCGATGTGACCGATGAAGAAGTGGAAAAACAGATTGAAGCCCTCGCGGAACGCAGTGGCGAATCAGCAACCGCGTTGCGCGCTCGCTTGACAAAGCAAGGAGCGCTCGATAGGATGAAATCTAAGTTGCGCAGCGACAAAACGATAGATTGGCTCTACCGCAACACCCGGATCGAGACGACGGCCAAAAGTGAAAAGTAGGTTCGGGTTCCTCAGCGCGCAAACACACTCCCTATGAGACATACAGACGACGGCAGTCCGCGTGCCACGACACTGGTTCCGATGGTCGTTGAACAGACCAATCGGGGCGAGCGAGCATATGATATTTATTCACGGTTGCTGAAGGACCACATCATCTTCATCGGCACGCCGATTGACGATCATGTGGCTAATCTGGTGACCGCCCAATTGCTTTTCCTCGCGTCCGAAGATCCGGAGAAGGATATTTCGGTGTACATCAACTCTCCCGGAGGCTCGATCTCTGCGGGGATGGCGATTTATGACACTATGCAGTTCGTGCGTCCGGACGTGGTGACCTATTGCATCGGTCAGTCCGCATCCATCGCGGCCGTGTTGCTTGCTTCCGGCACGCCCAAGAAGCGTTATGCACTTCCCAATGCTCGCGTGCTGATTCACCAGCCGTGGATGTCCGGTTTATCCGGCCAGGCCACCGATATCGATATTCACGCCAAGGAAATCCTTCGCACTCGCGAGGCGCTCAACAAGCTGCTCGCCGGACATACTGGTCAGTCGATTGAAAAGATCGAGCGGGACGTGGAACGCGATTTCATCATGACGGCGGAGCAGGCCAAAGCGTATGGAATTGTCGACGAAATTATTTCGAAGCACCGTTAGTGGGTTCCAAAGGGTTAGTATCTAAAGCGATGATTCTCTGCAGCCGGCCCGCCCTTCGTCTTACAATAAGGAATAGATTTGTCGTCACTGTCGTAGCTTCTAAAAGACGAGGACACATTTTGTGAAGCGGTTCACCCCAGAAGAGCCGTTGCGATGTTCCTTCTGCCATAAAACGCAGGAGCAGGTGGAGAAGCTCATCAGCTCTCCCTCTGAGTATCCGCGGTCGTACATCTGCAACGAGTGCGTGGGCGTCTGCCAGCAGATTCTGGAAGACGAGAAGCGCGAGCAAGCCAGCCCTGTCAATCGCCGTCTGCCTCGGCCTCCCGAGATCAAAGCTTTTCTCGATGGCTACGTAATCGGTCAGGACAAAACGAAAAAGAAGCTCGCCGTAGCGGTTTACAACCACTACAAGCGTATCTTCCTGAACAAGCAGCCCGGCGATGTGGAGCTCGCGAAATCAAACATTTTGCTGATTGGCCCGACCGGCACGGGTAAGACGCTTCTGGCCCAGACTCTTTCGCGCATGCTTGATGTGCCCTTCGCGATCGTTGACGCCACAACGCTTACCGAAGCCGGTTACGTCGGCGAAGACGTGGAAAATATCATTTTGAAGTTGCTGCAAGCCGCCGATGGCGACGTCGCCCGCGCCCAGCAAGGCATCATATATATCGACGAAATTGACAAGATTTCCAAGAAGGACGAAAACCCCTCGATCACTCGCGACGTTTCGGGTGAAGGCGTGCAGCAAGCGCTGCTCAAAATCCTGGAAGGCACTGTTGCCAACGTTCCGCCGCAAGGCGGACGCAAGCATCCGCACCAGGAATTTACGCCGGTGGACACCACGAATATCCTGTTCATCTGTGGCGGAGCTTTCGTGGGCATGGAAAAAATTATCGAGCGTCGTGTGGGTCAGAAGTCGCTGGGCTTCCATGCGGACGTGCAGCCCACCACCGCCACGCGCCGCAATATCGAAGTGCTAGAGCAAGCGCAGCCAACCGACTTGATCCGCTACGGCCTGATTCCTGAATTCGTAGGGCGCTTGCCAGTCGTGGGCGTTTTGAGCGATCTCGACAAATCAGCGCTCGTGCGCATTCTCACCGAACCGAAGAACGCGCTCGTTCGTCAGTATCAGCGCCTTTTTGAATTCGAAAACGTTCGCTTGCGCTTCACCGATGATGCGCTGGATACCGTCGCCGAACTCGCGTTACAACGCAAAGTAGGCGCGCGCGGCCTGCGCATGATTTTGGAAGATTTGATGCTTGAAATGATGTACCACCTCCCCGCCCAGCGAAAACTTCGCGACTTCGTTGTCACCGGCGATATGGTGAAAGGACGCGAAATCAACTGGAGTTTGCTGGAAAAGGCTGGTTAGACTCTTGGCCCTAAAGGAACCGATGTTCAACCGCGAAAAGACTGAAGTAAAACGCGTGCCCATGATGCCCGTGCGGGAAATGGTTATTTTCCCGGAGATGATGCATCCCTTCATCGTTGGCCGCGAAGCGTCCGTGCGCGCCCTGGAAGACGCGCTGGCTGGCGACAAGAAGATTTTCCTGGTCACGCAGCACGATGCCTCGGTGGACGATCCTAAGCCTGAAGAAATTTATCAGGTCGGGACGCTCGCTAATATCGTTCAGAGCGTGAAGCTTCCCGACGGCAACATCAAAGTTCTGGTGGAAGGAACCGTCCGCGCAAAGATTATTCAGGTTACCAGCGATGAAGGCTTCTTCCGCGCTTCCATTCGCGTGGTTACTTCGCCGGTAGAGTCCACGCCGCAGCTTCAGGAAGCTTCCAGCCGAGTCACAACTCTCTTCGAGCAGTATGTGAAGCTTTCGCAAAGCCTGAACTACGACACCATGATCGCGGCTGTCCGTGTTGAAGACGCCAGCAAGCTTTCCGACGCAATCGCTGCAAATTTGCAGATCCCCGTCGAGGAAAAACAGGAACTCCTCGAGCTTTTCGACCCGCTCGAGCGGCTGAACCGCATCGCGGACATTCTGGAAGTGGAGACCGAGAAGCTCAACGTCGACCGCTCGATCAATACTCGCGTAAAGCGCCAGATGGAGCGCGCCCAGAAAGAGTATTACCTCAACGAAAAGCTGAAAGCCATCCAGAAAGAGCTTGGACGCGGCGAAGCAAACGAAATCGAGCAGCTCAAGAAAAAGATCGAAACCTCCGGCATGCCCGAAGGCCCGCAAGAAAAAGCCATGCAAGAGCTGAAGCGCCTCGAAATGATGCCGCCCATGTCGGCGGAATCCACTGTCTCGCGCAATTATCTCGACTGGTTGCTGGCCGTACCGTGGAAGAAGCGGTCCAAGGAAATTCGCGACATCAAGCGCGCCGAAACGATTCTCTCCGAAGACCACTACGGCCTGGAGAAAATCAAAGAGCGCATACTGGAATATCTAGCGGTTCGCCAGCTCGTGAAGAATCCCAAAGGCTCGATTCTCTGCTTTGTGGGGCCCCCAGGAGTCGGAAAAACTTCGCTGGCCATGTCCATCGGCCGCGCCACCGGCAGAAAATTCGTCCGTGTTTCACTCGGCGGCGTTCGTGACGAAGCCGAAATCCGCGGCCATCGCCGTACTTACATTGGCGCCTTGCCCGGACAGATTATTCAGATGATGCGCAAAGCTGGCACCGTGAATCCGGTGTTCGTGTTGGACGAAGTGGACAAAATGTCCATGGATTTCCGTGGCGATCCGTCCGCAGCATTAATGGAAGTCCTCGACCCGGAGCTAAACAACGCCTTCACCGATCACTACCTCGACGTCGAATACGATCTCTCCAAGGTAATGTTCATATGCACCGCGAACGTGTTGCACACGATTCCGCAGCCCTTGCAGGACCGCATGGAAGTCCTGCGCATCCCGGGCTACACCGAGCAGGAAAAACATCAAATCGCGCAGCGCTTCCTGGTGCCGAAGGAAATCGAAGCCACTGGCCTAACCAAAGCCAACCTGAAATTTACGGACGAAGCGGTTACGCACATCATTCGCCACTACACTCACGAAGCCGGCGTCCGCAACCTGAGCCGCGAAGTGGCCAACGTTTGCCGCAAAGTCGCTCGCAAAGTGGTGGCCGACGGGAAAGGCGTGGAGATCGCAGTTACCGATACCAACGTAAACGATTTCCTCGGCGTTCTGAAATATCGCGATTTCCTGGCCGAAAAGAAAAACGAAATTGGCCTAACCACTGGCTTGGCCTGGACGGAAGTCGGCGGCCAGGTGCTCTCTACCGAAGCCATGCTGATGCAGGGCAAAGGCCGTCTCACCCTGACGGGCAAGCTCGGCGACGTGATGCAGGAATCCGCGCAAGCGGGCATGAGTTACGTTCGCTCGCGCACCCATCTCTTCGGCCTGCCGAAAGATTTCTACCGCCACCTCGATATTCACGTGCACGTCCCCGAAGGCGCCATCCCCAAGGACGGACCCTCGGCTGGCATCACGCTCTGCACCTCGATCGTAAGCGCCCTGACCCGCATTCCAGTGCGTTGCGACATTTGCATGACCGGGGAAATCACCTTGCGTGGTAAAGTGTTACCCATCGGCGGAGTGAAAGAAAAGCTTCTGGCCGCTCATCGCCTGGGCTTCCGCAGCGTAATTCTTCCAAAAGATAACGAAAAAGATCTGGCGGAGATTCCGCCGGAGATTCAGTCTCAGATGTCGATTCATTTCGTCGAAAATATGGACGAAGTGTTGCAGATCGCGCTCGAACATCCGCTGCCGATTCCAGGGCATCCGCCGGTTGCCGGTGTGGACTCCAAGTTTGTTTCAGATGTTGCGCAAGACAGCGAATTAACCAATTGAAACCCTCCGGCTCTCTCACTTCCTGCTAAGCAGGTTCGGCCCGCAACCGGGGGATTCAGATTGTCTGATTCAAAATAAAAGTTCAGTCCAAGCAGTGACCCGGTTTTAATTTGGACAGAAGTGGCAGGTTCGAAGTTGCGCCCGCCCGCAGTCCATTCAGAAATAAATCACGCCTGAAAATCAGGCTTAAGAAGGAATAAACTCGATGAGCATTAGCCTTGCAGAACTAAAAGATAAGAACATCACCGATTTGGCCAAGATCGCCAAGGAACTCAACATTCCCGGCGCCTCGGGCATGCGCAAGCAGGAGTTGATCTTCCAGATCCTCCGGGCGCAGACCGAGAAAAACGGCCTGATCTTCTCCGAGGGCGTTCTGGAATGCCTCCCCGACGGCTTCGGATTCCTGCGCGCCCCGGAATATAACTACCTGCCCGGCCCCGACGATATTTACGTCTCGCCCTCGCAAATTCGCAAATTCGATCTGCGCACCGGAGACACCGTCTCCGGCCAGGTGCGCCCGCCTAAAGACGGCGAGCGCTACTTCGCCCTGATCAAGGTCGAAGCCGTCAACTTTGAAGACCCCGAGGTTGCGCGCAACAAGATTTTCTTCGACAACCTTACGCCGCTCTATCCCCAGGAACGCATCCGCCTGGAGACCACCAAGGAAAATCTTACGGGTCGCGTGCTCGACATGCTTTGCCCTATCGGCAAAGGCCAGCGCGGATTGATTGTCGCTCCACCCCGTACCGGTAAAACCATGATGCTGCAGTCCGTGGCCAATTCCGTCACCACCAATCATCCCGAAGTCGCGCTGATCGTTCTGCTCATCGATGAGCGTCCGGAAGAAGTTACTGACATGCAGCGTACCGTGAAGGGCGAAGTTATCAGCTCCACCTTCGATGAGCCGCCTCAGCGCCACATTCAAGTCGCCGAAATGGTCCTCGAAAAGGCCAAGCGCCTGGTGGAACATAAGCGCGACGTCGTTATCCTGCTCGACTCTCTGACGCGTCTAGGCCGCGCTTACAACGCGGTTACGCCGCCCTCCGGCAAAGTTCTTTCCGGCGGTATCGACGCTAACGCCTTGCAGCGCCCGCGTCGCTTTTTCGCCGCCGCGCGAAACATCGAAGAAGGCGGTTCGCTCACCATCATTGCGACCGCGCTGATCGATACCGGCAGCCGCATGGACGACGTCATCTTCGAAGAATTTAAGGGAACAGGTAACATGGAAATCAATCTCGACCGCCGCTTGGTCGATAAGCGCGTGTTCCCCACCATCGATATCAATCGCTCCGGAACCCGGAAAGACGAATTGCTCTTGCCGCCCGACGAACTGAACCGCATCTGGGTGCTACGCAAAGTCCTGAGTCCGCTCTCGACGGTGGAAGCCATGGAGCTTCTGTTGGGTCGTCTCTCCAAGACCAAGACAAACGCGGAGTTTCTCTCCTCAATGTCCAGCCCAGCCTAACTTCCGCACTGCCTTCGACGCCGATTCCTTCATCACCTCTTTCACACACGCTGCAGTCCAAATTGCGTGGCGCATAAAGCCGGCTTGATGTTATAGGCTTGTTTCGGCGCTAGAGCCGGACTCACAAGATTTCTCGGTCCGCAGGCGCAAATCCATTAGCCCGAGGCTCGAATGATTCGCTCTTACCAAGGTCACATGCCGCAAATCGCCGCATCCGCCTACATCGACCCGCAGGCCGTAATCATCGGTGACGTCGTCATCGGCGAACATTCCAGCGTGTGGCCCTGCGCCGTGCTTCGTGGCGACGTAAACTTCATGCGCCTTGGTGCGCGGACAAATATCCAGGATGGCTCCGTTCTGCACGTCATGCGCGACACAAATCCGCTCATCCTTGGCGATGACGTCACCGTGGGCCACGCCGTAGTCCTGCACGGCTGCACCATCGAGTCGCGCTGCCTGATCGGCATGGGCAGCATCATCCTTAACGGCGCAAAAATCGGCACCGGCAGCATCATCGCCGCCGGCACCCTCGTCCCTGAACGCACGGTCGTGCCGCCCGGTAGCCTTTTCATGGGCCAACCCGGCAAATTGCGCCGCGCGCTCACCGCCGAAGACCTCGACTCCATCGACCGCTACGCCCAGCGCTACGTCGAATACAAAGAAACCTATAAGTCCGAGTGAGGAATTTAACCGTTCGCTGGCCGCGTTTCCCCGCACGCTGAAGTTTCCTTGCCTACGTGTTGTAAAATAGTCTGATGCGCAACACGCCTAATTTTGGGCAGAGCGGCAGCACCGGCAAATTCCATGCTGGAAACGTACACAGCATCCGGAGATTTTGTAGTCGCGAACTGACGAGGCGACGAGCATCGGCCCCCCGCTCGCCCAGAGCCGATTTCGCGAAGGGAGCCAGCAAAGCGGCGCGTGGGATCTGTTCTGCATTTTCTAATCGCGAACTCGATTTATTAGAAACCATCGTAAGCTATAGCAAACAAAGGAGAGCGTGCCGTTCTGATCGCGAACTTTGAACCATTCGAGTGCAACAAAAACACCTCATCCCATGACCGAAACTAAACGCCAATTCAAGGCCATCAAAGGCACCCGGGATATCTTGCCCCCGGATTCCGCCCTCTGGAATTGGTTCGAGCAAACCGCCCGCAACACCTTCGAATCCTACAATTTCCGCGAAATTCGCCTCCCCATCTTCGAAGAGACCGAACTCTTCGCGCGCTCGGTGGGAACTGACACGGATATCGTTTCCAAGGAAATGTATACGTTCAGGACGGGCCACGAGGCCGAGCCAAACGAAGAAACAACTCAAATTTACTCGCTAAGGCCGGAAGCGACCGCGAGCGTTGGGCGATCGTACATCGAGCACGACATGCAAACGCTCCCTGGAAATGTAAAACTCTACTACGTAGGGCCGATGTTTCGCCGGGAACGGCCGCAAAAAGGACGCTACCGGCAGTTCTACCAAATTGGCGCGGAAGTCTTAGGCCAGTCCGACGCGCCCGCCATTGATGCTGAAGTCATCGAAATGCTGATGACTTTTTTCAAACGCACTGGCCTTACCCGCACGACTCTTTACATCAACTCGATTGGCGACAAAAATTGCCGTCCTGAATACGTGGACAAACTGCGCGAAGAGTTGCGCAAAGTTGCGGAGCAGCTTGGCCCCGACAGCCGGCGCCGCATCGAGACGAACCCATTGCGTGTTCTGGATTCGAAATTACGCGAAGAACAGGCCATCATCGCAAAACTGCCCCGGATCTCGGATCATCTTTGCGACGCTTGCCGCGAGCACTTTGCCAAACTAAAAGAAGAACTCAGCTTGCGCGGAATTGCTTACGAAGAAAATTGGCGACTCGTTCGCGGCCTGGACTATTACACGCGAACCACGTTCGAAGTCATAGCGGAAGGCTTGGGCTCGCAGAACGCGGTCTGCGGGGGAGGCCGCTACGATGGCCTCGTCGAACTCCTCGGCGGCCCGCCAACGAAGGGCATCGGCTTCGCTATCGGCACCGACCGCGCGATCCTTTCGTTGCAAGAAAGTGGGAAATTGCCTCAGCTCCCTGCCCTTGCGGTTTTCGTCGCATGGATGGGACAGGCCGCGTATCCTACGGCAGTGAATATTGCGCGAAAACTTCGCGAATCGGGCCTCGCCGTCGAACTGCCGCCGGAAGAAATGAAGTTCAAGAAATCCCTGGGCCTCGCGGACAAGCTTGGCGCGCGCTACGCTCTGATCATCGGTGAGGACGAGGTCAACTCCGGCACCTTTACACTCAAGCGCTTGGCCGACTCCGAACAGAAAAAACTTTCGGAATTTGACTTGCTCGAATATCTTGAATCGGAAAGAAGAGACACTCGTGCCTAGTATCCGAATCCGCCGGCGCGGCACGAATTGCAATAAACTGGAATTAACAACGCGAATTGAGGACAACAAAATTGCTTGAAGCGCTCGGAAACCTGAAACGCACAAACTATTGCGGCGACCTGCGAGCCTCCGACGCGGATAAAAATGTCGTGCTGATGGGCTGGGTCCATCGGCGGCGCGATCTGGGCCAACTAATTTTCATCGATCTGCGCGACCGCGCCGGAATCGCACAGATTGTGTTCAACAAGGAGCTGCATCCGGAAGCACACGCGAAGGCCGAGCAGTTGCGCTCGGAATTTGTCGTTGCCATCGAAGGCCGCGTCTTGCGCCGCCAGAAGGCCAACCCGGAAATTCCTTCCGGCGAAGTGGAAGTGATGGCCACGCGCCTTCACATTCTGAACAACTCCAAGACGCCTCCCTTCCAAATTGAAGAAGAACTGACCGCGAGCGAGGAAACGCGGTTGCGCTATCGCTATCTCGACTTGCGGCGCCCCAAACCGCACCGCAACCTGGAGTTGCGCCACCGCGTCATCCTGGAAATTCGCAAAACACTCGACGAACTCGGCTTCTTCGAGATTGAAACGCCCATGCTCACGCGCTCCACTCCGGAAGGCGCGCGCGATTGCCTGGTTCCCAGCCGCATACATCACGGAAAATTTTACGCGCTGCCGCAATCGCCCCAAATCTTCAAGCAGATCCTGATGATTTCCAGCATGGACCGTTACTTCCAAATTGTGCGCTGTTTTCGCGACGAAGACTTTCGAGCTGACCGTCAGCTTGAATTTACACAGCTCGACCTCGAGATGTCCTTCTCGCGCCAGCAAGACGTTTTTGAAGTGATCGAGCGCGTAATGGAACGAACATGCGCAGTTGTAGGGGTGCGGGCAAGAGTCCCGTTTCGCCATCTGGACTACAAAGAAGCGCTTCGTCGCTATGGCTCGGACAAGCCGGACCTGCGTTTCGGCATGGAATTGCACGACGTCACGCAATTCTTCGAAGCTGGCCGAGAAAGGTTGCAGATCGCCGGGAATGTGCAGGCCGTTGTCGCACCCGGTGCAGCTTCATGGTCGCGCAAACAGCTCGACGAGCTTGGCGAGTTCGCGAAATCAGCCGGAGCGCGTGGGATCTACACCGTGAAAGTCGCAGCGGATGGAATTACTTCGCCGTTGGAAAAAACTCTCGACCCGGAAGCATTGAAAAAGCTTGCTGAAGCTGTAGGCGCAAAACCCGGCGATTTGATCGTCGCGGCCGCAGCCAAAGAGCAAATCGAACATAACGATACGTCCCTCAACGTGGCCGGCCAGATTCGCCTGCATCTTGGCGACAAGCTCAACCTGATCGATCGCAGCAAATGGGAATTTGCTTGGATCACCGGCTTCGCGCTCTTCGAATGGAGCGCGACGGAGAAACGCTGGGTCAGCGCGCAGCACCCCTTTACCGGAATCTATGAAGAGGACCTCGACAAACTCGAAACCGCGCCGTGGGAATGCCGTTCAAAGGGCTATGATCTGGTCTTAAACGGCAACGAGCTTGGCTCCGGAAGTATTCGAATTCACCGCCAGGACGTGCAGGCACGCATGTTCAAAGCCCTTGGCCTGACTGACGAGCAAGCACGCCAGCGTTTCGGTTTCTTCCTCGACGCACTCACCTACGGCACGCCTCCGCACGGCGGAATTGCGTTGGGCATCGACCGCGTAGTGATGCTGCTAGCCGGGGAAAAATCTATTCGCGAAGTCATCGCCTTCCCGAAGACAACCGCTGCGGTAGATTTGATGGCCGACTCGCCTTCGGAAGTTGACACATCGCAGCTCGACGAATTAGGCATCGCAATCAAGCAGGCAGAAAAATGACGATCGCTTTGGTCCAGGGCGCGATTTCCTATCGGTTGCTACTGCTGATACCGATCGCGGTGGCGACCGGTATGATTCTTTTGATTCGAGCGATGCGCAAGCTTGCGCTCCGCCCGCAATTCATGGTGCTGCTTGTTTTGGGCGTCTCGATTGGCTTTATTTTTCTAGTTATGGTGCAAACGGCTGAGTTCCCGCAGTGGCTCGGTGTTACGCTGGTGGTCATCGTGCTCATTGCGAGCTTGTTCGGCACGCGCATTTTTTGGCGCAGCGTCGCGCAGGACGAAAAGGAAGAAGATGAAGAGGTTCGCTCCGAAGACGCTCGCAATGCCCTCGATCCTAAGTTTCCGAACATGAAGCCGACAAAGCACACATTATGAGCCGTATACGCATACTCGCTGAAAACGTGGCGAACAAGATCGCGGCGGGTGAGGTTGTGGAACGGCCTGCTTCGGTGGTGAAAGAGTTGCTGGAAAATGCCTTGGATGCCGGCTCACACTCGATTCGCATTGAAGCCGAATCAGGCGGCAAGCGCATGATTCGCGTGGTCGATGACGGCACGGGAATGAATCATGACGACGCTCTGTTGGCCTTCGAGCGCCATGCTACTTCGAAGTTGCGCACCGCAGACGATTTACTTTCCATTTCGACATTAGGGTTTCGCGGAGAGGCATTGCCTTCGATTGCCTCGATTTCCAGGCTCGTGCTTGAAACGCGGTCGGCCGAGGACGAGCAAGGCACGCGTGTTGAGTTTGCCGGCGGAAAACTAATCAGCGTGAAGCCGGCAGGACTGCCCGCGGGTACGTCGATCAGCGTGGCGGATATTTTTTATTGCGTGCCGGCGCGGCGAAAGTTCCTTAAATCGGAAACTACGGAGCTCGGCCACATCGCTTCGCTTGTCACGCACTATGCGTTGGCGCATCCCGACTGCCAATTTCTGCTGAAGACGCCCACGCAGGAAATTCTCAATTGCACACCAGTGGAAAAACTTTCCGAACGCGTGTATCAGATTTTCGGGCGTCAGGCGCTGAGCGAGTTGACGGAGATTCCGCTCACCGAAGGCCCGGTGCGAAGCGCTATCACGGAGCCGCCACTCGAAGCTGAAGAGCGAGCCGCTACGCTCCGCGTTAGCGGGTTCACTTCCCGGCCGGAAGTGCAGCGCACGAACCGCAACGGAATTTACATTTTTGTGAACCGGCGCTTGGTGCGCGACCGCCTTCTGCTGCATGCGATCGGCGAGGCCTATCGCAACATCATGCCGCCGGGAGTTTTTCCTTGCGTACTTCTCTTCCTGGAATTGCCGTACGAAGAAGTGGATGTGAACGTTCACCCCGCCAAAATCGAAGTGCGTTTCCGGCATCCACAGTTCGTTCATGATTTCACGCGCGATGCTTTGCGACTGGCGCTTTCGCATGCGCGTCCGGTTCCGGGGTTTGCGGCCACGCGTGCGGCCGCGGCGGGAGAGGGGAACGTCAGCGGTTTATCCTCTTCGTCGTCCGCCGGAAGCATGGAAGGCTACCCGCCGATGCCGGACGCGAAGACATTTCCGGGTCCACCTCGAGCTGAAATTCCGACGGGGTTCGCTGCGCCCGCCGAGAACGCAGAAGGATTCGAGCTTTCCGGAGCGCCTGACAGGCCCTTTCCTCAACGCTTGCAGTTTGGAGCCGGCAATGGCAGCGAATTCTCTGATGTGCAGAGGGAGGCGCTCGGAACCTCGCTTGCCGATGCGGCTCCGGCAGCTGCTCCCGGCACACTGCCAAGTCCCGACCAAATCGTTGATTTGAAGCCTCTCGGGCAGGTTAGCAGCAGCTTTATCGTGGCAGTGAACGCCGAAGGTTTGTGGATTATCGACCAGCACGTGGCTCACGAGCGCGTGCTATTCGAGCAACATTTGCGTGCGCGGCGCGAAGGCGAACTTGGTGGCCAGCGAACGCTGGTGCCGCTTATCGTGGAACTAAATCCGCGGCAACTGGTTATTTTTGAGCAAATCGGAGATGAGCTTCGCGCGAACGGATTTGAAGCTGAATTGATGGGCGCAAGAAGCGTGGCGATCCAGGCGGCGCCTGCCGGCATCTCCAGCGGGGATGCTGAAAAACTGCTTTACGAAATCCTGGACGGAATCGCGCGGGAGAATCAGGCAATTTCAATCGATTCGCTGCAAGCGAAGATTGCCGCGTCAACCTCATGCCACGCGGCGATTAAAGTGAATACCCCGCTGGACCATACAAAAATGGAATGGCTACTTGGCGAGCTGGCGAAAACTGAATATCCCATGAGCTGTCCGCATGGACGGCCGATTGTGCTGCGCTATTCCGTGCGTGAAATCGAAAAGGCTTTCAAAAGAATTTGAGCCACTTCCCTAACATGGCCACGCCTCCTAAAAAATTGATTATCGCGATTGACGGGCCTGTTGGCTCCGGCAAGAGCACGCTCGCGCGTCGCGTGGCGGAAATGCTGGAGTACGTGTATGTGGATACCGGAGCAATGTATCGCGCTCTCGCGCTGAAAGCACTGCGCCACAAGCTCTCGCCGAATGAGACGGACGCGCCTGCTCTTGTCAATCTCGCGCAGGACACTCGCATCGATTTGCGCGCGGAAGAGGCGGGCCAGCGCGTGTTCTTGGATGGCGAGGATGTGACCCTGGAGATTCGAACGCCAGAGGTTTCGCAGGCCGCTTCAAAAATCGCGGTGAATCCCGGCGTTCGGCAAGTGCTCGTGGCCGAACAGCGACGCGCGGGCCAACAGGGCGGCGTAGTCATGGAAGGGCGAGACATCGGCAGCGTGGTTTTCCCCGATGCACAGTTGAAAATTTTCCTTACCGCTTCGCCCGAAGTGCGCGCGGAGCGCAGGTGGCGCGAGCATCAGCAAAAAGGTGACTCTATCGATCTGCAGAAAACGCTTCAAGAAATTCGAGAGAGAGACCGACGCGACCTGGAACGTTCCACATCGCCCCTGGTGCGTGCTCGCGACGCAGTTGTAGTGGACAGCACAGCCATGGAGCCCGAGGAAGTGGCGCGACTCGTAGTAATGCTAGCGAACGGCAACGCAACAGCCCACAGAGCGCCTTAGTATTGGCTTCCTGTTTTGCGGACGTACCGCTTGTCAGCCATTGCCATTGATAGCCAAAAACCAGAGCGCCAATTTACCCCAGTATTCGCGCTATAAAATCTGGACAACCGGAGCGCCGCCGGATTGGTTGACGACTTCAACCCGCGCGACAACGTTGCGAGCCATAGCGTAAATGCTCTTACCGCCGGGAGCATCTTCGCCGAGCGAGGCAACCGGCTTTCCGGTATCGCCGCCGATGCGGATCTGCGGATCAATTTCGATTTCACCAAGGAAGGGTACGCCGAAGGTTTTCGCCATATGCTGCCCTTCGCCGTGGCCGAACACGTCGATGCGGCCTTTGCAATGCGGGCAGTTGAAATAGCTCATATTCTCTACGACGCCAAGAATCTCCACATTTACCTGCCGAAACATTTCGATGGCTTTGCGCACGTCAGCAAGCGCGACGATGGAAGGCGTAGTGACGACGACCGCGCCGGTCACTGACACGCTTTGAATGAGCGTGAGTTGAACGTCGCCGGTACCAGGCGGCAGGTCCACAACGAGGTAATCGAGTGCGCCCCATTGGGTGCTGCGCAGAAATTGCTGGATCACGCTGTGAAGCATAGGGCCGCGCCAGACCAGCGGTTTGTCACCTGGATTCAGCAGGCCCATGGAAATCATTTTCAAACCGTAAGCTTCCACCGGAATAATGGTGCGCTCATCAATGGCACGCGGCTGTTCATGGGTGCCCAGCATTACGGGAACGTTTGGACCGTACACGTCCGCGTCGAGCAAGCCGACGGAGTGGCCCATATCCTTAAGCGCGATGGCGAGATTTACGGCGACGGTAGTTTTTCCTACTCCGCCCTTGCCGCTAGCTACCGCGATGAGATTTTTCACGCCGGTGATCGGCGCTTTATCCTGCAAACGCTTGCCTACTGCCGGTCCAGTTGTTCCGCTTGCCATGATTTTCCTTTCGGATGAGTGCAGATTACTTACGACTGCTAATCACTTCGTTGAGCTACCAATGATAGACCTGTGAGTCGATGGCAGCAAGCTGTGGAGTTCCGCTTTTGTTGAGGGCCTGGAGAACCTAAAAGAGAACGACAGCAATACGAAAGCGCGAGAAACCTGAGGAGCTCGGAGACGCGCAGGCGCCTACTGCCGCGGTGTGAAATTGATTGCTCTGAACCTCTTGGTCCAGCGCGGCAGGAAGCTTGCCGAGATCGGGCGTTTCGAAACGAAGTACAGTTGCCGCCCGATTCCCCATGTACACGCGCTGTCCGTTGCAAATTGTTTGAGCTTCAGCGGAAGAATTGGCTTGCAGTCCGTGCGCGGCAAGTAACGAGACAACTTGCTGTTCCTGTTGCTCAAAGCTCAAATTGGTGGAAGATTTTGCGAAATCTTGTACGGCGAATAGGCCGGAGGTCCCCTGAACGACGGCGATTCCTACGGCGCTGAGCTCAGGGCTAAGAATATTTGCCCGATGGCCCGGAGAGCGCATCCAAGCCGTATGAATGGTGGAAGTGTCGGGACCGATGGCTACGTTCTCAGCTATGACGCTGAACCGAACGCCGGCCGCAGTAGCCCGCGCGATCAATTCCGGTTCGCCGGGGAGTTGGTGTGACATTAAATCGTGCAGCGCCATCTGACTCGCGTGGTCGCGGGCGGCGATGGCCAGCGCGTCATCCCACTGCAGGATAGAAAGGCCTTGGGCGGCGCGTTCACGATTCACGGAATTGAAAAGCTGGCCCTCAGGAGACATGCTTTGCGGTGGGCGAGCATAGATGGCCGCAGGAGCTAACAGGCTGATAGCCGTGAACAATAGCGCTATGCGAGATACGAGGGACATGTGAAACTCCGGACTAAAAACAGGCCTGCGTGCCTAGGACTCGGCGACTTCCTATCTGAAGGCTAGCGAATACCTGCGAAAAAAGATGCTGGTCGGAAGTCCAAGTACGAAGGTACTTTTCGGACAGGCCCACAAAAACAGGTGAAAATCCGGCGAAAACGATGATGAATGCGGGTGCTTTGCAGGAAGGCGCGCCAGCGGATACAATAGAGTTTTAGGTTTGAGGGATTGAAGATGCTGGCAAGGCTCCTGCGCGTAAAGTACAACTCTAAAGGAATACAGCCGAAATTATGGATGTAGAGAAACTCATAAATAGCGTAGTCGCGCGGTTTATTGGCACGAAGCACGAGCGCGACGTGAAGGCCATCGAGCCGATGGTGGCTGCGATTAACGAGCTCGAACCGGAGATGAAAAAACTCTCTGATGCGGAGATTACCGGGCGAACTCCGGTGCTAAGGGCCGAGGTCCAGGCGCGGATGGCTGGCCTTGAGCGTGATGATCCGGACTACAAGAAGAAGCTGCAAGAGGCTCTGGAGCCTGCGCTGATTCCCGCATTCGCGCTAGTGCGTGAAGCGGGACGCCGCACACTGGGAATGCGCCATTTTGACGTGCAACTGATCGGCGGAATTGTCCTACACGAGGGAAAAATCGCGGAAATGAAAACGGGCGAAGGCAAAACGCTCGTCGCCACGCTGCCTGCCTACTTGAATGCGCTGACGGGGCAAGGCGTTCACATCGTGACGGTGAACGATTACCTGGCTCGCCGCGACGCGGAATGGATGGGGCCGATTTACAAGATGTTGGGGCTGACCGTGGGCGTCATCGTCCACGATTTGGACGACGTGCAACGGCGCGCGGCTTACGGCGCGGACATTACTTTTGGAACCAATAATGAATTTGGTTTTGATTACCTACGCGACAACATGAAGTACGATTTGAAAGATTGCGTTCAGCGCGGCCACCATTTCGCGATTGTGGACGAAGTGGACTCAATTCTGATTGACGAAGCGCGCACCCCGCTGATTATTTCAGGGCCGGCCGAAGAATCCACGGACAAGTATTACCGCATCGACAAAATCATTCCAAAGCTGATTCTGGACATCGATTACACGCTGGATGAAAAGCATCGTACGTCGACGCTAACGGAAGAAGGCGTGTCGAAATGCGAGCGGCTGCTGAACCTGGGAAATTTGTACGATCCGGCGAACATGGACGTCATTCACCACGTCTATCAAGCGTTGCGTGCACATGCGCTCTTTCAGAAAGACGTGGATTACGTGATTAAAGATGGACAGATCGTGATCGTGGATGAGTTCACCGGCCGGCAGATGCCGGGACGAAGATGGTCCGACGGTTTGCACCAGGCGGTGGAAGCGAAAGAGGGCGTGAAAATCGAGCGCGAAAATCAGACGCTGGCGACCATTACGTTTCAGAACTATTTTCGTATGTACAAGAAACTCTCCGGCATGACCGGGACTGCGGATACGGAAGCCGCCGAGTTCGACAAAATTTACAAACTAGAAGTTGTGGCGATTCCTACCAATAAGAAGTTGATTCGCATTGAAAATCCTGACGTGGTTTACCGCACGGAAAGTGAGAAATTCGAAGCGGCCGTGAATGGCATTATCCAGGAAGACGGCACGCGCGTGGGAGGTATTCGTCAATACTACGAGAGCGGACAGCCCGTCTTGGTCGGTAGCATTTCGATCGAGAAATCGGAGAAGATCGCGGAGATTCTGAAGAAGACGAACATACCGTTTCAAGTGTTGAACGCTAAGCAGCACGAGCGCGAGGCCAAGATCATCGCCCAAGCTGGACGCAAGGGCGCGGTAACAGTTTCAACCAACATGGCCGGGCGCGGCACGGATATCTTGTTGGGCGGAAATCCCGAAGCGATGACGCGCGAGTATTTCCTGAAAAATAAGCTGGCAATACCATACGCGCCGGCGAGCGCGGTGATCGGAGCGGCACCAGGAACCGAAACGCCAGCGCAAGCGGATGCTGCGGCGGCATCTTCGGCTGTCGGTGGAACTAGCATTGCATCAACGTCTACGGCGACAGCTACGACTACGAGCACTTCAACATCAACATCAACTTCGACTTCCTCCGTCGGCTCGAACGGGTCCAGCGCTACAGCCAGTGCGATGGTGCTATTCCAACAGGAAGGCAAGATTTACCAGGTGCCGCTCGACCAGTGGAAACCAGTATTCGATCAGTTTGCGGATCAGTGCAAGTCTGAGCACGATGAAGTGGTGGCGATGGGTGGTCTGCACATTCTGGGAACGGAACGGCACGAAGCGCGACGTATCGACAACCAGCTAAGAGGCCGTGCGGGACGCCAGGGAGATCCTGGAGCGTCGCGATTTTTTCTTTCGCTCGAAGATGATTTGCTTCGCATTTTCGGGGGCGAAAAGGTGAAAGCGATGATGCACTGGCTCGGCATGACCGAAGGCGTGCCGATTGAGTCCAAGCTCATCAGCAAGAGGATCGAGAACGCGCAGAAAGCAGTGGAAGCCCAGAACTTCGAAGCGCGCAAACACTTGCTGGAATATGACGATGTGATGAACAAACAGCGCGAAACGATTTATGGTTTGCGCCGCTCGTTCCTGGAGGGCCGCGATCAAAAGGATTACATTTTGGAGCGAGCCGAAGCCATTGCGAACGAGTTAGTGGAAACGTATTGCCCGCGCGAGCAGCATCCCGACCAGTGGAACGTGACGCAATTCGGCAACGAAGTACTGAATCAATTTGGTTTCGATCCCAAAGCTGCGGGTATGGATTTTGCGGCGTTGAACCACGACACGCTTGCGGAAGCGATGATCGAAAAAACGAAAGCGCGTTACGAAGAAAAGGAAACACTTTTCGGCGCGCAGACTCTTCGCTGGCTCGAGCGCCACATACTTTTGGATGTTGTAGATGCCCAATGGAAAGACCATCTTCTTACGCTCGATCATTTGAAAGAAGGGATTGGTCTGCGCGGTTACGGGCAAAAAGATCCTCTTGTAGAGTTCAAGAAAGAAGCTTTCATTCTGTTTGACGCTTTGATGGACCGCATCGATACGGAAGCTGTCCGCTTCTTGTTCCTGATGCAGCCTGCTAGGCCCGAAGATGAAGCCAAGAAGATCGAACAGCGTCAACAGCGCCAGCAACGGGATTTACAGTTCCAGGCTGGACCGGCCCAGGCGGGAACGGCTCCCAAACCGGTTCGCGCCGCAGCAAAAGTTGGGCGCAACGATCCCTGCCCTTGCGGCTCGGGCAAGAAGTACAAGAAGTGCCACGGCACGGCAGCCTAATTCTTTAACTCCGTACTCACCTGAAGAGCCCGTCCCCATCTGAACTTTTTTCTGGCATCGTGCGTACCTCTTGCTTAGATAGACCAATTCGCATGGGAGGAAGATGATGAAAGTTCGTTTGCGCACGTTTCCGGGTCTCCTAGTATTAGTGGCGCTGTCCGCCGCTTTAGCCGCGGCTCCGGTTTTCGCCGGAAGCAGCGACGGGCATTTTGATCGCACGTTGAATGTAACTGGCGCCGTAGATTTGGACGTGCAAACCGGTTCTGGCGACATAACGTTACGAACAGGTGATTCCACCAAAGTGGAAATTCACGCCAAGATTCACGGAAGCGGCTGGGGAGATGTTGAGCAGCGTATCCACGAAATCGAGAGCAATCCGCCAGTCGAACAAAGCGGTAATACGATTCGCATCGGACACATCGAGAACCGCGATTGGAAGCACAATATCTCCATTAGCTACGAACTGATTGTGCCGTCACAGACGAAACTGCGATCAGAATCCGGATCAGGCGATCAACGAGCGGACGGAATCAGCGGTCCGGCCGACATGAACAGTGGCTCTGGGAGCTTGCGTGTGAAAAACATTGGCGGCGAAGTGCGCGCACGAACGGGGTCGGGCGATATTGAACTGGAGACGATTCGCGGAGATGCACACGCCTCCGCGGGAAGCGGAACGATACGAGCGATTGGGATCGGTGGAGGGCTGATCGCCTCAAGCGGCAGTGGCGACGTGAAGTTGGAACAAAGTGCGCCGGGAGATGTGGAAATCAGCACAGGTTCAGGCGATGTGGAGATGAAAAGTATAAAAGGCGGAGCTAAGGTCACGACCGGCAGCGGAAGCATCATTGCTCAAGGTGATCCAACCGGCGACTGGAGACTCCACAGCGGCTCAGGAAGCGTTAGTGTGGACTTTCCGCCGCAAGCCGCATTCAACGTGGTTGCGCGAACCAGTTCCGGAAATATCGAGACGGCCCATGAGATAGCTGTTCAGGGCAAAATCAGCCCGCGGGAATTACAAGGCAAAGTAGGCGCAGGCGGCCCCTTGGTGGAACTCAGCACCAGTTCAGGAAGCATCGAAATCCGCTAACGTTATTAAGAAAAGGGGCGCATTTGAGCGCCCCCGATTTCTCGGTCTGTTGTGAGATGTTTCGGATGACGACCGCGTTTCGATGCGCTATTGCGCTTTTCGGCGCATCTTCGCTTGCCTTCAAAAAAATGTGTTACTCTCGCTCATAACTTGAGGTAATAACCACTCGAGAACCTGGGGTGTGTGATGGACGCGACTGTACCCGGAAAATGCCAAAGGGCCGGGTGTCCTAACTCGATTCCAACAGCGCTCGCCAGTGTACGGCTATGCCTAGATCATTTTGTAGATGAAGCTTTTGTGCGAACGGATTTGGCCCTGGAACGCTGCCGCGAAGGACGCATCATTGATCCAGCCGGACTTCAATGGTTGCTTTCAGATGCGCTGACGATTGTAAAGAACCTGGAAGAAGGCGCGGACGAACCGAAGCCCGAGCAACGAGATCGCATGCTGGAACTGCTTTTGATTCTCGCAAACCTTCACGAATACGTTGCGCATCATTCGGTACAAATTGAACGCCCCGCTTGAGCGTCATGGCCGCCATTGGGTTCTCTTCCTAGATCCTACCCATGCCAAATGGTTAACAGGAATCGCGCATAGCTGTCTTGCAATTTGACATTGGACCATTCAATCTGGATATCCCTTTCATTGGATGGTTATGTCCGACGAAAATCAGCCACGCGATCCTTTCAAGCCTGAGCAACCTAGAATACCAGGAGTGCCCGTTCTGCAGGAACGCTCGGTCAAGACGATCAAAATTCCGAAATCAATCAAGTTAAAAGTGCCCGGGCTAGAACTGCCGCCTCGTTGGGTCACGTTGACCATAATGGCTGCGGTCGTAGCTGGGATTGCAGTCGCATGGTGGACTCGTTAGTTTCGAAACGGTTTTCCCATCCGGTCCAAGTGCGCCAGTGCGAACCATGTCTCGATGGCGTCAAATTCCTCCACGAACAAAAATGCCGCTGTCCCGCTCCGGCGTACCGGAATACGGGACAGCGACGCTGACGGCAGTTTTCGCCTCAGTTATGAACTGAGCTGTTCCACAGAACGAGCCACCATCGCCGGCTGACCCGTTGCTTGATTGATCAGTATGAAACCGACCACACGAATCTGAATCGGCGCGGTGCCGGTAAGCGCACCTAGGCCGCTCAGATTTATGAAGTTTGTGTCGTTGGTGGTTAGCACTGTAAGCGGGCTCGGCAACAAGACTCCCGCCGTCCACTCGTCGTTTAGCTGAAAGCTTCCCATATTTCCAGACTGGACGACAGTGCTACCTGGTACCCACGAACCGGCCTGACCTTGACGACGCAAAATGACCCGATGAACGGTAAGGGTATCGGTGCCATTCGACGTAGTGAGCGGGCCTGCGATGTCGACTCGCTGTCCTGGTGCCATCAGAGTGTTGTTGAACAGCAAGGTTGTGAGAGGCAGATCGATGTGGCCGATCCTGTAAGTCTCGCTGCCGTTTAAACTGAAAGATTCAATCTGGCCATCGGAAATCCCAGGGATTGCGGGGAGTTCCTCGCGCACGTAGATATCCGCTTGCGTGGCCGGCTGAGGCGATGCAGGGTTGACGTACGTCAGCAATCCACCAAGGTAAAACTTATCGTTTGAAATCACTTCTACTTCGGAAGCATCGATCGCATGGGTGACAGGATCGAGAGTGCCGGTGAGCGATACGATCGTGTTCGTCGTGAAAGAACTGATGGGCAAATCGGGATCGTCAAAAATGGTGCTGCTGTCCGTGGTCACCTGCCATTGCCGCGCATGAGGCCCCTGGACGGTGAACGTGTTACCGCCGGTGACACCAACAACGCCGGCGTGAAAATCGTCGATGGAAACGCGCGCATCGGTTGAATTAAGGAGCTGCATATCAAATACCGGGTTAATCACGCCCGTCACTTGGCCGTTCATATCTGTTTGTATTGACTGTCGCAGGTCGAATTCCATGCGTAGGCCGACCAGATCACTACTTTGCAGAACAAATGGCTGAGTGAAATTTACCGTAACGGAAGATTCCGACAGGGTTCCGTTGATTGTGGAGGCCGTCGGAGGATTCGGCGGATTCACGTTAATGTATCCGATGACCGGGGATGCAATCGTGACAGTAGCTGATGTGTATGTGCCTGTTGGCACCGAGCTTAGGTCGACAAGCTGATGCAGACCGTTGAACTGCGCGAAATCTATTACCTGGGGCTGCGATAATACGCTTACGTTTGTTGTCCCGTTGAAAATCGTGATACCGGTTACCATAATTTGGCAAGACACAACGCTTGGAAGCGGAGCATCGGTACCAATTGTGAATACGGACGCCTGACTGCTCGGAGCTGGCTAGGAACTAGAACTTGAGGAGCCTCCGCCACAACTTGAGAGCAAAACTGCGGCGAAGCATACCGTGAACACACCCATAGCTTTGCGGATGAACATTAATTTTCTCCTAATTTAGGTATTTGATAATTGCCGAGGGCTGGAGCCTTGTCGGCTGCTGGAAGTGAAACACGGGCACCCAAAAAAAGTTGCCGCGAGCATCGTGGGATTTTCCGAGTCGACAATTATTGGCAGGGCAAGACGTTTTTTGACATCCGTTAGATTGTTCACTGTTTGCGCGGCGCGCTGTTTGTTGAATTGTTGCTGAGCGCTTGCGTGCTACTGATGAGTTGTTTACGATGTTGGTGCGAATGTTGGGCGAAACTATATCGCATTACCGCATCATTGATCCCTTAGGAAGCGGCGGCATGGGCCAGGTGTACCGTGCAGAAGACACGCGCCTCGGCCGCCAAGTCGCGCTGAAATTCCTATCCGAAGATTTGGCACGCGACCCTGCGTCTCTAGAGCGCTTCCAGCGTGAAGCCAAGTCCGCATCTTCGTTGAACCATCCTGGCATCTGCACAATTTACGATGTTGGCTCGCATGACGGCCGGCCGTTTCTCGTGATGGAGCTGCTTGAAGGGCAGACGCTCCGGGAACGGATTTCCGGGCGGCCGCTCGCGACCGATGTTCTGTTGGATCTAGGCACGCAAATCGCGGACGCGTTGGATGCAGCCCACGCGCGCGGGATCGTGCATCGCGACATCAAGCCGGCAAATATTTTCATCACCACGCGTTCTCAAGCCAAGATTCTGGATTTCGGTTTGGCGAAACAAACAGCGTCACGACGCATGGCGGAATCCGTGGGCGCCGGCCGTACGGCGACCGATATCACTTCGAACAATCTTCTGGTCACAAGCCCTGGTTCGGCGATTGGCACCATCGCTTACATGTCACCGGAACAGGCGCGGGGTGAAGAGTTAGACGCGCGCACTGATCTTTTCAGTCTCGGCGCGGTGTTGTACGAAATGGCCACGGGACAGGCGGCGTTCGCCGGTAATACTTCGGCGGTAATTTTCGATTCGATTTTGAATCGAACTCCAGCTGCGCCAACGTCCCTGAATTCCAACGTGCCGCCAAAGCTGGAAGAGATCATAGGCAAGTCTCTTGAGAAAGATCGCGATCTTCGCTATCAATCGGCCGCGGAGCTTCGAGGAGATTTGAAACGTCTTAAACGCGATTCGGATTCAGGGCGCGCTGCCAGTGGCAGTGGAAGCGCCTGGTCGTCCGGAGGCGGTGGACCCCGATCAGGAAGCTATGCGGCTCCATCAGCAGAGCCCCCGGTCGCTCCCGCAAGCCCGCAGACAAGGTCAGGTTGGCGCACTGCGGTGAAAATCGCTCCCGTGATCCTGGGACTTGCTGCGATGGTCGCTCTGTTTCTGCACTATCGAGCGCCGCGCCACGAAAGCCCATCATCTTTCTCGCAAATGACGATTACGCCGGTAACTTCTACTGGCAATATTCACTCCGTTGCAATATCGAGTGACGGCAAATGGCTCTGCTATGTTGCGGACGAAAAAGGCGCACACGCGATTTGGATTCGCCAGTTAGCAACAGGGAGCACAGTGCAGGTTGAAATTGGTTCCCCAGGCGAAATTGAAGGCCTTACATTTTCGCTGGACGGAAATTATCTTTATTTTGTGAAACACGATGAATCGTCCGGACTTGGAACACTCTTCCAAGTGCCTTCCTTGGGCGGCTCTCCGCATCAGGTGATCGCCGATGTGGACAGTCCCATTAGCTTTTCTCCTGACGGCAAGCGTTTCGCTTTTGTACGTTATTCCGCCAAACTGAAAAACTCAAACTTGCTGATTGCGAATGCGGATGGATCCGGGGAGCAAATTTTATTTACCCTCAATCGGCCGAATTTTTTTTCCGGCGCAGGTCCCGCATGGTCTCCGGACAGTAAGCGAATCGCAATCTCGGATAATCCAGACGGCGAGTTCAATAAATACGCGATTGAGACCGTGGACGTGGATTCCAAGGTCAAGACACGCCTTGGCTCAAGCGACTGGATAGTCCCGGACCAGATGGCATGGCTACCCGAGGGCTCTGCCGTTCTTTTTCCTGCGCGCGTGAACAAAACATCTTTGAACTCCCAGTTATTTGAAGTGAGCTATCCGGGAGGCGAGTCGCGCAGGATCACAAACGATTTGAATTTCTATATCGACGCCAGCATTACGTCGGACGGCTCGACGCTTGCCACAGTGCAAGTGGGACTCACCGGGAACCTCTGGGTGACGAATTTCGGCAGCAGCGCGTCATTGTCGCCGCCACAACAGATTACAAGCGGCATTAGTCGTGCAGACGGCATTTCCGGAATCGTGTGGGCTCCCGGGGACAAAATCATCTACGGGTACTACTCGTCCGGAGCGCTTCGACTGGCTAGCACCTCGCCCGACGGCGCAAATATTCACGATATTTCACCAAGCGCCGAATCCCCCGGCTGGCTTTCCGGGTGCGGAGACGGTCGCCATTTTGTTTTTAGCAGTCGAGGCTCGGAAGGAGGTAGCACCATATGGCGAGCGGATATCGACGGGACCAACGTCACGCAATTATCGACGGATAAAATTGATGTTCAGCCTACTTGCTCGCCGGATGGCAAATTTGTGGTCTACGTTAATGTCTTAGATCCTGTGAATCGTTTGATGAAAATTGGGATTGATGGCGGCGCGGCGGCGGAGATCAGCAAGATGGAAGCGGAGAGTCCCACGATCTCGCCAGACGGCAGTTCGGTTGCGGTGGCGTACACTCCTGACCCCACCAAAACGACTCACCTTCTGGCCATCGTTGGGCTCAACGGCGGCGAAATCCAGAGTACGTATGCCTTGCCGCAGGATGTCGTATTGAACGGAGACGGCGGACAAAAGCTTGCCTGGACAAAAGACGGGCGCGCGATTCTCTATCCGGTTTTTAAGGATGGGATTGTCACACTGTGGGCGCAACCCGTTTCGTCAACTGGTACCAAGGCGGTCCCTGCAAAACAATTGATGAGCCTCGGACCTGATTTCAAATGGGGTTCGTATGCTTTATCGCCCGACGGCAAAAAGATTATCTACGCAAACGGGCACGTGGTCACCGACGCTGTGTTAATTTCGCACTTCCAGTAGGTTCCCTTTCGGACAACAATGAAAATTTCTCGCCGCGATGTCCTCAAGACTGCATCTGTAGCTTCCGGAACCATAGCAGCGAAATCGATGTTTGGACTTTCTCAACATCCGGGGCAAAACCAATCAGAATCATTGCCGGCAGCATTCGATAAATTGAAGCCGCTGGGTGATCGCGTGAAGCCCATTACTGCGGAAGAACTGCAAGGCCGCGTGGTACGCGCACAGCAGTTAATGACTGATGCGAAGCCACAGTTTGAAGCGTTATTCATTACGCCGGGGACCACGCTGTTGTATTACACGGGAATACATTGGTGGCCGAGCGAACGTATCCTGGCTCTTTTGGTCCCGCGCCAAGGAAATCCCCTGCTTGTTTGCCCGGCGTTTGAAGAAGGGCGGCTTCGCGAACAACTTCGCAATCCGATCGAAATCCGCGTTTGGCAAGAAGACGATAACCCCTACGCGATTGCGGCAAAATGGTTGGGTGAGGGTGGCATTCGAACGGGAAAAATCGCCGTGGAAGAGACCACGCGATACGTTTTTTACGACGGGCTGCGTACCGCCGCTACTTCACTCGACTACATCAGTGGAGATCCCGTCACCGTGGGATGCCGTGCCCAAAAGAGCGAGCACGAACTTGAGCTTATGCGGCTTGCTTGTGGCGCGACCTTCGATGTGTACAAAGCCACGTTTGCATCTCTGCGAGAGGGTATGACGCAACGCGAAGTCGCGGATATGGTTGTGAATGGTTATGCACGGATGGGACTTAGCGGCGAGGCTTCCGTATTCTTTGGGGCTTCCTCGGCACTTCCCCATGGCTCGCGTGAGGAACAGATTTTGCGAGAAGGCATCGGCGTAATGATTGACGATGGGACAACAGTGGCAGGGTACCAATCAGACGTCACAAGGATGGGCGTGTTAGGTAAACCACCGGACAAGCTGCGGCTTGCGTTTGAAATCGTCAGGAGTGCTCAAGATGCTGCGCTAGCGGCGGCCGACGCCGGACGTGAATGCGGCTCCGTGGACGATGCCGCGAGAAAAGTAATCACCGACGCCGGTTTCGGCCCGGGCTATAAATATTTTTCACATCGCCTTGGGCACGGAATCGGCATGGATGGACATGAAAGTCCGTATCTAGTTCGCGGCAACCAAACGATTTTAAAACCTGGGATGACGTTTTCAAATGAGCCCGGCATTTACGTCGTCGGAGAGTACGGCATGCGTTGCGAAGACGACATGGTGATTGCCGAGTCAGGGACGGCCCAACTTCTTACCCGCGGGTTCCAGCCTTCTCTGGAAATGCCGATCGCTTGACGATTCTTTGAGATTTCTCGTGCGTTGCCGTGTTAGCGAAGTTCCTTCAAAGAGGATTTGCTCAGGCAGAATTCTACTATTCTTGCCTCAGCCCAGAATCGATCTCCGCCCTTGTCTTCGGAAATGAACGCGCAATGGCCGCCGTAAGGCGGCGCAATCAACGTGATTTGCGGATTCTCTTGAATCGCGGAGTTTTGAAAAGGCCTGAACGGAACGAAAGGATCGTCCTGCGCTGTTAATATTAGGGTTGGGCGCTTGATTGCTGAAAGCAGGTTTGAGGCGCTTGAGCGTTCGTAGTAATCCGCAGCATCCTGAAACCCGCAAAAACGTGCAGTCACCACGTCATCGAAATCCCGCACAGTTCTAATGCGCCTGAAAGAGGAGAGTTCAAGCGGAAAAAGGTCGGGATATAAACTGGATTTGTAGCGCATATGTTTCTTCAAACTCTGGACGAAATGGCGGTTGTACAAAAAATTTCGCGGCTGAGCCAGAGCATCAGCGCAAGCGGCCAGATCCAGAGCTGGGGCAATCGCTGCAATTGCCCGCAGCTCGGGGGGAGCTGATCCTCCGAATTCTCCTGCCATCTTTAGAACCAGATTGCCGCCCATGGAAAAGCCGGCAGCAAAGATCTCGGGCAGGCTGTCTTCCTCGATCAATTCGAGTAAGACGGCCCCGATATCGCCACTCAAGCCGGAATGGTAAAGGGTGGGAGTGAGCTTTTCCGTACCACCACAGTTCCGTTGATTTAACCGAATTACATTAAGTCCTGAAATGAACGCCTTTTCGGCCGTCCCGAACATGTAGGCTGATTCGCTCGAGCCTTCGAGGCCGTGAAGCAGAACGAGAGTCGGATGCGCTCGGGGACTCTTGTGCCAATGGCACTCCCCGCGGACTTGAGTTCCCTTCTCAAGTTCGAAGAACCGCGCATCACTTTTGGGCAGACGTGGAAATTTGCGTCGCCAGAATGCCGCAGCGATGGTCATCAGATGGGGATTGTAAAGTAGCTTGTGGGGGACGAACTCTTTCACCCTTCTTATGGTAGGGACTCAGAGTATGAGGCGCAAGGTGCACGACCATCTCAACTCCCGTGGGCGGGCCTAGCTTGGAACGTTAACGCCTGTCAAATATCCGCCCAGGTGCGCCGTCATCACAATGATTGCTACGGTCACAAGCTCCACTGGTAGACGAGAAGACGACGGCGATTGCTCCGAAGTACGGCGCGATCGAAAGTGCATATACCAAGTGAGACAGATCATTATGCTGGACGTAATTCCTAGCAACAGGTGTTGCAACAATATTCCTTTGAGCCGTTGCCCTTCGAGCTGAAATTGCCAGGCAAGTAAACCTGTCGCAACGACCGGCACAGTCGAGATCGCGGCCACGACGAAGTTGTAATACGCGGCTGCGGCTAAGGCACTTCGCTTTGTAAAGTAGGCGGCGAAATCGAAGATCACACCTGCCAAGAACAGAGCGATGGGAAAGTGAATCAGCACTACGTGTTGCGCGTGCTTAGCCAACAAAGCTTCGCGGATATTGTATGGATTCATTGTCGGCGCTCACTTCACGACAATCTTGCCGGTCATTTTGGGATGCACCGAGCAGAAATATTCGTAGGTCCCGGGATCCTTGAACGTGAACGAAAAACTCTCATCCGTATCAAGCGCTCGCGATTTGAACTTGTGATCTACACTCACAACGGTGTGCGGCACATCGTCCTTATTAATCCACGTAACTTGGGTGCCTGCCGCTATCTCAAGCTGCATAGGCGCGAAGTTGAAGTTGTCGATAGTTATCGCGGTCGCGTTCGGTTTCGCCTCGGCGGCGGCGACCGGGTCTAGTCGCAAAGGCCGACTAGCGAGCGGCAATGAGAATAAAGTCGCTGCACAAATTGCCGTGCCGAAAATCCTGGCTGCATTCGTTCTTTGCATCGTCTGATGTCGCATTTAGAATTCTCCTTAGCCTTGAAGTGATGAATCGACGATCGCCAATGTGTGTTTGCCGCGAACAAAGTTCACGTCAGTAATGCCAAGCAAACTGCGCAGTTTTTCAGCGGGAACTTTCATAGGGCCAGGCGAATCGGCCTGCCCCGGCTGCGGTTGCGGAAAAGCGGTGGAACAGGCCGTGTGAAATGCGATGTTTCCCTCAATTTTCTGCATGGTCTGGTGGATGTGCCCGTTCAAAACTGTCACCGAGCCGAATCGCTTCATGTAAGAGAGCGCTTGTTCACTGTCATCTGTTCCCCACCCCCACTGCGGATAAACCGCCCAGAGCGGAATGTGCGCGAAGACAACAATGGGTGTACTGCTTTTTAAGTTGGCGACGTCTTTCTCCAGCCACTCAAGTTGATCGTGGCCAAGATTGCCGAGACCACCGGCTTTGAGGTTCAGCACATTGACCAGTCCAATGAAATGCGCACCCTTCCGATCGAAGCTGTACCAGCCGTCACCTTGCGACTCTTGGCCGAACCGCTCGTGAAAGGCTGCGCCGTTGTCGTTCAGCACATCGTGTTCACCGGGAACGTAGAAGATCTTGTCCGTTTTCAGGCCCTTTAGCGATTCAGCCAATGTGTCGAATTCCTCCGGTTTTGAAAGGTGCGTCAAGTCGCCTGTGTGAAGAACGAATGAAGGAGGTGTGGGAAGAGCGTTGACCTTGGCAATGGCTTCGCGTAGCGTCGCGGTCACGTCCGGATTTGCCGGCTTGTTGAAGCCGATATGGCTGTCGCTGATTTGTACAAAGCTGAGATCACCTTTCAGGTTGCCCACGTTTTTTTGCAAAACGTCAGTCAAAGCGAACGACTTCAAAACCCCGCCTTGCAGGAGACACAGCGTTCCTGTTCCGGCCCAGGCCATGCACTTCAGGAAGCCGCGACGATCCACTCCGTCGTGATCAAGGTTCTCTTTGATGTAGTCCGACATATCTCCTCCGCCGGCGCCGCCTTGTCGAAGTCTGTGCGTTGCGCTCACTCATCCAGACGCTAGGTACCCGGGAAATATTCCCCGCAATAGCGAATAAATTCGAATAACTCGAAATATGGGGTTCTTTTAATTAGCGGGAATAAAAGTGGTTGATATCCGGTCTGGAAGGCTGAGAGTCTAATGCTCTCATGCGGGATGAAAACCGGGAGGCCGTGCAAGCTGGCAGTTTTGAGCAGGTTGTGCTGCCCCATCTGGATGCGGCCTACAACCTGGCGCGGTGGCTCGTACGCAAACCGCAGGACGCTGAAGACATCGTTCAAGAGGCCTATCTCCGTGCGTTCAAGTTTTTCGGCGGTTATCGGGGCGGTGATGCTCGCTCCTGGGTGCTAAAGATCGTGCGCAATACCAGCTATTCGTTTCTTGAGAGGGATCGCACCGATACCCTCGCCGAAGAATTTGACGAGACTGTTCATACGGCCGTCTCCGAACAATCAGGTGTTGAAGGCGCGCTTTTGCAATCGGTTGACAGCGAGATGCTTCGCGAAGCTTTGGATGAATTGCCGGTGAACTTTCGCGAGGTTATAGTGCTGCGCGAACTCGAGGACATGTCTTACAGGGAAATCGCCGAAGTAATGGGTAAACCTATGGGCACGGTCATGTCGGGTTTAGCCCGAGCACGCACTCAATTGAAAGAGCGGCTGATTCGAATGCGTGCCGAGGAGGGGCGACGTGGCCTGCGAGAATAACGAACGCGTGCTCCGCGCGTATTTTGACGGCGAACTCGACCTGGTTCGCAGCGTCGAATTCGAGGAGCATTTGAAGACATGTCCGCAATGCGCTTGTGAGCTGAGCGAACAGAAGGCCTTGCGCGATTCATTGCGGGCGGCGAGTCTCTATGAACGCGCATCGGATGGCCTGCGCGCTCGCGTTCGAGCGGCACTCCCCGCGGAGGCACGGCCGCAATCCATTTCAACGACGCGCCGCCCAGTGATCGAATGGCTTGCAATTGCCGCCGCCGTCCTTCTAGCAGTGTTTCTCGGCGTCAAAGTCATCCCGGATATTGGAAGTCAGAAACAAAACCTGGTTGCCGAGGAAATCGTTGCCAGTCACATTCGCTCGTTGCAGCCGGGACACCTAATGGATGTCGAGTCCACCGATCAACACACTGTTAAGCCTTGGTTCGACGGCAAATTGGATTTTGCCCCGCCGGTCGTTGATCTCACAGCGCAAGGTTTTCCATTGATCGGGGGCCGGCTCGATTACATCGGTCGTCGCAATGTGGCCGCCCTTGTCTATCAGCGCCAAAAGCACTTCATCAACGTCTTCGTCTGGCCTGAAGAGAAAAACGGAGCGAAAGCGCCGAAGACTCCGACGATCCAGGGGTATAACCTGCTTTCTTGGTCACACAATGGCATGGATTACTGCGCAGTGTCCGACCTGAATATCACCGAGCTTCGTCAATTCGCCGATCTTCTCAGCAGATGAGCGCCAACTGTGGCCCACCGCGCATCTTGATTTCGGCCCCCGTTAAGCCTAAAATCATAAGTTCCATAATGAAGGTCTTTCGCGACAAATGAATCTTCTCCGCAGCCCAGCGAACCCTGCTGGGCTTAGTTGTTTATGGCCGATTTATGGAACACAGGAGCATAGATGATTGAAGGGGCTATTCCCGAGGGGCTGACTTTCGACGACGTGCTGCTCTTGCCGGGCAGGTCGTCGGTGCTTCCGGCGCAGGCCGATACTCGCACCTGCCTTACGCGTACAATTTCACTGAACATTCCTATCGTGTCCGCGGCGATGGACACGGTAACAGATTCGCGTCTAGCCATCGCCATCTCGCGGCAGGGTGGAATCGGATTTATTCACCGAAACATGTCCATTGATCGCCAGGCTGAGGAAGTGGACAAGGTAAAACGCTCGGAAAGCGGCATGATTGTGGATCCTGTGACGATTGCGCCCGAGCTTTCCGTGCGCCAGGCTCTGGACATCATGAACAAGTACAAAGTTTCAGGACTGCCGGTTACGCGAGGCGCACATCTTTTGGGGATTCTGACCAACCGGGACTTGCGCTTCGAACGAAATCTGGATCAACCCGTCAGCGGAATTATGACCAAGGATAACCTGGTCACGGTTCCCGTTGGCACCACGTTGGAAGAGGCCGAGAAAATCCTGCAGCGGCACCGCATTGAAAAGCTTCTCGTGGTTGACGCTGATTTCAATTTGAAAGGCTTGATCACGGTAAAGGACATTCAGAAAAAGATTGAGTTTCCAAATGCCACAAAAGACGAGCACGGACGGCTTCGAGTGGGTGCAGCGATTGGCGCGACCGGGGATTTCCTGGAGCGCGCGCAAGAACTGGCGCGAGGAAGCGCGGATGTGCTCGCCATTGATACGGCCCACGGACACACAACCCGCGTGATGGACGCCATTCGCGCCGTAAAATCCAAGCTGCCGAATATGCAAGTTGTCGCTGGAAATGTGGCCACTGCGGATGGCACACGTGAATTGATTTCGTTGGGTGTGGATGGATTGAAAGTTGGGATTGGTCCGGGGTCGATATGTACCACCCGTGTGGTGACCGGCGCAGGCGTTCCCCAAATCACTGCAATTCTGGAATGCGCGCGCGCGGCGAAAGATACGGGAGTGCCCCTAGTTGCGGATGGAGGCATTAAATTTTCAGGTGACATCAGCAAAGCGCTGGCGGCGGGCGCATCGTCCGTGATGATTGGCGGCCTGTTTGCGGGTACGGAAGAATCCCCGGGCGAGACGATTTTGTATCAGGGCCGCACATTCAAATCGTACCGCGGCATGGGATCCATTGGCGCCATGGAAGCGGGTTCCGCTGATCGTTATGCGCAAGAGAGCGCGGAGCGAGGAAAATCCGTTCCGGAAGGCATCGAAGGTCAAGTTCCGTATAAAGGACCTTTGTCGGCCCTTGTGGAGCAACTGGTGGGCGGCCTGCGTAGCGGCATGGGTTATTGCGGCACCGGGAATCTTAAAGAGCTGCGGGAACACAGCCAGTTCATTCGCATCTCGCAAGCCGGACTGCGTGAGAGCCACGTACACGATGTAATCATCACGCGGGAAGCTCCGAACTACCGCCTGGAATGATGTCACAGCCAGCCGCAGTAGATCCGTTAAACAACTTTCCGATCGCTGGGTCGGTCCTTTAACATGCGATGGCTTCAACGTTGGTGCCCAGCCCTGCTATGGGCTGTCGTGATATCCATGTTTTCTACCGGCGTATTTACTTCAGACAATACCAGCCGGATCATTGTTCCAATTTTGAGATGGTTTTTTCCGCACGCCTCACCGGAAACCCTGTTCCTGATTCATCATTTCATGCGCAAGACGGGTCACGTCACTGAATATTTCATCTTGAGCCTGCTAATTTTGCGAGGAATTCGCGCGGGGAAACCCGGCACTCATTTGGGCTGGGCTCTTGTGGCGATCGCGATAGTGGCTTGCTACGCGGCGCTCGATGAGTTTCATCAATCGTTTGTTCCAGGCAGAACAGCGGCAGTTTCTGATGTGCTGATCGATACCGCTGGTGGAATTAGCGCGCAGACTGTTGTTGCCCTAGTTGTGCTTTCTGGGGATGTCCGAAGGAAGCGGAGGGGCGATTCTTTGCCGCCGGCTGAGCCTAAGGCAATACCTCCAAATTGACTTAACTTTTATGAAAGGACACGCATGTCACAACGCATTCCGAAAAAATTATGGATTCTCGCGATATTTTCCATCTTGAATAGTAGCTCCGTTTGGGCTGCTAACGCATTGCATTACGAACTGCGTTTCGAGCGTCCAAACACGCATCTGATGGACGTATCGATACACGCGGAAGAGTTGCAAGGACCAACCGTGGATTTCGCCATCCCTAATTGGGCGCCAGGCTCTTATTACCTGCAAAACTATTCTGCGAATATCCAGGGTTTTCACGCGCTCGGCTCAGACGGCAAACAATTGGCCTGGCGTAAGACGGACAGCCAAACCTGGCGCATCGATCTTGCGGGCGCAAAGGCAGTAACGGTCTCCTACCAGGCTTTCGGGGATACGCTGCGTAACAATCAGGCTCAATACAACGAGCGGCACGCGTTCATCGGCGGCCCCTCTGTTTGGATGTATATGGTAGGAGGAAAAGAGCGCCCGGTGGACCTCACTATCGCCGTGCCGGAAGGATGGAAAGTAGCCACTGGGATGGAGCGCGTTTCCGATCACACCTTTCACGCCGCCAACTACGACTGGTTTGCGGACGCACCGCTGGAAATTTCAGATTTCGCCGAAAAGGATTTTCAGGTTTTGGCGTCGACTTACCACGTGATCGTCCATGATGTGGAAGGCCAGAAGGATTTTTCGAAATTTGCAGAGGATATGCAGAAATTCGTGGCAACGATCGTGCCAATATTTAGTTCCGTAACCGGGACGGAGCAAGCCGCGCCCTTCAAGGATTATTGGTTTGTCTTTCATGTTTGGCCGGGTACTGGCGGGGGTTTAGAGCATCTGAATTCAACCCAAATTGACTTCTCGAAAGATTGGGATTCACAGGACCCCGTCCCGGGTTACGGCTCACAATACGATTTGAAACTCTTCGTTGCCGCGCATGAGTTTTTTCACGCTTGGAATGTGAAGCGGCTGCGTCCGCACCCACTCGGCCCGTTTGATTATTCGCAAATGGTACATACGCCATCGTTATGGATTTCCGAGGGTCTTACGAGTTATTACGGGGCTCTTGCGCTGGAACGCGCGGGCCTTATTACGCCTAAGCAATATCTGGATCAAATTGCCTATACGATCACAAAGTTTGAACAGGATCCGGGCAGACACGAGCGCAGCATCGAAGACACAAGCTGGGATACCTGGTACAACGGCGATGTGATTACCCAGGCGAATAATTTAAAGAATACAAATTATTCTTATTACGACGGCGGCCAAATCATCGGGCACATCCTGGATTTCGCGATCCGCAGGAATACCAATAATCGAAAGTCGCTCGATGACTGGATGCGTCTGATGTATTCACGCTATGCCCTTCCGAAACCCGGGTTCCAGCCCGATGATGCGATAAAAGCGGCGTCGGAGGTGGCCGGGACCGATCTCAGCAGCGTCTTCGACAAATACATTAGCGGTAAAGAGCCGATTCCTTATGAGGAATATTTTGCTTATGCCGGAATTGCGGTCGAGAAAAAACTCGTTTCTGAAAAGGCTTGGCTCGGCACCCAGATCAAGAGCGACGATGGTCATGCAAAAATCACAAATGTGATTCCCGGCGGCGCCGCTGATAAGGCGGGCCTGGATCGCGACGACGTGGTTATCGGAGTTGACGGGCGCACGGTGGACGCAGACGGATTTTCCGAGACTGTCGCAGATCACAAACCTGGCGACACGCTGCGCATGACGGTGATCCGCTTGGGCATGGTGAAAGAAATTCCGGTCACTTTAGTAGCGAGTCCATATCCGACCTACACGTTGAAACCGATGGAACATCCTACCCAAGAGCAGCAGGCCATTTACAACAGTTGGATGGGAATCAAATAATGTGGTATTCAACTTCCAAAAATAAAAACGGCCCGCGTGGCATTCAGCCTGCGGGCCGTTTCAATTGATTCCTTTGAGATTACTTTTTAGCGGCAATTTCCTTTTCTTCAGGGACTTCTTCTTCCACCGCTTTTCTCGGTTTCTTTTCTTTCTTCTTTAGCTCAGAGCCGATGAACTCAAGAATCGCAAGTTCAGCCCCATCGCCAATACGCCAGCCGACGCGAACAATGCGCGTATAACCGCCTGGGCGATCCGCAAACCGAGGAGCGAGATCGGAAAAGAGCTTCTTTGTGGCGCCAGGCGTGGTCAGGAACGAAGCCGCCTGACGGCGCGCGTGAAGCGAGTCGCGCTTGCCCAACGTAATCATGCGCTCGGCAAGCGGACGAGCCGCTCGTGCCCGCAGGATCGTGGTTTGAATGCGCTCTTTCTCAATGAGGTTCGTCACGAGATTGCGCAATACTGCGCGACGATGCGCCGGCTGCTTTCCAAGCTTAGACCCTGAAACGAGGTGTCTCATGATTTATTCCGCGGCCTAAAGCGCCCCGTGTTCCCCTTCTTCGGACGGCGGCGGAGCAGTCTGGCTTGGCAATGGCGGCCAGATGATGCGTCCGTGCTCGTCGAATTTCATTCCGAGACTCAAGCCCATCTTTACCAAGATGTCCTTGATCTCGTTCAGCGACTTGCGTCCAAAATTCTTTGTCTTCAACATTTCGGACTCGGTCTTCTGCACTAATTCGCGCAGGTTCTGAATGTTTGCGTTCTTCAGGCAATTGTAAGAACGCACCGAAAGTTCGAGCTCTTCCACCGAGCGGTCGAGATATTCCAAGCGGGGATCGCTGTAATTTTCGATCACTTCCTCCGGCAGATCGGGCTGTTCTTCGAAATTGATGAAAATGCTCATATGATCTTTCATCAGCTTCGCGGCGAGTCCGATAGCATCCTGCGGAGTAATCGCGGCGTTGGTCCAAACTTCAAGAGTCAGCTTCTCGTAGTCAGTCATCTGGCCCAAACGGGCGGCTTCCACGGCATAGTTGACCTTGCGCACGGGGGAGTGTACCGAATCGATAGGGATGTAACCAATGGGCAAGTCCTCGTCGAAGTTCCGATCCGCAGCGACATATCCGCGGCCGTTCTTTACGCGTAGTTCCAACTCGAGTTTGCCACCTTCGCTGACCGTAGCGATGTAAACATTCTTATCGAGCACAGCGATATCGGCATCCTCTTCGATTTTCGCAGAGGTTACCGGTCCGGGCGTGTCGACGACCAGGGTGATAGTCTTCGGCTGGTCAGTATTCAACTTCAGCGGCACTTGCTTCAGGTTGAGAATGATATCCGTAGCGTCTTCCACGACTCCGGGAATCGGCGAAAATTCGTGAAGCACGCCTTCAATCCTGACCGCGGTAATGGCCGCACCTTCAATCGAGCTTAACAACGCGCGCCGCAATGAATTGCCAACCGTAGTTCCCCACCCGCGCTCGAAAGGCTGCGCGGAGAATTTCCCGTACTTATCGGTGAGTGTTTCCGGTTCTGCTGCCAAGCGCTTTGGTTTCTGAAATCCCTTCCACATATGCGACATTCCTCCTGGTTCGCCAGCGGCGAGCCCATAAACTATTCAACGTTGACGATCTTTTTACGCGCTACTTCGAATATAACTCGACGATGAGCTGTTCGTTCATCGGCGGTGTCTGCACGTCCTCGCGGCGAGGCATCGCCACGACGCGCGCTTTGAAATTTTCCCGGTCAATATCGAGCCACGGAGCGACGCCCTGGCTGTTTGCCAGGTTGCGCGCTTCTAGCACCATCGCGTTCTGGTGCATCTTTTCCTTCAACGCGATGTCTTCGCCTACTTGCACCAGATAGCTCGGGATATTGACTTTGTGTCCTTTCACGCGAATGTGGCCATGCAGCACGAGCTGGCGCGCTTGCGAGCGCGAGCCCGCCAGACCCATTCGGTAAACGACATTGTCGAGACGGCGTTCGAGTGTAACCATCAAGTTCGCACCGGTCGGGCCCTTGGTCCGTTCCGCCTTCTCAAAGTAAGTGCGGAACTGGCGCTCGAGTAATCCGTAGGTGCGCTTCACCTTTTGTTTTTCGCGCAATTGAATTCCGTAGCCCACCATTTTCGGACGGCGGGATTGGCCATGCTGTCCCGGAACGAAATTGCGCTTCTCGATGGCGCATTTTTCCGTAAAACACCGCAGTCCCTTGAGGAAGAGTTTCATCCCTTCCCTTCGGCATAAGCGGCAAACTGCTTCACGATGTCTTGCCAAAGCCTTGTCTCCTTTTCTTACTTCTCAAATCTCTTGACGCTCTATACGCGGCGGCGCTTGGGAGGACGACAACCGTTATGCGGCACAGGCGTCACGTCCTTAATTGCATTGATGTGCAAGCCCGAGGAAGCCAGAGCACGTACGGCGGACTCGCGTCCCGCGCCCGGACCCTTCACGCGCACTTCCACTGATTTCATTCCGTATTGATCGCGCGCGACTCCGGCGGCCGTCATAGCGGCTTGCTGCGCCGCGTACGGCGTACCCTTACGCGAACCTTTGAAACCCACGGAGCCAGCCGAAGACCAACTCACTGCTCGGCCATCCGGATCGGTGAGTGTGATGATGGTGTTGTTGAATGTCGCTTGAATGCACACCACCCCGTGAGGAACCACTCGCTTTTCCTTCTTCTTGCGAAACTCTTTCTTGCGCTTGGTGCTCTTTGCCGCTGCTCCCGCTGGTGCAGCCGCTGCGCTTTGAGGTTCTTTTGCCACGCTCGTGTCTCTCCTATTTTCTCTGCTCGTTCATTTCTTACTTGCGAGCCATCGTTTTCTTTTTCGCTGCTACCGCACCCTTACGGGGGCCCTTGCGGGTGCGGGCATTGGTGTGCGTGCGCTGCCCGCGAACCGGGAGATTTCGGCGATGACGCAAGCCTCGATAGCATTGAATTTCAATAAGCCGGCGAACGTTCATCTGTGTTTCTTTGCGAAGGTCGCCTTCCACGCGGCCTTCCGATTCAATGGCGGCGCGCAGATGGGTTACTTCTTCTTCCGTTAGATCCTTGATCTTTTTGGTCGGATCCACATTCGCCTTAGCGGCGAGCGAACGAGCGCGCTGTTGGCCAATGCCGTAAATGGCGGTTAGTCCAACCCACAGCCTTTTGTTTGGCGGTAAATCAACACCTGCAATGCGAGCCATCCGTTTTCTCCCTGTTCCTAGCCCTGGCGCTGACGATGCTTCGCGTTCACACAAATTACGCGCACTACGCCGCGCCGATGAACAATCTTGCACTTCATGCAAATTTTCTTTACCGATGCTCTTACTTTCATTTCTATTCTGTCCCTTCCTGCGGTAGCGGTCCTGCTACTTGTAGCGATACACGATACGGCCGCGCGTCAGGTCATACGGCGAAAGCTCCACTGCGACACGATCTCCGGGCAGGATGCGTATGAAATTCTTGCGCATCTTTCCCGAAATGTGCGCTAGCACCTGGTGCTTGTTCTCCAACTCCACGCGGAACATCGCGTTCGGTAGCGGTTCGACTACTGTCGCCATCACTTCAATGGCGTCTTCTTTTCCGCTGCCTTCGTTCGATTTCTTTTTTTCCGGCTCTGGCCTTCGAATCATGTGCTCCTAGTTCAAACTCGATAGATGTCGTTCCCGCTTACCAGCACGGTCCGCTGGCTTCTCGCGGCCGCGTCAGAATCCAAGGCCCCTTGGCCGTGACCGCAACGGTGTGCTCGAAATGCGCCGAATCACTGCCGTCCGTGGTGACCGCCGTCCACTCGTCATCCAAAATTCTGACTCCTGGACCGCCCGTGTTCACCATCGGTTCGATGGCAAGCACCATTCCCTCTTGAAGCCTAGGTCCCTGTCCCGGCGATCCATAATTCGGGAGCTGCGGGTCCTCGTGCATTTTTGTTCCAATACCGTGACCAACAAATTCGCGCACGACCGAAAAACCGTTTTTTTCAACCCATTGCTGCACCGCTGCGGACACGTCACCCAGGCGATTGCCGGGGCGAATCTTGTCGATTCCCTGCTCCAGCGATTCGCGCGTTACCCGCAGCAATTTCTGGCGTTCTGGAGCGACTTTTCCGACCGGCACAGTCAGCGCGGCGTCCGCAAAGTAACCGTCCAGCTCAACGCCGAAGTCCATCGATAAAATATCTCCTTCGCGGACTTTCCGCGAGGCGGAAGGAATTCCATGCACGACTTCCTGATTAATCGAGGTGCATACCGAGCCCGGATATCCCCGGTATCCCTTGAACGCCGGCCGCGCGTTGTGCTTCTCGGTAAAATCTTCGGCGAACTCGTCGAGTTCCTTCGTCGAAACGCCCGGCCGAACAATGGTGCGCATCTTTTCCAGAGCTCCCCAGACAATTTGCCCCGCCTGGTACATTTTTTCGAGCTCTTTCGGCGATTTACAGATGACCATCTCTCCCTGCCACGCGTGCAAAAATCTCGTTCAGTACACGACTTACTTCCTCAACATCCTTCGAGCCATCGACCGTCTCGAGAACGCCGTGCTGCCGGTAATAATCAGCGAGTGGCTTTGTTTTTCGATCGTAAGCCGCCAAACGTTCCCGCACGATGTCCGGACTGTCGTCGGAGCGCTGGATTAATTTTCCGCCGTCCACATCACAAATCCCCGGAACCTTAGGCGGACGCTCATAAATATTGTACGTTTCGCCGCCCACGCTGCAGGTCCAGCGTCCGGAAACCCGGTGCAGCAGGGTCTCTGAACTAACATGAAACTCAACAACCAGCGGCTTCCCTAGTCCGCGACGGACAAGAATTTTGTCCAGTTGCTTCGCTTGCGGCACGGTCCGGGGAAAGCCGTCGAAGATAAATCCTCGCGCGGAATCCGGCCGCGCCAACCTTTCTTCGACCATCCCCATCACGATGTTGTCCGGCACCAGCTCGCCGCGTTCCATCAAAGGCTTCGCCAAGCGGCCTAGTTCGGTGCCGCGCGCGACCGCGTCACGCAACATGTCACCGGTGGAAAGATGGGGCACTCCATATCGCTTCGCGGCGCGATTGGCCTGGGTGCCTTTACCGGCACCTGGCGGGCCTAAGAAAATCATAGCCCGATTGAGCGCCATGCTCACCGCCAAAGAGCCACCATTAACTGCGACGGCCGCGCACTCGGCCTTTGCGAACAAACCCGTCATAATTGCGCATGACGAGCTGTGCCTCGAGTTGCTGCACCGTGTCCATGGCTACCCCTACTACGATCAGCAGCGAAGTACCACCAAAATAAAACTGCACATTCAAACCGTCGAGCACGAATCGCCACATATGCTGGTCGAACCAGTTGCCCACTAACCACAAATGTTGCAAGTGGATGCCCGAGATCATCCATTCGGGCAGCAAACAGACAATCGCGAGATAGATTCCACCTACAAACGTCAAGCGGGTCAGTATGCGGTTGATGTATTCGGACGTATTACGCCCCGGCCGGATTCCGGGTATGAACCCCCCGTATTTCCGCATGTTGTCCGCAAGCTCAGTGGGATTAAAGATAATGCCCACGTAGAAAAACGCAAAAAAGATGATCAGCGTAATGTATATCAATGTGTAGAGCGGCTCACCCCACTTGATTTGGTTCGCAAACTTTTCAAAGAAGGGCGATTTTTTCTGGAAAAACAGAGCCAGCGTCTGCGGGAAAGTAAGTAGCGAACTCGCAAAAATCGGCGGAATCACGCCGCCTGAATTCACTCGCAGAGGCAGATAAGTCATCTGCCCGCCCATTACTTTGCGGCCCATCACGCGCTTGGCGTACTGCACAGGGATGCGCCGCTGGCCACCTTCCATAAACACGATAAAAGCCACGACCGCTAACATCAGCGCAATCAGGCCGAGAAGAGCAATCGGTGTGAACGAACCCCACTGTTGCGTTTTCGCCTTCTCCCACAAGTCGCCGACCGCGCGTGGTAAACCCACGACGATACCGGCGAAAATAATCAGCGACATACCGTTGCCGATTCCGCGATCGCTGATTTGTTCACCCAGCCACATGATGAAAGCGGAACCGGTAGTTAGCGTAAGCATTGTCATCAAGATGAAGCGCGCGCCTGGGTGATACACCAACGCTTGACCGGCCAGATTCTGATGCGTCAAGGTCTCAGCAATCGTGAACGACTGGAACGCACTCAAAATAATGGTCAAATATCGCGTGTACTGCGTGATCTTACGCCGCCCGAGTTCCCCTTCTTTTTGCAGCCTTTCAAGATATGGCCACACAACCACCATCAACTGCAGAATGATGGAAGCCGTGATGTACGGCATGATACCCAGAGCAAAAATCGTCAATCTGCGAAGATTGCCGCCACTGAAAAGATCAAAAATCCCGAGCACCGAACCTTTGCTTTGTTCAAAAAGCTGTTGCAACAGAGCCGTATTGATTCCGGGAGTGGGAATGAAAGCGCCAAGCCGATACACTCCCAGCAACGCCAGCGTAAACAGCACTCGATTACGCAAGTCGGGCGTGCTGAAAATATTCCGGAAAGCCTCGACGAGTTTTCGTAGCGGACTCATTTCAAAAGTTCAGCCTTTCCTCCGGCGGCCGCGATTTTTTCTTCGGCTGACTTGCTAAAAGCGTGCGCTTGTACGGTTAATGCTACTTTCAATTCACCGCTGCCCAAGATCTTCAACGCTTCCCGTTCGACACGAACGATTCCGCGGCCAAAAAGCATATCGGGCGAAACGGTGTCGCCTGCTTCAAATACGTTCAAGCTCTCAACGTTGACTACCGCATAAGTTTTTCGAAAGGGAGCCGAAAAGCCGCGCTTCGGCAAGCGCCGATGCAAAGGCATCTGGCCGCCTTCAAACCCCGGGCGCCGGGAATATCCGCGACGTGACTGCTGGCCTTTGTTGCCAGCGCCGGAAGTCTTGCCCATTTTCGATCCCATACCGCGTCCCACGCGAACCTTACGGTGACGCGAGCCACGCGGCGGCTTCAAATTCGAAAGCGTCGGTTTAATGGCCATCGCTATTCCTCAATCCTGACCAGATGATGAACCTTCGCGATCATGCCGCGTATCGAGGGCGTGTCGGGATGCTCCACCACCTGTTGCATCCGCCGGAAACCCAAGCCGCGAATAGTTTGCCTCATGCCTCGCGGGCAACCGATAAAACTTACCACCCACTTTATTTTCAGCGTTCCGGACTTATCGGACTTCCCGGCCGTCTTTTTCTTTGTCGGTGTCATATTCTTTTCGAAAAGGCGCCTACGAACCAGGCTCTTCCGCTCCTCTCCCGCGGCCTTCGGCCACTTTCGCGGCGTCCTTCAAGTGCAAAAGCGCATCAAAGGTGGCCTTGATCACATTGTGAGGATTCGAAGTGCCCAGGGATTTCGTCAACACATTCTGAATCCCGGCAACCTCCATCACTGCGCGAACAGGGCCGCCTGCAATCACGCCCGTTCCTTCCGGCGCAGGCTTCAAGAGCACTTGGCCAGAGCCGTAGCTACCGAGAACCTGATGTGGAATCGTCGAACCCTTCAAGTTCAACTTCACCATATTCTTCTTTGCCGCTTCGATCGCCTTGCGAATGGCCATGGGAACTTCGCGCGCCTTACCCATGCCAAACCCGGCGTGGCCGCCCTGATCGCCCACCACCACGAGCGCCGAGAAGCTAAGGTTCTTGCCCCCCTTGACGACTTTCGTGCAGCGATTGATTGAAACGACTTGATCCTTCAGGTTCGCCTGGTTGGTCTCGACCGGCCGACGGACTGATAACGTATCTTTGAGTTCTTGTTTCGGCATAGTTGTTAGAACTTCAGGCCCGCCTCCCGGGCCGCCTCGGCTAACGCTTTTACGCGGCCGTGATACTGATAGCCACCGCGATCGTAAACAACTTTTTCGATTCCCTTATCGCGCGCACGTTCCGCAATTGCTTTACCAACGATTTTTGCAGCAGCGATGTTTCCGCCGCCTTTAATCGACTTCTTAACTTCGCCATCAAGTGAACTGGCAGAAGCCAGAGTCTTTCCGCTCTGATCGTCCACAACCTGCGCCCGAATGTGCTTGGACGAGCGATGCACGCAAAGCCGCGGACGTTCGGATGTTCCAGCCAGCGTCTGGCGCGTTCGCACGTGAATCCGGCGACGGTGCGCTTCCCGGGATAATCTTCGAACTGGTGCTGCCACGTTTGTTCTCCTTCTAACTTAGGCCGCCGACTTGGCGCCGGCCTTGCCCGCTTTCTTCTTCAACCGCTCGCCTGTGATGCGAACGCCTTTTTGCTTATACGGGTCGGGCGGGCGTAGCGCGCGAAGATTTGCTGCCACTTGGCCAACCTGATTCTTATCCGCACCCGAAACGGACATATGTGTTTGCTTTTCAATGGCTATGACGATGCCTTCTGGGATCGGGAACTCTATCGGATGCGAGTACCCCAGCGCCAGCACCACGTTCTTGCCTTTCACTTCAGCGCGATATCCCACGCCAACGATATCCAAGTCTTTCTTGAACCCGGTGGTGACTCCCGTTACCGCGTTAGCGACCAGAGCACGCGCGAGGCCGTGCAGCGCCCGCTGGTCTTCCGAATGGCGCTTGGCGACGAGCGTGCCGTCTTTCTGCTCGAACGTAATCCCGCCCGGCACGTTCACATGCATCTTGCCTTTCGGACCTTGCACTTCCACGGCGCCGTCCTTGATCTGTATCTTCACGCCTGACGGGACCGGAATGATCTTGTTTCCAATTCGCGACATAGCTCTCTCAAATCCTTGTGATGGCTAAAATTCCTACCAAACTTCGCACATCAATTCGCCGCCAACGCCCGCCTTGCGCGCCGACTGACCGGTCATAAGTCCGCGCGGCGTGGAAAGTATTGATATTCCCATTCCGCCAACCACGGGACGAATTCCGGTTTTCGCCACATAGCGCCTGGACCCAGGCCTCGAGACGCGCTTGAGATCCGTAATAACCGGCCGCCGGTCCGGCGTGTAGCGCAAAAAGCAGCGCAGAGTCTTCTTTCCCTTTTGCTCTTCCACTACTTTGTAGTTCGCCAGATAGCCTTCTTCTTTCAAAATGCGCGCAAACTCTATCTTCAGTTTCGAAGACGGCATATCCACGCGCGAGTGCTTTGCGGTCGAAGCGTTTCGAATCCGAGTCAAAAAATCAGCGATAGGATCAGTGGTCATTCTTCCTTCCTTACCAACTTGCCTTCACCACGCCGGGAATTTCTCCCTTGAGCGCGTGGCCGCGGAAACAGATGCGGCACAATTCAAATTTACGCAGAAAACCGCGCGGGCGTCCGCAGATGCGGCAACGGTTCCGCTTGCGGATCTTAAATTTCAACTTCCGCTTCATCTTCGCAAACTGGCTGGTACGCGCCATGCTTCTTTGGTCTCCTTAAGCCCTGAAAGGAACGCCGAGCAGTTTGAGCAGCTCGCGTCCTTCTTCGTCATTTCTCGCTGTAGTGGTTATGGTGACGTTCATGCCCTTGATTTTGTCTACCCGCGTGTAATCGATCTCCGGGAAAACCAGTTGGTCTTTGATTCCGATAGTGTAGTTACCGCGGCCATCAAAGGAATTCGGCGCCAGGCCCTTAAAGTCCCGAACGCGGGGCAACACGATCGCCGAGAGCCGGTCCAGGAATTCGTACATGCGCTCGCCGCGCAAGGTGACCATGCAACCAATGGGCATGCCCTTGCGAATCTTAAAATTCGCGATCGATTTCTTAGCGCGCGTGATTACCGGCTTTTGTCCGGCGATTTGGCCGAGTTCAGCCACGGCAGTGTCGAGTAGCTTCACATTCGCGCTGGCCTCGCCCAAGCCGATGTTTACCGTCACTTTCGAAACGCGAGGGACAGCCATCGTATTCTTGTACCCGAATCGCTTGGAAAGCGCCGGGATGGCTTCTTTGCGATATTTTTCGTGCAAACGCGTAATCATTTCGTCTCTTTGCCTCTAGTTCTCAAAAGTGGTGTCGCAACGGCGGCAAGTGCGCACCTTGGTGCCGTCCGGCAGCGTCGTATGTCCCGCGCGAGTATGCTTGCCGCAACCAGGACAAACCAGCATCACGTTGGAAACGTGAATTGGTCCTTCTCGTTCCAGGATGCCGCCTTTGATGTTCTTCGACGGGTTCGGCCGAGTGTGCCGCTTGATAATGTTTGCGTGCTCCACCGTGACTGTGCTCTTCCACAGATTCACGGAAAGCACTTTCCCGCTTTTGCCCTTCGAACGTCCCGCCATTACTTTCACGGTGTCGCCGTGACGAATGCCATGCGCTGCCGGCTTTTCTTTAGGTTCTCTCATCGCTACCACACTTCCGGAGCAAGCGAGATGATCTTGGTGAACTTCTTATCGCGCAGCTCGCGGGCCACTGGCCCGAAAACGCGCGTTCCGATCGGCTCGCCCGCATCGTTAATTAGGACTGCAGCGTTGTCGTCAAATCGGATGTAGGTTCCATCTCTCCTCCGCTGCTCTTTCCTGGTGCGCACCACCACCGCGCGCACCACCTTGCCCTTCTTTACCTGGCTGTCAGGCGTGGCTTCCTTCACGGCAGCGGTAATCACGTCGCCCAAACCGGCCACCAATCCTGCATCTCCTCCCACAGGGAGAATACATGTCAACTGGCGTGCGCCTGAATTGTCGGCCACCGTCAGCCATGTCCGCATCTGAACCATGTTCGTCGTGCTCCCTTAATACCGCTCTGCTTACGTCGCTTAAGCTCGCGTTGATTTCGCGATCACTTCTTGAAGTCGCCAGCGTTTCAACTTCGAAAGCGGCCGAGTTGAAACGATACGCACTGTATCGCCGACTCGCGCTTCGCCCGTTTCATCGTGCGCGTAATACTTTTTCGAATGCCGCACCACTCTTTGATAGAGAGGATGTTGAACGGCGCGGATAACCTTCACCACGATCGTTTTTTGCATCTTCGCGCTGGTGACTACGCCGGTCAGTTCCTGGCGCACTCCGCGTGCGCGAGGGCTCTCTTGAACGGCCGCAGCTCCCGCTTGTGATTCGTTTGCCATTACGCTTTCCTCAATTCGGTCTCGCGTAGCAGAGTCTTCACCCGCGCCAGATCCCGCTTCGCTTCACGCAATTTCTTCAATCCTTCTGATTGGCCGGTGGAAAGTTGGAATCGCAAGCGAAAAATCTGCTCGGAGAGCTCCTGCTGCTGCACTTCGAGCTCGCTGTGATTCATCTCGCGCAATTTTTGAGCACGCGCCGCCATTTACAGTTCCTCCGCCCGGCTTACAAACTTCGTTCGAATCGGCAGCTTGTGGGATGCAAGCGCCATAGCTTCTGTGGCCGCCGCAAGATCCACACCCGCCATCTCAAACATCACTCTGCCTGGTTTCACCACCGCAACCCAATGCTCCGGTGGCCCTTTGCCCTTACCCATTCGAGTTTCAGCCGGCTTTTTGGTGAACGGCTTGTCCGGAAATATGCGAATCCAAAGCTTTCCGCCGCGTTTGATGAACCTGGTGATCGCCACTCGCGCCGCTTCGATTTGCCGGTCGGTAATCCAGGCCGGTTCCATCGCCTTTAGTCCGTATTCTCCGAACGCGAGCGCGCCTCCGCGCCACGCTTTTCCGCTACGCCGCCCGCGCTGCTGCTTACGATACTTAACTTTTTTCGGCATTAACATGTTATTAGTCCGTTCCCTTAAACTCTAAACTTCGCTGGTTGTTCCAGTTTTTCCGCCGCGTTGCGGTATTTTTTCGCCCTGGTAAATCCAGCACTTTACACCGATCACTCCGTATGTTGTGTGCGCCTCGGCCGTGCCGAAATCAATGTCCGCGCGCAATGTCTGCAAAGGCAGCCGGCCTTGTAGATACCATTCTTTTCGTGCGATCTCGGCGCCATTCAGCCGGCCCGCTACGCGTACCTTGATGCCTTTGCAACCGAAACGCAGCGCGGAATCAACCGCCTTGCGCATCGCGCGCCTGAACGCTACGCGCTTTTCAAGCTGGAGCGCAATCGACTCGGCTACAAGCTGAGCATCCAGCTCAGGGCGATGCACTTCCTGAATGTCGATGTGCACTTCGCGCTTGGTGCGTTTCTGCACTTCACTCTTCAGCTTGTCGATTTCCGAACCCTTGCGGCCGATAATAATTCCGGGACGCGCAGTGTAAATCCGAACTACTAACTTGTTTGCGGCGCGTTCCACATCGATGCCGCTGATACCAGCCGATTTGAGACGATCCTTTAGCTGCTTGCGCAGCTGGATGTCCTCATACAGCAAGTCGGCGTAATCGCGCTTGGCGAACCAGCGTGACTTCCAAACCTTGTTGTAGCCCAGCCGAAAACCGTACGGATGTGTTTTCTGCCCCAAACGATCCTCCTACTTCTTCTTTTTCGGTTTCTGCTGCTTCGAGCGTTGCTCAAAAGCTTTGCGAGCCTTCCGAACTGCTCCGCGGACGCCCTTGGAAGCTTGCGCTTCCTCAACGGCGGCTGCAACGCGGTCCGCCGCGGCGCGGTGATGTTCGGCTACTTCCACCACAATATGCGCCGTGCGCTTCTGATATCGGAACCCGCGCCCCATCGGCGCAGGACGCATGCGCTTCCACCGCGGGCCTTCGTTCACGTAGCAGCGCGTGACGAACAGCGCGTCCACGTCCAACGATTCGCCGGAATCTTCCGCTTTGCGCTCAGCATTCGCGATGGCGCTACGCAGCGTCTTCTCAATTTCTTTGGCCACGCGCTTCTTCGTAAATCGCAGAGTGTGCAGCGCTTCTTCCGCACGCACTCCGCGAATCAGGTCAATGACCAGCCGCGCCTTTTGCGGCGAGACTCGGATATATCTTGCTTTCGCTACTCCCTCAATTTGCGTCGAAGCTTGAATCGCAGTTGCCATCATTATGCCTTTGGTCCTGGTGCCGTGCCGCCGCTTCCGCCGGCCGCGGGTGCGCCTGCGGGGGCGGCTGCCGCAGCAGCCCTTTCGAGCGCTGCTTTCACCGCGTGGCCTTTAAAGGTGCGCGTCGGCGAAAATTCACCGAGCTTGTGTCCCACCATCTGCTCGGTGATATACACCGGAATAAATTTTTTCCCGTTGTGGACGGCGATGGTGTGGCCGATCATATCCGGCAGAATCGTCGAACGGCGCGACCACGTCTTCAAAACTTTCTTTTCATTGCGAGTGTTCAGCGCTTCCACCTTAACCCGCAAGTGATTGTCGACGAACGGTCCTTTTTTGAGCGAGCGCGGCATCGGTTGTACTACTCCTCCACGCGACGCAGCTTAATCCACCGCGCGCGGCGCATTTTCTTGAATCCTCGCACCGGGCCAGAGACGCGGTGCGATAGCGGACAGAAGGGACACACGAAACGAGTCCCTTGTGCGTTTGGAATCTTTTCTACAATGACCGCCCAGCCCGTCTTGCACAATCGAAGTTGTACTTGCGGAGCTGGTACCGACTTGGAAACTGCTTTTACCACTGGCTTCACTGCACGCCGCACGACTGATTTCCGCGCACGCGCCGGGCGCCGTGTTGTTCGACGTGCTGAACGCCGATTTGCTCGGGTGGCTGTCATAAGGTTGCTCTCTGTTCTTCGCCGCGCCAGGTTCATTCGTTTCAGCCCCAGCTTACGGATTACGTCGCTGTTCGATCATTCTGCTGCTCTTGCGCTTCTTCCGCGTCTTCGCACCTAGAGTCGGAAAACCCCAAGGAGTTTGCGGATGGTTACCTTTCACACGGCCTTCACCGCCCCCGTGTGGGTGATCTACCGGGTTCATCGCGACACCGCGAACCGTGGGACGCTTGCCGTGCCAACGTGTGCGGCCCGCTTTTCCGTAGGTCACGTTTTCATGATCCAGATTTCCAAGTTGGCCGATGGTAGCCATGCACTCCACACTGAACCGCCGGACTTCTCCCGAAGGCAATTTCACCAGCGCGAGATCGCCTTCTTTGCTCAAGAGCTGCGCTGCACCGCCCGCGGCGCGAACCACCTGGCCGCCTTTGCCCGGAAAAAGCTCGAGGTTGTGAACCATGGTCCCAGGCGGAATGTGCCGGAACTTCATTGCGTTGCCCGGCAGAATGTCCGCGCCTTCGCCGTTCTGTACCGTCATACCAACTTCCAAACCAACCGGTTGCAAAATGTAACGCTTCTCGCCATCCGCATAGTGCAGTAAAGCAATTCGCGAAGAACGGTTCGGGTCGTACTCAATCGACGCAACTTTCGCCGGAATGCCCGTCTTGTCACGCCGAAAATCGATGTTGCGATACTTACGCGCGTGTCCACCACCGCGGTGCCAGGATGTGATTTCTCCCTGTGCGTTGCGGCCGCCGGTGCGCTTCTTGGATTCCACCAGCGATTTTTCCGGCGTCTGTTTGGTCACCTCGCTCTTGTCGAGCATGGTGAGAAAACGCCTTGCCGGCGTGTATGGTTTAAATGTTTTTAATGGCATTGCTTCCTCTAGCTATTTCCTGAACTCACTCAATAACTGTCGAAACTAAATGTTGTCGGCGTACTCGATCATTTTTTCGCCTTCAGCCAAACGCACGTAGGCTTTCTTCCAGTCGCTGCGGAAACCTTCTGCGCGACCGCGGCGGCGAAACTTCCCATGAAAATTTGCCGTGCGAACGTGATCTACTTTTACTTTAAAAACTCGTTGTACTGCTTCCTTGATCTCCGTCTTGGTAGCATCCGACGCGACTTCGAATACCACCGTGTGCTGGGTTTCCTTCACACCAAGACCCTTTTCCGTAATGATGGGCCGCTTGATCACTTGATAAAGCCTCGTATCCATCGCCTATTCCTTTTTCGCCTTGGGCCTGGACTTTGCTTTCGGCTTTTCTTTCTTTGCAGCCGCATGCTTCTTGGCAGCTTTCGGTGCCGCCTCTACTTTCGAATGCGCCTTGGCGGCAGGTTTTGCGTGCTCGGTCTTTTCGGCGACTGCTTGCCTTGAAGACGCTCCCGGCGCTGGCTGAATTTGAATCGGCTCTTCCTGCTCCTGCGGATTCGGGGAAAGCGCCCGGCTCAACTTTACTGCTGCTTCACGCGACATCATTAAGTGATCGTGTCGCAGCAAATCGTATGCTTCCAGACCATTCGTTGGCACTAGCGTGAGCCCCTCGATATTGCGGCTCGCGCGCTCGAGATTCACATTCGAACTGTTGTCCACCAACAGGATCGAAGGCGTTTCCTTATCCAGCTTGGTCAGCGCTTGACGGAACGCTTTGGTCTTGTGCGTTTCGAGCTCCCACGCATCGACAATCGTCATTTTCTGTTCAGCCAGTTTTGACGAAAGTGCCGAACGCAGCGCGCCGATAATCATTTTCTTGGGCAGCGCATAGGAGTAGCTGCGCGGCGTTGGACCGTGCACTGTGCCGCCGTGGCGCCATAGAGGCGAACGAATCGAGCCAACGCGAGCGCGGCCGGTTCCCTTCTGCTTCCAAAGCTTCCGACCGGCGCCGCTTACTTCGCTCTTATCTTTCGTCTTATGCGTTCCGGCATGCTTGCTCGCGAGATGATGCCTCACCGCTTCATGCAGCAAGTGCGCGTTCACCTTCACGCCAAACACATCGTCAGCCAGCTCAATCGTGCCGACTTTCTTGCCTTCGAGATTTTTTACGTCCGCAACTGGCATTGTCGTCTCTCTACAGGGCCGCTTTGGCCTTGCGAATGAAAATGTATCTGCCAGCCGGGCCAGGGACTGCGCCGCAAACGAGCAGCAAGTTTTCTTCTGAATCGATTTTTACCACGCGCAGATTTTTGGACGTCTTACGTTCGTGCCCCATATGACCCGGAAAATGTTGGCCGGGCCATACGCGTGAAGGAAACGAGCTCGCTCCGATGCCGCCGGGCGCGCGATGGAACATCGAACCGTGCGAAGCGTCGCCGCCGCGATAGTGCCAGCGCTTCACGCCGCCTTGAAACCCCTTGCCTTTGCTAACGCCAGTAACATCGACCAATTCGCCGATTTTGAAATTGTCTACCAGCACACGGTCGCCGGGCTTCGCTTCATCTTTCGAATCGTCAATCCGAAATTCGCCAAGATATCGCAGCGGCGCGACGCTGGCTTTCTTGAAGTGGCCGGTCAGCGCCTTGTTCACACGCTGCGGCTTGATAAACTCCACGAGTCCGAGCTGCACCGCGTCGTAGCCGTCTTTATCTTTCGTCCGTCGCTGAACGACTACGCACGGTCCCGCTTGCAGAACAGTGCAAGGAACAGCGGCGCCGTCTTCGGCGAAGACCTGGGTCATCCCTAACTTTATTCCGAGTATTCCGTTAACGGCCATTTCGTTCGCTCTTTCCCTCGCGTTTATTTCGCGCCTCGCTACTTGCCTGCGTGCTCTCGTCCGAAAGCCTTGATCTCGACATCCACGCCCGGCGGCAAATCGAGCTTCATCAAAGCGTCGACCGTATCCGGAGTCGGATCGAGGATGTCGATCAACCGCTTGTGCGTGCGCATTTCAAACTGCTCACGCGATTTCTTGTCAACGTGCGGCGATCGCAAAACGGTCCAGCGGTTAATCACCGTGGGCAGCGGAATTGGCCCTGCGACATCCGCACCGGTCCGCTTCGCGGTCTCCACGATTTCCCGCGTTGATTGATCGAGAATGCGGTGATCATACGCCTTCAAACGAATTCGAATTTTCTCTCCGTTTGGCATGTTTACTCGATGATCTCGGCAACCGCGCCGGCTCCCACTGTGTGGCCGCCTTCACGTATCGCGAAACGCAACCCTTTTTCCAGCGCTACCGGCGTGATCAAACTAATCTCCATCGACACGTTGTCCCCCGGCATTACCATCTCCACACCTTGCGGCAACTTCACGTCTCCCGTAACGTCCG
>JBAVQB010000024.1:0-16296 GCA_049693615.1 Candidatus Acidiferrales bacterium | reverse complement strand
GTCCTATGAGGATTCGCTTTCCATCCAGCACCAGACCGGAGGGAAACAAGCCGCGGGACAGACCCAGTTGGCCTTGGCCCTGATCTCGATTGAGGAAGGCCGTCCGGAGGATGCTGAAGGAGTCGTTCGCCAATGCCAGGAGCAGTTCCGTAAGGAACACCAAGCGGACGATGAGTTATCCGCAACTGCCGTGCTCATTCAGGCTCTCCTCGCGCAAGGCAAGAAGGCAGAGGCAAAAATGGAAGTGGACCGAGCCCAGCCTCTGGCCACCAAGAGTCAGAATCGCTTCGCCAGTCTTCAGTTTGCTTTAGCTTCAGCGAGCTTCTTCCTCTCATCAGACGACCCCGAATCATCTCGCACACGGCTGCAACAAATTCTGAAAGAGGCGCGCGAGCACGGCTATTTAGGAGTGGAATTCGAAGCCCGGTTCGCGCTGGCAGAATTGGATAAAAAGTCCGGCCGCGGCGCCGATGCGCAAGCACAACTAACATCGTTAGAGAGGGCCGCGAACGCCAAGGGGTTTGGCCTGATCGCTCGCAAGGCCGCCACACTCAAGTAAATCGAGCACCCACGAACGGGCAGCCCTTTACCAAACAAACCAGGCCTTTCTGCTTATGGATTAATGTCCCGCTTGAAAGTACTCAAATGAAAGTAAGAGAGCCTAAAAACCAAGGCGATATGCGTCTCTTCACCGTAAGAATTCGGGTTCAATCAGTGCACGATGAATCGTGGCAAGGAATTCCTTGGAACGGTAACAGCTGACTGCCCGAGCTTATACCCCTACACCCCTGCGCCGTCCATTATGTCGGTAACTCTCTTTGGTTCTGCGCCCTCCATGCCGAAGATGAGACCTGGCACTTCTGCGTCGTCGATCCGGGCGAAGGTTAGAGTGAGACAGACTGTGCACGAACTGTGCACGAATCCAACGTTTTCAATCCATTCGAGTTATCTTTGAGCGAAAAGCAGATTCCCCGATTTGTTGGAAACGTTAGTAGTTAGAAGTAATGGACGGAGCTGTTGGAGTCGAGTGTCGTGCGCCCAAGGCAGGCGCGCTACCAGGCTGCGCTACGCCCCGACTTTGTGGGTTTTTATTCTAGCTTACTTAGCGAGGTGGTGACCACCGCGCGTGCACTGATCTTGCGTTTATAACGTCGAATTGTTGAAACTCTTTCACCCGTTGTGGAACTAACGGTCGCGCAAGGCAGCGGGGTCCGTCGAAGTCAGAGTCGAACTGTTACACAAGGAAAGCGGCCCGATTTTTGGCCGAGTTTCGACGCGTGCAGATTATTTATCTTTTTTGTCGGCGTCAGTAGCAGGTTCGCCGGGTCCGAGAAGCGCCTCAATGATTCCCACCATTGGGAACGTGTCCGTTTTGGATACAACCGATCGGATGCCGGCACTCAACGCATGTTTTTCCAACTCGGTGCTGGCGTGCTGGGTAAACAATACAATCGGGATCGCCGGCGCAATTTCCAGGATTCGGCGCGCGGTTTCTATACCATTCATTCCCGGCATTTGAAAATCCAGGATCACCAGGTTGGGATGAGAACTTTTGAAAACTTCGACGGCGTCCTGGCCATTCGAAGCCTCACCAGCTATTTCCCACTCAGGATTGGCTTGTAAGACAGTGCGAAGGCTTTGCCGAACGAGGTCGTTATCGTCTACGATTAAGAATCGAGTGCGCATCTAAAGAATCCTTCTCGGTTTTCCGCCAACACTACTACCGGCTGCGAATTCAGATGCGCAGGAGGGAATGCAAAATTTATCATCTTCTATGATACGCCAACGGCTGCAGTAGTGGTCTCCGGTATCACCGCAGTAACAGTCGTACCATTACCATTCGACTGAATGTCCAACGTGCCGCCGAGTTCCCTTACGCGCTCGCGCATGCCACTGAGTCCCACTCCATTACTTGTTCCCAAAGCCATGGATACACGCCGGTCTACCCCAATACCCTTCCCTTGATCGCGAACTTGCAAAGTGAGCATTTTTTCATCGGACGGCCATATCTTTATTGCCGCTGTTTTGCTGCCTGAATGGCGATAGACGTTGGTCAAACATTCCTGCACGATTCGAAAAATCGAAATTTCCAGCCTGGGTGCAAGGCGGCCTAGCTCGGGAGAGAGTTCAACAGCAACTTGTATCCCGCTGCGCTCTGCAAAACCATCAGCAAACAACTTGATCGCCGGCAACAGACCGATTTCGTCTAGAAGAGGAGGATGAAGCAAATGCGAGATGGTGCGTATTTCTTTTGAAAGCTGCTTTACCAGCTCCGTATTTTGGCGCAATGCTTCGCCAGCTGGCGGGCTCAGCTTTTCCGCTTGCATCAAAGCCAATCCATTATTCATCGACAGTGTAGCCACTAATTGGCCCACACTATCGTGCAAGTCGCGAGCGATGCGCCGACGTTCCTCGTCCTGCATGGCGATCAGCCGGGCCGAAAGACTGCGCAACTCATGATTTAGCATTTCCATCTGCCGCGTCTTGCGATGCAGATCTGCAAAGACGCTCACTTTGGCGCGCAATAATTGCGGAACGATGGGGACGGAAATGTAATCCACGGCGCCGCGTTGATACGCTTTGAGCTGGTCCACATCGGTGAGATGCACGGCCGAAATGAAGATAATGGCGGTCTTCTGAAATCGAGGATGCTGTCGGATCATGTCTGCAAGCTCGAAACCGTCGAGCTCCGGCATGCTCACATCCATCAGAACGACTGCGATTTCGTTTTTCAGCAGCAGGTCTAACGCTTCCCGCCCGGAATGAGCTTTGATCAAGTTCTCATTCAGCTCTTTCAGAATTACCTCATAGCTGAGAAGTTTGGCAGGCTGATCGTCCACCATCAGAATGTTTACTTTTTGTTGCTCGTTCATCTTTCTTTAGTCACCCTGTTGGTAAGCTTCCACCGGCGCCGCGATCGAGTATCCAGCTCCCACAATAATTACCGATGGAACCACATACGAAGCGCGGAAAGTAGCTGCTCGGTATTCACAGGTTTTGCCAAATACTCCGACGCGCCGGCTTCCATACATTTCTCGCGATCTCCCTTCATTGCTTTCGCCGTGAGAGCCACGATGGGCAAGCGGCGGAACGAAGGATTCTGCCGAATTACCTGCATCGTTTCGTATCCATCCATCTCGGGCATCATGATGTCCATCAACACAATCGCAACGTCCGGAGTTGACTCAAGAGTCGCAATCGCTTCACGTCCGGTGCCCGCAGTCAGTACGAACATTCCACGGCGTTCGAGCACGCTACTGAGCGCGAAGATGTTGCGCACGTCGTCGTCAACTACCAACACCTTCTTGCCCACTAGCGCCTCATCCGAATGATGCAGGCGCTCGAGCATCTTCTGTTTTTCCGGCGGCAGATCGGTAACCACGCGATGCAGAAACAGAGCCGTTTCGTCGAGTAGCCGTTCGGGAGATTCGACTCCCTTCACTACTACGCTACGCGCGAGCATGTGTAAGCGAGCGTCTTCTTCAGGAGACAAATCTTTACCGGTAAAGACAACCACCGGCAAATTGTTGAGCAATGGGTTTTCGCGGAACCGCTCCAGAACATCGAATCCAGACATATCGGGCAACCTTAGATCGAGCACAACGCAGTCGAAAGATCCGTTGGTAACGGCGCCCAGCGCTTCTTCACCAGTGGCAGCGATTTGCACATCAATATCGTCATAACCAAGCAGTTCCTGAATGCTGAGCTGCTCGCGAGGATCGTCTTCCACAACCAGCAGCCGCTTACGACGTGGCGCCGTGTATTCCTTGATGCGAGCGAAGGCGGTTTCCAACTCATCCGGGCTCGTTGGTTTGTTCACGTAGGCGAATGCGCCGCTGGCCAACCCATGCTGCCGGTCTTCGTCCATCGTCAGCATCTGCACCGGAATATGTCGCATCGTGGGATCCTGCTTGAGGTGGTTCAGAACAGTCCATCCCAGCATGTCCGGCAAGAAAACATCAAGCGATACCGCAGTTGGATGAAATTCGCGAGCAAGTTCCAAAGCCTCGGTACCCCGCGACGCAACCAAGACTTTGAAACCTTTATCGCGAGATAGATCGCGTAACAATCTGGCGTAGTGTGGGTCGTCTTCTACTATCAAAAGGATTGCGTCGTTTTCCTTTATATTTTCGCGGTCGTCTGGAAGCTGCTCGTTCGAGCGCTCCGATGACACGACCACAGAAGGGCGTCGATGGGAGGTAACGGCCGACATCTTTGTGTCGGCGCTAGCGATGCCCGTAGATGGTCCGACATAAGTTTGAGGCAAATAGAGCGTAAACGTGCTTCCCTTTTCCGGCATGCTGCGCAGTTGAATTTCACCGCCGAGCAAGCCGGACAGTTCGCGGCTAATTGCCAATCCCAGACCAGTGCCGCCATATTTTCGGCTAGTGCCTGCGTCGGCTTGCTGGAAAGCTTCAAAAATAAGCCGCTGTTTTTCGGCTGGAATACCAATACCCGTGTCGGTAACTTCAAAAGCGACCACGGAAGCTAACTTGCCAAGCACCGGATGGTCTTCGCTCCAGCCCGTCTCTGCCGCAAATACGCTCAGACGCACGCCGCCGTGCTCCGTAAATTTAAATGCGTTGGATAGAAGATTCTTGAGCACTTGCTGCAACCGCTTTGAGTCAGTGACCATGCTCCGCGTGAGATTGGGATCAGTCTGTACTTCGAAATTCAGCCGCCGGCTTTCGGCCTCATGCCGGAACGGCCGCGCAATCATATCGAGCAAGCTGTTGAAGAAGACTTCTTCTGCTTGCACTGAAACCGTTCCAGATTCGATCTTTGACAGGTCCAAAATATCGGTAATCAGGTTCAGCAAGTCGGTACCAGCGCCGTGAATGGTGCGAGCGAATTCAACTTGTTTGGAGGTCAAATTACCGTCAGGGTTGTCGGTAAGCTGCTGGCCGAGAACGAGAATGCTATTGAGCGGCGTGCGCAATTCATGCGACATGTTAGCCAAAAACTCCGATTTATATTTGGATGTGAGAGCCAACTCTTTCGCTTTTTCCTCCACCGCTCTGCGCGCCTGTTCAATTTCCTGATTCTTCCGTTCCACTTCGACGTTTTGCTCAGCCAATTGTTGAGCTTTTTGCGCGAGCTGTTCATTGGTTTGCTGCAATTCGGTTTGCTGGGTCTGAAGTTCGGCAGCCAATTGCTGTGATTGTTTCAACAAGCCTTCCGTCTGCATAGTGGCTTCAATGCTATTCAACACGATACCGATGCTCGAGGTTAGTTGCTCCAGGAACGCAAGATGCGAGGCGGTAAACGCGTTCAGCGAAGCTAGCTCGATAACCGCTTTCACTCGATCTTCGAAAAGAACCGGCAACACAATAATGTTTCGGGGAACAGCCTTGAACAATCCGGAACGGATGGGAATAGCATGAGATGGAACATCGGTAATAAGCATGCGTCGCTTTTCGCCCGCGCACTGGCCGACGAGTCCGTGGCCCACATGCAGGCGATCGGGATGGCCTTCATCCGCGCCATCCGCAAACGCCGAGAGCAGGGCCATGTTCCCAGTCTCTTCTCCCTCCATTTGATAGATCACGCCTTGCTGAGCATTAACGAGGGGAGCCAGCTCGGACAATAACATTCGACCGACGGTGGCGAGGTCGCGCTGCCCTTGTAACATGCCGGTGAAGCGCGCCAGGTTTGTCTTGAGCCAGTCCTGTTCGTTGTTGCGATCCGTTGTGAGGCGGAGGTTATCGATCATCGTGTTGATGTAATCTTTCAACTCAGCCACTTCGCCGCTGGCTTCCACTTGAATCGAACGAGTCAAGTCGCCTTTCGTAACCGCCGTGGCCACTTCCGCGATCGCGCGAACCTGGTTGGTGAGGTTGTCCGCTAGCAAGTTCACGTTGCCGGTCAGGTCCTTCCACGTGCCGGCGGCGCCAGGAACGTTGGCTTGTCCGCCGAGTCGGCCTTCCACGCCAACTTCTCGGGCGACGGTGGTTACCTGATCGGCGAAGGTGGCCAGAGTGTCCGTCATGTTGTTGATGGTATCGGCCAGCGCAGCGACTTCACCTTTCGCTTGCACCGTGAGTTTCTTGGTCAGTTCACCATTAGCGACCGCAGTCACAACTTTCACAATCCCGCGGACTTGCTCGGTAAGGTTTGCAGCCATCACGTTTACGTTATCCGTCAAGTCCTTCCAGGTGCCGGCAACACCGGGCACCTGCGCTTGACCTCCGAGTTTGCCGTCGGTGCCCACTTCGCGCGCCACGCGTGTCACTTCTGCCGCGAAAGCGTTGAGTTGGTCCACCATCGTGTTGATGGTGTTCTTCAATTCCAAAATTTCACCTTTCACGTCCACCGTGATCTTGCGCGACAAGTCACCGCGCGCCACGGCCGTAGTCACTTCCGCGATGTTGCGGACTTGCGCGGTCAAGTTCCCGGCCATCGCGTTTACAGAGTCGGTCAGGTCCTTCCAGGTTCCGGCGACGCCAGTCACGTTGGCTTGTCCGCCCAAACGCCCTTCGCTGCCCACTTCGCGGGCTACGCGCGTCACTTCCGCAGCAAATGAACGCAACTGCTCGACCATGGTGTTCAGCGTTTCTTTGAGCTGTAGGATCTCTCCGCGCACGTCCACGGTGATCTTGCGCGAGAGGTCGCCGCTCGCAATGGCGGTTGCGACTTCCGAAATGTTGCGCACCTGGCCAGTCAGGTTGCTGGCCATGAAATTCACGTTGTCCGTCAAGTCCTTCCAAGTGCCACCGACCCCGGGCACTTGTGCTTGGCCGCCCAACTTCCCTTCCGTACCCACTTCGCGCGCCACGCGGGTCACCTCGCCGGCGAAGGCGTTCAGCTGATCCACCATCGTGTTGATCGTGTTCTTCAATTCCAAAATCTCGCCCTTCACGTCCACCGTGATTTTGCGCGAGAGGTCACCCCGTGCCACAGCCGTGGTCACCTCCGCGATGTTGCGGACCTGGTCGGTCAGGTTGCCAGCCATCGAATTGACCGAGTCCGTCAAGTCCTTCCACGTTCCTGCGACGCCCGGCACTTTGGCCTGACCTCCCAGACGTCCTTCGCTACCAACTTCGCGGGCTACGCGCGTCACTTCTCCGGCGAACGCGTTCAGCTGGTCCACCATTGTGTTGATAGTGTCTTTGAGCAGCAAAATTTCGCCACTAACATTCACCGTGATCTTCTTTGAAAGGTCGCCGCTTGCAATGGCGGTGGCGACTTCCGCGATGTTACGAACTTGGCCAGTCAAGTTGCTGGCCATCGAGTTCACCGAATCGGTGAGGTCCTTCCAAGTACCGGCCACGCCCGGAACTTGTGCTTGACCGCCGAGTTTCCCGTCCGTGCCCACTTCGCGCGCCACACGAGTAACTTCCGAGGCGAACGCGCGCAGCTGGTCCACCATCGTGTTCAAAGTGTCTTTGAGTTCGAGAATTTCCCCCTTCACGTCCACAGTGATCTTGCGCGACAAATCGCCGCGCGCCACCGCAGTCGCCACTTCAGCGATATTGCGCACCTGACCGGTCAGGTTGCTGGCCATGAAATTCACGTTGTCCGTAAGGTCTTTCCAGGTGCCCGCGCCCGGGACCTGTGCCTGGCCACCCAACTTCCCTTCCGTTCCCACTTCACGCGCCACGCGAGTCACTTCACCCGCAAACGCGTTCAGTTGATCAACCATCGTGTTGATGGTGTTCTTCAATTCCAAAATTTCGCCCTTCACGTCCACCGTGATTTTGCGCGACAAGTCGCCTAGCGCAACGGCCGTGGTTACTTCCGCAATATTTCTAACCTGCGCCGTCAGGTTGCCGGCCATCGAGTTGACCGAGTCCGTCAAGTCCTTCCAGGTTCCCGCGACGCCCGGCACGTTGGCTTGGCCACCGAGACGTCCTTCGCTGCCCACCTCGCGCGCCACGCGGGTCACTTCACCGGCGAAACGGTTGAGCTGGTCTACCATGGTGTTGAGCGTTTCTTTGAGCTGGAGGATTTCCCCGCGCACGTCCACCGTGATTTTGCGTGAGAGGTCACCTTTAGCAATGGCGGTGGCCACTTCGGCGATATTGCGCACCTGACCAGTCAAGTTGCTGGCCATGAAATTCACGTTGTCCGTCAGATCCTTCCACGTGCCGCCAACGCCAGGCACCTGCGCCTGGCCGCCCAACTTTCCTTCCGTTCCCACTTCGCGCGCCACGCGCGTTACTTCTCCCGCGAATGCGTTCAGCTGGTCCACCATCGTGTTGATGGTGTCTTTTAGTTCCAAAATTTCGCCCTTCACGTCCACCGTGATTTTGCGCGACAAGTCGCCGCGCGCCACTGCAGTGGTTACTTCGGCGATGTTGCGGACTTGAGCAGTCAAGTTGCCGGCCATCGCATTCACAGAGTCCGTCAGGTCCTTCCAGGTTCCGGCCACACCGGGTACCACAGCTTGACCGCCAAGTTTTCCGTCGGTGCCCACCTCGCGCGCCACGCGCGTTACTTCCGAAGCGAAGGAGCGCAGCTGGTCCACCATCGTATTAATTGCTTCTTTGAGCTGAAGAATCTCGCCGCGCACGTCCACCGTGATTTTGCGCGAGAGGTCGCCACTCGCCACGGCCGTGGCCACTTCGGCGATGTTGCGGACTTGGCCAGTCAGGTTGCTGGCCATGGAGTTCACCGAATCAGTAAGGTCTTTCCAAGTGCCCGCAACTCCGGGCACCTGCGCTTGGCCGCCCAACTTTCCGTCAGTTCCCACTTCGCGCGCCACACGCGTAACTTCTGAAGTGAACACGCCAAGCTGCTGAATCATGGTGTTCACGATTGTTGCGGACCGCAGGAACTCGCCTTCCAGAGGGCGACCGTCTACATCAAGTTGGACAGTTTGCGTTAGATTGCCCTTTGCCACCGCAGCAATCGCGCGCGTAACTTCGGTCGTGGGACGCAAAAGATCATCCACCAACGTATTGACTGATACTTCCATCTCGCCCCAAGCCGCTTTCGGCAGATCGAAACGCATGCGCTCGCGAGTTCTTCCTTCTTTGCCGACCACTTGTCCCACGCGCTTCAGCTCTTCGGCCATTTGCTGGTTGGCAGTCACAATTTCATTAAAAGTGTCCGCGATTTTTCCGGCTAGTCCGATCCAATTGCCGGGAAGGCGCACGGAGAAGTTGCCGTCGCGCATCGTCTGAAGACTTAACAGAATTACACTTAGATCGGCATACGAAACATCCGCGCGGATATCGTTTTGACCGTTGCTCCTGGCGTTTACCTTGCCGTCCGTTTCCGTATTCGCAGTCGTGACGGTTTGCTCGGATCGCTTCATACTTCCTCTCCTGACATCAATCCCGTTCAACTTGCAGCATTTCGCGCCTGGTATACGCACCAGTAGGCATAAATCACAACCAAGGACTTACATCGCGTGACGGTCTGCCCACCAGGTTCCTATTTCATCTATTGCAAATTTATCTGAGGCAAATCTAATACCACAAACACGTTGCCAACCCTCTACAGGGATTACTGTATATATCTCCGGCGGTTAACTTTCGGTACAAGGAGGCAATTCAATATGAGATTCATCGAGTGTTAGACCGAGCAAAGCTCGAGAGCGTCTCTTCAAATTGTGGCATCTAAGCCATTGATTATGGGTTGCTTACAAAACACAAACTTCTGCTCTATGTGCGGGCCGGTTTTCGGGTTTTTTCCCTGCGACTGCGCCTCGTCTTGAATTCGGGTTCTGCGGAGGATCGAGCACCATCTCTAAATCTATCTAGAGCGTCAAAAATTTTCTGACCGTACATTTCAGTTTTGTGCTCACCGAACCCTGGAACTTCAAGAAGCTGCCTCACGGAACGGGGTTGTTTTCTACATAGCTGGTCGAGTGATGTGTCGTGCATCACTACAAACGCGGGGACGCCTTGCTGCTTCGCGGTAACGCTACGCCACTCACGAAGATACTCACGAAGCTCCGGATCCACACTACCAGGGACGGGCTTGGCGAACGCCCCGGAGTTCGCCGACGGGGAGGCGACGGTCGCGGATACGACGGTAACGCGCGGAGCTGGGCGCCTCGGCGCAGCAACATCTAAAGCTGCTAACCAATCGAGGCCTGAGCCACAGGCGTCGCAAGCATCACATTTTTCAAATTTCGGATTTTCGCCGAAGTGCAAACAGATTTGCCGGTGACGGCAGCGATCCGATTCCACGAAATCTCGAATGATATGGTAACGCTTCCAGGCGCGTTCCTTTTCTTCTGGATTGGTTAACTGTTCGACAAAATAAGTGAGCAGCCCCACGTCGCGTTTCTGCCACAACACCACACAGTCCGCCGGCAAACCGTCGCGGCCCGCGCGGCCTGTTTCTTGGTAGAACTGCTCGAGCGATTTCGGAAGCGAAAGATGGATAACCGCGCGAACAGTAGCTTTGTTGATGCCGAGGCCGAATGCCACCGTGCCAACCAGAACGCGCACTTCATCGGACATCCAGCGTTCCTGATTTTCTCTCCGCGTGTAGTTATCCATTTTTCCATGATAGGCAATGGCGGGGATTCCGTGCTCCTCGAGGAAATCTACCGTTTCTTCTACCTTGTTGATCGTTGGCGCATAGACAATCACATTTTGTTCCGCGTATGTGCGCAGCGCCTTTAGCAGAAGATTCGGTTGTTCGCGCCCAGCGCATTCCTTAATGATGTAACGCAGATTCGGCCGATGAAAGCTCGCAATGTATTTGTGGGGATCGCGTAGTTGGAGCTGGTCGATAATATCGTGGCGCACTCGTTGAGTGGCGCTGGCGGTGAAAGCTGCGATGGGCCGCTCGGGAAAATTGGAGCGCAAAGAACTCATTTGCCGGTATTCCGGGCGAAATTCGTGGCCCCATTCAGAGATACAGTGCGCCTCATCAATCACAAAGAACGAAACAGGCACGTTGCGAAGCCACTCAACAGTGTCTGCGCGTGCGAGCCGCTCCGGCGAAAGATACAGAAGGCGGTATCGCCGTTTGCTCGCTTCGTGCATGATCTCGGTCTGTCGCGCTGCGGGCACCGAACTGTTCAACAATGCTGCTGTGATTCCCATTTGCGTGAGTTGCGCCACTTGGTCTTGCATCAGCGCGATCAATGGCGAAACGACGATCACGGTTTGCTCCGAAAGAAGTGCCGCCGGGAGTTGGTAGCATAGGGACTTGCCGCCGCCCGTGGGCATCACCACGCAGGTATCGTGCTTTTGCAGCAAGCTTCGAACAATTCTTTCTTGCAGCGGGCGAAACGAGTCGTAACCCCAGTAGCGGCGCAGCGCCGGCAGGAGATCCATTTCAACATTCACGGAAGCAGTATAGTTCATTCGCGGCTCTACGGAAGGCAGCCGATGGGTTTACAATATTGCGCTCGATGTAGTCGGTATCATTCGCCGCCGAGACGGAGGTCTCCTTTATGGATGCAAAACGTTCGAAAGCTCCCGCCGATAACAGCCGCCAGTTTCTGCGTCACATGCTGGCAACCGTCGCCTACCGGGGTGCCAAGGCGTTGCGCGGAGTTCCCGATACCTTTGCTGAATTTCGCGCTTCGGACGGCACCCGCACACCCGCCCAAATACTTGCGCACATTGGCGATTTGTATGATTGGGTGCTCTCGCAAGCGAAGGGTAAGGAGAAATGGAGCGATTCCAAGCCGCTGCCCTGGGAGGACGAAGTGAAACGATTCTTCACAGCGCTGCAGGTCATGGACGATTATCTGGCTTCAGATGCGGCTCTCGATGCTACTCCGGAAAAACTCTTTCAAGGAGCAATCGCGGACTCGCTAACTCACATCGGCCAGATTTCGATCCTTCGGCGGCTTGCCGGTTCTGCGGTGCGCGCTGAAAATTATTCCCGCGCAGAAATCGTCGCCGGGCGTGTGGGTTCGGAACAGGCTCCGCCGCGTTGGGAAGCCGATTTGAACTGAAGTGTGTCGAGATAAATGAAGAACCGCGAGTCTTTGACTAGACGCAAAAAAATAGCCGGGGGCTTAGGCTGAGGGACCCTAGCCACCCGGCTCTTCTCACCCATCTCCGCAGGGTCTGGGTAAGAAACTCGTTAAGCGGCGGATTCGCCGTTGCGCATAAACTCGTAGCGTTCGATCGCTGCTGCCACTCCCACTTCGCCCGCATTTTCCGGACTGGACCGTAGGACGCGTCCGAGACATCGGACCCGAACCGGACCTGCCTGAGTAAGCTCGTGCGGAAGAGTCATTACGATCTCTACAGGCGAGCCGCTGCGCAATCCTTTGGGCAAGTGAAAATAGAGGCCACGCGAGCTCACTTCTCGCGATTCTGTCGCAGCCTCGCCAACCACGCTTTCATCCGTCCAACGGACGGTGAGCGGTAAGCGCATTAAAAATCTTCGCGTTGCACGTCGCTCTTTTAGAGCCACAGGAAACTACCTCCCTGACTACGCACCCATCTTGCTGCTTACGCTCCCGGGAACCAATAGAGCGAAAGCCTCAATTCGCTGGGATTTAAGAGTACCGAGGTACTAGGAATGCCGGATAAACTAAGCCAGATGTGGCATTTTCGTTGGATGCAAAACAGCGCCTAAGCTACAGGAACTTTCCGGAATGCCTTCAAAATGTCGTCTAAAGTAACCACGCCTTCCAGCTTGCTGAGGTCCGCACGGCTTAGCACCGGCAGCGCGGGCCAATCCCCAGCCCAATGCAGCGCCTCTTCCAGGGACATATCGCGAAAAACGAACGGCAAAGGCCCCTTGGAATTTGCCTCCTCTACCGTACAAGTGTGCGACGAGTCCGCAGCAAGTCTCTGAAGTTCGCCATGTTCGATGAAATTCCATTCGCCCGGTCGTACCCGTAAAAATGACACCAAGCTCCCTTTTCCTTCCAATTTTTTGATCGCGTCAACGATCTTGTCCGCACGCTCGAGGACCAATGCAGCGTCAACGCGCATCGCATCTTCCACCGTAAGAATCATCTGCTCGCGTTGCTCCTCTACAGAGGGCAGCACTAAGCCGTCCTGGCGCGCGAGCAAGTCAAACAGCGGAACCTTGATGTAGGAGCGCGAGATTCCATAGGCGATCAAGCTTGAAATCATTACGGGCAGAATCGCCGTGTAGTTCCCTGAAACCTCAATGACCATGAACACCGACGTGATAGGCACGCGCAGAAAACCCGCGAAAAATGTTCCCATACCGACCAGCGCAAATGTGCCGACCGTCCCCGGCAGAGCTGGGAAAAAATGTTGTTCGATGGCGCCGACGGCGCCTCCCAACATCGCGCCAATGAACAGGCTGGGCGCAAACATACCGCCGGGAGTGCCGCTCAAGAATGAAAATCCAGTGGCCAGAATTTTCAGTGCCGCCAACACCAGCAACAGTTTCCATGTGAATTGTCCGTGCATGGCTTGATCGATGATTGGATAGCCCGCGCCCATCACTTGCGGCAAGCGAATCCCAATTATCCCGATCAGCAAACCCGCGACCGCCGGCTGAAAATGCTGCGTCCAGCGAGGAAGCGACTGCATGCGCGGCCTCGCATAGGCCAGCCATTTCAGGAACACCAAGGAAGCCAAACCGCCGACAATTCCTAGCGCCACGTACGCTAACAAGTCCGCAGGCTTCGCGACACGAAACGGCGGAACGCGAAACATCGACTCAGGGCCCAGAAACGCCCGCATCGTCACCACGCTGGATATGGCGGCGAGAACGATCGCTCCGAGCACGCCCGCGCTCCATGTTCCAATCACTTCTTCCAGAACAAAGAGCACGGCCGAAATGGGTGCGTTGAACGCCGCTGCCAGTCCCGCCGCGGCTCCTACCGGCGCGATCAAGCGAACCTTTTCTTGTGACAGGCGCAGCCGCCGCCCGATCAGAGAAGCAATCCCAGCTCCCATCTGCAGCGAAGGATCTTCCGGTCCTAGCGACTGACCGCTTCCGATAGCCAAAGCGCAGGTGATAAATTTTCCAACCACTGTGTTGAATGGGATATAGCCGTTGGAAACGTACACCGCAGACTTGGTTTGATTCACCCCGCTCCCGCGCGCTCGCGGAAACGCGTAAATCACGAGTAGCGCCACCGCAATTCCCGCCAGCGCGGGCGCCAAAATCACCCGCGGAAATGTGGGAGAGAGCGATGATCCGAGCAGTTCAATCTGCGTCCACTCAATTGCAATGCGAAAGCAAACCACAGCCAGACCCGAAAGAATCCCAATCAAGACCGCGAGAAATAAAAAGAACCGGTCCTCCCGCATGGTGAAGACGCGGTTTGTCCAAACTTCCCACATCGCGCGAAAACCGGATTTGGTGGCCGAATTTGGCGGCTCATTGGCGGGAGGCGGAATTGCGCCAGGCGAGGTCACAGTTGTAGGTTCGGTCACTGTGCCGAAACTCCCCGGCTGTGGCCTAAGAGCCACAGCGCTCGATCGGCGCCCTGAGGTTCTCCGCACGCTCGTGCCGCAGCATTTTCCATTTCAAACGCGTGACCCATCACTTCGTCCACCGTCTCAGGGTGTCTGGCAATGTTTTGCCAACTCTCGTCGGCGGCGAGCTCTTTCGCATCGGCCAGAGCTTTCTGAAGCTGTGTCTCCGGCGGTGTTGCCGTAAGTGATTGGCCCACTTGGCTGGCGCACTGCTGAAGCCGGGCAGTGGCAAGGGATAATGCATTCGCGGCCCTGGGTGCCTTGGCTTCGCGTGAAAGACCCGGTAGGAACGGATTCATTTCATTTATCTGCTGGGCAGTCTTATACATTTCGGCGATTCCCGGAGAATTACTGCCCTTTTCCGGCAATCGGTCGAAATAATCCAGCGCAGCATGATACTGGTCCAGATTGAAAGCCGACGTCGCGGCTCCCAGCAGCGCATTTTCGTCGTTTTGGTTCGCGGCGAGCAGCGAGCGAAAGACGTCCAGCGCTCGATTCCATAGCTTCGCTCTCAGTAATAAATTTCCTACAACCCGGCGCTGTTCCACGTCATCAGCGGGTGTGCTGTCGGCCAGAGCGATGATTTCCGGTACAGCTTGTTGCTGCAAGCCGCGCTCCAACAAATAATCGGCGAGCTCGCGGCGCACCTGCCAGCGCATGTCGATCGGATCGTTCTCCCATACGCCGTATATTGCGCCGTGATAGTAACGAAGCGCGTCAGAGGTCAAACCTTTGTGTGCCGCGATTCTCGCTAAGGCAAGATTCACATCTCCACTGCCCGGCGATTCCGACAGCAGATTCAACAAATACGAGCGGCCTTCGTCACCACGACCTGCTGCAGCCAGCGCTTGCGCCAAATGAAATTGAAATTTCGCGTTATCGGGAGAGTAAACCATCGCGTTGCGGTAGTTCGTCAGAGCCGATTTGATATCGCCGGCCCGAAAGCTCGCTTCGCCCTCGTCAAACCAATTGTCGGCCAAAACATGGATCTTTTTGTGGTACATCCGCGAAACCGTGGCAGTGAAGAGCACGAATAAAACCAATAACAGGATGCAGCCAAAGAGAACTGCTTCGCGCGAGTAAATTCGCGGACTTTTTTTTCCAACCACGATGGTGTTTGCCGGGGAACTCATACGATGTCCAATATTAAAGAATACCTTAACTTGAGTTGTTGGCGCAGACGGCGTGAAAAAAACTGGAGGAAAATATTATGCTTGGTCAATCAGTCGGTGGTGAATGGCGTAGAGTGCGAGTTCCAGACGATCGGAGACGCCCAGCTTATCGAAAATGTTATGCAGGTGATTTTTTACCGTTTGTTCGCTGATGAAGAGCTTCTCGCCGATCTCGCGATTGCGGAAACCTTGGGCCACCAGTTGGACAATTTCCTTTTCGCGGTCGCTGAGCAGGGGCTTTTCGCGACGCTGCCCGGATTCCGCGGATTTCTTGAAAGCGTCGATCACTTCCGCGGTCATGCGGTTATCCAGCCAAATCTCTCCGTCAAACACTTTGCGTATGCTTTTTACCAGCAAATCGCTGGCTGACTGCTTGAGCACCACTCCCCGCGCGCCCAGACGCATGGCGCGGACCACATCGCGGTCATCTTCAGCGGCCGTGAGGACAATTACGCGGGTCGGCAAGGTCTCGAAATTCACTTCTTCCAGCACGCCGAGGCCATCCTTCTCCGGCATGCGCAAGTCCAGCAGAAGGATGTCGGGCTTGAGCTTCGCCAGCATCTTGACGCACTCATTCCCATTGGAAGCTTCGCCGACAATTTGTATTTCATCGGCCGCTTCCAGCAGCTTGCGGAGGCCATCGCGAAAGATAGCGTGGTCGTCCGCGACCAGGATTCGAATCACCTGTTTCGCTTTCGTCATTTTCAATTCAGTGGGATTTCTACCGTAAGACGCGCCCCGTGCCCGGGATTCGACTCCACCGTTAGCGTTCCCCCTACGCTTCGTGTTCGCTC
>JBAVQB010000023.1:0-8206 GCA_049693615.1 Candidatus Acidiferrales bacterium | reverse complement strand
AATGTGTACAGGGCATCTTGCCGGCCAGATCGAACAGGAATTCGGCGACGGCAGCAAATGGGGCGTCGCAATTGATTATTCACAGGAATCGCAACCGCTGGGAACAGCGGGAGCGGTGAAACTGGCGGAAGGCTACTTGAAACAGGCCTCGAATTTCCTGGTGATGAATGGCGATTCATTTCTGGAACTTGATTTGCGCCAGTTCATTCAATTTCACCGAGAGCACGCTGGCTTGGTCAGTATGGCGGTGCGCAAAGTTCCGGATGCGGCTCGATATGGAACCGTTCATATGGACGCCAATCATCGCGTCGTGGGCTTTAGCGAAAAAACCGGGGCGGCCGCTCCTGGCGTAATAAATGGTGGCGTGTATGTATTCAACCGCGCCGTGCTCGATCAGGTGCCGCAGGGACCCGCGAGCTTTGAGAAGGACGTGTTTCCGCGGGTGCTCGAACAGGGCGTGTACGCGCTCGAGCAACACGGCATGTTCATTGATATCGGCACGCCCGAGGATTACGCTCGAGCTCAGACGCTCTGCCAGAGCCTTTATCAGGCGGCCTCGCCAAAATCGTGATTGGAGCCAACATCGGTCGAAGAGGTATTGCGCGTTGAGCAGAGCAATTTTCTTGGATCGCGACGGAGTCATCAATCAAAGCCCCCCGGAGGGCGACTACGTAACCCGCTGGGAAGATTTTCATATTCTTCCTGGAGTCGCCGAAGGCGTCGCGCTTTTAAACCGCGTGGGATTTTCCGTTATCGTCGTTACGAATCAGCGCGGCGTCGCCAAGGGGCTGATCACCGAGGCCGCCCTCGAGAAGATGCATGAACGAATGACCGCCGACCTGGCGCGGGCCGGAGCCAAGATTGATGCAACGTTCTACTGCCCTCACGATATCGAACCTCGCTGCGAATGCCGAAAACCCGCACCAGGCATGCTGGTCAGTGCGGCGCGCTTGCACGGCATTGACCTACGCACATCGTGGATGATCGGCGATTCCGATAACGATGTGGAGGCCGGCGTAAACGCAGGATGCAAGGCGGCTCGCGTCGTCGCAACAGATGTGAGTTCCAGCGAACGGGCGCGCATTTCCGAAGCGACGATTAAAGCTGAAATTAGTGCAACATCGTTGCTCGATGCGATTCGCCAGATATTGAAGCTGGAAGGGGTCGCCATCGACTCCTTTTCCGTGGCTCCCGCGACTACGTAATTCAGCCGCGCGGGCTCCGATCGTCTATCAGAAAAAGAGGAAACGAAGCACATGATAACCACCCGCACTCCGCTCCGCATATCGTTCTTTGGTGGCGGCACCGACTATCCGATTTGGTACCGAGAGTTTGGCGGTGCTGTACTATCCACCGCGATTGATAAATGCTGCTACATCACTTGTCGTAGGCTTCCGCCATTTTTCGAATACCACAGCCGCGTCTCATATTCGCGGATTGAAAATGTCACCCAGAACGATGCCTTCGAGCACCCATCCGTTCGTGCCTGTCTGAAATATCTGGGAGTGGATGAAGGGGTCGAGATTCACCACGTCGCTGATTTGCCCGCGCGCACCGGCTTGGGAACGAGTTCGGCGTTTACGGTAGGGCTCTTGCTGGCTCTGTACGCGCTTAAGAATCAGATGCGCAATAAACACGCGCTCGCTACCGATGCTCTCCAGGTAGAGCAAGAAGTGATTCGAGAGGCAGTCGGCTCGCAAGATCAGATAAGCGCCGCCTACGGAGGATTTAATCGCATCAATTTCAATATGGACGGCAGTTTCGAGGTGAAGCCGGTCCTGACGTCGCTGGAGAGGTTGGCGGCGCTCCAGCAACACTGCGCGCTGTACTTTACGGGCTTCTCCCGGACGGCTTCGGAGATTGCGCAAGAGCAGATTCGGACCACGCCGCAGCGCAAGCGGGAGCTGGACCTGATGTATCAGATGGTAGGCGAAGCTGAGGCCATCGTCACAAGTCCGAATCGCTCGCTGCATGAATTTGGGCACTTGCTGCACGAAAGCTGGCAGCTAAAGAGAACCCTGACGCAAAAAATTACCAACACCAATCTCGACGAGATTTATGAGGCAGGACGCAGCGCCGGCGCACTGGGAGGTAAGCTGCTCGGAGCGGGCGGCGGCGGTTTTATGCTGTTCTTCGTGCCGCCGGAACGCCGCAACGAATTGCGAATGCGGCTGAAGAACCTGCTCTGCGTACCGATGAAGTTCTCGAATCGCGGCAGCCACGTCGTGGTGTACGAACCGGAAGAAGTGTATGACGAATCGCTCACCGCGGAGCGGTCAGAAGTGTATGCCCAGCAGCCGCGCCCTGGGGTTAACTAGCAGGCGGACGAATTCAAAGCGCAGAACGTATTTCTGCTGCGCAAGAATAAACTAGATTAGCGGCAGACTCTCTGATGGATTGCGCTGGTCGCGGCGATGTGGCCGTTGCAATTGTGAGTGAGGATAAAATGGATCAACGGGCTTCCCTCCCGCCTTATGTTCTGGTGACCCCTTCTCGAAACGAAGAAGCATTCATCGCAAAGACCATCGAGTCCGTAATTCGTCAGACTGTGCTGCCGGTGAAATGGGTGATCGTGAACGACGGTTCCACGGACGCGACTGGGAACATTGCCGAGAAGTATGCGGCCAGCCACAGTTGGATCGAGGTCGTAAATCGTCCGGTGCGCCAAGAGCGAAATTTTGCCGCGAAAGTTCATGCATTCAACGCCGGGCAGGAAAGGCTGAAGGGCCTTCAGTACGAAATCATCGGCAACCTGGATTCCGATGTCGGGCTGGACGAGGATCATTTTGAGTTTCTCTTGAATAAGTTCAAAGAAGATCCTCGCCTGGGAGTCGCCGGAACAATATTCAGGGAGGAAGGCGGCTACAGTTCGGAAACCAGCAGTTTTGAGGGCCAAAATCACGTTTCCGGCCAGGTCCAGGTGTTCCGGCGCCAATGCTTCGAGGAAATCGGCGGATATTTTGCGAATAAGGCTGGCGGCATTGACTGGATCGCGGTCGCCACAGCCCGAATGATGGGTTGGACGACACGATCCTATCGCGAAAAATCATTTTTCCATTTCCGCCATTTGGGCACGGCCGAGCGCGGCGTGTTGGCCTCTTCGTTTTCGTACGGCGAGAAGGATTATTACCTGGGTGGTCATCCGGTCTGGGAATTGTTTCGCGTCACCTATCGCCTGTCCAAACCTCCTTATATTGTGGACGGACTGGCCCTCGGATTGGGCTACGGCTGGGCGATGGTGCGCCGGGTGAACCGACCCGTATCCAAGCAGCTCATCGCGTTTCATCGTAAGGAGCAGATGCAAAAGCTCTCCGTCATTCTGAAGTCTCTCCTGACGTTCAAACCGATCGATAAGTTCAAAGTTCTTCCCGAATAGGTGTTTCCTTGCTCGTTGAACACGCCAGCTTCGTGAACGAAATTCAAATTGCGCAGGTGCAAGCGGACGTGCTCCGCTTTACGAATTGGCTCGATCGCTTCGGCGAGACTTCCTATGATCACCAGAGCTTTTTCGCGAGTGATTTAGCGCGCGCCGCCAAGTCCTTGTACTACAAGAAACCGCTCCTGGGCACGCTGGCGGTTTCTCCCATGATCTTCAGCGAGGCTTTCTTGCCATCGGCGCGCAAACTCTTCTGGAAGCCGCAGCGATTCCCCATCGCGGATGCACACTATGCGATGGGTTTCGCATTCCTTTCCCGCGCGCTTGGGCAGCGGCAATACTACGAGCGGGCGCTCCATTTTCTTGAAGTTCTCAAGGAAACCCGGTCGCCCGGCTTTGAACATTACTGCTGGGGGTATCCTTTCAACTGGGAAACTAAACGCGGAACGATGTGGCAGGCGACTCCGCTGATTACCACAGTTCCTTACGTCTACGAAGCTTTTCGCGAGGTCTATCAGATTGATAAAGACCCGCAGTGGCTCGAAATCATGCGCTCGATCGCGCAGCACGCAGTCGTTGATTACAACGAAGTTCAAACTTCTGTAAATGCTTCCTCCGTTTACTACAAGCCTGGATCCGAAAATTCCAGCGGCGTCATAAATGCGAGCGCCTACCGCGCATTTCTTCTGACGTGTGCCTCCGTTGATTTTTCGGACGCAAGCTACCGCAAGATCGCGGACAGAAACCTCGCGTTTGTTTTGGAGGCTCAAAACTCAGACGGGTCATGGCCTTACTCCACGGATGAAGATCGCCTGTTTATCGATCACTTTCACACCTGTTTCGTTCTGAAAGCTCTGGCAAAGATCGAATCCATTACCGGGAATCCACAGTGCACCAAGGCCATCGAACGCGGGGTCGATTACTACGCCAAAAATCTGTTTGATGAAAAAGGATTGCCCAAGCCCTTCTCACGCCGGCCGCGAATGACGGTGTACAAGCGCGAGCTGTATGATTATGCGGAGTGCATCAATGTGGGAGTCTTGCTGGAAGGCCGGTTTCCAGCACTCGATCAGATTTTGTCGAAGGTCATAAATCTGGAAGGATGGCACAAGTCCGACGGATCCTTCCGCAGCCGGCAGCTTCTGCTCGGCTGGGACGACGTACCGATGCATCGCTGGGCACAGTCGCAATTGTTTCGCAGCCTCTGCTTCCTGTTGTACCGGAACGCTCAGAACTCCGAATCCAAATCTGTAGGGCGGAGCTAACCAGGTTTATGTGCGGGATCTGCGGACAATACAACTTTGGAAGCCGGGCGCCGGTGCTCCGCCAAGATTTAGAGCGGATGACCAGAAGCATCAGCCATCGTGGGCCGGACGACGACGGATACTACCTCGCGGGACCGCTGGGGTTCGGCTTTCGCCGACTCTCGATCATCGATCTCGCCGGCGGGCATCAGCCCATGTCCGATAGGCAAGAATCCGTTTGGGTAATCTTCAACGGCGAGATTTATAACTTTCCAGAGCTGAAGCGTGAGTTGGAAGGTTTCGGGCACGTATTCCGAACCAAGTCAGACACGGAAGTCATCATCCACGGATATAACCAGTGGGGCGACGAGGTGCTTAACCACCTCAATGGGATGTTCGGACTGGCGATCTGGGATGTGAATAAGCAGCGGCTGATCGTTGCTCGCGACCCCTTCGGAATCAAGCTGATCTATTACAAGATTGATGGAGAGCGCGTCTCCTTCGGCTCGGAAATTCGCGCCGTTGTTGCCGCGACGAATGAAAAAGCTGAAGTGGATCCTGTTTCGCTGAATCTATTCCTGCGGTATCGCTACACGCCGTCGCCCTACACCATTTTCAATGGCGTTAGAAAGCTGGCTGCGGGAACCATGCTGGTTTTTGAAAAGGGTAGCTACACGCTGCGTCGCTGGTATCAGTATGAGCCCAAACCGTTTTCACCGTTGAAATCGGCGGACGAAGCCAAGGAAGAGCTGCTCGAGCTTTACAAGCAATCAGTGAAGCGACAGCTGCTCAGCGATGTGCCGCTTGGACTTCTGCTTAGCGGCGGCGTTGATTCCGGATTGCTGCTTGCCCTCATGAATCTTTATGGGAAGTCGTGGCACACCTACACGATTGGTTACGGCTCGAGCTATACGGACGACGAGTTGAAAGATGCGGCCGAAACCGCAGCAATCTTCGGCTCGAAACATACTGCTGTAATGCTGGACAGAAAAACCTTTGAGGACGCCCTCCCGCATATCGTCGCCAGTTTGGAAGAACCCATTGCGTCATCCTCCATTGTCCCCATGTACTTTGTTTGTAAACAGGCCCGCCAAGACGTCAAGGTCGCATTGGTCGGTCAGGGTCCTGATGAATTATTCGGTGGTTATAAACGTCACATAGGAGTCCGGTATGGCGCGCTATGGGGGGGGTTGCCGGGACCGGTGCGCTCTGCCGTTGGCTCCGTCATATCAGCGCTGCCGCGAAATGAGATGCTGAAAAGAGGTCTGCATTCGTTGGATGTTCCCAACCGGATGAGAAGATATCAGAACGTGCTGTCACTTCTACCGGGAAACGAAATCGATGGCCTGTTTCAGGACGGAATTCTTCCTTCCGCGCCGGGCGACAAGATCCTCGATGCCTGGCAGGATCTGGCGCCGCTAATGAATGAGACGGATGAACTCGGTGGCTTTCAGTTCTTGGAACTGCGATCGACACTTCCCGACGAGCTCCTCATGTACGCGGACAAGCTTTCAATGGCTCACAGCCTCGAGGTACGCGTGCCATTTCTAGATAAAGAGATCGTGGAATATGCCGAACGGCTGCCATCGAACTTGAAAGTCCGCAATGGCTCAGGAAAATGGCTGCATCGGCAGGTCTGCCAGGCGTTTCTTCCCGCAACAATCCTGAAAAGGAAAAAACGAGGGTTTGGCGTGAACGTCGTGGATGATTGGTTTCGCGGCGCAGCGCGAAAGAAGATGGAAGAGATTCTACTGGATGGAGACAGCCAGATTTATCGTTACCTGCGCCCCGCTGCCGTAAAGCAAATTTACGAGGAACATCGCTCCGGTGCGAACGACAACCATAAAATCCTCTTTAGCCTCGTCGTATTTGAGGAATGGCTGCGGGCGCATGCTGAACCTGTAGCGGCGTTGAGCTAGGAGTGCTCGCGATGATTGGCGTAATTGCGGATCCCGCGGAAGCCGATGTTGTTCGCGAGTTTTTCGAATTGTTCAAGACTCCGTGGGAATTTTATCGCACAGGTCAACGCTATGACGTTCTGCTCTGTGCGGGTGATTGGCCGTTCGAAGACGCCGCGAATTTTGTAATCCTGTACGCCGGCAAGAACACGCGTTTCGATGATTCACAGAAAATCCAGACGACCAGGTCCTCGGGTGACGCTCATCAGCTCTCATACGAGCAAAGCCGAATCCCAGTCTACGGGGACATCGCGACATTTCTTGAGAAAGGGAACGCGCTGCTGACGGTTGAGCACTCCCTGGAGTGCGTGGGTTTTCTCAGCGAAGCGAGCGACCCATTGGTGGCGCGCATTGGTTATGACCTGTTTAGTGAGGTCCGGACGCTGCTGACGGTGGGTCAACCACTCGCCACCGCCAGTCTCCCATCGCTGGACCTACACATCGCGCTCCTTCGGGACTTGATTACCGCGCGTGGAATTTCCCTAGTCGAGATACCTCCGGTCCCGGACGGTTATCAATTTGTGGCTTGCCTGACGCACGATGTTGACCATCCTGCGATTCGCCCGCACAAATGGGATCACACGACGTTCGGCTTTCTATATCGTGCGACCTTTGATTCTTTGCGAAAACTCCTTCGCGGGCGTCTGTCCTTACCAGATCTGTTCAGGAACTTCGGCGCGGCCTTGAAGCTGCCACTCGTTCACCTGGGCCTCGCAAGAGACTTCTGGCGCGAGTTCGACAATCGCTATCTGGAGATGGAAAAAGGCCTGCACTCGACCTATTTTGTGATTCCGTTCAGCGGCCAACCAGGACGTAAATCCGATGGTCCGGCGCCCGCGATGCGCGCCGCTCGCTACGGAGCTCAAGATATCGCCGACGCGATCCGGAAGCTCACGACAGCGGGTTGCGAAGTGGGGCTGCACGGAATCGACGCTTGGCTCGATAGCTCCCAAGGGCGGCACGAACTGCAAGAGATTCGAAATCTTTCGTCCAGCGCTGAGGTCGGCGCGCGCATGCACTGGCTCTACTTTGATGAACAATCGCCCGCAGTGCTGGAGAAAGCCGGGGCAGCGTACGATTCAACGGTCGGCTACAACGGCACGGTGGGATATCGCGCGGGCACGACGCAAGTGTACAAACCGCTCGGAGTGACTCGGCTGCTCGAACTGCCGCTCCACGTGATGGACACGGCTTTGTTCTACCCCGGCCATCTCGCACTTTCTCCGCGGCAAGCGAAGGCGCTCCTTGGCCCAATGTTGGAAAATGCCGTCCGACTTGGAGGAACGCTTACGGTCAACTGGCACGACCGCAGCCTCGCCCCGGAAAGATTGTGGGGCGAATTCTATCGTGACTTGATCCAGGAGCTTCAGAGCCGCGGCGCATGGTTCGCTACCGCTGGTCAGGCGACGTCGTGGTTTCGCAACCGCCGCGCCGCAGGATTTGAAATTGATCCGATCCGACCACGAACCGTTCGAGTCAAGCTTCCGGTGGATCAGTGCGATAATCTTCCTGAACTGCGATTGCGAGTCCATAACGCGCGACGGCCAGGCCCGGCGAGCATCCAGCGTTCGGCGGACTTTCTTGACATGAAAATCGACAAAGGCATTGAGAGCACCGTTCCCTCCGAG
>JBAVQB010000022.1:0-171569 GCA_049693615.1 Candidatus Acidiferrales bacterium | reverse complement strand
CCCCCAGGTTGGGCAATTCAGCCGCGGCGGGCAGGGCGGCCACCCCCGGCAAGCCGCGCGAACCTCCCTGATTAGCCGGGCTTGTCACGGAAGACAAATCTGCGACGGCAGGCGAGTCGCGGGATTCCAGGATCACTTCGGTACATTCATCGGCGCGAAAGGCGCGCCGCGGATCTGCGTCCGGATATTTCTTTAGAATTTCAGCCAGCGCGGCGGCGTCCGCTTCGAATCCTGCCCACCAGTAACGGAACGAGTGGAAGACGACCGTTCCGGCGCTTAAAATTTTCCGGACACGGTCGGGGTCTTTGCCGGAGACCTGTACGATCATGTCCACCAGTTCCGCGCTGCGAAATTCCTGGCGGACCAGCGGACGCATGCTGATGTATTCGGCTTCCTCCTCCGTGTATTTGACCGGAATAGTTTCTGGCAGAGGCACGAGGCAGAATGGCATCAGGGTTTGCCGGCGGCTTTTTCCGTCAGGCGTTCGCGGACGCGGTCGCTGAGGACTTTGCCGTCGATGGATTTTCCTTCGAGGCGAGTGCGAGCAGCTTTCACCACGGCGCCCATTTGTTTCAACGAGTCGGCGCCGGCTTCGGCGATGGCGGCTTCGATGGCGCGGTGCATGTCGTCGTCGGAGGGCGCGGCGGGCAAATAGTCCTCGATAATTTTTATTTCCTTGGCCTCTTTTTCGGCGAGGTCGTTGCGGCCGCCCTTGGTGAACTGCTCGACGGATTCGCGGCGCTGCTTCACGAGAGTCTGAAGGACCTGGAGGGATTCCAGATCGTCGAGCGGACGCACCTTTTCAATTTCTTTATTTTTGAGCGCGCTTTTCATCATGCGCAGCACGCTAAGCCGCAGCTCGTCTTTCTGCTTCATGGCGGCGGTTAAATCACTCTGGATACGTTCGATGTAGCCCATTCGTGGCTGTCTCCCCGGGCAAGAGTAACACACGTGCACCACGACGGAAGTCCTTCAGGGCGGACGTGTTCCGCGGCCCGCGACCCGTGTTCCGTCGGGGATTTGCAAGCGAGATGTGTGTCGCCTGAACCGCGCCTGTTCGTGGATGCTCCCTTGCCTCGTCAGGGCAAGACCGGCGGACGCGAAAAGTGGGCAGACTGGGCGCGTCACAGCGTGCGGTTGTGGCCCCGGGTAGAAAGGGTTTAATCATTTGTTTTCTATAACTTCTACTTTTGGGGCAGAACCGGGTAGAAGTGGTGCAATCACTTCCGTAAAACCGCCCGATTTCACGAGGGCTTTCTGTCGTGGAGACTCTCCGTCGGCTCGTGGGCGGCGCTGGTGACGGACGCGTCGCGCTGAATCGTCTTTGCTCGAAATTGCGGGCAGAATCGCGAGCAGAAAGTGCAAGAAAACCAAAATCACTGATCACTGTTCTAGTGCCGGTTAGGCGGGGTTTAGTTCTTTGTTCTGTATAACATCTACTTTTCGCCCACTGTCGAGTAGAAACGGGCGCCCACCGGGCAAAAAAGCTCTCAATTTTGACCGATTTTTTTGGCGTCGGAGCTGTCTCTGGGCCAGCGGGTTGCGCTTGCAGCAGGCGCGGCCACAGGCTAAACCATGCCCCTTCGCAGATGCTCTCTTCGCTCGTTAGGGCCAACAGGGTAAAGGGACGCGAGAGGCGCATTTTCGTGCCGGTTGACGAATAGCGTTTGGGCGACTGGGGCCCGTCTTGTTTTGCGCCGATCCTAAACCAAATTTTCATCGCGATAATGATAGGAAGTCAGAAGACCAAATACAAGGGTACGAGGCGGTGGACTTTTATGGCAACAACACCGATTAGCGAAGGATGGGACACAACGCCTGAAGGCCACGGAAGATGGAACGGATCTCTGTAGGGTAAGGACTTGATGCCCCAGTGAACAACTACGGGTTCGCGCGGCGCAGGACGGCGCTGGATTTCTCGTCGGCGGCAACTTGACGGAAAAAATCGCGGACTTCAGCAAGTTTGTCGGTAGGAACTATGAGATCGGTGATTTCGTAGCTTCGCTTATAGTGGAGGACGTTGTCCGCAACCTGGACTTCGCTTTTGTAGGTGGCATAGGGGCACTGGGCGTGAACCGGTTGAGGGAGTTCGTCAGCTACATAGCCGGGAGGGAGGGTGATATCGAAAATGTCATCTTGGCGAGTAGCCTCTTCGAATTCAATGGGGTATTTGCGTGATTTGCCGCTGAGCAAGTTGGATCCCTTTCCACCTACAACACGCGGACGAACAATCAAGAGGTCCCCAGCCTGCTTAGCGTATCCCATGGCGACGAACTTGTAATCGAAGGTGAGCTCCTGATCGTACTGTTCAAGATTTCCGATCGAAGCGTTCTTCAAAGTGAAGTTAGAAAGAAACGAACCCAGAAAATTTTCCATGACCTTTTGGCGTTCAGCGGGCGAAACGCCGAGGTAGGCTTCTCTGCTATCCACCGCAAGGCCGCCCCAACGAACTTCCTTGACTTCGCCGCTCAGATCGCCGGACGGACTAAGATTCATCTGAGCTGTGCGTATGAGCCGATTCGTGGCTGGAGGCAAGAGCGGTAGGGAAATTATCGTGCCGCCACCGGCGGTGACCACCAGGCCGAAATTGTCCTGGAGGTAAGAAGGCAGATATCCGAGAGGCACATATTCATTCGTAGGATCGAAAAAGAGAAGGCGTCCAAGCTGGGAATTATCGACTACTGCGAAAAGTGAGGGGTCGGTGAGGTTTTCCGGTAGGCGAATGGCCAGGATTGCATGGTTGAAGCGGGTGGAGGGAAATTCCGGATTCACGATTCCGCGTTGTACGTCGATCAGAACATAATAGGATTCGATGCCAATTTCGTGCAGCATGGCGCTCAGCAGAGTGGCCTTGTCTTTGCAATCGCCGTACTGATGGGTGAACACCGCTGCGGCGGAATGCGGCTGATACCCTCCGATACCAATTTCAATAGCGACATATCGGACCTGGCGTTGCACGTAAGAAGTGAGCGCCTTAATCTTCGCCACCGGGTCCTGTATCCCCGCAGTGAGTTCAATCACTTTCTGTTTGATCGCCGGAGTTGCGTCGCGACTGCCGGAAGTTAAACCGGCATACCAAAGACCTAGATCGTTCCAGGTCCCGGTGGTCTTCGCTCGAAGTTTCGCGTCACGCGGAAAGTACTTGATGTCCATGTGGCCAGCCACGGCCAGCATGGGCGGCATACGGGGCTCTACTTCTACACCAGGAAGATCATTTACTTCCCAAACATACTGGTTGCTGACGGAGGATTGCGGTTTTTGCTCGGGGTAATTCGCCCAATAGTTCGTGAATTCCCAACCGGCAGGGATCTGCAGGGAGAAGCGCGACCGGCGGGTCGGAATACTTGTCTGAAATGCCCAGTTATCTTCGAAAACGAAAGGGCGATGCCTCTGGACGTATTCATATCCGACGACATTTCCGGAATTGGCCTCCGGAAGTTTCAGAACTTTCACGCGCGTGTCGTTATATAGATCGTAACTTGTCATTCCAGACTCGACTGCGTCCTTTTCCTTGAGCTCGATTTGCTGGCCTGTAGAAGTGATGGTCCAAGCTTTTAGAAATGACAATTTGGTTTCATTGTCGAAACGAACGACGATGTTGCCAAATCGTTCGCGCGCTTCAGGCCGGAGGAATTTATATGCGCACCGATAGCGCGTTTCGATGTCGCCGTTGTCTTTTACGGTGGTCTGTTGCTCGCTCAACAAGGTGACAGCGACGGTGTCGTCGGGATATTTCGGCAAGCTATCTTGAGCAGCGGCGCGAAGCCATTCTGGAGCGCTGTCGGCTTGAACGTGGGAGGGCTTGGATAGCAGCATCACGCCGGCGATGGCACCGAGGGGCAGCGCTAGAGCGCTAATTATTCTTCGCTGATTCAGCAGTTTGAAAAACGATCTGAGCATCGTCATTCGTTTTCACCGTGTTAAAGAACTCGCGTAACGCCGGATACGCGGTGACGGGAAACATGATTCCGGTCACCAGCAGATCCCTCTTCACTTCAACGCAATTATCTTGTTGAACGGCGGAAATCTCGTAAGAAACCGGACCTCGATTTACTTTAACCACGGCGGGGACGTTCTCAATTCGGAAGCCCTGCGGCGCCCGAAGTTTCACGGAGTCAATTTCTTCATAGGGGTAACGAAAATAAATTGGATAGACCCGCTTTTCGGGTTCGAATGCCGCCGCCTGGCTTGCCTGAAACACTTCCTCGGTCACGAGCATCCGGTGTCCGGCGGTTGTGCCCAGGTTCGGAATCTTGGCAGTACCTTCGATGTGTAAAGGCGAACCGTTGTTGTCCCAATTCGAGACGTTCGTGATCTCGAAGGAGGAACCGGCGGGGAGCCAGCGTTTGATCTCATTTTCCAGGGACTTTCGGCGACCTGTTTCGTCCTCTTCTCGAGCTTCTTCCCGGTGAGTGGCGCCACGCAGGCCGGTAAATTCCACTTCTATTTTTCCGGTGGCCAAGCCATCTTCATCGATGACCATGTCTGCGTGGCGTATGGTGTGCGCATCCGCCGGCACTGCCGCAGGAGTCTTCACAATTTCCGCGTTCTGCTTGCCGACACGCACTCCATCCGAGGCTGTTTCGTACCAAGGTAGCATTCCAAATGGGTAGTAGGCGGCCGCGGGATCGAGATAGTATTCCTTCGTGCCTGACCGAACCCATACGATATTGGAGTCCAACTGGGTGCTATCCTTCATCTTTGGAAAGAAGAAATTCTGATTGCGCGGCGCAACCCACACTACGGTGGCCTCGAAGCCAGCCTCACGTGCTAGGCCCACAAACGTGTAATTAATATCCCGACCGTAGGCGTAGGAATGTTTCAGTACGTCTTCAACATTCAAGTTCGGCTTCAGTTGTTCCTGTTTTTGTTCTTTCTGCGTTTTGTACTGTTCCTCCGAAAGGTTCCGGATCTTTTGCACGCGAGCGTATATTTTTTGGAGTTTTATTTCCGGGGGATCGTCGGGGTTGAAAACGGTACGTAATTCGTTAAGCAAGACGTTCTTTTTGTTAACGAACTGGTCCAAGCTGTCCGCCCATTGCACTCCTTTGCGAGTCCAATAAGAATCAGGCGATTCGTCCAAGTGTTCGCGTGGATTTCGATAAAAGAATTCAACCCGGACATTCAATACATCTTCCGGCGGCATAAACTTCTCGTCTTCGATGCCAGCGATATTGTGTATCTCGAGTAAATAAGAGCCGTCCTTCTGGAGTTGCGGAACAGAATTTTCAGGAAGGCCGAATTGGCGATAGGAGAACGGAAGCGCACCGACACCGGTATAGGGTTTGAAGGAGAAACGCGCATCGCGCGTAAACAAGTGGTTTGATACGATCCATTTTTCGTTACGCAAAAAGTACGGATCGGACTGCTGGCGGTACTTGTATTCAATGATAGAACCTGGGTGAACGTCGGAAAGGGTGAAAGTCTTTGCCAGGAACTTTACACCGCTCACCTTCACAACAGTTTTATCGAATATTTCACCGTTGAAATTTGTGACTGTGCCGTCTGGCTGGATCGTTCGCGCGTGAATATCCTTAATGTCCCAAGCGCCTTTCAGAAAAGGAATCTGGACATTGGCTTCGCCGGTTCCTTGCTCCGTGAAAATCTTGATGCGAATGTATTCTTTCTCCGAGGCTTCCTTTGAGTTGACCTCACTGTCGCGGTAAAGAATCATGGCGTGGGCGCCGGGTTGAGCGGGGTTGTCTTTGAGGGCCAGATCCGCCGGGGGGATGGGGAGCCAATCGTCACCGGCTTGGCTCGATGGCAGGGTCCACAGAGACAGCAGCGCTAACAGAACGGCAGTGCGCGAGATGAATCGCTGGGTTCGATTCATGATGATTCTCCTGGGTCTGGAGACATGGGAACGATTAATTTTCCACCTACTGATAAGCTAATCGCGACCTAGTATTCAAGCAGTAAATTATCGGGGAGAGTATCCCGCTGACACGCATCTGTCAACCTGACCCTGAGCCTTTCGTGTCTTTTTCGCCGCGTGAATGCGGCTTGCTTGGGTGTGCAACTGGTGCTACCTTGCCCGGTTCGCGGCGGCCAAAAAGGTTGGCGCGGGATTGAACGGCGGCAGAAGAGTGGGGGACCGCAGTAGAAGACTGCGGGACAGCGGCGACCGAAGAGTCCAAACAGCGTCGGCCAAGGCACGGCGCGGCACGCGGCTAAACACTGGGGAGGTGGTGAGGATGGCGAAGGCGAAGAAACAGTGGAGTTCTACTGCGCCGCCTGGCGAATTCCACCCTTATATTCCGGCTGAGGAGAGCATTGCGGAATTTACGCTGCGCGCGGTGGTGCTGGGGTCGCTGTTTGGATTGCTGTTTGGCGCGGTGACGGTTTACGTGGGGCTGCGCGCGGGGCTTACGGTTTCTGCTTCGATTCCGATTGCGGTGCTATCGATCAGCATTTTGCGCGCGTTTGGGCGCTCGACGATTCTGGAAAATAACATTGTGCAGACTACCGGGTCGGCTGGGGAGTCATTGGCGGCCGGAGTGATGTTCACGATTCCGGCGCTGATTTTTTTGGGGTTTGGCACGGAATTTACCTTCTGGCGGATTTTTCCTCTGGCGCTGCTGGGCGGCTGGCTCGGCGTCTTGTTCATGATTCCGTTGCGGCGGCAACTGATTGTGAAAGAGCATGGGAACCTGACGTTCCCGGAAGGCACGGCTTGCGCGGATGTGCTGGTGGCGGGCGAGCGCGGCGGGTCGTTTGCGGGACGCGTGTTCTGGGGACTGGGGATCGGCGGCGCTTACACTTTTTTCATGAACACAATTCAGGCGTGGAACTCGCAGCCGGAGGGGCGTCCGCACTGGTTTCCGGGGGCGTCATTTCGCGCGACGATTACTTCGGAATATCTGGGAGTGGGTTACATCATCGGGCCCAAGGTTTCAGGGATTCTTTTCGCGGGCGGGGTGATTTCGTGGCTGCTGGTGATGCCGGCGATCCAATTTTTTGGACAGCTTGCGGGAAACACGCCGATTTATCCGTCCACGATTCCGATTCCACAAATGACGCCGGACGATATGTGGCGGCAATACATTCGTCCGATGGGGGCGGGAGCGGTGGCTGCGGCGGGGCTGATTACGCTGCTGCGCACGCTGCCTACAATTATTTCGGCGCTGCGCGCGGGGCTGAAGGACGTTCGCGCGCAGCAAGCTGGCGTCGGAGAAGCGAAGAACCGGCTGGACGATGATGTGTCGATACGCACAGTGGTGATCGGGTCGATCGTGATCGTGGCGATGATGTGGGTGATGCTGACGTTTGATCCGATCAAGGGGGCTAGCACAACCTGGTACCAGAATCTGCTGGCGGGACTTTTCGTGGTGGTGTTTGGATTTTTGTTTGTGACGGTGGCGTCACGGATCAGCGGACTGCTGGGAAATTCTTCGAACCCGGTGAGCGGGATGAGTATCGCGACGCTGATGGCCACGTGCGCGATATTTTTTGTGGCGGGGTGGACTGCGCCGAACTATGCAGTGCTCGCGTTGGTGATCGGAGGCGTGGTATGTACCGCAGCGGCGATTGCGGGAGCGACTTCGCAAGATCTGAAAACCGGATATCTCGTAGGATCAACGCCGTTCAAGCAGCAGATGGCGTTGTTGATTGGCGTGACGGTGTCAACGATTGCTATCGGCGCGACGCTGAATTTGATGAACACGGGGCTGGAGAAATATTTGCCGGTGAAAATTCCGGTGAATGTGGAAGCGTTGGCGACCGGGGTGAAAGTGGAGCGGAGCTCGATTACCTATCAGGGGAAGAATTATGTGCTGATTAATGCGCTGGGATCGGCGCAGGTTCCGGACGGCGAGTATTTGTACGATCCAGCGACGAAGGAAATTGAGATTCAGTGGGTGCAGGGGATCGGCAGCGACAAGGCTCCGGCGCCGCAAGCGCGTTTGATGGCGACGGTGATTAATGGAATTCTGAACCAGCGGTTGCCGTGGCGGCTGGTGTTGATGGGCGTGGCGCTCGTGCTGGCGGTGGAAATTTTGGGGGTGCGTTCGCTGGCGTTTGCGGTGGGCGCTTATCTTTCCATTGGGACAACGGCGACAATGTTTGCGGGGGGGTTGGTGCGCTGGCTGGTGGAGGTTTCGTCCAAAAAAACGGAAGAGGGCGAAGCCAGTCCGGGTGCTCTTTATTCCAGCGGGTTGATTGCGGCTGGAGGAGTATTTGGCTTGCTCGGTATCATCATAAATCTTTTGCAAGATCCTGAAATTTCCACGCACGTACCGGGTTGGGTGACCAGCACGTTCCATCTGCCTTGGCGCGCGGACTTGTTCGCGTTTGGGCCGAAGATTCTGGGATCGCTGGCTACAAGCAACTCATTTGGACTCTTTATGTTCATTCTACTGGCGGCTTCGCTTTTCTACTTTGCGCGGAAGAAGTTAGACAAAACATAAGCAACAGCCGCCACGTCGAAAGCCAATAAAAGAAATCATGAAGACCAGCGCCGGCTGCTAGAGGTCTTTGACTACGGTGGGCGCAGCCTTTACACTTCGTGTGTGCCAACCTTTTCGCGCGGCTACGGGCATCGATTTGATTTAAGCGGATATTTTCCGCGCGCGATCAAGACCATTTGCATCATCTGCATTTCTGTTTTTTTTCTGCAAACAATTTCGGCGTTGCTCTTTCACGAGGCCGGGACGAGATTTTGGCTAGACTGGTTCGGCTTGCGGCCCTACGCAGCCGTTTACGGTTTCCGAATCTGGCAGCCGTTTACTTATATTTTTCTTCACGGCGGAATCCTCCACATTCTTTTCAATCTGCTGTACCTCGCGATGTTCGGGGCCGACCTGGAGCACAGCTGGGGCGCGCGGCGGTTTTATACGTATTTTTTCGTATGCGGAGTGGGCGCGGGGATCGTTGACATCATCGTGAAACTTATAATCGATCCGCACGGACGCGGGACGGCTTTGATACCCACGATTGGAGCTTCCGGAGCGATTTACGGCGTATTACTGGCGGTGGCCATCGTGATGCCACACCGGCAGGTATGGTTATTTCCCTTGCCGGTCACAGTGTCCATGCGGATTTTTGTGATCGTGATGGGGGCTATCGAATTTTTCGGGACGATAGGATCCACGGGCGACGGCGTGAGCCACGTTTGCCATCTGGGCGGAATGCTGGTCGGATATATTTATCTGCGCCGGGGGTCTTACCTTTACAACTATCGGAATTTTTTTTCGGATTGGAAACGACGGCGCCTGCGAAAGAAATTTGAGGTGTATGTACGCGACCACAATGAGAAGCCGCCTTCAAATCCAGACAACTGGGTGAATTAGAATTCGCAGCGCTGGGCCTTGGCCGTGTCCCCGGTGTAGTTCAAATCTGTTCCTACCACCCGCTTGCCCTAAAGAATTTCCGGTTCAATTTCCCTGAAGGACGAGTCGATGAATTGCTGTGCAACTTCCGGCGTCGTCAAACCCACTGCCACTCGATGCTCCCACCAGCGAATGTGAGTTCGATGCATCCGCGACATCTCAGCATCTTCCTTCTTGCGCTCGGTAGGAGTTTTTGCGTTCATAGTTCACCCTCTTCGGAATCGTAGCACACCGCCGGCCCGAGTTTCACTAGAACATCAACTTGTACAGCACGTCGTGATTGTCCTTGCAGGCTCCAGAGCCGCCACCGTTCCATGCACTTGTAATGTACTCACACTGAATAATTGTCCCCTTGTCACCCGTAGCGATGGCGCTACCTCTTTGCTTGGCTTCCGTGCTCGATGCAAAATTACTGCTGCTTCCTGAAGCAGAACCCTTCGGTCCATAAACGGAAGCGTAGATGATTCCCCAGCTTACCTGGCCGCCCGCCAAAGTGACGTACTCGCCCTTGAACTTTTCCCCTGAAGACGTGACGGCCGTCAACGTTCCTTTTCCGGTACCATTGTAGCTGAACTGAGCAGGGACGACTTCACCCGTCGTGAGGTTGTATAGCCTCGCCTTCTTGGTGCAGCCGATGATTAATAGCGGGAGCGAAACTAAAGCCAGCAGGGCCGCGTCCTTTGTGCGGGGTACTTGCAGAAAACGCATTGAATTACCTCCGAAGCTGGGTAGCGGTTGGCAGGGGCGAGTATACCCCAATGCACTATTCGAGTGCAGCGAACGGCCTGGCCAATTTATTCGCGTGTGGGCTGGAAGTCGCACCCGCACTTCGTCCACCGCAAGCGGCGTCTAAGAAAGAAGTGCGCTAGCCGCCGATGCGAATCAGGCGCATCAAATTTGTGGAGCCGGTGGTCCCTAGGGGTGTTCCGGCGATGATGCCCACGATGTCGCCGCGCTTCACCAGATGCTCTTCGGTGAGACGCGCTTCGGCAACTTTCGAGAGCTGATCTATATCGTGGACGCGCTTGATGGTGCGCGGCAGCACGCCCCACAACAGGCTTAAACGGCGCCGCGCTTCCTGGATGGGGGAAAACGCGACGATAGGAGCGCGCGGGCGATATTTGGAAACCAGCCCTGCGGATGATCCCGATTCCGTGAACACCGCGATGGCCTTCAAGTTCAGTTCTTCCGCGGCGTAGCAGATCGCCTCCGCAATAGCTTCACTGATCAGCAGATCGTTCGAGCGAGCGGGACGCGGGAGCGAGGTGACGCTGGCTTCGGCCTCGCGAATAATGCGGTCCATCATTACAACAGATTCCAGAGGATAACTTCCCGCAGCGGTCTCACCGGAAAGCATCAGGGCATCGCTGCCGTCAAAAATGGCGTTGGCCACATCGGACGCTTCGGCGCGCGTGGGGCGCGGATTTTTCTGCATGGAGTCGAGCATCTGAGTGGCGGTGATCACGGGGACGAGCGCATCGCGCGCAGCGGAGATAATCCGCTTTTGCGCCACGGGCACTTTTTCCAGGTTCATCTCCACGCCCAAGTCACCGCGCGCGACCATCACGCCGTCGGCGACCGCCAGGATCTCCTCCAAGTTGTCGAGGGCTTCCGGCTTTTCCAATTTTGCGATGACGGGGGTATCTTTCCCGTCGCGCTGGATGGCTGCTTTTGCCGCCCGGATGTCCGCCGCGGTTCGCACAAAGCTTTGCGCCACGTAGTTCGCGCCCATCTGGAGGCTGAAGGCCAAGTCGCGGCGGTCCTTGGGAGTGAGCGACGGAATTTTCAGTTTTACCCCGGGTAGATTAATACCCTTGTTCTCGCCCAGTTCCCCGCCATTTTCGACCTGAGAAACAACTTCGTGCCCGCGCGTGGACAGCACACGGAGCGAGATTTCGCCGTCGTTCAACAAAATGCGATCGCCCTTGCGCACAGATTCAGGTAAGGCGAGAAAGGTGGTGCTCACGCCCTGGTCCGTGCCGATCAATTTCTTCGTGCTGATCACAAAACGCTGGCCGAAGTGCAGATGAACAGGTTTCCCTTGTTCCAGCGCTCCGGTGCGAATTTTCGGACCCTGTAAGTCCGCCAGAATTGCGACGGGCTTGCTGTAACGCGCGGACGCCCGGCGCACGAAACTTATCAGGCGCGCTTTTTCTTCCGGAGTACCGTGGGAGAAATTCAGGCGGGCTACATCCATGCCGGCATGCAGCAGCGCATCAATCATTTTTTGAGACGAGCTGGCGGGTCCTAAGGTACAGACGATTTTGGCCCTTCGAAGATTTTGCACGATTGTTATTTTGTCACAGCAAACGCGTCAACCACCGCGTAGAGGAACTGAACTCCCTTGCGGAAAGATTCGACCGGAATGCGTTCGTCGTCGGCGTGCATGCGCAATACGTCTTCTTCGGTAAGCGGGAAAGGATCAAACCCGTAGGCTTGTACTGTGCGCAGGCGCAGCCGAGCCGAGTCTGTAAGTGGAGTGGACATGTACGGAACTACCGGCGCACCGCTAAATTCTTGAGCGGTTACCTTCTTAATTGTAGCGTACAAATCCGTCTCGAGTGAGGAAGACGGCGCGGTTTCTCCAGCACCCGGCTGTGGTTCCAAACGGACCTGAGGATCATTCACAAGCTGAGTGAGTTTGCTTAAGAGCGGAGTCGTCATATTGCCGGGCAGAAGACGTATGTTCAGAACGCCGCGAGCTTCCGAGGGGACCACGTTGGCTCGTATGCCGGCCTGCAACATTGTAGGGGTGACGGTGTCTCGCAGCATGGCATTCCAGATCGGATTGGCGTTGGAGAGCCATCGAGCGGCGTGGTCGGCGCGGTCGGAGCTTTCCAGCGCCAGCATCCACTTGCTGGTCTCTTGGTCCTGAAGCGGCGCGATTCCTTCGAAATATCCGCGGGTGACGGAGTTGAATTGCACCGGCGCTTCGAATGTTCCCAACTTCGCGATGGCAGCAGATAGATGTGTGACAGCGTTATCTTTCAGAGGAACCGAGCCGTGGCCGGAAGTGCCGATGGCGATTACGTTGACGTTAACGGCGACTTTCTCGCTGACTTGTACGGCAACGTATTGTACTTTGCCATTTTTCAGAACGGTGCGGCCGCATTCGTTCAATGAGAAGCCAGAAGCGATCTTATCCCAGTGTTTCTCCACCGCGAATTTCATTCCGGTTTCCCCGCCGGCTTCTTCATCGCCTTCGGCGAGAAAAATCACGTCGCGATTCAATCGCGCCTGCGAGCGCTTCAATGCGATAAAGACTGCAAGATTTGCGGCCAGCATTCCCTTGTCGTCAATCGCACCGCGGCCGTAGAGGTAGCCGTCTTTTATTACGGCGGCGAAAGGGTCCACGGACCATTTGGATTTATCGACGCCGACCACGTCCAAATGGGCCATGAGGAGCAGCGCGCGCGAAGGGTTGGGCATGGCGCTGGAGGAAAGGCGGGCGACCAAGAAGCCGCGGCCCGGAGTGCTTTCGAAGATTTCCGAAGGAATTCCTTCGCGCTTCAGGACATCAGCGACGTATTTGGCGGCCACGATCTCGTTACCCGGAGGATTGGTAGTATTGATGCGAATCAGGTCCTGGAGCCAAACGAGCGCTTCGCCTTGAAGTTTTACGATGTCCGCGCCGGGACCAGCGGCCGGCTGCGCCGATTGTGACGTTGCGCCTTGTCCCGCGCTATTTGTGGCCCAGCAAAGCACGCCGCAGAATGCCAGGGCAAGAATTCGGACGTTCGAATGCGCCATTCTTCCATTCTCCTAATTGAATGTGAATTACGACGATAAGCAGATTAGCAATTCATATTATCATGGCATCAGGAATCAGCCGGGACGCTTGGGGCGAGGCGTTTTCTGGATGGCAATAGACCATCCGAAAAAGGCTTTGGCAGCATCAAAGCGGCAGGGGGAAATCCATGAGTTTGAGTATGTGGACTCGGGGCATTTTTGTGGGAGCGTTGCTGGCAGCTTTAGGCATACCTCCGGGGACTTTGACCGCTCGGTCGCAACAGGAGGAAGGTCCGCAAAAACCCGCGCCGGCGCAACAACCTGCCACTCCGCCTCAGCCCACGGGGCAGCAGCAACCGCCGCAAGCCGGGCAGCCGCAATCGCAAGCTCCGCAAACGTCTATCGCGGTGGAATCGAACGTGGTGAATATCGATGCGGTGGTGACAGACCAGGACGGCGGCATCCTGACGAATCTGAAGAAAGAGAATTTTCGAGTATTGGATAACAACCAGCCGCAGCAGATTTCGAATTTTGCTCCCAGCGAAGCGCCGATTACGATTGTGATTTTAATGGAATTCAGCCAGCTAGGCGGCGAATGGTTTGCGTATGAAGCGAAGAGCTGGGCGTACAATTTTCTGGGCCATCTGAGCGATAAAGATTACGTGGCGCTGAAGATTTTCGACTTGCAGACCCACGTGGTGGTGGATTTCACGCGAAACAAGCAGGAAGTAGCGCAAGCGGTGGCGGGACTTTACTTTCCCAATTTTCACGAGGCCAATCTGTTTGATGCGCTGCTGGAAACGCTGGACCAGCTACGCGACGTGAAAGGGAAAAAGTCGATCCTTCTGCTGGCGAGCGGGTACGACACCTTCAGCAAACACACGCTGGATCAAACGTTGCGGCGCGTGAAGGAAACGGAAGTGCCGATTTTCAGCGTGGGAACGGGTGAAGAATTGAACGTACGCCGAGTCCGGGGCAGCGACAATATCAGCTATCTACAGGCGAAGAATCAGCTCACCACTTTCGCCGAACTTACCGGAGGATATGCGTGGTTTCCGCGATTCCAGGGCGAGATGGGCAGCATCTTCAACAGCGTGACTGAATTTTTGAAAAGCCAGTACACGCTGGGTTTTACGCCTTCCAGCGCTCCGGACGGAAAATATCACAAGCTGAGGCTCGAGATCGTGGACGAGCAAGGCAATCCGATGCTGCAGCCGGACAAAAAAGGAAAGATGAAAAAGGTGATCGTGATAGCTCGCCAGGGTTATACGTCGCCAAAACCGACCGCCGGGGATTAATTTTGGCCTGCGGTATTGGTTTGGCTTTGCGGATTCGTCCTAGCGATGTTTCCACCAGAGTGCTAATCCGATCACGACGCCGAGTCCGAGGGCGCACAAGATAAACATTCTGGCTTCGGGGAGCGCTTCGTAAACCATGAACCCCATTCCCAGGGACAGCACCGCGCCAACCCAGCTCGCGGTGATCCAGAGAGTGCCCATCTGAACCTCGGGGCGATCACGATGGCCCTCTGTGTCTTTCTTGGTCGGCGTCATGGCGGGCCTCGCCGGAAGACGATACCGAGAATCGTGGCAACGATCATCAGTACGAGCAAGATCACGGCGGCGCGCAGCGACCATAGCGCCCAAGTGAAGAAGAAAAGAAGCGCGAGCCAGAGGGCGTTCATGGGGCGCATATATCCCATGATTTCGGCTCGCTTATCGCTGCTTTCGGTGTGTTTGGGCTGTTGTTCCATTTCCTACCAGTATATTTTCCGCGGCTGAACTGTACTTTCCAAATTATCTTGAGAGGATACGCAAGTCGCGTCCGGTCATTTCAATCGGCTCGGCGACGCCGAGCACTCCCAGCATTGTGGGAGCGATATCGCGGAGCGAACCTCCCGGGGCTAAGCGCGTTTGGCCGTTTTCAGCGAGCAAAATAAAAGGAACGGGATTCGTGGTGTGATAGGTGTGAGGCTCGCCAGTGACGGGATCGGTCATCATTTCGGCATTGCCGTGATCGGCGGTGATGATCCACGCACCGCCGCGGGGACGCAGCGCCTGAAAAATCTGTCCCAGGCAGGTATCCACGGTTTCTACTGCTTTGATGGTGGCTTCCAGATTTCCTGAGTGGCCGACCATGTCTGCATTTGCAAAATTCATGATAATGGCGTCGAACTCGCCTTTTTCGATGGCGTGGACTACGGTGTCGGCGATTCCTGCGGCGGACATTTCCGGTTTCAAATCGTAGGTGGGAACTTTTGGTGATGGAACCAGGATGCGCTCTTCTCCGGGGAAAGGTTTTTCAACGCCGCCGTTGAAAAAATAAGTGACGTGGGCGTATTTTTCGGTTTCCGCGACGCGGAGATTCTTGAACTGTAGCTCGGCAAAAACATTCGCGAGGATGTGTTCGAGCTTTTCGGGCGCGAGGAGATAGCGTAACCAGGGCCAGATTTTTTCGTATTGAGTCATGGCGACGAAGAAAAGATTTGTCGGGCGGTCGGGATCGACAATTTTGTCGAAGTCAGGCTCGATGAGGGCGCGCGTCATTTGGCGGGCGCGGTCGGCGCGGAAATTGAAGAAGATTACGGCGTCGTCATCTCGGATTATGGCGCGCGGTGCGGATGACTTTCCCGGCGACGGCTCGGTGGTGATGACGGCGGGAATGATGAATTCGTCGGTGACGCCTTTTTCATAGCTGGCGCGAACGGCCGCCGCGGGATCTGTGAACTTCACTTCTGAAGCGCCGTGGACGATGGCGCGATAGGCTTTTTCGACGCGTTCCCAGCGATTGTCGCGGTCCATGGCGTAGTAACGTCCGCTGACGGTGGCGATTTGACCGACGCCTAACTCGCGCATTTTTTGTTCTAGCTGCTGGATAAATTCAATTCCGCTGTGAGGAGGGGTGTCGCGCCCGTCCATGAAGCAGTGGACGAAAACATTTTTGACTTTGTTTTCGCGCGCCATTTTCAGCAGGGCGAAAAGATGGTTGAGGTGCGAGTGGACTCCACCGTCGCTGACGAGACCAAGCAAGTGAAGCTGGCGAGCGCGGCCTCGTTCCATAGCTTCAAGAAGCAAAGGCTGGTGGTAAAAGCCGCCATCGGCGATGAGCTGATCGATGCGCGTGCTGTCCATGTGCACGATGCGGCCGGCGCCGATATTGAGGTGGCCGACTTCGCTGTTGCCCATTTGTCCGACGGGAAGACCGACGGCGGGGCCGGAAGTTTGGATCAGCGTGTTGGGAAAATCTTTGAGGATGCGATCGTAATTGGGTTTGCGCGCGAGGGCGATGGCGTTGCCTTTGGTTTCGGCGCGGTAGCCCCAGCCGTCGAGGACGGTGAGGACGATGGGTTTTGGGCGTTTGCTCATAGGGGCGCCCAACAGGCTAGCACGAAGGTCAAATCTGGTGGGGTCTTGAAGGCGCACCACCTGGTAGGCCGTGCTCTTTCTGGCCACATCTCTGGAAGATGGTGAGCCTAGAACTCCACGCGAGCTTGAAACGCAATCATTCGGGGCGTGCTGTCGCCGCCGAGGCCGACGCCGAGCAGACCGGTGGGTGGAGAGGTGGTGTAGGTGAGCGCGCCGAAGCCGGTTTGGGTGGAAGGCTTTCCAGGGATGCCGGCTAGCACCATGCTGGGGAGTCCGAAATTTGGATGGTTGAAGAGATTGAAGAATTGTGCTTCGAAGCGAAGCTTTACGCGCTCTGTCAGCGGAAACCATTTTGTGAGGTAGAAGTCGCTCCACACAAATTGAGGGCCGCGCAGAGAGTTGCGGCCAAGACTTCCGAACTGACAGGTTTGCACGCTGTTGCCGCCATTGCACGCGCCAGTGCTGGGATCCACGGTGGAAACGAAAGCATCGGGATTGAGCCACTGAATTGTGCCGGGTTGGGTGACACCTGGGATCGAATTGTGATCGTAGAGCGGGACGCCGGGAACAACGCTGGCAAACTGGGGTCCGCCTCCCTGCACGATGCCGTTTCCGTTTGCCGAATATGGCGTACTCAGCACCGAAAATGGAATTCCGCTGTGCCAGAATGCGGTGCCGGAGATTTGCCAACCGTTTAGCGCATAGCCAAGCGTGCGGCTGCGAGTTTTCAGCGGTAACTCATAAACATATTCGGCGGTGAGATTGTGGCGGATGTCGTAATCGCAGGGGCCATAATTTCGCGCGAGCTCTCCCGGCAGGGGCGATAGCACTGCACCCGCGGCAAATTGCAGAAAGCCTCCGTTGGAAACTTCGTCCATACATTTGCTGAAGGTGTAATTGATTTGGGCTTGCAGACCATGGCTCAGGCGCTTGGTGGCGGTAAGTTGGAGTCCGTTGTAATGACTGCTGGCGCCGGTAGAAAACTGCGTGACTGCGCCGAAGCGGGAATCGGTTGGTTGTAAGTAGGGAAAGGGCGCGAAACATCCCGGGCAGACGGTTTGGTAGCCGTTCACTTGAGTTAAGTAGGGCTGATTTAGCGCGCGGGTGCCGACGTATTGCGCGCGAACGCTGGCGGCGGTACCGAACTGATGCTCGATTCCCAAACTCCACTGCATGAAATAGGGAGCGCGGAGCTTTCCGGTTGGGACGGCGGTGATCGCGACGGGCGGCAAACATGCGGATGGATTGGCCAACGGAGCGGCGCAGGAAAGTTGACCTTGAGGAAAGCCTGCGGTGAAGACTTGATTGGCGGCGACGGTGGAGTCCACTGCACTATTGGGAACACCCGGTGCGATAGCGGTACCGCCTACGGTGCCGAGCAGGCCGCCCTGAAAAGTTTGAACGTAGGGCGGATTCACGCCGACAACATCGGCGATGCTTCCCGGCAGAATGTCGCTGAACAGGCCAAAGCCGGCTCGAAGCACGGAATTGTCCGCGAATTGCCAGGCCAGAGCGGTTCTAGGCTGCCAGATTGCGAGAGGAGTTTCGGAGAAGACGTGGCCGAGGCCGGTTTGGATCGCTGCGTCGAGCGGTTGATTCACATCATGGGAGATGGAAGCGAACGAACCGCGGAGGCGGGCGATTTTGTCATGCGGGTTCAGCGGATTTGAATTTAGCGTGTCGCGCAGGCCGATGGTCCAAGTCAGCGCCGGAGTGAGGCGCCAGGTGTCCTGGGTGTACAAATCGAGATTCAGAAAATTGAAAGGCTGGTTGGGAGAAGTAGGGAAAGTTTTTGTCGCGGTGGAAGCGACGCCGTAAATATATTGCGGCAGGGTGGTATAGATGACGGTGGGAACGCTACCTTCGCCAAAATCGTAATCATTCAGGCGAAGGATTCTGGTGTTGGTTCCGAACCTGAATTCGTGGGCACCATGGCTCCACGCCAGGTTATCGTTGATGAAAAAGCGAGAAGCGCGCCGTCCTTGGACCCACGTGTTGTCGAGGCCGCCAACGGTGGTGAAAGGCGCGTTGGCTCCGCTGCCTTGCAGCACGATTGGAAAAGTTGCGAGAGTCTTCTGAAAATCGGTCGGCGCGAAGAGGCTTTCGTACCAGGAAAATCCCGGGTTGAAATAGTTCACCAAGGCCGGTGAAAAAACGTGGGTATAGCCGGCCGCGAATGAATAGAGCGGTTGCGGAGAAACGGAGTCGAAAATTGAGTTGATGGGGTCGGTGTAGGCCGCCTGCACGCCGGTGTCAGCCTGAAAACGCGTCCAGGCGGTGTTGTTTGCGTTTATGTTGTAATCCAGGCGAACCGTTTGGACTTGTTCGTGATCGTCGCTGGAATGTGAAACGCTCTGGCGGTTAGCGCAGCCGTTGCCATCGGGCGGCGTGCCGGATGCGGCGCTGCCGCCGACGTTGAAGGGACAGCCAAGAACAGCGAGGGGTGTGCCGTTCAAATTTCCGTAAAGCGAAAACATTTTTTGATAGAAGGGCACCGTCTGCGGCGCGCCGGGATAGACTGCGCCGGTGACAGAGTCCTTGCCGCCGAGCGGGAGCTGCTGAAGAACATAATTTTGAAACGCAGCGGTTGGCACGGTTGTGGGTGTGACGATGGGAAGGGCGATGCGCACCCATTCGCTATCGAAGAAGAAGAATAGTTTGTTGTGAATGATGGGGCCGCCGAGACTGCCTCCGAAATGATTCACGGTGGAGCGCGGCTTGTGATTGCCCGGGGTCGCGTTGGTGAAATAGTCGGCGGCATTTAAGAGCGAACCATTCCAGATTTCGTAAAGATTTCCGTGGAACTGGTTCGCGCCTGATTTGGTGACGTAGTTGACTTGGGAAGCGCCGTATCTGCCCTGATCGACCGAGTAGGAAAGCGTGTTGACGGTTACTTCGGAAATCGAATTCAGGCCCAGCACGAGATTGGTGGAAAGTCCGCTGTTCAGATTCGTGAGGGGATCGTTGGTTTCGAGACCGTCCACGATGTAGCCGTTTGAGAGCGCGGGCAGGCCGTTGAACTGCACGTTACCGTAGCCGTTGGAGCCTCCGACAAAATCGTTTCCGCTGCCGGCGGTGTTGATCAGCGCACCTGGCGCGAACTGCAACGGGTAGGTGAGGTCTCCGCCAGGGTTTGGAAGGTTTTCCAACTGCGGAGCGTTCAGATTAGTGGAAGTGTTTGCGTTTTCGGGATTGATCAGCGGAGGCGCAGCAACGACTTCCACTGTCTGGCTTGCTTGTGCCAGTTTAAGAATAAAGTTGACTGTTTGTTGCTGGCCTAAACCAGAGACGACGTTGCCGCTTTGCTGCGCATCGAAACCTGCTTTGTCAACCCTTACCGAGTAAATACCTGGTTTTAGCTGGGGGAAGTTGAAGCGGCCTTCGCCATCGGTTTGCAGAGAACGCTGCGAACCATTCTCGCGATTGGTGATGGTGATGGTGGCATCTGGAATGGCGGCGCTGGTAGCGTCGCTCACTTGGCCAACAATTGCGCTGGTAGTTTCGCCTTGACAAAAAGTTACCTCAGGCAAGACAAAAAGAAACGATCCGACAAAAACAAATATCGCCAAAGCGTAGCGCAACATAGATCGCGACTTCCTCTGAGGCCCATTCAATCTGTTAACCATACTTAATACAATATATTAATGCAAGTGAATAAGAAATTGGGTGAGTTTAATCGCGCGGGCTCCGCGTGAGAACAATTCGCCCGTCGCGAATCCTCGGGAGAATTGGAACAAAGAAAAGTATCGGCTTGCGTGGGGATGGGCTCGGCAGTGCTGCCTAAGAAGGTTTCGCCATAGTCGTTGCCGTTGGGGGTGCGCACTACGCAATGGAGGTTTTTGGATATTGGGCGGAAACGTCCGGCCACATCGGCGGCGGTTTGTTCCTGTTGAGAAAGCCCAAGGGCCGAAAACAGAGGCGGCGCTTAGGGTGGAAAGGAAGGCGCATCCAGGTGGGGTGATGCGGGTACGCGTGTGGATGTGTGTGGCCCGATCATAACGATGAACCAAAGAACCATGAGGATGAGTTGCCACAACAAGGCTTGCATCACGTGAAAGTGTATCTCGTCAAGCGCGATTCGAAATTCGTTGCTTTATGGGCGGAGCGACCCACGAGGCGACCAGTTGAAGAACGTCAGCGAGCGCCGCCATCGTTTTTTCGTCACTGGTGATTTCGGGTAGCGCAACCTATTCGTTCATCGTATGAGCCTCAGACTTCGCGGCGGGCGCCCTCTGCTGGGCCTACCTGGCGCGGTGGACGCAAGATCGGACGGGCGGAGAGCGCTTTAAAGCCAGGGAACACGGCGTCTTCGCCGAGGCGCTCTTCAATGCGCAGAAGCTGATTGTATTTGGCGATGCGGTCCGTGCGCGAGGCGGAGCCGGTTTTAATTTGGCCGCAGCCCATGGCCACGACGAAATCGGCGAGGAAAGTGTCTTCAGTTTCGCCGGAGCGGTGGGAGACGATGGAAGCGTAATTCGCTTTGCGCGCCATTTCCACGGCTTTGACGGTTTCGCTCACCGTGCCGATCTGATTGAGCTTGATGAGGATGGCGTTACCGACTTTTTCGGAAATTCCACGCGCGAAAATCTTGGGGTTAGTGACGAAGACGTCGTCGCCCACGAGTTGAATGGTCTTTCGCTTTTCCATTTCGGCGGCTGCCGATTTTCCGAGTTCGCGAGTGAGAAGTTTCCAGCCGTCCCAGTCATCTTCGGCGAGACCGTCTTCGATTGACACGATGGGATATTGGTTGACCCAGGATTTCCAGAACTCGACCATTTGTTCGGAAGTACGCTCGGACTTGTCGGATTTTGTGAAGACGTATTTCTTTTTGTCGCGATCGTAGAATTCGCTGGCAGCGGGGTCAAGAGCGATGCAAATTTGTTCGCCGGGTTTGTAGCCCGCAGCGGTGATGGCTTCGAGGACACGTTCGACGGCTTCGACATTTGATTTTAGATTTGGCGCGAAGCCGCCTTCGTCACCGACAGCGGTAGAATAGCCATTTTTCTTCAGCACGGCTTTCAGGTTATGAAAAACCTCGATACCCCAGCGCAGAGCTTCGCGAAAACTGGGCGCGCCGAGCGGCATGACCATGAATTCCTGGAGGTCCACGGAATTATCGGCGTGCGCGCCGCCATTTAAAATATTCATCATGGGCACGGGAAGCGTGTCGGCATAACCTTCCGACGAATATCTGGCGAGATATTGGTAGAGCGGGAGTTCGAGCTGGGTGGCGGCGGCGCGCGCGGTGGCCATCGAGACGGCGAGAATCGCGTTCGCGCCAAATTTCGATTTGTTGTCCGTGCCATCGGCTTCGATCATGCGGTGATCGATGGCACGTTGGTCGGAGGCGTCCATGCCGGCGATCGCCCTGGCGATCCCGGTGTTCACGTGGCCGACGGCCTTGAGCACGCCTTTGCCGAGATAGCGGGATTTATCACCGTCGCGCAGTTCGATGGCTTCGTGTTCACCGGTGGAGGCGCCGGACGGGACAGCGGCGCGGCCCGTTACACCACCTTCGAGGCCCACTTCGGCTTCGACGGTGGGGTTACCGCGTGAATCGATAATTTCACGGCCGCGTACGGTGATAATTCTTGTGGACATGGCGCCCCCTGAAATGTGGTGTTCCGTTTTGTGCGGAAGACATTCTAAGCTTTTATGAATCGCAAAATACAGTTAGGCATGTGAATTGTAACGGAATTGCGAAGGTCATTGCGATGACTTGGACGCGTGCGGGTGGGGCGACACGAGAGGTTGCGCGAATGTGAAGACGACGATCACCGGCGAAGCGATGTTTGCGCCGGAATGTTTTGCAGGGGTGAAACGCCACTGGCGCAGAGCGGCGATGGCGGCGGAGGTAAAGGGTTCGAGACCGCGCAACACTTTTACGGAATCGAGCTGCCCGTGCCCGTCGATGGCGGCGTAGAGAATCACGCTGCCTTGGGTGTTAGCGCCGGATGGATATTCAGGTTCGACGGTCACGACGGGAAATGGGGCGGAATCGGGAGAATTATGTTCGGCGGAATCGGTGGAGGCAGCTCCGAAATTGCGGGGTTTCGCCAGGATTGACGCGTTATTCAGGCGCGGAACAAAATCGAATACGATCCCGATTCTAGACCCGGCCATATGATCGTCGTGGCGCGGTGGAAGAAAGGTCCAAGTGCGCACGGCGACGAGCGCTTTTTCAAGATAGGGAGTTTCACCGTAGATGGGTTTGATGTCGGCAAGAATTCCGGTGCTATTGACTAGCGCGTCGAGCAGCACTTCTCCGCCGAAAATGGATTGCGACGGATAGGCCGCGGGAACCAGCGAAAGCGCGACGGGCGCGGAAGAGCTTTGCGATGGCTCTGCGGCACTCTGATCATTTTCGGAATCGCTGGAGGCAGAGTTCCAGGCGATGTGTTTCTGCTGCAGCAATGCGATGGCGTAGTGAACCGGGAGGATTGCGCCCAGAGCGTGGTGCTCGGCGGCTAACATGGCGAGGGTATTACGGCCGAACCATTGGCCTTCGACGAGGCCAACGACTTTCCGCGATTCGGTGGAGAGCACCGGAGCGCCGCTTTGGCCCAAGGCTATTTCGTGGCTGAAGATGAGCAGTTCCGTATCGCCTTTTCCCTTTTCCAATTGAGAAAATTCCGAGTCGAGGATTTCGCCACGGGCGCGCATTTCGATGGTGGCATTCAGAGTGTAAGCCTCGCGAGGTTTGGAAGGGAGCAGGGCCGCGGAAAGAACGTTGTCACCCGTTGACGGGCGATCGGGAGACAAGGATAGAAAAGAAACCTTGAAATTCCCGGCGAACGGGTTCGGCATCACTCGCAAGATGGCCACATCGTGTTCGCGATCGATCGCTGTCAAAGTGGCTGGGGCAATATGAAACTCAGAAGAAGGCTGGTGCAGCAGTATGTAGGGCTGCCCGCCGTGAAGCTGACTCAGGACGTGGGCGGCGGTGATTAAGTAGCCTTCGCTATTGACGAAGAAGCCGTTGCCGTAAAAAAGATAATGAAAGCCACGGTCGGAGGCGGATTGATCCACTGGGTAGACGATGGGGCAGATCGCGTCGAACAGTGTCGCGTCATCCACGGCCTGGTTGAGCGTGCCGCTTCCGATGACGGGGCACAAGACGCAAGCAAGACCCGCCAACACCCACGCAGCCATTTTCCAGTTGCGTTCTAGTCGCACAAAACCTCATTGAGATTCTCGAAGGATTCCGACTACCTAGAATAGCTTTGCCTGTGGGCGGCGCCAGTTGGACTTCGGGACAGCTGCGGCGTATTGGATAGCTGGTTTGCGATAGAAGCGCTAGCAGGCAATTAGAGATTTCGCGTTTGCGCTGCTGAAAGCTACGAGGTGGAAGGAACCGGAGAATATCGTTGGGTGCTAGTTTCCGGCGGCGGCTGAGCCAGTTTGGAGTTTCAGCAGACGGTCCACTTTGGCTCGCAAGTCAGCAGGCTCATAGACCGGGGGCGAGCAGGTGCGATTGGTGCAGACGAAAGCGGCCGCAACTTTTGGTTCCGGATACTGAACGTCCGGGTTTGGCAACTTACCCTCGCGCGGATCCCACCATTCCAGCCGTTTGTATCCGGATGGGTAGCGGAGGGCTTCCTGAAAAAGACCGCGAGCGACCGGATCATCTTTTGATCCGACGACAGTGAGGTGCAGAGGTTCACTGGACAACTCGAGATCGGCGAGAAGAACGCTCGAGGCCGGCAAGTGATAGACGACTGGCTTGGCTCCCAAGTAGCGCATGGCGCGCTGGGACATCTGCTGGTAGTTAGCGTCACCCGTGTAGTGAAACAGCAGATTTGAGGCGCGCACAATGGCCACGTTTTCATCGCGCTGGGGATGCGGCATATACGCATGATCTGTCGGAGCTTTCGATGTGATGAAGCCTGCAGGCTGATTGCCTTTGAAGTTGCGGTCGATGAATTTCATCGAGGACTCGGCGTTCGATAACCATACGCGATCACCTGTCGCCGCATACAAAGAGATGAAAGCGCGGGTCATGGCGAGCGTGTCACCCAGATAAGGGCCGCCAGGGTCTTGCGCGCCGTGGCGAAAACCTCCGCCGGGGATTTCGCGGTTGGCCACGATCCAATGAGCTGCCCGCACAGTATCGTCGAGGACTTTTGTGTCTCCGGTGGCTGCGTATAGGGCGGCGAGCGCGTTGATGGCCCAGCCGTTTTCCCGGGCGTAAATGTGTTTGTCCACTCGAGGAACACCGAGTTTGCGGCGCGCAGCGTCATTGAGGGCAAAATAATCGGCGCTATGTTTGCCGTCGATCAGGTCCGCATCCTGGCTGGTGTAAAAGGCGCCTTGAGGGGAAGTCAGGAAAGTCTTAAGGTAACGCCGAATTTCCTGTGCGGCATGAAGATACTCGGGGTTTCCCCACCAGCAATACGCCAGCGAGTAGATCCTTAGATTTTCGGCCTGCATTTGCATGATTTTTTCGAAGTGAGGCGAGTTCCAATCTCCGTCTGTTGAATACTGATACACGCCGCCCCAGGCTGGATCGAGGAGATGAAGCTGTTGGGAAAGGGTTTGTTGGGCCATGTGGGCCGCTTGAGCGTCGTTGTTGCGTCGGGCCAGGACCATCGAATATTCCACCGAATCCCAATCGAGATATTTTTGATCTGTTCCCCAACTGCCATACTTTGAATCGTAGCCTTCCAAATAATTCTTCTGGAGTTGCTGACGCAGCGTTGAGGTTAGCAACGGTTCGGCCGGCAGTTCTAATTCGGCCTCGGGCTGAACGGACGGGCCAGGTGACGGGTCATCGATGATGGCTTGAAGCATCGAAGTCATTTCGTCGGGCGCAAGGTAGCCCTGACGCTTGACGATTTCACGGCCGTCAGTATCGAAAACAACGGTGGCGGGCCAGCCGAAATCTTCGTAACGATTGGAAAGGTCGGGGCGCGAATCCTGGTCGGCTTTTACGACGATGTAATGAGCCTGCAGAAGCTGTATTACGGCGGGATCACTGTAGGTGTTCGCGTCCATCACGTGGCACCAGTGGCACCAAACCGCTTCCAGATCCAGTAAAACCAAGCGGCGCTCATGTTTCGCGTCGGCAAACACTTTATCCGACCATGGCTGCCAATCTAGCTTTGTATGGCTACTCGTCGCGGTGGTCTGAGAACGGGCCAGAGCGGAAAAAAGCAAAACCAGTAGGCAACAGGACATGAGCGTCTTCATAGTTCGCACCTGCAAATAGTATACGTAAACGATTGGCGATTGGATGGCCTGTCGTCGCTTATTCGGGCAACTTGGCCCCAATTATTGGAAGCTTCAGAGAGAGCCGACGGGAAGGTTGGTTGCGCGCGCGAGCAGGGCTGACAGGTCCTTCTGCGCGGCAGGAGCCTTTTTGCCCATTTCGCTTTCTATCTGGCGGCGCGCAGTTTGCACCGTTTGCAATTGAGCTGGAGCGGCAGTGGCGAGCAAATCTTCGGCGCGAAGCAAGCAGGCGTAGGCTAAATCTTTGGGCACTTGGTGACGGCGAAGAAATTGGCCGTAGTTGAACCAGTCGGAACCTTCGGCAAGCGGGTCGCCAGATTTGGCGTCGAGCGCAAGGGCGCGTTGAAAGGATTGAGCGGCGGCGGGCGCATCGTTTCTCTTGTCTTGCAAGTCGGCTAGATGAGCTAGCGCGAGGCCTTCCAGTTTTGGGTTATTCGCGTTTTGCGCTAGCGCGACAGCAGACTGATAGCGCGCCAGAGCTGCATCATAACGATTGATGGCGGATTCATCATCTGCTAGCTGAATCGTCGCAGAAATTATTTGCTCCTTGGCGATGGCTGGAGAATTCTCTGGTTGCGATGTTGCCAGACGCAGATAGATTTCCCAATGGCGGGCGGCGGATGCGGGTTCGCGTCTTTGATCGAAAGCCTGGGCCAGGTAGAGGTGGGCGTTTGTTTCATTTGGATTTAGGCCCACCGCTTTTTGCCAGGAATCGATTGCTTGGTCGGAATTTCCGAGGCGGGTGGCGAGCAACCCGAAATTTACGAGCGAGTCGACATCGCGCGGAAATGTTTGTAGCGTTTTTTGGTAGAACGCATAAGCATCGTCATACCGGCCCGCTTCGATCAGGGCACGAGCGTAGGCCTGCCGCAAGCCGATGTTTTCAGGACTGAGGTCAACGGCTTGTGCAAGGGCAGCCGCCGCCTCGTCGCGATTCCCCGCTTTTGCCTCAGCGAGGCCGATGCGGGCACTTAGAGCGCTGTCGTACGGGTTCATATCGGCCGCGCGTTCAAGAGAAGAAATATCTCCCTCATTATTGCTGAGTGCGAAATGAATTTGATCCAGGCCGCCCCACAGGAAAAGCAGTACAGCTGCACCGATAGCAAAGACCGGGGCGAAGATACGGCGGCCGGACTGTTTCTCAGTGGTGGGCTTTTTGCGAGAAGCTTTTTTCGCGCCGACCTGAGTTTGAGCAACAGGCGAGGACTGTGCGGCGGGGTCTACTAACAAGGAGGCCACGCGCGTGTCGCGCAGCTTCCACAATCTGCCATCGAGAATGAAATGGTGAATGTTCACGACCGCCATGAAGATCAAAAAGCTGGTGGTGAAATCGAAATGGAAGATGTAGCTGACGAGCCAGGGGCCGGGGATGAACAGCGCGATACCTCCGGCCAAGAGCGTGACGAAATATATCGGCATGCGCCAGTTGGACTGACCGCTGGCGCGAGCTTCGCGACGCTGGTAGTAACTGGTGATCCATATGTATTGCGTGGAGTGCAGGACGGCGAGAATTCCGCTGCTATAGCGCGTTTGCGGAATTTGATAAGCCGAATGCAGTTCGAGAAGCGTGGGCAAAACGAACCAGAGAAATTGTGTGATCGCGAGCGTGATTGGCGCAATCATGTCGCGAATGCCGTGCTTGCGAACCATGCGCTGAAAACCCAGCCAAGTGAAGAGTGCGAAGGCTGCTCCCAGCACGAGGCGTACCGGGAAAGTAAATCTTGCCGGAATTCCTAAGGAAAGAATCAGCGGATCGTTTGAGCCTCCCGTTTCGAAGCTGGCGAGGAGCATAACGTAGGACGCTATGAAGGCAGCGCGCAGCCAGCGGCGTTCGCTGGGAGTGACTTCCGCGCCGCTTCGGCGTGCGAACATCATCAGCAGGCCGTAATTTTGTCCGCTGTAATGCCAAGGGCTCCAGCAGATGTAGAGCGTGAAGACCCAGGGAAACAGGCGCGGGGAGGCGTGCATTAGGATCGCGGTTAGCGCGAGCAGAAGCGTGATGTGCAGGGTGAAAAATTTGTACTTCTGGAAATTTTCGCGCGTGTGATAGGCGCGGTAAATCGTGGCCATGAAGTGCGGGTAGTTGAAGACCAGGGCGAGCGCATAGAAGGCGACGACCCAAGCATGGGTATGCGAGGGCGCCATCCACATGGCCACGGCTAGAAGCGGAGCGGACCAAGCACCGCAGCCTACGAGCAGGTCGAGCCACGGGCTATAAATCCAGGGGGCGGATTGCTTGGGCGCGGCCTGTGGAGCCGCTGGTCCGGGATCAGTTGAAGCCGTGATGGCTTCCGTATCTACAAGCGTGGTCAAGCTTGATGCCTCACGACACGAAGTGCGAAGCGCATGGCCACGGCCAAGTTGGAAGCCTTCGCTTCAAAGAACAGATCCCTCAAGGCATGCGCAAAAGGCGCGCCTCGGGATGACAACGTAAAACAAAAACGCGCGAGCATTATCGAAGTTTACTTTGGCTCGAGTGTTGTGGAGAGGCACACTCACGCGCGCATGTAGAAAGGGTAACTCAGGACAAATCGTGATTTCGCCACTCGGCTATATGCGTTTTGCGGCTTGGGACTTTCCCCAGATGAAAACGAAGACGCCCATGGCGAGAAGTAAGATTGTAAGGCCGATTATTTTTACCACGGCTAGAACTTTGTGAGGGTCGTCTCCAGCGGGAAGCACGGAGAAGGCGATGGTTATTAAGGTTGTGGTGAAACCGAGGACGCCTACTATTTTCGCGACGGCACTGCCACCAGGAATTCGCATTACGTCCGGGCCGGCAGGCTCGCGCTGCAGGCGGACGAGCGAGGCGAACACGAAGAGGTAAGGTATGAAGTACGAAATAATTCCCATGCTCACTAGAACTTCATAGGCGCCATAGACGCTGGTTCCTGCTTGGCCGAGAAAGATGAAAAGAACTCCGCAGGCAGCCTGGACCAGAAGTGCAACGTAAGGCGTGCCCCATTTGGGATGGATGCGGGCAAAGGCGGGAGGGAGATAGCGGTCGAGTCCGGCGACGAAAGGGAGACGCGCGGAAACGGCAAGCCAGGCGCCCATGGCTCCGAGATTGCTGAGGGTGATCAGCAAAGCGGCGAACGAAATGATTCCAATCGCGACGGCGCCGGAAAGGCCGATACGTTCCACTGATTTGGAAATTGCTTGCATGATTCCCTGCAGGCCGCTTACTTCATTCGCGGGGAGCGCGATTAAGACGGCGACGGTGCCGAGAATGTAGCCGGTGGTGACGAACGCTCCGCCCGCGAGCAATCCTCTGGGAAGGTTTTTGCGCGCGTCGTGGACTTCGTCACCGAGGAAAGAGGCGGATTCGGAGCCGCCGAGAGCAAAAACGATGGTGGCCATGAAGAGCACATCGTGAAAACGCATGTGAGGAATCATCGTCGTGTGGGTGAAGCTGGTGGCGGAGCCGAAGCGATGGAATGCGATAGCGGCGATGAGAAATAAAATTGCGATGGGCAACCAAGTGCCGATCCCCCCGAGGTTATGCAGCCACTTGCCCACGGAAAGCCCGATGAGGTTCAGGAGGGTTGCAAGCGCGAGGCCAAAAAGAGCGAAAAGCAGGAAGTAGGTTTTGTTATTAGAAAGCGATTGCCAACGAGCGGGACCGATGTAGAGCGCGTTGCTCGCGGTGAAATAAAGTATCGCGGGATAATAAGGAAGATTGCTGGCCCAGTAAGTCCAGCCGGTTAGGAAGCCGGGAAATTCTCCGAAAGCGCGCTTGGACCAAACGTACAGGCCGCCTTCCTGCGGGTAGCGCGAGGAAAGTTCCATTACCGAGAGCGCGAGTGGAAGGTAAAAGGCGGTCCATGCAATCAGCCAGATTACGACGGCGCTGGCGCCGACGGTTGCGGCCGTGGCAATCCAGCGGAGGCTGATGCCGGTGACGATGTAAAACAGAACCAGGTCGCGAAAACCCATGGTCCGCCGCGGACGATTTGAGTTTTCGGTTTCGCTGGTTATGAATTCCGCTGGAGCCATCGGCTTTAGGCGGACATCATGCTCCGAGAAGATTCAGAAAGCGAGAGCGTTTCCGGAGGCTTGTTAGGTGGCCTTTCCGCTGGCCTTGGGCTTTTCATCGTGCCCGTAATATTCATACGCGGACATCGGTTTTTCGCCACCCTTTTTCCAGACACGATCGTCCGCGGGAATTTTCCCCAGAGCGCGCGCCATCTCGCGGATGTGCGTTGCGACGGCGCCGCAACACGCGCCGATATAGTTCACACCGATTTCGCGGGCTTTGGTTGCGTAGTCGGCCATTTCGCGACGGGTGAGCTGGTAAGGTTCGAGCTGATCGGGAAACGCGGCTAGGCTGGTGAAGTCGCGATGCTCGTGTGTGGTGCGATAGGCCACGGGTTGGCAACCGATATAGCCTTTCACGGCTTTGCGCATTTCTGCCATCAGTGGCAGCGTGTGCTCGGGGCTGCGCAGGCAGTTGATGCCGACGATGTCCGCACCAGCATCGGCTAAGGCTTTCGCGACGTCAGCAGGTTTTTTGCCATCGGGAGTAATGTCTTCATTTTCAAAACAGACGGTGACCATAACCGGCAGCTTTGTGGCTTTCGCGCGCTCGACGGCCAGGAGCGCTTCGCCGAGAAATGAAAATGTCTCGCCGATGATGAAGTCAACGCCTTCGGCCACTTGAACGTCGAGCTGCTCATCGAAAGTTTTGCGCACGCGGTCGGCGGCGGCTTTGTCATTAGGCTCATACATCCACGTGAGGCTAAGGTTTCCGGCGACGAGGCAACGATCTTCGGCCGCTTTTTTCGCGATGCGAACGGCAGCGCGATTCAATTCTTCGACACGCTCTTCCATACCGACCGTCGCGAGCTTATCGCGACTAGCGTAAAAGGTGAGGGCCTGCAAAACTTCTGCACCGGCGTCGCGAAATTCGCGATGGAGCTCGAGCAAGGCGTCGGGATTGTTCAGCGCTACTTCGGGAGTGAAGGGGCCTGCACGGACTCGACCACGTTTTTCCAGTTCGAGCAAGTAGCCGCCGTCACCTAGAACCGGGCCTTGGGCTAGTTTTTCGAGGATTCCTTTTTTTTGCTGCTTTGCCATTTTGATCTCCTTTCGTCGCTAGAAATTGCTCTGGGAAAAAATCTAGGCGGTGGCTTTCCTTACATGGCCACTCTTCCAGTCGCGCAAAGCTTTGTGGGCGGCGTTGTAACCCGGGGCGCCGGTGACTCCTCCGCCAGGGTGCGCGCCGGCACCGCAGAGATATAGGCCGGCGACTGGTGTTCGATATTGCGCCCAACCGGCAACCGGGCGCATAAAAAAAAGCTGTTCCAGGGAAAGGTCGCCATGAAAAATATTCCCTTCTGTAAGGCCGTAAGTGCGCTCGAAATCGAGCGGGGTGAGAACCTGGCGCGCGATGATTGAATTCGGAACATTGGGTGCATGCTCGGCGATCTTTTTCACTACACGATCACCGAGGAGTTCGCGCTTTTCGTCCCAGGTACCTTCGCGCAGGCGATAAGGAACGTACTGAATGAACGTGGTCATCACGTGCTTGCCTTGGGGCGAGAGGGTGGAATCGACGTTGGAGGCGACCACGCAATCGACCCAGAGTTCGTCGGGAATGTCGCCGAATTTCGCGATGTCGTAGCATCGTTCGGCGAATGCCAACGAAGGCACCAAGGTGAAGAGCGAGCGCTGCGGGGCCGGCCAGTCCGTGGGCATGCCGGTGACGCGAGGCTCTTCGCTGAGGACGAAGTTTACTTTCGCACAGGGGCCATCCATCTTGATGCCTGCGATGGCGTGACGGAAATCTACAGGTAGCTGATTTGCTTCCAGCAGACCTAAGAAAGTGCGCTTGGGATCAGCATTCGAAAGAACAATGCGGCTGGAAATCTCTGTTCCATCTTCCAGGATTACTCCGCGGGAAACTCCGTCACGCGCATCTATTTTCGCGACGGGAGATGAGGTGAGAATCTCGGCGCCAAACTTGCGGCACGCTGAGGCTAGCGATTGGGTGATAGCGCCCATTCCACCGATTACGTGACCGTAGAAACCCTGGACTTCGCCGTCTCCTCCGCCAAGCAAATGAAAGAGCAAGCCGAGAGCAGAGCCCGGGTCGTAGGGTCCTCCGTGCTTTCCATAGAGATTGTTGGCGAGGAACATCGTTTTCATTTTCTCGGATTCGTAATTGCGATCGAGGAAATCGCCGAGGCTGCCGGTTAAGAAGGAGACAAGCTGGGAGATCTCGGCGCTAGTCATGCCGCGGAATCGCTTGCCTACTCGTAGAAGTTCCCAGAATCCGTCGGCGCCGTGGAGCGAAGGCTCGGGAGGCGGCTCGAGAAAAAATGGCTGCAGGTAGCGCGCCAACTTCTTGAGCTGCTCGTCTACGCGGACGAAAGTCTCCGCGTCGCGAACGGACAATTTGCGAAACTCAGCGACTGCGCGGTCGCGATCGGACCACCAGGGGACGACTTGCCCATCGGCGAAAGGAACCAGCAAGCTGGGATCGCACGGAACCATGCGCAAACCGTGCGCGCCAAGGTCCAGATCGCGAATCACGGTGGGGCGCAGCATGCTGGCGATATAAGAAGTGGTGGAAGCGCGGCAACCCGGCGCGATTTCTTCAGTGACGCAACATCCTCCCACAATTTCGCGGCGTTCAAGAACGAGAGTAGAGAGCCCCGCGCGGCCGAGATAGGCGGCAGCAGTGAGGCCGTTGTGCCCGGCACCTACCACGATTGCATCATAGGACTTGCGCGAAGGAAGCATTTCGTTTAGTATGACCGCCAGTCAGCCGAAGCGCGGCATCACCTAGATAGCATATATAGGGGAATATTCCAATGACAGCTTCAGTAAATGACCTAAGGTCACACCCACAGATCAAGCAACGACGGGCCATAGTGGAGACTCCCGTTCCGGGGAAAACCCACCGGCATCCGCGCATGGAAGCCAAACGCGAGCGCATCGTGAACGCGGCGATGCAACATTTCGCCGAACACGGATATCATGCCGCGCGGATCGAGGATCTTTCCGCGCAGCTGGACGTGGCCAAGGGCTCTATCTTCCAATATTTCGGAAGCAAGGGCGGCTTGTTTGTAGAAGCTTACAAAAAAGCGGTGCGCTCTTTTCCCACTTATCTGGATTCGCCTTCGCAAATTCGCGAGAGAGGATTTTTTGAGATATTGCGCTACTGGCTGCTAAGAACAGAGCGGCTGGTTCGCGAAGACTGGATTCCCTATCGCGTGGCACTGCTGGGAAATTACGGAGTGGATCTTAGCTTAAAACGCGAGATCAACCGATTCCTGCTGGCGGAGGACCCGTACGGCAGCGCGGCCTTCGTGCGCCTGGGCATTGCGCGCGGAGAAGTTCGGTCTGACATTGACTCAACGCTGATCGTATCCATTCTGGACTGGACCATGGAACGTTTTCAAGACGCGCTGCTCACCGAGGAACTCGATCCGGGACTTTTTCCACATCCCGCGGACCCGCAGAAGAATCAGATGCGAATCAATCAGTTTTTGCTGGTGTTGAAGGGCGCGATAGGCGTGTAAGAAAAGAATCACGCGCCGTCGCCACAGCTTACAGAAATCGAGGGGAGAAATTGCATGGAACAGACGGTGAAAGAAGTTCTCGCTTCATACAATGCGTCGGCGCCACTGGCTGAAGCGCACACGATTCCCGCGGCGTGGTACACCGATGCGCGCATTGCCGATCTGGAATTGCAAAACGCTTTTTCGCGAACGTGGCAACAGGTCGGACGCACGGAGCAGGTGGAAAAGCCCGGGCAGTACGTCACGGCGACGGTTGCCGGCGAGCCGGTGGTGGTGGTCCGCGGCAGCGACAGCACGTTGCGCGCGTTTTTCAATGTTTGCCGGCACCATGCGATGACGGTGATGAACGAGCCCTGCGGCCACACGCCGCACCTGCGTTGCCCGTATCATGGGTGGACGTACAATCTGGAAGGCGAACTCCGCGGCATGACGGAATTCGAGGGTGTTCGCGATTTCGAGCGCTCGCAAAACGGATTGGTACCTATACGAGTGGAAACCTGGGAGAAATTTGTTTTTGTGAATCTGGATCCGCACGCGGAGTCGCTCGTGGATTTTCTTGGTGCGCTGGTGAAGCTGGCGCAGCCGCTTGGGTTTGGCGATTTGAAATTTGTGGAGCGGCGCAGCTACATATTGGACTGCAACTGGAAGGTGTACGTAGATAACTTTCTGGATGGCGGATACCACGTGCCACACATGCACAAAGGGTTGAACAGCGTTTTGGACTATACGAATTACACGATTGAAAATGTGGATCGCTGCTGCGTGCAATCAAGCCCGGTTGCGGTGGACAGCCGCTCGGAAAAAAGCGCGGCGAACACGCGCAAAGGCGATCGCGCCTATTATTTCTGGCAATATCCCAACTTCATGCTGAATTGGTATGAAGGATATCTGGATACGAATCTGGTTCTACCCATGGGCGTAGGCCGCTGTGAAGTGATCTTTGATTTTTATTTTGGCGATACCAGCCAATCGAACATGTCTTACGTTCGCGAGAGCATGGGAGTGAGCGAACTTGTACAGCAGGAAGACATCGTGATCTGCGCGGGGGTTCAACGCGGACTCAGCTCGCGCGCGTATCAGGCGGGAAGACTTTCGGTGCGGCGCGAAGCAGGCGAGCATTTGTTTCACCGGCTGCTGGCTGCGGATTTGAAGGATGCGCGCGTATCGATCGCGCGATAGATAGCCAGTTACCGGCGATTAACGGCATTTCCCCTCCGGCGTCTCAATCAAAAATCACAGTTTTATTTCCATAGAGAAGGATGCGGCTTTGGATGTGCCAGCGCACGGCGCGAGAGAGGACAACTTTTTCGAGGTCGCGGCCTTTTTGAATTAAATCTTCCAGCGTATCGCGATGGGAAATGCGGACCACGTCTTGCTCGATGATGGGGCCATCGTCGAGAACTTCCGTGACGTAGTGACTGGTGGCGCCGACGAGTTTCACACCGCGCTCGAAGGCTTGATGATGAGGCTTGCCACCGACAAACGCAGGCAAGAAAGAATGATGGATATTTATGATGTGATGCGGCGGATACTGGCGGATAAAATCCAACGACAGAACCTGCATGTAGCGCGCGAGGACGATCAAATCGATTCCGTGGGGGCGCAGGAGATCGAGTTCGCGGCGCTCGGCGTCCGGCTTATTTTCCTTGGTGACCGGGATCACGTGGAGCGGGATTTTGTAAAAGTCGGTCCAGCGCCGCACGTTTTCGTGATTGCTGATGACGAGAGGAATCTCGCAGGCCAGTTCTCCGCTATGCCAGCGGTAGAGCAAGTCAATGAGGCAATGATCGTAACGCGAAACGAAAATCGCTACTTTGGGGCGATAACTGGAAAGCGCGACGCGCCATTTCATTCCGAAGCGGTCTGCGACGGGCTGAAACTCGCGCGCGAAGTCCCGCATGTCGATCGAGAATCCGGCCAAATCCCATTCCACGCGCATTAAGAAGAGGTTTCGCTCGAAATCCTGGTGCTCATCGGCGTGAAGAGTGTTTCCATTGGCGCGATAAATAAATTCGTGGACGGAAGCGTTGAGCCCTTTCTGGTCGGGGCAGCTAATTAGGAGGATGGCGCTATTTTTCAAAATAGGCTCCGAAATTTAATCCTCGCGCGGCAAGTTCTATTGATGATCTCGTGGAATTTTGTCGTCCCAGCTTTTTTCGCGAATCAGCTTTCCATTTTCGGTGAGATGGCGCTCGGAATGGTAGTAAAAATTCTGCAGGTCGCTGCTGAGATCGATGACCACGCTCCAAACCAAAGTGCGGCCGGGCAGCTCGACGGTTGTAGAGCCTTCGGCGTGGATCGAACTTTTCTCCGGATGGGCGTCGCCGAGAACGTAAGTCATCTGCTCATGATCTTTCATGCGGCCCCAGGGATATTGGCTTGCGTCATCTCCAATCCAGGAAATACGCGTTACACCGGCGAGCAAATCGTGTATTTGTGTCCAAACCTGGGGCGGCCAGGTGTCTCCTTCAAATTTGACACTTTCGAGAGGCGGCGTCTCTTCGGGTACGAAAAAGTGGGGGCGTGCCGGCGGCTCCAGCGGGACAAGAGGAAGGTCCAATCGCGAAGCTGCGGCACCGCCGAGTTGCAACGAGGTCGTCATCGGGAATGGTGTGGGCCAAATCATGGGCCAGATGGCATTTGATATGGCGAGGCGAATGCGATGTCCGCGCTGAAAAACCCAGCTGGTGAGATGAAGTTCGATTGGGAGTGAGTACACCTGACCCGGAACGAGATCGGCCGGACTCGAACGCGAGTCGCGTTGCGCGCCACTTTGTCCGGCGCCGGTGACCATGGTCACGGTGCCGTCGGGCGCAACATCAGAAAGACGCGCGAACCAATCTGCGAGCGGCGCGCTGGCAGAAACTTGCAACAGCGCTCTGGGCCATCCGAGAATTGCGGTGTCTTTTTCCAGCGGCTCGGAATTGTAAACCAAGCTGTAGGCGTCGATGGGACGCTGATCGGTGGTGAAATCGCCCCACCAAAATCCTGCCTCGGCTCCGATGGTTGGGACGTACTTTAATTGTTCCGTGGTTGAGGCCGGAGCTGAATCGCGGAGCGAATGATCCGGCGAGAGGTAAACAGTCTGAGCGTGCGCGTTGGCCGGGGGAAAGCTATTCTCGGCGCGCCAGTCGCCGGGAATTTCCGCGATGTTGGGATCGGGCGGATACCAGTGGCGCATGTAAACTTCGAAACGCGGCTCGTCGAGAATGCCATTCTGCTTGCCTTTTAGCCAGTAATCCCACCAGCGCGTGGCTTCCACACGCCATTCAATCGTCGGGCCGGGCTGGGCATCGTCTGGAAAACTGTGGTTCCACGGGCCGAGCAGAGCTTTCACCGGCGCATTTTTTACGCGTTCGAGGAATCGGCCGATGCTGTCGCGATAGCCGTCGAGAAAACCGCCGATCATAAAAGTGGGAACTTTGTATTGTGAGTACTGATCGCCGGAGATAGAGGCGCGTTGCCAAAAGCCGCCGTCGCGCTGGTGATGAAGATAGAGAAGGAACCAGGGCGTGGCGTCGAAACGCGTGGCGAGAGATTTTTCGTCGGTGGGAAAATCCGGCGCGCGCGTGATGCCGATCTGCATATCCATGCCGAGCTCAAATTCATCGACGTGCATGAGGCCGTCGATGTAATGAATATCGTCGTGGAAAAGATCTTCGGTGGCGCACATGGCGATGATGGCTTTAAGCGCCGGAGGATGGAGGTTCGCCAGCTGAATGGCATTGAAGCCTCCCCAGGAGATTCCCATCATGCCGACGTTGCCGTTGGACCACGGCTGTTTGGAAAGCCAGTCGATTACTTCAAGGCCATCCTGCTGCTCTTGGTCGGAATATTCGCGGTCGGGCGGATTTCCTTCGCTTGCGCCGGTGCCGCGGATGTCCACTCGCGCGGTGACGTAGCCACGTTTTACGAAGTAGGAATGGAGTTGCCAGTCGCGCGCTAGGGTCCAATCGTCTTTGCGATACGGCAAATATTCCAGGATGGCTGGGAATTTTTCGTTCGGGTGCGCGTTTGCGGCGGGCTGCTCGATTGGGCCGTTGGGCATGTAAAGATTCACAGCGAGGCGAACGCCGTCTTTCATCGGAATCCAAGCTTGGACGATTTTCACCGCTTCGTAGGTGGGACGCTCTGGAGACCGCCCTTCCGATAGCGTCACTTCTGTTGGTCCGCCGGTGGGCTGCCGCATTAATTTGAAATTCAGTTCTATTTGCGCGCCGGGTGAAAGCAACAAGCGTTCTTTGCGCGCGATTGAGAATCCAAATTCCTGCACCTGGACGCCGTAGGTGCCGGGTTCCAGCTGGACTGTGTACATTCCGTCAGCGTTGGTTTGGACGGTGTATTTCTTGTCCCACAGAAATTCTAGAGCCGCTCCGGAGATTTTTGCCCCGGTCGGGTCGGTGACGACTCCGCGGACAGTCGCTTCGTGTGATTGTTCTTGCGCGGGGTTCGACGGCGAACCATGCGTTCTAGCATAAAGCGGAAGACAAATTGCCGCGATCAATATTGCCGCACTGCCCGTGAGTCTGCTGGATCGGTTCACGCTTTCAGTTCCCTTGGCGTGCAAGACTATCACACGATGGAGACTGGTTAGATTTCGGATAGCATTGAAATGTTGAACCGGAATGACTGGCGGTCGGCCTTCGCGCGTCTTACAGGATAGCGCGAATGACTCCGCCATCGACCCTGACGGCTGCGCCATTTGTGGCGGAAGCCAGCGGACTGGAGAGATAGACAATCATATTAGCGACTTCGTCCGTGCTTGCGAAACGCTGGAGGAGAGATGATGGGCGAATACTTTTGAAGAATTCTTTTTCGAAGGCGGCGGAGTCGGAGCCTTTTTGCGCGCCCATTTGCGATATGAAAGTCTCGACGCCCTCGGATCTGGTGGGGCCGGGCAGCACGCTGTTCACGGTGATGCCTGTGCCCACGACGGTTTCGGAAATACCGCGAGCGACGGCGACTTGCGCGGTCTTGGTCATGCCATAGTGAATCATTTCGGGAGGGATTTGTACGGCTGATTCACTGGAGACGAAAATGATCCGGCCCCAGTTTTTTTCGCGCATGCCGGTGAGATAGTGGCGCGAGAGGCGCACGCCGCTCATGACGTTGGCCTCGAAAAAGCGCATCCAATCTTCGTCGGGAATTTTCTCGAAGGGCTTGGGCTCGAAGATGCCCATGTTATTGATCAGGACGTCCACTGCGCGGACCGATTGGATCACTTTCTGGCAACCTTCGCGATTCGAGACGTCCGCAGCGACGCCCGAGACTTCTGCTGCCGGGTGAGCTTTGCGAATTTCGGCGATGGCGGAATCCACGCGTTTTTGGGTTCTTCCATTGACCACAACCGACGCGCCCTCCGCCGCCAACGCTCGCGCGGTGGAGAAACCAATTCCTGCAGTGGAACCTGTGACTAATGCTTTTTTGCCTTTTAGTTGTAGGTCCATGATTTTCCTTTTTAAGGTCCGAGGCCGCCAGTACGGAGAGACAGTTTGACGACGTCGCGATGACTCAACTCAGTTGATGCCTAATTCTGATTGTTAGTCGCATAAAGTCGCGATCCCTGAGCTACGATTTCGCCGTCGATTCAAGCAACTTTTTCCAATGCGAAAGATGATTGAGCGACGGAGCGTGCGTGTGGTCGAGTTGGAGAGGAGTGATCGATATGGCGCCGTCGCGGATGGCAGCCATGTCGGTGTCGGCCTCGATGCCCTCTACAAGCTTCTGTTCGTGCAGCCAGAAATAACGGCGGCCGCGAGGGTCGGAGCCGGGCTGAAGCACGTTGCGCGTGATCTTAGAGGATTGCCTGGTGAAGCGCACTTCACCGGTCCACGGATCTGGCACGTTGACGTTCAGCAAAATGCCGGGCGGAAGGCCTTCCCGGATGATCAGTGGCACGAGCGTGAGCATGAAGTTCGCTGCCGGAGCGAAGTCGATTTCCTTAGTGCGATAGGAGACCGAAACGGCAATGGACGGCACGCGATTGATGGCGCCCTCCATCGCGGCACCGACGGTTCCGGAGTAATAAACGTTCTCGCCCATATTGCCGCCGCGATTAATGCCGGAAATGACCAGATCGGGTTTCTGTTTGAGCAGCGTGTGAAACGCGAGTATGACAGCGTCGGCGGGCGTGCCTTCGATCGAGTATTCGTTCTCCGCAATCTGATCGCAGTAAATTGGCTGGCGTAGAGTGAGAGATTGGGCGGAGGCGCTGCGCTCGTGCGAGGGCGCGACAACGGTAACTTCTCCTATGGGCATAACGGCTTGGACGAGCGCGCGAAGGCCGGCGGCATGAATGCCGTCGTCGTTGGTGACGAGGATACGCGGTTTCGTCAGATTATCCGGCATGGAAATATCCGCGCGGGCGAAGCACCTTTCGAAGTTCTTCAAAAACTAACGAGAGAGGAAGATGGTCGGGACGACTGGATTCGAACCAGCGACCTCACGCACCCCAAGCGTGCGCGCTACCAGACTGCGCTACGTCCCGACCGCTTTCGACAGCAATCAGCGTATCACTCGCGTTCGAGAAGGGTCAAGACAGCGAGAAGCTCTTCGTGCAAATCGAGGAGGAATTTGCGTTGCGCGCGCGAAGGCGGCTCGCGATGAGCGGTTCGTGCCGGTGCGACTGCATGCTCTGTACCACTTTCACCCGACGAGCTGCTTGCTCCGCCATTTGCGGCTCCCTGGTCGGCAAGGTGTTTGCGGGCGCCGACAATGGTAAAACCTTCGTCATAGAGAAGGCGCTTAATTTCGAAAACGGTTTCTATATCCTCGCGACGATACAGCCGATGACCACTCGGACTCTTCACGGGTTGAAGCGTCGGAAATTCCGTCTCCCAATAGCGCAGAACAAAGGTTTTTGTGGCCGTGAGGCGGCTGACTTCTCCGATGCGGAAAAGACTCTTGTCCGGAATCGGTGAATTCGCTGGAGCTTGAGCAGGAGTAGCCATGGATTTCCTTATCGTAGGCCGATTTCGTCCGGTGTCAACCCCCTAGGAAATGCGGGACTGCGATTCGATTTTACTCTTGTGCGGTAGGCAGCACCCCGTTAGAACTGGAATCCACCCTTTGCGCGAGTCCTTGAAGAGGGCACGGGGATCAGATTAGGGGTGCTCGCTTGGATTTCCGGCAGGCGAAAGAGAATTCCTATCAGAAGCCAAAAGTAGATGTTGTTAACATAATTTTGATAAGCCGTTAAACCCCCGTAGGTCATCGGATAGAACAGCAAAAAGGCAAACCAGAGGACAGCAAAGGCAATCGGGAAAAAGCGTGTCTGCCGAAGCCTAAATGTAACGCGTCCGGCGTAGTACAGGAGCGAAGCGGTCCAAAGGATCCAAAGAAACGGAGCAATGATTCCCATTTCCGTAATCAACGTACCATAGCCCTCTTCGACTCCGAGGTTCAGGCGAGGGGCTCCAATGAATTTGGCGACATACTGCCCTCCAAGAGATGCCGTACCGATACCATTCCCCAATACCCAATTTGGCTGACTGAATACAGACAGTAGGTTTTGAATCGGATAGTCCCACGTGCGGTTTTCCAGCTGATAAGAAGAGCCGCCCGGCAATAGAGTCTCTGTGTAATACTCGATTCGAGAGCCCGCTGCCTCTGGAAATAGTAAGAGAATCAATGCGAGACCCGTCGCGCCCACCATCACGGAGCGGCGGATCGCCTTAATCATCCGGTGAGCTTGTCGGCGACGCCAAGGAGCACCCCATAGAAATGCAGCTCCCATCGCCAGCGCACTGATCAAGACGAACATGAACGAGCCTCTATTACCTGAGAGCAGAGTAGCTACTCCAATAAGGCCGATCGTAAGAAAAACGATTTTGCGACCGCGTAAGTTGCCCAGCAGCTGGTAGCCTCCCGTTCCCAGAACGAGAATAAAGGCCAAAATGAGGAACTGATCAAATCGGCCAGAGCTTACGAAGACTGAATCCGGCAGATTAAAGATTTGGTTAGTAAGCGGCGAGGCCTTCTCAAGATTTCCAAGGTCTTGAAGTTCTGGAGCGAGCTTTGCAGGATTTAGGAATGAGTTCCCAAGAATGGCCTGGGCAATTCCGACGCCAGCAATCACTCCGCTAAGCGTCGCATTCAAAACCAAAAACTTTCTCAGGTCTTCATCGCCTCGAATCAAGACATATCCGACATACATGAGTGGTATGTAGTAGAAATAGATCTTAAAACCCAGGAGACCGTACAAAATATGAGGTGAGTTTGGATTAAAGACCTGGATCACCCCCAACAAAAAGAACAATCCGAGCCACAACAAAAACGGCGGGCGGAAACGCTTTTCCCGTCCGCGACGAATCGCTGCAAAAAGAGAAATATAGACTAGGCCCACCAGGATATCTTTGCCAAAAAAGAGCGCAAAACCGTTGCCCATGTACTTGCGGAACAGGTCTTCGAAAAGCATCCAAACAAAAAATAAGTAGAAACCAGTACGCCAGTTTCGCAGAATCATGGCTGCGACGACACATGCTGTAAAAATGAAGACGCCGAAAATGAGCGAGCGCTCGTCGTCGGCAGCAATCTTGCTGCTCACTTGCCAAGCCAACAAACCACCAATGACGAACAGACTGATCCCGATCAAAGTACGATTTCTCAAGGCGGGAATGCGCGCATTCGTCATCTTACCGATATCAAGGTTTCTCCGCTAATCTGCAACAGGTCATATGGATATGGTAGAGACACCTTTGAATAGCTGGACGTTCGTTTATTAGCAATGGGATCTCGTCAGAGCGCCCCGTGCTTGGCGACAATTCGGATGATTGGCTTTGCGAGTATTGATTTCGTATCTATGTAATTTCCATCAAGCGCAAAAGTATGGTAACCAAGTGCCGTGAGTTCATCTAGGACAGCGCAAGGATTTTCCCCCGCCGAGATGACCATTTCATTATGAAGTTCAACAAATAAAATCGGGGAATACTGCAGCAGGGTGGCCCGCGCGCCGCGCAGAACCGCTGCCTCGTGACCTTCGACATCAATCTTGATATGGGTCGGGATTCCGAACTTCAGGGTCATCTGATCAATGGTGACGGCTTGGACCTGTGTTAACTCGCTCTCTGGCCTTTGGCCATCGACTTTGAAATACCCATCGGAGAACACTCCTGAACTGAGCATAGCTATCACACCATCCACATCGCTTACAGCCGCACGGAGGATTTGAACTCTGTCAGTGGATTTGTTCAAAGCCCTCTGAATTTCTATCATCCCGACCGCTTCAGGGGACGGATCTACTGCGATCGCTTTTCCGCCGAAATAGGCCGCAACCACGCTGAAGATTCCGAAATGTGCCCCCACATCATAAAGCAACATACCACTGGAACAGTAGGAAATGAAATTTCGGAATTCGACACTCTGTTCTGGATCATTTATCTGGTCGCGGCGGAAGATCTTAAAAGCACGTGGGTGACATGCGAGGTAAGAATTCGGAGAAATTTCAAGAGAACCCGTATTTCTAAGAAAGAATCGAGCCGCATCCCACAACCACTCTAAGGATTTTGAGGGCGAGCGGAGCCAATTCCGTGTGGCCCTCGGTACTACTCTACGCACGGCATTCTTGAGATGGTTATCGCCCGGATGTTTGTTGCGATCATTAGGCGCAATTGTCCGAGGTTCGCTCAACGCCTGCTGGCCTCCTGGTAGATTCGCACGTGCCTTCCGATCATTTGTTCCGCTGCAAACAATTCTGAGATGCGTCGAAATGCTTTGTGTCCAATCGCGTCCGCGAGCGAGGGCTCGTTAATAATAATTTCCATACAATGCGCGAGGCTCTCCGGATTTCCAGTTGCGAATGTCATTCCAGCGTCGCCGAGAACCTCAGCCAGCGCTCCTATATCGGAAGCGATAACTAATCTTTCTCGTTGCATATTCTCCGCCGCAACTAAACCAAAGACTTCCCCCCCCAATGAGGGCATTACAACTGCCGTGGCATCCCTGAGGTTTTCCTCCAACTCCTCAGCGGGAAGATATCCAAGAAAATTAATATAGTTTTGGATGCCCAGTTTGCGTACAAGATTTTCAAGCTCTTGGCGTTGAGGCCCATCGCCAATAACTCTAACCTGAAATTCTCGATGTTTAGCCCTGAGGATGCCTGACGCTTCGATTAAAACGCGAATTCCCTTTGTACTGACCAATCGACCGAGAAACACGAAAGTAGAAGTTTTTGATGCTAGGCGTTTGGGTGTCACGGGCGCACAAGGCGGCAGTCCATGAACAATCGTCTTCGTTCGGTTCAGTTGCAACTGTGATCCCAGCCAGGATGTGGGCACGATGTTTGCAGAAACACGTTGAGCCAGCCAGCGACGGACAAACGTCAGAAGCCACATCTTAAAGCTCGTTAGCCGGCCTGTCTTGGAGTTACAACGAATACACTCGCCGTAGCGGCGAGCCATGAAATGGCCTGGACAAGAGTTTTCCGTAGGTTCATACAAAAGCTGACCGTTCGGACAAATAGATTGAAAGCCATGGTGCTCAATTACCGTGGGCTTCCCCATCAGCCACGCAATCGCGCTCGGCAAAAGGCTGGGCCCTGCCATGTGTACGACGTCAACGTCGCGTATGAGCCGTGCCAACCACCGGACTCCTGGACGCCGCACAACACGGAACGGAAGGGCTGCATCGTTCATTCCACTTGCTGGTGTTTGCGTCACAAGTGTGACGGCAATATCCTCGCCGGGATGACTTATCTTCCATGCGGCGAGGCCTCGTGCCAAAACCATTGTTATCGTTTCGACTCCTCCTACAGACGGGGCCCAATCCCGTGCATAAATCAATAGATTCATAGGCGCTTCACATCTGGCTGTCGCAGTTGTATCGCTCGCTTTAGGGCGGTTACTAGAGCTTCGAGATTTTGGAGGGGAGACCAACTAACCATCCGGTGGCGAGCCGCTTGGCTAAGGCGCCTCAGTAGATCCGGCGATTGCAGACATTCGCGCAGTAACGCGGAAAGCGCACCAACATCGCCCATGGGAAAAACAAAACCGGTTTCACCTTCGCGCACGAGATCAAATCTCGCCCCTACGCGATCGCTCACGATCACCGGGCAACCGCATAACATGGCCTCGTTGACCACCACACCGAATGGCTCATATTCCGAAGCTAATACAAGGAGATCTGAGGCAGTATACGTCTCTGGTAGTCCAGACTGATTGACGAAACCCAAGAAACGAACTCGAGCGCTGATACCCAGCGACTCCGCTTCAGATTCCAAACTGGATCGCATCGCGCCGTCACCGGCAAAAACAAGGTATGAATTCGGCAAATTGGCTAGAGCGAATGCGCGCAAAACATCTTGAGGCCGCTTCCAAGGCTGCAATTTCGCGCAGAAAAGCAGGACTGGGGCGTCCCTCGGTACGTGCCACCGCTGGCGAACGGCATCACGGTCCACGCGACGCGATTCCGCAATCCACCAATCATTATCGACGCAATATGGTGTCACAGCGATGCGCTCTTCCGCAATGCCCAGCGCCTGCATCATTATGGCGCCGCCATTCGACGGCAGGATTACCGTATCGGCCAGCCGAAACAACCGCGGCCAAAATAGCTTTTTGACGGTTAACTTCCAGCTTTTATTATCGCGTGAGGAGAGAACGTGCGCATCAGTGCCAAATAAAACCGCTGCGCCACTGATCTTCGCGGCCGCTATAGCGATCCAGAAAGTCGCGTTAACATACCCGGTGTACAACACAATCGCATCGAACTTCCCGCGGCGAATCAAACTCCAAATTCCGGGATTGAAAAGACCCCAAAACGATCCCAATGCTGGATGCCAAGACCGATTCTTGACCGCGACCCACGGGTAGCCCTCTAGGAGCGGAACGTCCCACTTTACCTCGACCCCGAACTCCTGATCGAGGTGCGACTCCGCCCCTTGCAAACCGCAGTAAGCCACGAGTATTTCGAGCCTTGGATCTTTCGCATAGAGACGGAAGAGCGGCGACGCATACTGTACGGGGTGAGAACCGATAAACAGTACGCGGAATCGTCGATTCAGACTAGGCTCCCATCATTCCTATTCGCAGTTCGGTGTTCGGCGAGTATGTGCGCCTGAGCCCCGGGAACGTCCAGATATCGAAAGCCGTAATCCATCGCACGAAGCTCTTGGAGAGCTGGATGAGATTGTCCCTGTTGCTCGAAACCGTGGAGTTCAATCAGCAGCACCGGAAAATCCCGCTGCAGGATCGAGCGCATCCCCTTGAGCACAGCAGCTTCTGCTCCTTCAACATCCATCATCACGAATTTAATGCGCTCGTTCAACAAAGCTGTGTAGTCATCCAAGCTCACGGCTTTAACATCGACCAGCGGCCGGCCATCTACGAGTGACGACGTATATGTTAGACGATCCGAGTCGTTTGATTTCAGATTCATCACACCGGAGGCTTCTGCGACCGCACGGTTTTCGAGGAGGACGTTACGGCAGTCGTTTATTCGCACATTCTCCTCCAACACCTTAAAGTTTTCGGGAAACGGTTCGAAGGCGAATACTTTTCCCTGCGGCCCGACAAGCTTTGACAACAACAATGCGAAGTAGCCGATGTGCGCGCCAATGTCGAAAACGACCCAATTGTTTTGAACTGTGTGCTGCAGAGTACGAACCACGTCCGATTCGTAGGTTCCAAAAACAAAAGCCTTGGACGAGCACCATTCCAAGCGCATTGTGTAACCTTCGAGCGGGGCTGCCAGCGGAAAGACTTCTGAGCCTCGAGGATAGAACAAGTTCGCAATGCGGCGCAGTGGAGGCGCAAAACGCGATTTCACAAGACCGGTGCGCCAAGACAAGGGAACGTTTTGCCAGAATCGCAGAATGATATCTTTGGCGCCCATCATTCGCGGCCTAATTCAAGGCTTGTTGATTCGATATCCAGCACGTTACAGAATTGTTTCGCAATAGTGTCCCACGAGAAATACGCTTGTTGGACCTGGAGATTACGTTCGTGCAGTTCCATCCATAATCGAGGATCGCTCAGAACCTCGATGAGTCCGCGAGCCAAGGCATCGCGATCCTGCCTGGGAGACCATTGCACCCCGGCATCTTCGAGGGGGCCTCTGCTATTTTCGTCATGATATCCCACGATCGGAATTCCGCTCGCGACCCCGGCCATGGCGGTTCCGCGTTGAGGTGTAACGGCACCACGAACGAAAAGTAGCGCATCCGCGGATGCGAATTCGGCTGCAATCTCTTCGCCGGACAATAGCCCGCGAACCACAAGCTCGATATCACTTCCGCGAAGAGACTTCTCTAAGAGCTCCCGGGCTTCCATGGATCCACGCCCTACAACGACCAAGCGCAACCTTCCGAGCGCCTTGCAAGTTTCCAACATGACGCCCGAAATATCACGGACTTCTTGCTCTGTGGCCCCTGGGGTAGCGGTTACCCCGAAGACGATCACGGTTTTCTCTTTGGTTGTTGAGGTAGGCGCAACACGGTGATGTTCGCGCTTCGGAATATTCGAGCCAATCGGTATGAAGGCGGCCTTATTTTTTGCTTGTGGCAACCATGCAACCGTCTTGAGCGGTACGGTAAAAACGCTCTTCGCGGCCATTTTGTAAAGTTTGTGAATCACCCAATCCTGGCACACGCCGCGGGCGTAATCCATCCAACGTGTGGAAGTTTCGCTCTGGCGACGTGGTTCGTGAAACACAACCGCACAGCGCACTCCACGTTGGCGAAGAATCGCAAGCACGGCAAGAGCGCCGAACGGAAATCCGCGCCGAGACCACGAGAGCGCCGTATATTGCGAGAGAACCCAGCGACCGCGCCATGTGGCACACTCACTTGAAAGCAGCGTGAGCGCACTGATCCAGCCTTTCTCGCTCCACTCCACGCGCGTTTGCTGCAGCTCGATCCCTAGCACCTTCAGAGAGCGCTCCAGAAAGCTACAATAGTCTTCGACGCCGTCCGTCGGAGTGTCGCGCCGGCCGAGGAGTGCCACCCACTGCTGACGTGTTTCAGTCATTGGGGCCCTGGCGTTTGGCCGGCCTGACTCCAGGAAGCCCGAGACGTCCCAATCTTTGCGCCAGGACGCGATGTAAACGAACGCGTCCTTGCGGAGAGCGCGTCCCACTCCTGACGCATGGAATTAGCTCTGTTCATCATGGCTTTGATAACGGACTCTCCTCAAGGTGCGCTCGATGCCAAGCTTCGTAAGTTCAGATTTGCCCGTCGAACGCTGTCGAGCGAGTCTACGCGCTCCTTGGGAATGGCCAGTAGATTTTCAAATGAATGCCCGCGCCGATCGTAGACAGCTTGTACCAAGTAGCCCCATCCTTCCAAAACCTGCACAAGCAGCGCCACGGATTTCCCATCCCGGGATAGACACATAGCATTTGCTTCTGCCCAGATGATTGGCCGTGTCTTCGCGACGGCGGATTGGGCTCCTTCCAAAACTCGGCACTCAGCTCCCTCCACATCGATCTTCAGAATGTCTATTTGGGTGATCTTCTCGGCCGACATCCAGCTATCCAAAGTGCATGCTCGAGAAGAAATTCTTGCGCGTTCGCCATCGGGATTGAAAATTGCACCCCAACCGGATTCACCAGGCACGAGACTGCGAAAAAAGGTCACTTCGCCTATGGAATTGGTCACAACGCAGTTATAGGTCTTGACCCATGGGTAAGCGTGGGAATTTCTTGTAAGTCTCGAGTAGCTGACGGGGTCAGGTTCAAAAGCATGAACCGCTCCGCGCTCGGCGACCAAAGCAGCCGCAACAATTGAGAAGTAGCCAATTTGGGCCCCAACATCGACGAATACCATGGTCGGAGCAAGCACTTCTTTAAGAAGAAACAGTAGCTCCATTTCGTAACACCCAGTCCACATTAGGCGGCCAATCCGCTCGCTCAATGAAACTGTTACGTGGGCCCCCTCGACCGGATTACAGTCGGCTTCGGGAGTGAACCGGCTCGCTATGCTGCCGAGCGAGTTCGTCAGCCTCTGCTTTCCCCTGAATTGCACTGACGCCATGATTCCGCCGATGCGATTTGCTAGGTGTCTGGAAAACGAAAATGTATTTGGCGAGCGCAAGGGGCTTCCGAAAGCGTTCAGGTTTTAACTTCGTTTCATGGACTCTCTGATCATGATAAGAGTTTCCGTCAGATCAGACCTTTGGATAAATTTTGCCATCCAGATGCTTAACGCAAATAGGGCACACGCTGTGAGGATTTTCACGGGGTCTGAGGCAGGGATGAGGACTGCGCATCCGACCGCTAAAAGAGCAAGGCCAGTCAGCGGTAGCGCAAACCGGAGTCCTTGCCAAATGACCGATCGCGTCTCTCTGAAGACGAGGAGACCTACCATCCAGGTAACAGTATAAGTGATCAAAGTAGCCCAAGCTGCTCCCGCAGCTGCGTATCGAGGGATTAACACCAGGTTTAACGCGATATTAAGAGCTGCTCCGGCAAGCGTGGTGATTGGAAGTAGCCGTTGTTGGTTTCTGGCCACCAACACGTTATATACGACGGTGGCAAAAAAAATGGCGATTTCCGACCAAATCAGTACCGCCACGAGGGATGCCGCCGGAAGGAATTGATTGCCGTAGAACAGCCAGACAACTAGTCTCGCTCCCGCCGTCATGAAGACACACAGGGCGCAAGCCAAAACCATGAAATAGCGGAATACTCTGTCCGTGTAAATTCGGAATCGTTCCGGCTCGTCCACGCTGACAGACAAAACTGGGCTCATCGCAAGCATAAGCGCGGCCGGCAAAAATTCAAATAATTCACTCACTTTCACAGCGGCGACATATTGGCCCAGGACGTAGTCAGAGACCATCTTATGCAACATTACCTGGTCGATCCGAAGATAGATCATCGAAAGAAATGTGGTGAACGCAATCGGGATAGAATGCGTCACAAGTTTTGCTGTGCGCTCGCGAAGAAATTTCTTTGTCTGCGCGAGAAATTGACGGCTGTAGCTCCACATCAGGCAGGATTCGACCGCCGCAGCCAGCAGACGACCCAGAACCACATACAAGAGTGAAGCTCCAAGCAGCCAGAGCGCGACAACGATCCCAAACCAGAGAGCCTGTCGCACGACATTAATTGTGGCTGTGTACCATTGGCGCATCTCGATTTGAAAGATCACGGCAGGCAAGCGCAGTGGCGTAAGAACGTATTCTAATGCGGCCAAAATCAGAAGCGTTCGAAGGTAGCCGGTATACCCTGCCCAGGGCGCCAGCAAAATCGCCAGGAGGACTGTCCCTATGCAAAAGAAATACGACAGGATAGTGGCTGTGTGCAACAGGCTACCTGCTGTTTCTCGCTCACGAGAGATTTCCCGCACCAAAACAGGCTCAACACCGAAGCTTGCTATCCAGGCGAAAAGGCCTAGATATGCGTAGAGTGCGCCGTATTCGCCAAGTTTTTCGCTTCCCAAATACCTTGCCAGCAAGATGGAGCCCCCGGCCGAGAAAACCATGGCAAGAGCGCGACCTGCCAGTTGTGCGGCAGTGTTCTGCAGCACGCGTGTCCGCATTCGGAGGATACTTTTTTGCGGCTGAGTTACCATGGGTCTACAAGTAATCAAATTCCAGATCATCCCAGACAATTCACTCGCTATTTTCTTTTGGCGGCTGATTCGAAGGATTTTTATTTTGCTCTTTTAGTTGCTTTAGATCTTGTTGCTCGATGTGATTCATTAAGAGCCCGCGCCGGGTCAAATACGTTTCCAGCGTTCGAACCGTCTGCTTTGGCACAATGGCAACCTGGTTATACGCTGCGTCACGCCAGGAAATTGGGCCGCGGGCCGGAATCAGATGTACACCCCATTGAAAGATCAATCCGAGATTCCAACTGAGCAGGAGCGCGGTGGCGGATGTTGCGACGACAATCGCAGAACGTTCCGTCCACGCATGGGCCATCCAGTCAAACAATGCGGCTAGCCCGAGAATAAAAAACGGCGTGAGTGAAACGAAGAAGCGGCTGCCGAACGAGGAAATCCCAGCCCAATCTGAGTAACAGCCAATCGCATAAAGATATGTCGCAAACGCCGTGACGGCACACAGGCTCAGCATCTTATCTTGTCTTCGCAGCAGGAAGAGTCCGACGACCGCGAATCCGATGATGGGCGTCCAGCTAAACAAACCATGCTCGGAGGAGAAACAGACTTTCAGCAGCGCTGGAGACCTGAAATTCCAGGACTCGGAATAGCCAAAATTTACGTAGCTTCCGTAGATGATGCGTTTGGAGATGAGAGTGGGGAGAAACGCTGCGAATATGATCAAAGTAAACAAGACATTCTGTAAAAATAAAGTCCTTATGGCCGCGGTTTGATGTGATTTAAATTTTCCCCAGTACCGAACAATGGATTCCAGCAGCGGAATTACGAGCAGCACCGCGTTTACATAGTACACATCCATCATGAGGCCGGAAATTGCGCCCAGAATTACCCATTGCCGCCAAGTGCGTTCGCCGCGGGTGCGGTCCCAATACCAAAAGAACAATGCGGCGGCGAATGCGGAGTGTGCATGAGACCACGAAGGATTGAAATACATGTACACCGGGAGAGAACTTGCGAACCAGATGCCGAGCGTCCCTAAAAAAGCCCATTTTCCCGGCACATATTTTTTAGCTAATTGAAACGAAATCCAAAGCGCGAGAAACCCATAGAAGGCTGTTGCCAAGGCCATGGCAAGAATGTACGGAAAAGAGAATCCATTAGCAGGGATCTGGCTGCCGAACGCGCGACTCACATGAACGAAGGCGTTCGCCATCAGCAAAAACGGAAACCATAGGATCGCAGGTCCTATGGAAAAGTGGTTGTTCAGATGGCCCGTGGAGGTATATTCCGCGGGTAAAATGTTGCCCGTTGCATCGACGCGTCCCATGCGGTAACTCGTGTTCGCAGCAAGCCAATCTTTCCGGAAATCGAGCCGGTGTTCGATCAGAAGAGCGCGGGCATAAGCATAATATCCCACGCCATCGCCGCGTACCCACGGATTGATGAGGGGCAAGGTCAGGACAAAAATCAGGATGAGCAGCTTTTCGAATTTATCGGGTCTGAACAAGTGTTGCGATTCTCTCTAAAGTCATGCAATCGCCGGGCGGTCTGGACAGCTCGCGCCGCTGGGTGAGGGCATTCCGGAAATCGGCTCGTTAGACACTGCACCGCCGCTCTTCCGAAATATCGCTATAAGAGAAAGCGGCGGAAGCGGAAGCCAGGAATCCATCACGCGAAATAGCGGCGTCAGAAAATTCAGCAGCCGAATCTGCCCCAGACCAAATGTGGTCCTTCGCAAAACCCGTCCATTCAACCACCAAGCCGGAACTCCAGGACGGTTGAACTTCAGTACTTTTTCAACCGTGAATCCCGCTTCGCCCCCGACTTTGGTAAGTTGATCTTCTGTATATCTACGGCAATGGCCCAAGACTTCGTCCAATGTGCCAAAAAGGCCTGGGCCATTCGGAACAAGAACGATTGCGCGTCCACCGTCCTCGAGCACCTTGTAAATGTTGCGCAGCGCGCCAACGTCGTCTGAAAGATGTTCCACGACGTTCAAGCAAATTACTGTGTCGAATGAGACGTCTTGCGGAAAGGAACTTCCCTCCATTCCATCAACGTAGGCAGTCTGCAGATACGGACGGGATGGGCGAAGCCTATCCAGAGTTTCCAGATAAAAGGGATTCACGTCAGTGGCCCAATACACCGACCGCGGCACAAGATGAACCGTCATGTTGCCGGTACCCGCTCCAATCTCCAGGACGCGGTCACCCACAAAGGGCCGGATGACATCAGCCATCCATCGAGTGAATCGGGGCGCGCGAGTAAGGCGCATGAGAATTTCTCCGCCGTGCCCATCTCGCGCGTAAATTTGATCCGAAGTTGCATGATGTAGAATGGCCCACAATGCGTGGATGCCATCCTTCCAATTGATTTTCTTTCCTTCGGCATAGGTTCGGCCGGAATAGCTGATGGGTACCTCGAAGATGCGACTGCCTCGTTTGGCCAGTTTAATGGCGAGTTCCGGCTCCACATCGAAGCGGGAGCCCGTAAGTGGAATGCTTTTCAGCAATTCGGCTCGGACCATTTTGTAGCATGTTTCCATGTCCGTTAAATTCAAATCACAGACCAGGTCGCACAAAAAAGTAAGAAACTTGTTGCCAAGCTGGTGGCGAAAAAACAAGGCCCGTTTATAGCCGCCCGGCATAAAACGAGAACCGAAGACCGCATCGGCGTTTTCAGAAAGGAAAAGTTCCACCATCTGAATGAGATCGCGGGGATGGTACTCGAGGTCGGCATCGTGTATCACAACGAGTTCCGTATCGACGTGTTCCAAGGCCGTGCGGATGGCGGCGCCTTTGCCCTGATTTTTCTGGTGACCGAGCCAAATCCAGCTGAACTTCCCAAAATCCTGGCTCGATTTTAGATTGGACTGGAAGCGCTGAATGGCTTCTGCGGTTCGATCGGTGGAGCAATCGTTAACAACGATTACTTTAACTTCCCGCAAGCGCGGAGACTCATCCAAAACGGCCAAGCCCTTCAGGCTGGCTTCGACGAGATACTGCTCGTTGTATGCAGGAACTATTACCGAAAGTGTGGTGCTAGTGCGGTTTCTCTCTCGCGCCTCGCGGAAGGAGAGCGAGCGCTGGGCCGGTGGCTGTTGGGGACCGCCTCCCTCCACTCGATTTGTGACCGAGGTTGCGCTCATGGCTTTTTCAGCAGGAACGTTTGAACAGGTTGCAATTGCAAAGCACGAGGATTCACAGCAATCTTACGTCGCAACCCGCTTGATAGCGAGATTTTCCAAGTTGAGATATGCCGTGGCATCCGTCTTATCGGACTGGGCTGCCCCTTTCTTTCCCTGAAAGTGGGCGATTACTCGGTCGATGATTTCGACAAGAGGCGTGGTGGGACGGAAGCCCGTAAGCCTCTCGAGCTTCCCCAGTGCCGGCACGCGGCGCGGCATATCTTCAAATCCGGGCTCATAAGCTTGATCGTATGGAACAAAAGTAATTGACGAATCGCTGTTCGCGCGTTGCTTCACGAGAGCAGCGAGTTTTTCGATGGTAATTTCGCCAGTGTTGCCTATGTTCACTACTTCACCGACTGCGGCTTCCGTCGCCACCAGTCGCAGGATGGCCTCAACGCAGTCTCTGACATCGCAGAAACAGCGCGACTGTTGGCCTGTCCCGAAAACCGTAATCGGTTCGTTATCCAGGGCCTGACGCACAAAGTTGGGCAGCACCATCCCATAACGGCCGGTCTGGCGCGGGCCAACAGTGTTGAACAGCCGTGCAAGGACGACGGGCTGCTTTTTTTCTTTCCAATACGATAGCGCAAGAAATTCATCGAGCGCCTTCGAAGCTGCATAGCTCCAGCGGCCTTTACTGGTTGGACCCAACACAAGATCGGCATCTTCGTGGAAAGGCACTTTGTCGCTCTTACCGTAGACCTCCGAAGTGGAGGCGGCGAAAACCAATTTTTTCTTTTTGGATGCCGCGTCCAATACAAACTGGGTGCCATGGACATTTGTTTCAATTGTACGCACGGGGCTCTCAACGATTAGCCGTACGCCCACCGCAGCGGCCAGATGAAACACGACGTCGCATTCATCGACCATCTCCGCCAGGAGAGGTTTATTCATAATCGAATCGAAAACGTAGTGAAAGCGATCGTGTTTTTTCAGATGCCGGATATTTTCCACACTGCCCGTGGAGAGATCGTCGAGGATGAATACGGAGTCGCCACGCGCGAGCAAAGCTTCGGCAAGATGAGAACCAATGAATCCAGCGCCGCCGGTTATAAGGTATCTCAAAAATGCACCTCTTTATGTTGAAGGTCCGTTCGCTTCGTCGGAACCCGCTGGGAACTTAGAAGGCTTGGCCGCGTCTTCTCCGTATCCGTAGCCATACGCGTAGGGATAATATCGATAAGAGTAGTAATAATCCGGAGCATTCGAATCTACGGCGTTCAGCACCACACCAAGCAAACGACATTTCACAGCTGCGAGCAAATCTCGCGTGCGCGTGAAGGCTTCTTTTGGAGTTTCGCCGCTACGCACAACCAGCAAAACTCCATCCGTAAGCGCCGAAAGAATCACAGCATCCGTGGCGGCCATGACCGGAGGAGAATCGATCACGATGAATTTGAAACGCCGGCGCAACTCTGCGATGGCCTCGCGCATACGGTGAGACGAAAGAAGGTCCGCCGGGCTGGGCGGCACCGGTCCCGTTGTCAGCGCCGATAGATTGGTGATGGTGGGATGTTGAATCGTAGCTTCTTCAAGGCTAGTAACACCCGCTAGATAAGAACTCAACCCCACATCTTTTCCGATTGCCAGATTCAGCGCCCGCCGGATTCCTGGTTTGCGCAGGTCGGAGTCCACAAGCAGAGTGCGGTCTCCAAGCTGTGCCAGAGTGACGGCAAGATTCACTGCGGCGGTCGTTTTCCCCTCGCGAGGCAGAGCGCTGGTGACCAGGATCACCTGCGGTGGATGATCAGCCTGTGAGAGCAGAAGAGAAGTTCGCAAAGCGCGGAATGCTTCGGAGATTTGCGATTTGGGCTGTACGTACGAAAGCAATTCTACGCGCGAGCCCAAACCAGTCGCCGCACTGGCTTCTCGACCGAGCCGTGAAAGCCGCCCGGTGGGAGCATTCATTCCAGGCAGGGAAGGTACCACGGCGAGAGAGGGCAGCCCTGTAAGCGCTTCGATGTCGTCAGGCGACTTTACCGTGTTGTCAAGGTATTCACGGAAGAGAGCCAGGCCCACTCCGCCCACCAGACCCATTAGAACTGCCAACAGAATGTTGCGCGCCTTTTGCGGGCGTGACGGACTCGCGGGCGCCAGCGCGGGATCCACGACACGAATATTGCTCGATCGAAGACCTGCAGTGATGCTGGCTTCTTTTAGTTTCTGCAACAATCCATCGTAAAGCTGCTTATTCGATTCCGCATCGTGCTGAAGAATATGATACTGGACCAGCTTTTCCGCCTGATCGTTGGCTTCCGCTTTTTGTTTGTCGAGCGCTTCCTGCAGGAGCTGCACGCGGTTGCGCGCAGTGGTGTAATCCTCTTGCACGCTTTCCAGTAGAGTTTTCCGAGCGCGACCGAGGTCGTCGTCAACTTCTTTTTGCTGAGCAGCGATTCGCAAGACTTTGGGAAAATTCGGCCCATACTGATTCACAGCTTCGGCGTATTGTTCGTCTACGTCTGATTTGCGTTTTCTGAGCTCCGTAATCACTTCACTGCCGTGAGCCACCGGCAGCGCGTCGATATTTCCGGACACGGCCATACGGTAAAAAGCTTCCTTTTCGGCTTCGTCGGTTTGCGCTTCGGTAACAGCCTTGCTGAGGTCTGAAAGCTTCGAAGTAGCGATATCCTGCTTTTCGTCAATTTGCCATATTTGATTGGCTCGTTCGTATGCGATGCGGGCGTTTTCAGATTTCTCGACTTTTATCCGAAGCTCTTCGAGTTCAGAAGAGAGCCAGTTGGATGCTTGGATCGTAGCATCGTATTTGCTGCGAAAATTTTGTTCCACATAATTCTGCAAGTGCGTGTTGACGATTTGCGCAGCGAGCTGCGGATCTTCCGCTTCGAAGGTGACTTCAATCAGGCGGCTGTTCGGCACGCGTTTTACGCTCAGCCGTCCTAAAAATGCACCAAGGATTGCTGGGCGCCTGGCTGCTACACCACTGTGAGCAAAGGCTGTCGCGTTCGGATTACCACCGAACTCGGGATAGCGCTCCAGACCAAGAGACTTGATCGTTTGCAGGGCCAGCGTTTCACTCTGGAGAATTTTCGATTGTGTCTCCAGATAATTTTCCAGGTCCATGAACTCGTCGTAGGAGTTGGAATCCGGAAAAGGCGACAAGTTCTGCGATTCTTTGTCGACTTCTACGCGCGCCGAAGCCACGAATATGGGCTTCATTTTGAAGGACGCGATGGTCACGATAGTCACCACAGTTAGAAAGAAGGTCAGGATCATCCACTGGTGCTTCCGCAAAATGATGACGTAATCAAGCAGGTGCGGTTCCCTGGGAACCTGCTCCCAGGAAAGAACCGACGGCGCAGGAATAACGCTTAGAGCTTCCGTGGCTTTTCGGTCCCGCAGATTTGCAATCCTAGAAAGCTCTTCCATTTATCCTTTATCCTGCGACGCTAGCCTCGTCACTTTGCTTTACTCGCCCGCGATCAGTATCTATAAATAGCTACGCCTGTTCCAACCGTCAGGGCTGCCTCGGAGCCCTTGGCCAGAACTTTGAGACCCTTGCTGTCAGGAACATAAAGAACGTCATTCGATTTCATGGTGACGTCGTCGGTTTTCTGATTTTGGATTTGCTTGATATGTACGGGTATCATGTCTCTCTGGCCTGTATCGGCGTTGTTCCGCATGATCACCGCCTGATCCGCTTTTGCAAACCAGGTCAAGCCATGAGCTAGAGCGACTGCTTTCAGCACTGTAAGTTGCTCTCCGTGACTTTGGAGAACGTAACCGCCGGGTTGGGTAACTCCCCCTCCCATCACGTATACGATGCCGGCCCGAGGGACGCTCACCGCGTCGCCACCATAAATCTGAATGTTGTAAACAGGATTTCCGGATTCCAATAAATCCTGCAGACGAATGGTGATGGTTTGGGTGTCCAATCCAGTCGTGTCAACCGACCCCGCCGCGCCATTCTTATCGCCGATGGGATGCCCGTTGCGCGTGACGATTACCACACTGCCTGCTTCATCCGTCACGCCTCCGGCTTGCGCCAGCAATTCGAGTAACGTGGTAGGCCGAATGATCTGATAAACCATGGGCCTTTGTACTGCACCCACCAGCGAAACGGGCTGGCTGTTTTGTTCCCTTACGAAAACGGAGACTTGAGGGTGGGAAACCAACCCGTTTTCGATCAAAAGTTTCGCCAATTTCTGTTCCAGTTGGTCGGCTGTCAACCCACTGGCTTGAATCTTGCCGGGAATAAGTGGATAAGTGATGTCACCTGTTTCACTAACACGCAAGTCCCGCGAAAGTTCCGGGACGTCAAAGACTTCGACGTGAATAAGATCGCCACTTCCGATCGGCGTATCGGCAGCTCGAGCGGTAGCTAATCCCGCCAACTCTTGGATTTTCTCGTTGGTTTGTTGAGATGTCGGTGGCTTTTGTTGCGCGTGGACGTGCGTGCACCACAGCAAGAAAACCGGAAAGAACCAGACAAACTTCGCTGATCGCCAGCTGGGAACGCGCTGGACGGATGGAACCATGATAGATAACCCCGCAAACACTATTACCTAGCCCCGCGCTGGTGTCAACCAAGACGTGACTAGAACCTCAGGTTCCCAGGCCTATAACGCAAATCGGCGCGTTATGCTTGGCGGGATGTTGACCAAGAGGACTCCGCCAATTCCTATTCGCTTCCGACCAAATTCCTTTCGCGTGCGCGCACGCGGCGCCGCAGGACGCCAGCTTCAGTCGCCAAAGGAGGTGAGGTCGCCAGATGCGCCAATAATAAGAACAGTAGAGCGTTCGATGGAATATGCAAATTGAAATCCACGAAACTATGGAGCAGCATCCCACACAGGCCGGCGACCGCGCCGGCGTGAAGAGCCCGCGAGAAATGCCCTTGCTCTGCCGCGTAACAAGACCTGGCCTGGCGAAATAAAATCCATAAGAGCGCGAAGCCGCAAATTCCGCCGAGTAGCCCAGTCTCCGCTAACAGTTCGATGTAGTCGTTGTGAACGTGATCCACAAGCTTTCCGTCATAGGCGGTCTCATAGCGCGGATAAGCCGCGACCAGCGCGCCAAGCCCGACGCCCGTAATTGGGTGATCAGCGAAAAGGTGTGCTGCTCCGCGAAACATTGAAACGCGACGGTCAACCGTCACTTCGCCAACACGTATTGCCGAAAATCGCTCAATCGCACGGCCTGCGCCCAACCAGGCGATCAGTGCCAAAGCAGCCAGCGCTACAATTCCGACTCCCACAAACTGCGGACGTTCGGAGGCTAGCTTGCTTCTAGCGAGCAGCCAAAGCACGGCGATCTCAAACGCAAAACTGACGATTCCGCCTCGCGAACCGGAGAGAATCAGGGCCCCGGCTGGAACGATGGCCAACAATCCAACCAGCGGATATACGTCGCGTTGAAAGCCGCGAAAGACCAGCATCGCCAGACCTATCGGCAGCGTCAGTTCAACGAAGCCGGCGAAATGGTTGCGATTCACGTACGGTCCGAAAGGATCGCCGCCTGCTCGCAACGGACGCAGCCAATAAATCGCTCCATCCGAGGTGAAATGCTGGATGATGCCGAACAAAGAAACTCCGAAACACAGGAAAATCAGAAACCATGCCAGCTTTTTAAGCTCGGGGCGCTCGCGGAAAACCTGTACCGACAGAAAGAAGATAATTAAATATACTCCGAATCTTAGGAGTTCCAGGCGCGTAATGTATCGATACGGCGTTGCGCCGAAAGCGAGCTGCAAGATGCCAATGGTGAGGATGCCAAGAATGGGCCAAATTAACGGGTTCCAATAAATCGTCGCTTTCGAATCCCTGAAAATCATAATTGCCCACAGCAAGAACAACATTGCGGCCGCGATTTCGAGGACCGACTGAGACCAAACTTCCACAGTGCCGAAGGCCAGCACACTAGATGCGAAGAGAACGCAAAGACCGATGCGAACGATCTTCAACGTTGGGCTCCCGGCTCATTCGAACGGTCCGGAACCAGCGATAAATCGGCGATCCAAACCGTTCCGCTCAATTTATTGTCAAACAAACGGCTGGGGTCGCGACGCAGAGAAACCACCAAGAAGTGCGTCTCCGGTCCCGTTACCACCTGGAGTTCAGCAGCGTTCCATAGATGAGTGCCGGTAAGATTCTCAGTTTGCAGATCAACGGCATTGTGATGGTGGGGATCATAGATTGAAAAACGCATTCCGCTTTCGGTGGAAATTGATTCCGTCCTCATATAGCCCTGAAAGCGATAAGTGTGGCCAGGCTCTACCGGGACATACTCAAACGGTTGAGAGATTTCAGTGTTGTTACCGCCGCCGAAATCCAAGCGGACAGAACGCCCTTTGCCCTCCGCCATTGCGGCATCAAAGTCGATTGATGCGCCGATAACGGCATTCCAGCGCCACCCCAAGCCTCCATTTGTAAAATCGCCGACAAAGTTACCATTCCAGATCACAGATCCATTTTGTGGCTCCTGATTGGATACGCCGGCGGCACCGAGTGCTTGGCGCCAAACTCGGACCGCATCGGCGGCGCGATCTTCGCGGATGAGTTCATCCAGAAATGGAAATGATCGCGGCAAAGCGAGCGGCTTCCCGGAGGAAACCAATCGCTGCCAAACCTTAAGGCCGGCGTCCGCTTGCTGAGCGGATGCGAAAAAATCGAGGGCTTGAAAATAAGCGTTCTCATCGGACGGGAGCACCTGACTCAGCAACACGTCTACGTCATGATTGGAGCGCCACGTGCGTGAAATCGCCAGAGGCAGAAGCGTTGGGTCCGAACGAACGGCCAACTGAATTTCGGCGTAGCCTTCGGCTGGCTGTTGTTGCCGAAGCAAAAAGTTGCCGTAGTTCCAAGCGACCTGCGCGGACAGAGGGTAGACCTGTCGCGCATGGCTGAATGCATCGCGGGCATGCGATATGTCTCCTACAGATTCGTACGCGCCGGCCAAGTTCATCCAGTAATAGGAGGACAACGGATCATCCTGGATGGCCTTTTGAAAGGCTTTAATGGCCTCGTGGGGATCGCCGGCTACAAAATCCAATTGCTGGAAGCGTCCCAAAGTGTCCCAGGCCGCGGCGTTTCCCGGCTCCAACGCAGCGCCTCTCTGGATAGCATTCAGATTGTCGGAATTAATGCGATGATCCGCGATCCAAAAGCAGACGGCCTGGTAAGAAAAAAAGGACGCCACAACCAACGCGGCAATTAGCAGCGTCGAACGTGATCCTTTGCCTTCAAGTGTAATCTCCACGCACCGGTAATCTGCACCGAGCGTCGCCTCTTCTGCAAGTCCAAATTGGCAGGCGCACAATAAAGAAAAAATCGCGATCAGCCAAGAAAGTTACTTTATCCCGAATCGGTAGACCAAACCGATTGATATTCGATAGTTGCCTTGACTCGGAGAGCCGGAAATGAAGCGCGTTTGTTCATAATCAGCCTGGATAACTCGGATAGCCCAACGTTTCCTTACTCGCCAATCCAATCCGGCCCCTCCCATCCATGAGCTTCCGGCGTAAGAGGTGAAAACGGGATTAAATCCATTTTGGCTCGGCAGATGGTAAAGGAGCGCGCCGCCTCCGAACAAGATCTGGCCAAAAACGGTAACTTTGTGCTGATGGCCGAAGGGATATAGCTGCGGCCCCACCAAGAAGTTGTAAATACTCGTGTTTCCGAAGTTGCTGTTCCTATTGTAGGTCCCTGAGAAATCCGCTGCGAGATTAATGAACTTCCAGATATGGCGGTCGCCATAGGCACTCCATCCGATCGTGCTGATCCGCGAGCCATTGATGTTATCAAACGACCGGTAAGCGAACCCTCCTCCTACTTCATATTTCGAAGTGTCCTGCGCCAAAGCGGGCAGGCAAAAAAGACCGAGCATTACGAAAAGTCCTGCAAACTTCTTCATCTCGAATGTCCTCCAGATATTCTTGCCTCGAGCATATTCGTCCAGCGCCCTTTGATGCGGGCAGTGGGACTTTAGGTTACCGCGTGACTAAGAGCAAATGGAAATAGTCAGGGCGCTCGATGCCGAAGTTGGGTTGCAAGGAGACGAAAATGGGGCCAGCTGTTTTCAGCGCAGTGGGAATCTTATTTTTCTCCAAAGCGAATCAGCAGCCCGGCTCCGACTTTGAAGTTATCTTGAAAAGGATTACTTGCGGTTCCTGCACTAAAGAAACCCGTTCGTTCAAAATGACGAAAAGCCGGAGGTGTGCTGAAGAAGCACGCACTAACCTTAGAAGTTGCGGAGGTAAGACTACTGAATCGCAGCAATGTCGAACGATCGCAGCACCACATCACAGAGCTGCTCGATCTGAGTCGGATCCTGGTGAGGTATTAGTCGTTGGACCGGCACGCTTTGAAGCATGCGGCCAAGGAACTCGAATTCGGCAGCGCGCATGTCCGTATCTAACAGATTCGTCGCGTATGAATTCGTCACCAACGAAAGCAGAGCCTCTTTCGGAGTCAAAGGTTCCACACGGGGTGATTCCGGCTGGCGGTTTCTTTCGCCTAATATAAAGAGCGCGCCCAACTGCAGTTGCTTGCCCTCAAACTTAAGATTATTAGCGGAAAGCGAAAGCAGACGCTTATCCCAATTCGCTGAAAAACTCGGCAGTTTTTTTTCTGATCCATAAATGATCGTTACCGAGTCTGACCACAAAGAAAGATATGGATAGGCTGGAAAAACGCAGTAAACCCCTTGCCGTTCCGTTATTGCTGTTACGTCATCGGAAATTACTGGACAGCCTTTTTGAGCGAACATCGCTGCTGTGGTGGATTTTCCTGCTCCTTCAGACCCGACGAAAGCGATAGCGCGGTTGCCGACGGAAATTGCGCTGGCGTGAAGGCAGGTTACACCTCGCAGGCGCAGAAGAAGACCAAGTACGGGGCCCAGCAAGTACGTCGCAGTATCTTCAATCGTTAAATTGTCCGGCCATTGTGCCCAGAGCTCAGTTCCCTTGCGATCCATCCAAAATTGGGTCTCGTCAAAGTACACAAGATGCAAAAACTGACTCTCCGCAGTTTTCCAGATTCTTAGCGCTGGCTGGCCGGTTGGATCCGTGTATTCGCTGCTATAGATGAGGGTCTTCGCTTCGGACAAAAACTCTGAGGGGGACGATTCATTCATATGAATGGTGACCACGGGGTCAGAGCCGGGAGGTTCGGCAGGCACAAGTTCCGGAATGGGAAGGTTCGAGTGGAGGAGCAGACCGAAAACAGAATAAGCGAAGTTCACTTCTACCCGACTAAAGCTTTGCCATTTGGAAATTACCAGCCGCCGCGGTCATCCGTTCTATTGATTTCGTATAGTACTGACAAGCTTCTACTTCGAATAACAGCGGGCCTACATACGAGTCTTAAACATGGTTCTACTAGTGCCGCCGTCTCTGCTTCCCCTCAGGCCAGCCGCCTTCGTAAGCTGTTGAACAGTTCCATAAATGATTAATGCGGGAGCGGAGTAAGGTTTCTTAAGCTCCCTTATGACCTGCTTAGGCATTGCCAACCTCCGCACGCAAGTTATACAGGACTGGCCGCGCTGACCGCAACCAAAAGTTGAGACAAAGCGGGCGCACGTTCACCGAAATCTGCTCTGCTGAAGATGCTTGGAGCGGCGCCAAAGCCGAACGATTCACATACCGCTCTATGTCCATACTCCAGTGTACCTGATTCCATCGTTCGGTACTGGTCGCGTTGCGCCATAAACTCTGGACCAAAGGGTCGCCCGCCAAAGGTGTCTTTGGTCTAAGTCTGACCTTCTCGGGTAAGCGACCTACCATCGCGTCGCGCAACAGCCGCTTTTCAAAGAAAAGAGGAAAGGGAGGCAGCGCGAGAAGGTAATTTACGATGCGCAGATCGAGAAATGGGTAGCGCACCTCGACGGGAAATCGTGAGGCGCCAGGACTCTCTTGTTCGAATGCGTTCGTCCATTGCGGAATCGAAAGAGAAGCATGCGCTTTCGGAAGAACGGGATGCGGACGTAAAGCCGGCAATTCGCTCCATTCTTTCCATCGCTCCAGCAGATTCAATCGGCGGGAGAATTCCGCATCCAGCCAGGACGGGAATAAGGGCTGGTTCCGGTCCTTTCCGAAGGCCCCCTTTATACGTCGACGAATTCCCGGCCAGATCGAGGAACGTAACCTAAGATAGCCGGAGACCTCTCGAACGAAGCCCTGGAGATCTCGCTTACGCAGCAGTTGCTTGGCAAACGGAAGCATCTCGAAATACATCAGGTTGTCGGGGCCTTCGCCACATAGGACGACATTGCAATCAGCTGCAATCACCTTAAATTCTTCGGAGAGTCCCGCAAACAAAGGGTCGCCAACGGGTTCCGGGCTAATCGATTCAGAATCATTCCAGCGTTCAAATGGTTCTAGCTTGCTCATTTCCACGAATTGAATCGGGATGTGAAGATAATCAGCCACTTGCTGGGCGTAAGCTCCGTCGCGATCGGAAATCAATAATTTGTTAATGACCGTATACGCGCGCAAGTCTCTGGTTCCCAAAGAACTGTCGGACATTTCTCGAGCGGTCGCCGCGATCGCTCCCGAGTCTAGGCCGCCGCTGAGCAATATTCCGGCACGATCTACACGCAACCGATCCGCCACCGCCGATCGAATGAGACTTTGAAAATGCTCCACATATTCATCTGCGTGGCGATAACGGATAGCGCCGGAGGTAGGAGCCGACCAATATCGCGAAATTCTCATGCTCTCAGCGGAGACGGACAGGCAGTGCGCGGGCGGTAACCTTCGGATATCACGAAACGTTGTGGTGCTCAGGTCACAATTAAGCCCGAAGAGCAGAAAATCGCCGATGGCCGCATCGTTGAGACTTTCAGATATCTCAGGATGCGAGCGAATGCAATTCAACACATTGCTGAAAAGAAAAATGTTTCGAATTTCAGCGTAGTAAAACGGCTTAATTCCAAAATGATCGCGCGCACAAAAAAGCGTTTTTCGGCGAGCGTCCCAGATCGCGAACGCAAAATCGCCTCGAAGATGCCGAACGCATTCTTCGCCCCAGATCGCGTAAGCGTGCAGAATCAGTTCGGAATCTGTGGCAGCACGCCGGTGATTTGGTTCTGCTTTTTCGAGCTCACGCTTTAATTCCTCGCGACAATCGATTCGAGCGTCGGCGGTAATCCAAAATTGGCCGTCAGGGCCCGCGGGCAGTCGTTCAAGAGTTGGCTCTTTAGTGGTTCGCAGCAGGGTGTGGCCTAGGCCGAGAGAACCGGCCGTATAGGTGTCTCGTCCATCCGGACCTGCGTAGGAAATAAAGTCCGTAAGTGCACGTAGGAGCGCGCGATCCACTGGCGCTCCACTTCGATCGAATATGCCCACCATTCCGCTCAATTGGTCCCTATCCCGGTTGCCTGCCGGTCGAATGGCACGAAGTGAACGTGGCCTTCTCCCGGGCTGTTCAAGGCTGTTCCACAAAATTCAACCCAGGCATGAGCTTCGAAATGGTTTGCTGTTTTTCGCGCGCCAATGCGTAAATCGGCCGCTATGCCGAGCGTTCGCAGGAGCCACCAAAGCACTAGAGATTGTTCCAGGCAATTCGTGCTGAAAAACAGATTCCGTGCGGCAGCTTCTTCCATTCGAACAACATCGGCTACTTCGTTCGGAAAATTCTTTTCTTGTGTGCCTTCGCTCTTTCGCGGCGCAGTCCATTGCAGCACGCTTTTCCAGCGCCGAAATCCCACGAGACGTAGACCCACCCAGGTGGCTATCAATCCGCTTGCGGCTTCAAAAATAATCCGCCGCTGTTGCCCTGATAATCGCCAAAAAGTTTGCCACTTTCCCATCGCTGATTTCAACCCGCTGACCAGAATAAAGTCGCCCTAATGATTACCGATGCTCAATAAATATGCGAAGTAACAGAGTATTATGATTGGCACCTAACTCGCCATCACGGCTCGCACTTCGATCAGCCCTTCGCTTTTCATTTCCTCCAACAAAGCCAAAAGGTCTCGCTCGCATGATTTTTCGTCCACTTCGTATTCGCTTAATAGAGTGTCGCGCAACTGCAGTACGCTTCGCGGTTCTTTTAAGAGGACCCATATACGCGTCCCTATGGGATTCATGCCGTAGTACTTGCTGTTTTTGAGATTTAATATCGCGGATTCGTCACCAAGCGGGCACGATACTTGCTCGGCGCTGGCGACGACGATTGAATGCACGGAGAGAGACGCGTCCATTTTTGGCGCCAAAGTCCTTGTGGGCTGGAGTGGTCTTTATTTCTTGCCGGCAGGCCCGGCTATCCAAAAGTTTCGGAATTCATCAAGCCTAGCGACTTCTTGACAGCCATAGTGACTTAATACCCACGGCTATTCTAACCGCACCTTCTGTCGCAGGGCAATGACGGAACTGGATTCGGCTCAGCGATTTCGGATATAAACCCTAGATGCCTTCGCCTGCTATTTCCGTCACCGAACTCGAGAAATATTTCCCCCCAGCTCTTACTGGTTGGCGCGCCTTGACGCAGCCAGTGGCGCGGGCCACGGAGAAAGCGCTTGCTCGAGTTTCGTTCGATGTGAAGGAAAATGAAGTGGTCGCATTGATCGGATCCAACGGCGCCGGAAAATCGACGTTGCTTCGCATTCTCGCGACGCTGATCATCCCTACCCGCGGACAGGCGACACTGGGAGGGTTCGATGTGGAGCGGGATTCCGCTGCGGCGCGGCGACAGCTCGGCTACCACACGGGCGGAGACGAAGGATTTTACGTGCGGCTGAGCGCGCGGCAGAATCTGGCGTTCTTTGCGGCCATGAATAATTTGAGCCGGACAGATGCACGGAAGCGAATCGAAACCGTTGCAGGATTGATGGGAATCCAGAACGATTTGAACCGCCAAGTCCGGACGTTTTCCACCGGAATGATGCATCGATTGGGACTGGCGCGAGCTTTGCTGCACCGGCCGGCTATTTTGCTGCTGGATGAGCCTACGCGCAGCCTCGATCCGCTTGCCGCAGCAGAATTCCGCCGCTTGTTAAAAGAGGATCTCGTGCGCAAAGGCGGGACCACTCTTTTGTTCGCTTCCCATACATTAAGCGAAGTTGAGGAAATTGCCGATCGCGTGATCTTACTCGACGGCGGACGCGTGATTGCGTTCGATACGCCGCGGGAACTTTGTGCCTCGACGCATACGGCAACTCTAGAAGCGGCGGTGTCGAGCATAGTTAGCCGCCTTGTACAAATGCAGAGTCACGCGTGAACGTTGAACACACAATCCGTAAAGTCGGCGCTTTTTTCTGGCGTGATTTTGCGATCGCGAGGGGCTATCGCGGGGCGCTGTTGCTGGAGACGCTGGAGGCTCTGTTTGGCGTGGCAACGTTTTATTATTTGTCGCGATTCGTGCAGAGCCCGGAACTGAATAGCGAACTGCCAGTCGGAACAAACTATTTTGCCTTTGCTCTGGTGGGTTTTGCCTTCTTTGATTATCTAAGCGTGTCGCTGAGCGCCTTCGATTCCAGCCTGGAGGAGGCGCGCCAGAATCGCACTCTGGAGGCCCTGCTGGTAACCCAAACGCCGCTTCCTGTGATTGTCGCTGGCTCGGCAGTTTATCCGTTTGCTGCGCTGGCGATAAGAACTTGCGTTTATCTTGCCTGGGGCGCGTTGCTGTTTGGATTCAGGCCGCAGTCTGCTAATTGGCCTGGAGCAGTGGCAATTCTGTTGGTTTCGATTTTGGCTTTCGCTGGACTGGGCATCCTTTCTGCCAGCTACTCAATTCTTTTTAAGCGTGGGAATCCGGCTAAGTGGCTGGTGCTCGGCGTTTCAGGCTTGGTGGGCGGGATGATGTACCCAGTCTCGGTATTGCCTGTACCCTTGCAAATGTTGGCTCGGCTGATACCGGTGACGTATTCTTTAGAAGGGATGCGCGGCGCACTTCTAGCCGGCGCGGGCTGGAAGGAACTCTTCCCTTCCATACTTGCTTTGCTCGTTTTCGCTGCGGTACTCATCCCACTATCGTTTGCCGTTTTCGCCTGGGCGCTCCGACGCACAAAAATTACGGGGACGCTCACTCACATCTAGGCCGGACACCTTCCAGCAACCTCTCGATCTCACAAACGCTTCTGTTGAGGCTCCGAAGAGGACCATACTCTTGTGGCGAACGCTGCCTTACAGTAGAGTTTTCGCCTGCGCATAATGCGCCGCCTAAATGAAAGTTCCACTCCTCGATCTTAAGGCTGAGTACGCCGAGCTACGGGACGAAATCCTGCCGGCTCTCGATCGCGTGTGTCAAACATCCGCGTTCGTTCAAGGCCCGGAGATGGAAGCATTTGAAGCCGCATTCGCGGAATATTGCGGAACCAAACACTGCGTAGCTCTTAGTAGTGGCACTGCGGCTCTTCATCTCGGCTTGCTAGCGCTAGGAGTGCAGCCGGGCGACGAAGTAATTACGACCCCCAATACGTTTCTGGCCACTGTCGAAGCTGTCAGCTACTGCGGCGCGCAACCTGTGCTGGTGGATATCGATCCTGCTACCGCGAACATTGACGCGAATTTGATCGAACGAGCGATTACGCGACGTACGCGAGCCATACTTCCGGTGCATTTGTACGGTCGGCCTGCGGACATGGACGCTATTCGTTCGATTGCGAGCCGCCACGGTATCCGCGTGCTGGAGGATGCGGCACAAGCGCATGGCGCGCGCTATCGCGGCAAGCGAGTGGGCGGGCTTGTCGATGCGGCCGCGTTCAGTTTTTATCCCACGAAAAATTTGGGGGCCTACGGAGAAGGTGGCGCGCTCACGACCGACGACGATTTAATTGCGCAATTCGCGCGGGCGGCACGCTCGCACGGGCAAACTGCGCGCTACGATCATGAGTTTGTGGGATACAACTATCGTATGCAGGGATTTCAGGGCGCCGTCTTGCGCATCAAGCTAGGCTACCTCGATGGCTGGACTGAAAAACGGCAGGCCATCTCCCGAGAGTATCGACGCGCGCTGGAAAATGTCCGCTTGGATTTGCCGGTGGATGATCCCCGCGACGAATGCGTGTACCACCAATTTGTGATCTACGTGAATAGCAGGTGTTCGGTAATTTCGAAGCTGGCAGATAAAGGCGTGGAAACTTCAATTCACTATCCCAAGCCGGTACATCTTCAGCCCGCTTATTCCTCGCTGGGAGATCCGGCGGGGACCTATCCTCTAGCTGAACGCGCGTGCGATCGTGTTCTGAGCCTGCCAATATTTCCGAGTATGACTGCCGAACAAGTGAACCACGTAGTTAATTCAGTTACCGAGGTTGTTGGAAAAAAGTAAGACTCCGCCAAGGCCTGAAAGGCTTCACTGAAACGAAACCTAAATTATTCCGTTACGAGGGCCGGAAGATTCCACATCGCGGCTAGGCGGCGGTGGCGGGGCGAAACCGGCGACTCCCGCTCCGGCGGCATTGGCCGACCTTTCGCGCAATATTTCAGCAAGACCTTCAAACACTTTTGAGCAGGAGTCACGCAGGGCCTGGTCAGCGGATCGCAACATCGATTCAATCACGTTCTGCCCGTGCTCGCTGAGCCGCCGCACGGAAGAAACAATCCAGGAATCGCAGGCTGTCTGGAGACGTTCTTGATAGATCCCAATCGCTTCGCCACTCAGGCGATCCAAGTCTGAAGCCCAATTTTGAAGATGCAGATCGCGCTCCGCTCGATAACCCTCGAGCGCAGTGGCAAACTCTGCGGAAAGCGCGGCGCGGGACTCCCGAATGCCGTTCTCGAGTTGCGATGACATTTGCACTTGCAGCTGCTCGAGGGAAGTCGCTGCGTTCGCTTCGAATCGGCTAAGAACCTGTTGCGCGGAACGATCGAGCTCTTCGGAGCGGCCGCGGACTGTGTTGCCTGTCGTCTGCATGAACTGCTCAGCTTCGCGGCCTGCAATCCCTCGCAGGACGTGACCGAACGAACTTGCGGCAGCCTCGGCTGCTTTGTCGAATTCGCTGCCCGCTCGCCCGGCCGCATCTACAGCCAGACTTTCGATTCTTTGATGCACCAGAGCGAGATGGCTTGTGGATTCGTCAGCCAGTTGCGCGCCATATCTTCTTGCGGCCTCAGCAGTTCTCTCATCGAAACCAGCGGCAGCGGTGGCGGCAGTCTGCTCCACCAGCACTTGCAACCGCGCCCGCGCTTCCTGCTGAAACCATTCCGAGCTGCGGCCGATGGATTCAGCAGCGGAATGAGCGGCGCGCGCACCGCTTGCATCCAGTTCTTCGTTCCACTTATTTAAGGCTTCTTTGCGAGCGGACTCGAAATCGTTGCGCACTTCGATAAATGTGGAGGCCAATTGAGCGGAAACTTCACGCTGATTGTTCTCCGACGCCTGGCGCAGACGTTCGCGATGCAGCCGCAAACTTTCTTCGGCTTGGACCTCACGTGCGGCAAGCTCGCGAAGAAGTTCGGGCACGCGTTCAAAATGCGGAGCAAGCTTTGCTTCCACTTGAAGGTGCGCGCGATTTACAAATTCCTGCTGAAGGGCGTCGAGGACCGGCGTTACGCGTTGCGAGATACCGGCGGCAAGATTGTCCGCGCGACGATTCAATTCGGCGCTCTGCGCTTCCAGTATCTTCTCCAGGCGGCGATGGAGCTCGTTCAACGTGTCGTGGCTGGCTGCTTCAAGCTGCGCCGAATATTCCTTCGTGCGGCTTGCTACGGACTCGATTTCGGACAAGGACGAGCGCGCGCGCGTGACCTCCTGATCGAGAGAGGTCTTGATTTGCGCAAGCGTCTCGCGCGCCTCCGAAGCAGCGTGGGCCAAGGGTTGGCGAGCTTCAGCGATGCTTTCGCGTATCTTAGATTCCGTGGTTAGCAAAACGTCCTGAGAGCGCTCGGTGACTTGCTCCACCAAACGCTGGACATTGTTATCCAATGAAGATTGAAGCAATTCATTCCACTGAGCTCGCGCAACGTCCATTTCCCTTGCAAGAGCCGCGCGCCATTCTTCCGCGAAGATTTCTTTCGCGGCTGACTCTTCTTTATGGGGTTCCGGCTCCGCTGGTTTTGCGTTCCTGGAGGTTTCCATGGCCTCGAATTGCAAACGAGCCTGGGCCAAGCGGCTGGCGGCCTCGTGCGCCGCATCATTCTCGGCGCGCAAAATTTCCATTTGATGGTGAAGGTCCTCCATCACTTTGCGGGCTTGATTGAAATTTTCCTCAAATTCAGATTTGAGGCCGGTTAGAAATTCTTCTTGCCGCTCGGCAAGTTGTTTCGAAAATTCCTCACGCGCACCGGTCTGGGCCTGTTCAAACTCGGGCTTCCATTGCGCGAAAAACTCTTCAACAGCGGCCGCCCGCCGGCTGTCGCTGTCTTCAGCAGCGCGGCGAACTTCCTCCTGCACTTGCCTGGAGGCTTGCAGAATGGTTTCCCGGGACTGTCTTTCCAGTTCCTTTCGCAGTTCCCTGAAAAGCGGGCTGTTCGCCACGTCCGGATCGTTCGGGGAATGGAATTCGGCCGATGCAGAAGGATCGCGAAATTCGTTTGTATGGTCCACTGGGGTCCCCAAGAAGTTTGTGTTGTTCATCGGGACCGAATCGTCACGATTTTCGAAGCTGGGTTTCGGCTCGGCCTGTTCGTCGTTAGGAGAAGGTTCCGCGGAAGTTGCCCAGGCTTCGGGAAGAGCATCCAGTCCCCAAATATTTGCGGGATCTTCCAGTTCCACGGCCACTTGAAAGAAATCTCTAATCGAGTGCGGGCGCTGCACCCAAGCAACGCGCGCCCTTACATTCGGGCGATTCTGGGTCTGCGGCAATTCCAGTGTGACCCAGGTATTTTTCGGCAGGTGATGTTTGGAAGAATAGCGGCAGCCGTGAAGATTTAACGCAAGTGTGGCTGTGCGTTCTTCAAACGGCTGGCCTAAGAGATCGATTCCGCGCACGACTAAAGGCACTGGTTCAAAAAGGCGGTCGCTCCGGCGGCGTTCTGTAGCAGGCTGATTCGAATTCACGTGATCCATCCCATCCCTCAGGTTTCTTGCGCAAGAATAACACCCCAGCGACGGCGGGTCGAGAGGCGAGAATTCATCTTGAAATTCTGCGACGAAGAAAAAACGCGTTCTTCTAAAATAATTAACTCTTCTTTTTCTTCTTGGAAACTGTGGTGTCAACGCCACCGGTTAATGTTTCCAATTGATCTAACGCCTCTTTCGCCTGCGCCGCTAGCGGAGTATTCGGTGATAGATCAATGCACTTCTGGTAGGCCTCTTTGGTGCCCGGCGGAATTATATACATCATTTTCTCGCCTTCTTCTTTCGGCTCAATGGTTGCCGACAGCGCGCCACCAAGGAGATACCAGGCCTGCGCATCTTTCGGATTCGCCTGCGTTGCCTTCTGGAGTGGCGCGATGGCGTCTTTCTGGCGACCTTGGTTGCTTAGCACGATCCCAACGTTTCTATAACACGTGTCGCCGACCGCCGGGTCCAGAGCCAAAGCCTTGTCGCAAACCGCAATTGCGTCTGCGATTTTGGCATCGCCAGCTTTCTGATCGGTCTGAGGGGTGACGGAGTTTGCGAGATTCGTGGCAAGGCCAGAGTACAAGGGTGCTTGGGGTTTAAAGTCGATCGCTTTTTGGAAGGCTGCAGCAGCGTCATCGTAGCGGCCGGCGCATTCATAGGCAATGCCCAGGTTTCCCCAGATTAACGCGTGATTGTTAACTTCCTTGGCTCCCACGCCCTGTTCCGCTTGTTGATACTCGGTTATCGCTGTCTGGCAATCGGCGGCGCGTTTTTGCTGCAGCGAAGCCTTTTGGTCTGCCGAAGCGGTTCTGATTTGCTTTTGCAGCTCGTTTGCGTCCGCCATGGCCGCTACTCCATTGTCGAAATGCATCTTCAAGGCCTTGGCCTTGTTCTCTTCCTCTTCCTTTTTCTTAACTTCTTCGGGATGCGCGGCGGCAGTTTCAGCGACGATATCCTTGAAATTGATCTTGAAATTGTTGTCCTTCGTAACTTCTACCTGGAATTTGACCGGACCGTAATTCAAGGCGTCTTTCTCATTCGTGAGCGTAATCACATAAATCGCGTTTCGCAGGCCAAGCTGCACAAACTTTCCGTTCTTGTCGGTTTTGGCGGTGTAAGCTTGTCCAGTATCGGGGTTCTTTATGGTTACGGTGACATCAGGGTACGGCTTGCCTTCTTTGTCCATTATTTCGCCGTCCAATCTGCCGCTGTCTTGCGCCACCGCCACCGTGGCCAACAAAAGAACCAAAACCAACGCTCCCCAGATACGAACCAGCTTTTTCATGTGATGGTCTCCTCGCTTGCTAATTGGGCCGCCTATTATTGCGCAACTCGAGCTCGGTAAGCGATAGGATCGCTCAGCCCCGCTTCCGCAAAACCGCGCAGGCGCAGGCGGCAACTATCGCACGTTCCGCACGCTTCGTCTTCGAATTGATAACAAGACCAGGTTAATTGGAGTGGCGCGCCGAGCGTAACACCACGCCGTATGATTTCGGATTTGCGCATTGTGATTACCGGTGTCGCGATTTCGATATGCGTCTCGGGCCTGGTTCCCTGGCGCACCAACTCCGTGAAAGCCCGATAGTACTCCGGACGGCAATCAGGATAGCCGGAACTATCTTGGGCTACTGCGCCGACAAAAATTGTATTTGCGCCGATTACTTCCGCCCAACTTACGGCAGCGGAAAGAAAATGGGCGTTACGAAAAGGAACATAGGTGATAGGGATTTCCGTAGAGTGGGTACCCGAGTCGCTGGACTCCGGAACGGCCATTTTCCGATCGGTAAGCGCCGAACCGCCGATTTGCGCGAAGGAATCTAGGCGAATCATCAGACGATCCCTAACCTCGTAAAAATCGGCGATCTCTTCAAACGCACGTCGCTCGCGCGCTTCCGTGCGCTGGCCGTAACTTGCGTGCAATAGCGCCAGCCGGTGCGACTGATTTGCGATCGCTGCGGTGACGCAGGAATCCATGCCGCCACTTAACAAAACGACCGCTTTGCTTTCTCCTGCCATCTATCAGCTACGCCCTCAAACACCTTTCATCGCAGGGTCCCAAATAAATTTGTGCAATTGTAAGCCCAGGCGCACGGGCAATCCATCACCGAGTATCCATTCGGCGAGTTCGCGAGCGGTGAGTCCGGGCCAGGTGCCGTGGGGGTCCGCGAACACGGGCGAAAAAAGAACTTCGTGAACACGCTCCGCTAACCGGTGCTTTGTAACGAACTCGCGCGCGAAATCATAATCGCGGCGTGTGGAGATGACAAATTTTATTTCATCATTCACGCCTAGGACATCAAGATTAGACATATTAAATGTGTCGGCCTCGCCGGAGTCGGGGCACTTTACGTCGACGATTTTGATCACGCTGTCAGGAAGGACGCCGACGAAGCGCTCGCCGCTCGTTTCGATCATGACGGTGTAACCTGCGCACATTAATTCTCCCGCCAGCGCGGGAGTTTCCTGTTGTAACAGCGGCTCTCCGCCGGTGATTTCTACCAGCGGAACGCGTTGTTGGCCGTTTCCGGCCAATGCGCTCACTTTTCCCAGAATTTCTTCAACTGAATGCTTCGTGCCGCCGTGGAAGGCGTAGGCCGTGTCGCACCAGGTGCAGCGAAGATTGCATCCGGTGAGACGCACGAAAATGCAGGGCAGACCCGCGCGAGTGCCTTCGCCTTGGATTGATTTGAAGATTTCGGTGATGAGCATCGAAAAAACCGTGGACTTCGCCTATTCCAAGACTCCGCCACATCCCGGATTTGGCGGCGGCTTCTTCCGCCTGGAGAAATAATTCACCGCTCCGGCCGCAATGACAAGTTCCATGCAACCGACGACCAACGCCGTGCGCCATCCCCATCCAATCGTAAGCCAGAAAATGGAGACGAGGAAAGCAGGAATCGCGATTAGTAGGAGCGCTCTATTCATGTTTTAGGGCTCTTCTTGTGCCATCAAGCATTCTTGCCCGACTGTGTCTTCTGCCGCCGTGAGATGAATCGCTCGTGATTAGCCATCATTTCTAGGGACGATACGTCGCCGCTGTCACCTCTGATTCCCAGACCGTGATGCTGGAAACCGCTGCACCGTTGGGAGCTTGGTGAAGCTGTTTGGCGGTTTGATCGTAAATGTAACGCGCGATGTTTTCGGCCGACGGGTTCAATACGTCAAACGGCGAAAGCTCGTTCAAATACTTGTGATCCAGCGAGCGAATCACCGACTGGATCACCTGCTTCAGGTGCACGAAATCGTAGAGCAGGCCGACGGAATCTACTTCGGCGCCGGCCAGGGTCACGCGAACTTTGTAGTTATGGCCATGCAGGTTCTCGCATTTGCCTTTGTAGCCACGCAGATTGTGCGCTGCGGCGAATGTTTCATCCACGCTAACTTCGTACATGCACGTCCTTCCCGTTGCGCAAACCGCCGGTCCCTGGGATTACTTATTCCGAATCCATGAAGCGCGCGACTTCGGCCAGATCCTGCGTAGTTTTGTATTCAGGCAGGGATTCAAGAAAAATTCTACCATACTGCATGCGCGAGATACGGTTATCCAGGATGGCTAGCATGCCGCGGTCGGTCTTCGAACGTATCAAGCGCCCGAAGCCTTGTTTCAGCGCAAGGACTGCTTCCGGAACCTGGTATTCGGCAAAGGCGTTGCGGCCATCTTCCTGCAAAGCTCGTACACGCGCGGCTACGATCGGATCGCTCGGCACCGCGAAAGGCAATTTATCGACGATGACGCAGGAAAGTTGCGCGCCGGGGACGTCCACTCCCTGCCAGAAACTTGCTGTGGCGAACAGCACGGCGTTCGGCGTAGTGCGGAAACGATCCAGCAGAACTGATTTGGGCGCAGTGCCTTGCAATAGCAGGGGGAAGCCTACCGATGCCGACACGCGCTGATACACGTCGCGCATCTGGGCATAACTGGTGAAAAGGCAAAACGCGCGCCCTTGGGAGATTTCCAGCAGCTTTACGATTTCCTGCGCGCATCGCGCGGAAAATGTCTCGTGGCGTACGTCTGGCATTCCGCTCGCAATGTAAAGGAGGGCCTGCTCGCGGAAGTTGAACTCCTGCGGCAGTACGGCTTCTTTTGCAGGCATCACTCCCAGGCGCTGTTTCAAGTAATCAAAACGGCTGCCCACTGCCAGCGTAGCCGACGTAAGCACCACGCTATCGAAGCGATCAAAAAGTCGTTCGCGTAGGATTTCGCTTACATCAATCGGAGTCGCCGTAAGAATCACGCCTTTCCCGCGGCGCTCGTACCAATAGACGTAGCTCTTCTCTTCGCTTTCCAGCAGAAATTCAAGTTCGCGACGAAGTTCCGCGGCGCGCCGAGCGAGAGTAGTCACTTCTTCAGGCTTGGGCGTCATCGCGGACAATTCGGTCTCGATGCGCTTCGCCGCGGCGGCCAAATCCTCAAACGCTTCGTGATGCCGCTCTAGGAAGGATTTTCTCTCTGCTGCGCCAAAGGCGAAGCGGCCCTCGCGTTCCGGGAAATTTTCGAAGAAACTGCGACCGCGTTCGCGGACTCGTGTGAGGTGCTTGCGCACCGGCGTAGCTTCAATTCGCAACACGCGCAAAATATTCTCAGTGTCGCGCGACAACTCTTCGAATTGGTAGCTCGAGACGCGGCGGCCGAAATAATCGCTGGCAACATCTTCGATCTCATGCGCTTCGTCGAAAACTACCGCGGAATATTCGGGCAGGATCGAGCCGAAATCATCCTGTCGTATTGCCAGGTCGGCAAAAAATAAATGATGGTTCACGATGATCAGGTCGGCTTCTTGCGCGCGCTGGTGCATGGCAGTAATAAAACAACGGTTGAAGTCGGGGCATTTCTGGCCGGTGCACAAGTCACTGCGCGCGTCGATTCGGTGCCAGAGATCAGCATCGTCGGGCAAGAAGGTCAGCTCGCTGCGGTCGCCAGTTTCGGTAAGCTTCGCCCAATCGCGGATTTGCGAAAACCAATCGATCTCGTCGATCCCTTTCAATACAGCCTGGCCCTCCATCTGATTTGCTTTTGTCCGGCAAAGAAAATTGTTGCGGCCTTTCATTAGCGCGGCTTTCAGGTTGGGCGCGAAATGTTTCTGCAAAAACGGGATATCCTTGTTGAAGAGCTGTTCTTGAAGAGATTTTGTTGCGGTCGAAATCACCACGCGCCCGCCACTGCGAATGGCAGGAATCAGATAGGCCAGTGTCTTACCCGTTCCGGTCCCGGCTTCGATGATGGAATGTTGTTTTTTCTGGAAGGCTTCATCGACCATCCTGGCCATTTCAAGCTGAGAAGAACGGAACTCGTAGCCGGGATGGCTTCGTTCGAGCAGGCCTCCCCGGCCAAAAATATCGTCAATGGTAACTTCAGCGGATTTTGTAGCGGCGGCTTTCTTGGCCATGATGGTTTTCAGACTCGACGGACGCGCAGGCTCGAACTCCTAAAGTAACACAGCGGAAAGCTTTCGTCAGATGCGCCCACCATCCGCAGTCTCATTAGAAGTCCGTATCCCTCGCCTATCGATGATAATGTAAAGCCTTAGTTCGCAAATTAGCGGGAACGCCACTACGATGCACACATATTCTGTCGACCTTATGATCGCTGGAGGCGATTTGGATGAAGCCGAGGTCTCAACAAAACTTGGCTTGCGACCTTCGGTGTTTCTAAAGAAGGGCGAGCCAATGGGGCCTAAGCGACGGAGGGAGCGGTCTGTCTGGTCATTCGAGGTGCGGCCATCGCCTGATAATCCGGAATGGCAATCGCTTGAGGATGGTCTGAGATCTTTGATTGAAAACCTTCTCCCTCTTAAGAATTATGTTCGTGAGCTAAGACAGCGCTATTCTACCGAGGCTTATTGTGGACATTTCGGCACAGGTTTTGGCGGAGGACCGTCCATCTCTGCCGAAACCTTGCGCTTGCTCGCGGACTTGGGACTGACATTAACGATTAAGACATATTGGGGCGATAATCAGCCCGACGAAGATGCTGAAACCGCCCAACGTGATCGTCGCGAATTCCAGAGCTAGCAACTAGCCGCCGCAACATCGGAACTCAATGACCGAAAAACTGCCATCCATCGTAATTGTCGGACGCCCTAACGTGGGCAAATCCACGCTATTTAATCGCCTAACTGGGACGCGCCGTTCCATTGTTACGAACGAGCCAGGCATCACGCGCGATCGTATTTACGGCACTGCAAATTGGGAAGGCCGAAACTTTCAAGTGGTGGATACGGGCGGGATCGTGCCGGAAGACAAGGCTGGCATCCCGGGAGAAATACTGCGCCAGGCTCGCGTAGCGATTGATAATGCTACTCGCGTGGTACAGGTTGTTGACGGCCGCTCTGGCCCCACTCCTCTGGATGAGGAACTCGCGCTTCTCCTTCGCCGGGCCGGAAAGCCTCCTGTTCTGGCAGTGAACAAAGTTGACGTGCCTAAACAAGCCGAGCTCGCCGCGCAATTCTACGAATTAGGCGACGAAATTTTTCCCATGTCCGCGGAGCATGGGTTCGGTGTGGACACCCTGCTCGACGCACTGACCGAAGATTTTCCGCGCGGCGAAACGGTAGAAGAAAAACCTTATGTAAACATCGCGATCATCGGCCGGCCTAATGTTGGAAAATCCACGTTGCTGAATCAACTGGTAGGCGCCGAGCGCTCGATTGTTTCGCCGGAACCTGGCACCACGCGCGACGCGGTGGATACTGTTCTGGAGCGTAAAGGCAAACTCTATCGTTTTCTCGATACGGCTGGAATTCGACGCAAAGGGAAAACGAAACTCATCGCCGAAAAATTGAGCGTGATCATGGCCCGGCGTCACTTGGAACGCGCCGACGTGGCGCTGCTGGTGGCGGATGCCTCCGTCGGGATCACTTCACATGACGCCACTATCGCCAGCTACGCCGAACAGTCAGGCCGCTCGGTAATTATCGTGTTGAATAAGTGGGATCTCGCGCTCCAAGCGGCGCAGGAAAAATCCACAGCCGAGAAGAAACGTGGCGGAAAAGGCGGGGGCGCGAATCCAAACAAGCTGATTCAGGATTACGAACCTTTGGTGCGGCAGAGGTTGAAATTTCTCTCCTACGCCCCGGTGGTTTTCCTTTCGGCAAAAACCGGCGAGCATATCGATAGGCTATATACGGTGATCGATCAGGTAGTGGAAGCGCGCAACCGCCGAATTTCCACGGGAGAACTGAACCGCTGGCTCAAGGAAGTGGACCTGGATCGCGGCACGTCCCCGGCCAGCCGGGAAGTGAAGATTTTCTACATCACGCAGGCTACCACTGCGCCGCCGACATTCGTTTTGTTCACAAATCAGTTGAAGCCGCTGCATTTCAGCTATCAGCGCTTCCTGGAAAACCAGCTGCGCGCCAAGTTTGGCTTCATCGGTACACCGATTCGTTTCAACCAACGCCTAAAAAAGCGCGGCTCGCGTCATCGCGAAAGACGCGACCCTCGCGATTCTTAGCCACCTTCTGCGCTTCGATCCCCGAAGATCAGAAATCGACGTGGAATCTCAAACCCGGAGCCACGACGGGCCCGCGGTCCTTGTTGTAACCGGGGTTGTTGATGTGTTGTATGTCAAACGACGCGAAGAAGCCTCGCCACAAATGCGCGGTGTAAAATGTTTCAAAGATTTTTTCGTGGCCGTAATTCAGCCCGCCATCGCCAAGAAGGAATCCGCGCCCGCCTAGTGCGAGATATTCCTGATGAGCCGCGACGATTCCGTTCATCACGAACACGGCGCCCGCGCGATCGTTTTTCCGCTTCCATTTTTCCGCTTTGATGAAAGCGCCAAGCTCGAGCGTGCGATCGACTTCGGTGTAAGCAAATGACTCGTTGCGGCCGTCGCCCCAACCCAGGCGGCCGAAGAAGGCCAATTGCGAAGTGAGTTCCTGCTCGAAATTAAGCCCGAAGCCATATTTGTGGCGTCCTTGCCTGCGCGTAGAAATAATGTCGGGAACGGGCGTTTCGCCTTCCTGGAAATCTCGGATCGCTTCCTCATAGTTCCCCATGTTTGCGTGATTCAGAAAACTCATCAGGCGAACGGTACCGGTACGGTGAAGGAAAAGACTTCCGGTAGCATCGAACTCAAGATTCTCGGAGCGTGCCCTGGCCAGATCGGCGTCGAGGAAAATGCCATTGGCCACTTTGGGCATCAATGCTTCGCCGAACCGAGCCGTGAACCAATGGTCGTCGTACTCGATTATGGCCGCCTCCGTATAGCCGCGCGTGTTCGCGGCGTAGTCGTAGGCGCCGTTGTTGTCCACGGTCCAATTCAGAAATTGCAGACGGCTGTCGGTGCCGTAAGTATTTGTATCGAAGAAATCCACCAAGCCCATCTTGCCGATGCGAAATTCCAGTCGTCGCGCGGGAAGCGAAGTTGCCAGTCCAAAGGTAGTGGCTCCGCGCTCGGCTGAAACGCGCTCGTCGCTCAGCGGAATAATCTGGCGCACCATGGCGCGAGCCAGATAGGGCGTACCGCCTAATTCAGGATTGCGCACAACGTCGAGATTCACGAATCCCGCCAGCCCGAGCGCAGCGCTCAGACCGTGCCCGCCGGTGCTTTCCACGTCCATAAAAACTTCCGTGTTGCGGGTAAGCTCGTATCCAAGGTACAGCGTATAAACTTTCGACGTAGCATTCTCCCCATAGGAGTGAAAACTGTTGGGACCGCTGTATTTTGCTGGGAACGACGGATGCCACTGAAAAATAATGTTGGCCTGGCCGGAAATCCAAAATGGAGCGGTGTCGGAATGCGGGAACAGCGTCAACATGTCTCCCGAATCGGAACTGTCGTCGGTTGCGACAGGAGCACGATTCGGCGTATCGGGATGATTGGGATTATCAGGTTTTGATTCCTGCGCGTTCGCAATCCGGGGGAAGATCAAACACACAAACAGCAGACAAAACGCGAGGCGAGCGAGTTGGGCAAAATGCCAGCGCATTTGACAAGTGGAACAGGGGCTTCGTGCGAGTTCATTTCCACGGCGGGCAGAGTAGATTGCTGGCCGATATTCGTCAAGAGAATTGCGAAGGAAAAACAAGGAAAGTTGTTAATGCTCTGTAAAGATTCTGAGACCGTGATGAAGAGCCCAAGCCGGCACATTGTTTGTGTTTTTCGCGTGCGAGCGAGCGACCTGGGACGTCACGATGAATATGCGCCGGGGTAATTTAAGGGCCCAGGCATCCCGATTGCTCGATGGAGTCATCTTTAGTAGTCTCTACTATTGTGCTTACGCCGGTAGTTTCAACCTATCGACCAGGGGTGAGTAATTTGCGGGGACTCTTTCGACTGCCTTTCTGGCTTCTGATTGTTGTGGCCATCGTTCTGCCATCTTGCGGCCAGAATGTGAATTATCCTTCGCCGACCTTGAAGTCGATTAGCCCGACAAGCACTACCACGAACCAGACGAATCCATTCGTCCTGACCGTAATCGGAAGCAACTTTGTGCAGCAGTCCAATATACAGTGGAATAGCACCCCGCTCAGCACCACTTTCGTGAACACAGGGCAGCTGACGGCGATCGTTCCTCCGTCCTTTTACGCGGCTCCGGGAACCGCGATGATTACCGTGGTTACTCCGCAACCGGGCGGAGGGACTACTCAAGCTATCACTTTCAGCGTTGGGCCTACCGTAAGTCCCGTACCGCACATCTCTTCGCTGTCTCCATCAGGAGTCTTGACCGGAGGTGGCGGATTCACACTCCGTGTATTCGGCTCAAATTTTGTGCAACAGTCCACTGTAGCCGTCAATGGCAGTAACCGTCAAAGCGGTTATGTGAATTCCACCGAGATCGATGCTTCGTTGAACTCCACCGATATCGCCACAGCTGGAATCCTGCAGATTACCGTTATAAATCCTGTCAATCCTCCCCCAGGAGGCGGCGCTTCGAATTCGTACCCGCTGAGCATATTGAATCCGTTGCCCACAATTACCGGGGTCGCTCCGGCTGGCGTGCAGGCTGGCGGTACGCCGACGACTTTATCTTTGACCGGGACAGGATTCGTCAATCAGAGTTCTTTCATTACGGTAAACGGAACGCAGCGCCCGACTACCTTTGTCAGCGCCACGCAAGTGACCACGCCACTGACCGGGTCCGATCTCCTGGTTGGCGGTGTCAATCAGGTGCAGGTTGTGAACTCAACGCCCGGCGGCGGACCATCGAACACGCTCACGTTTGCAGTGAATCCGACTCACTTGCTTGGTTTGCCCATCCTTGTGGATCTTGCTGCGGACGGATCACAGGCGAACGAGGGCATCTGCGGAGGCCTTTCGAATTGTGAGAACGGTACGCTCGGCCTTAAATTGACCACGGTGGGGCCTTCGACAAGCACGACCGGGCACTACGTAGCCTTTGCGTCTGTATCCAACAATTTGATCTTGAACGAACCTAACAATGGCGGCGTCGTTTTTGTCCGTAATACTTGCTTGGGGGTTGCGTCCTGCACACCGGCAACTACCGCCGTGAGCACGGATCCCAACGGCAACGCTGCCAATGGCGCGAGCTCCGAGCCTTCACTAGATGGAGCGGCGAGCGATGCTGCGTTCACTTCGCTGGCAACGAATTTGGTTACAAGCGTAGGAGTGCCTGCCGGAATGAGCCAAGTGTACTGGCGGCCTGTATGCCTGCCGACTTCTACCACCGCCGTGTGCAATGTGACGCCCACGACTTTCGTAACCCAACTCGTTTCCGTTTCTGCGGACGGACTGACCGCCGGAAATGGCGACAGTTATAATCCATCGATCAGTCCCGACGGCAGATACGTCGCATTCGTTTCACTCGCTACGAACCTCGTCTCCGGTATTTCTCCGGATGGAGTTACGCCTCAGGTATATTTGCGCGATACCTGCAGCGGAGTGACCGGGACGACTTGTATCGGCACAACCTATCTAATATCCACGGATGGGACGACACCTGGCAACGGCGCGAGTTCGAACCCTTCGACGGCTTCGGGCGGATTGTATGTTTCGTTTACATCCGTGGCGACAAATCTGGGAGCAAGCGCCCCCAACGAACACGGCTCTCAGGAAGTTTTTGAGCGCAGTACGTGCCTAACAGACGAATGCACGGCAAACACGACTCTGATATCCACGCACGACGGTGTGACTCCGGCCGACGGTGCCAGTTCGGAATCCTCTATTTCGAATACGGGAAGATTTATCGTGTTCGCGTCCACTGGAACGACTCTGGTGACCGGGGCAGGTCCTACCCAGCAAATTTATTTGCGCGATACGTGCATTGCGATCGTGACGGCGTGCATGCCTTCGACGACACTGATTTCCCTTACCACCAGTGGCGTCCCTGGAAATGGCACAAGCGAATACCCGAGCATTAATAGCACGGGACAATACGTGGCGTTCGCTTCTTTCTCATCCAATATTGCAAGCACCACCAATGGCGTTGAGAATATTTTTGCGCGCAATACGTGCGAAACGATTACGACCGAGTGTACGACGAGTACCGTTTTGGTGACTCAAGGAGCGGGCTCGGGTGCCACACCGGCTAACGGTAATAGCCTGGTGCCGTCAATTAGCCAGGACGGCACTACGGTGAGCTTGCTTTCCTTCGCCGACAACTTAGTGCCGCGTGACAACAACGGACTCGAAGACATCTTTCTGGGTTCCACCACTTTCACGGCTTCTACTACTACAGCGGAGGTCACTTCGCAGGATGTGCCGCCAGCCGCTGAAGTTCCGCGCTCCGTGCAGTAACCAATGTGAAGGTGAGTGACTCCCGCGGAACGCTGGTGACGAATGGGCCAACGACCCAGCCAAGTCCGGTGGGAATATCGCGTGTGAGCGAAACAGACTGGCACTCCACATAAGTTCCCCCGTCTTTTTGCTGGAACCTCCAGTAAGTATCCATACCCCACAAAAAGCCACGGTCGTGGCCTTGCGGATCTAAGCGCTCGTTGGGCTCGCCGGGATTCTCTACCTCCTGAATGCGTGTGGCATGAGACCTGCTCCAGGCGTGGGTAGCGTCCACGACGTGGTAGTGAACTTGATGGTCCGTGTCATCCACGATGGTGATTATTTTCTTCTTGTAGAAGCGCAGGTTCACCAGAAAATCGTCACCTTGATGCTGCAGGATTTTTGAGCGTTGGATGTCAGGACGGAAATAATCCTTTTTATGATCGTAGTCCTGCATGAACTCGAGTGTTTGTGCCAGAGTGGCACCGGGAATAAAAACGGTGCCGATCCAGTGATGAATTAGCGCTCCGGGACCCGCGATTGTCTTGCCGTTGTCCAGCGTTTCGAGTCGTTCAATTACCACCCCACCTTTGCGCAACTCGGCATAATAAGCGTCACGGCTTGTTGGAGATGCGGTGTCAATCCATAGAAACGGAACGCCTTGCGCCAGTTCGGCATCGATCTTGGCTTCGGTTAGTTGGAGGTAATGGTTGTAGGCCGCAACCGTTTCCGGTTTCAGGTTATCAGCTTTGGCCGGCACCGGCACGCAGAACAAGACGAGACCAATGGTCACCGTCTTCTGTGGAACGCGCCACATTGTTCGTTTCGTTTGAAGCAAATGTAACCTCTCCTCGCGATCAGTTCTAACCAATTCTTAGGACTGACCGACGAGATAGAACCACATTACTTTGTCAATTGTTAATACGCAATCCGGCGACTAAACGATGTCGAGGAACAAAAGAAAGATTAATCCAAGGCCTGGTCAGACCCCGCTGCCGGTGGGGGTCAGGAGGAATTACGCCGGCAGGAGGGGTTGGACGGGTTGGCTAGCGTGCCCGGCTCCTTTTTTTGTGGAACCGTCGTCCCCGCATCGCAGCCATCCAACCCGCAGAGCGATTTTGGAATACGGAGCGGGAGCCGCCAATGGCTCCGCTGGTTCATTTAGGAAGGTACCGGGGTTTTAGTACCGTTTGGCGCGCCGGATCGCGACCGGCTCCCCCCTTGACAATCTACAAGCGCGGTGGCAGCCTCTTCCTCTAGTTTATCTAGGGGGCTGCCCATTATCCGGAGGAGGATATGAAACTCGCCAAATTAGTTTTGGTTCTTGGCATGGTCCTCGTCGCGATGCCCGCGCGCTCGATGCAACTCGGTCCAGTGCCAGGGGACCAGCGTTCAGCGGACCGCGACGCGATCCGAAATCACATCGACAAGATTTTCCAGGCTTACATTCAGAAAGACGCTGAAGTGATTCGCGCCAAGCATGCGAAGGATTGGACTGGCTTCCAGAATTCTTCGCGCACTGCGGTTCGGGGCATCGATCAATATATGGATGGCGCGAATGGATTTTTGAAATCACCTGTGAAGATGACCGCGTACAAGACGGTCGAATTCAATGTAATTTTCTACGGCGACGTCGCGCTGGTTCCCTACGTGGCCGATGTAAATTATGAATATCAGGGGCATACATCTACGGAAAAGCTTCGCATCCTGGACATCTACGCAAAGCTAGGAGGTGATTGGATTCAAATCGGATCGGACACTACGCTGCATCCCGATTCTCTCGCAGCTGATTTACAGCAACCGCAAACAGTGGGACCGGAAGAAAAACAGGAACTGTTAACCGCTCGCGAAGCGGTATGGCGCTCGTGGTTCTTAGACAATAGTCCGCGCTTGGCGGAACTCTTGCCCTCTGAATTGATTGCCATCGATCAGAGCGAGAACTGGGAAAATCGCGACGAAGTTCTCGCTGGCTCTAAAGATTTTGTGGCCAAGGGCGGCAAGCTCGTGCATCTGGAATCCCGAGACGCAAGTTCAAATGTACGGTTACACCGCGATTGTTTATTCGAAATATCTGTACGAAATTGAAATGGACGGAAGCGTTCGACACATTCAGGACGCGCTACGGAAATGTTCGTAAATCGTCAGGGAAAATGGGTCAATGTCGGATGGGCATCTGGACTCCGGCAATTAGTTGATCTGATTCTCCGCTCAAGGAGAAAAGAATGAGTCCTTCGGTAGAAATATTGCAAGGCACGCTGGACCTGCTAATCCTCAAAACCCTTGCGCTCGAACCGATGCACGGCTGGGGCGTGGCGCAACGCATCCAGCAACTTTCGCGCGAGGCGCTACAGGTGCAGCAAGGTTCGCTCTATCCCGCGCTGTATCGCTTGGAACGCAAGAAATGGATTCGCGCCGAGTGGGGCGCCTCCGAGAATAATCGGCGGGCGAAGTTCTATTCCCTGACGAAGACCGGACGCCAGCAACTCGAGAAAGAAATGGCGGAATGGGAACGACTTTCTTCGGCTGTGGCGTTGATTCTTCAACGGGCCTGAACTTCACCAGAGAGCCATGAGTTAAGGGGCGCAAGCCATGAATTTCTTGCGGCGGCAAAATCCCGGCAGTCAGTGGGAAGAAAACCTCAACGAAGAGCTGCGTTTTCATCTGGAAAAACAGATGGCCCTTTACATCTCTGCTGGCATGTCGTCAGAAGAAGCTCGCCGCCAAGCCTTGCTGGAATTCGGCGGCGTGGAGGCGGTGAAGGAAGGCTGTCGTGAACACCGTTGTGGATTTTGGCTGGAGACTTTGTGGGGTGACGTGCGCTACGGATTGCGGATGCTACGCAAGAATCCGGCCTTTGCAATTATCGCTATTCTGACGCTAGCCGCGGGCGTTGGCGTGACCTCCGCCGTTTTCAGCTTGGTCGACCGAAATCTTTTCCGCGGCTTGCCTTATCCCCACGATGACCGCCTAGTCTCGTTCGGTCTGTTAGCGCCCATTGAACGAAACGAATTTTTGCTGGGACGCAGCTATGTGGATTGGCGGAAGGCGCCGGGACCGTTTGAGTCTATGACCTCCATGATTCCCGGGGTCGTCGATTGCGACCTCACCGATCGGAGTCCTGTTCGTCTCTCTTGCGCACAGGTAGAGCAAAATTTTCTTCCGACGCTTGGCGTCCAGCCAATTGTAGGACGCAATTTCTTACCGGACGAAGATCGACCCGCGGTGCCAGACGTTGCGCTCATCTCTTACGGGCTCTGGAAGAGCAGATTTGGCGGAAACCCCGACGTTGTCACCAAGACAATTCCATTGGATGGTCAAACTACCGCCATCGTTGGGGTACTTCCGGCGAATTTTGAGATGCCCAATTTGCTTTCGGTTGACGTTCTGGTTCCCCAAGCCCTGGATGAGGCGGCTCAGCGCAAATCGGATTCGGGAGCAGTCCTTAGAGGCTTTGCGCGTCTGAAGCCAGGAATCAGCATGGCCCAAGCCGCCGCTGCAATTCAGCCTTGGTTCGAGGAAGCTCTGCAACAAGCTCCCCCACAGTTTCGCAATGAAGTCCATCTTTCTGTCCGCAGTCTGCGCGATAGACAAGTGCACGATTTACGCCTGGCGTTTTGGGTTTTGTCGGGCGCGGTGCTAGCTGTGCTGCTGGTCGCTTGCACCAACGTTGCCAGCCTGTTACTTGCACGTGCAACTAGCCGGGAGCGCGAACTCGCGGTACGGGCAGCTTTGGGAGCAGGCAGAAGCCGGCTGGTTCGTCAGGCGCTGACAGAAAGCCTGGTGCTCGGAATTCTGGGTGGCGCGTCAGGCTGCTGGGTGGCATATCTCCTGATGCGTCTCTTCGTCACCATCGCGCCGGAAGGAATTCCGCGGCTGCAGCAGGTCACTTTGGATCTGCGCGTTATTATTTTCACAGTGGGAATTTCCCTTTTGTGCGGAATAATTTTTGGCCTTGCCCCGGCTTTGCGGATACCCACGCCCGAATCCTTGAGCGGCAAAGAAGTTCGGACCGCATCACGTAGCCCTCTGCGCCAGCTTCTGGTCGCGTCGCAAATCGCCATCTCGCTGGTTTTGTTGACGGGCGCTGGCCTGTTGCTGCGCAGCCTTTGGAACCTGCAAAGTGTGCCGATAGGTATTCAAGCGCAGAATCTTGTTACTGAACAAATTTCGCTCGAACAATCCCGCTATCCGAATGCGCCGCAACAGGCCGAGTTTTTTGACCGTCTTCAGATGCGGCTTCAAAACCTTCCGGGCGTGACGTCCGTGGCTCTGAGCGATTCAATTCCGCCGAGCGGTGCGATGCATTCGACGATCTACGCGGGAATCGAAGTCGCGGGCCGTCCGCGATTTGCAGAAGGCACCGGAGGTATGGTGGCTTGGCGCGCCATCACGCCCGGATATTTCTCCACCCTAGAAATTCTGATCTTGCGGGGTCGCGCGTTCGACGAAGAGGACCGCGTTCCCAGTCAAAATTCAATCATTCTCAGCGATTCCCTGGCCCGCGAACTTTTCCCAAATGAAAATCCACTGGGGAAGTCTATGCGTTTTGGCTTGACTGGTCCGTGGCGAACCGTCGTCGGGGTTGTGGCGGACGTAAAAAATGCCGGACTCGACGCGCAATCGGATCCGGAATTCTACATACCTTGGAAAAATGAGTCTCCGCAATACCTGGGGTCTGCGTACGTGATTATCCGCACGCCGCTGAATTCACAAACCGTAGAGAAGTGGATGCATTCGGAAACTGCCAGTCTCGATCCAACGCTTCCGATAAAAATTGAAACCATGAGCCAACGCGTTTGGAAATTAGCGGCCCGACCTCGATTCAATGCGGTGTTGCTTTCGATCTTCGCGGCGATCGGAGTATTGTTGGCCGCTATCGGGATCTATGGCGTGGTGGGATTTCTGGTAACTCGTCAGACCCGAGAGATCGGAGTACGCATGGCGCTGGGCGCAACTCCAGGCGCTATTTTTAAAATGGTCATGGCAAATGTCGCTCGGTGGACGCTAGCGGGGGCGCTATTGGGCTTGCTCGGAAGTTGGTTCGCTTCTCAACTTCTGCGGTCGTTGCTGTTTCAAGTGCCGGCTCGCGATCCCTGGTCAATCGGAGTGGCAGGCGCGGTACTTTTGGTGGTGGCATTCATCGCCGCGTGGATACCAGCGCGGCGGGCTATGCGCGTTGATCCTATGATTGCCTTGCGATACGAATGACGAGCTTTGACGGACTCCGGTGATTGCTGTTATTTCGCCGTGGGAGATAATCGCAGAGTAATTTCCGTGGTCTTCTTTGGGCGAATCACTATGCGCTTCGACCAATCCGAAAAAACTTTGTTTGAATAAGCGCGGACGTCGTATTGTCCCGCTTCGAAACGGGTGAATTCGAAGCGGCCGGCCGAATCCGTGTGCGTAGCGTGCGGACGCAGTCCGTCGGATGTCTGTATAGTCACACTCGCATCTGCAACCGGCTTGCCTCGCTCGTCCAACACGCTTCCTGAAAGCGTTCCTAAGCCGCTAGCGAATTGGGCGCTTGCCACTAAGGCGAACATCATCGTCGCAAGCGTCGCGGTAATAAAAACTATTCGTTTCATTGCTCACCCCGGGGTCGAGCCTGAGAACAATTCTATATGTCGAGCGAACGCGGCCAAACGCGCTCGCCAAATTGTTCTCAATAAGGGACTGTTCGAATGGGCAGGTTAGACCAGCTAGTACTTATGGTGACGGCTGGCGGCGGCATGTGCGGGCTGATCTTGGCGGCCGGTGTCGGGATTCAGCCCGCGTTCGAGTGCGAGAAAATAAGTGAGAAGCTGAAGCGGAACTAAATGCACAAAAGCGGTGAGCCATTCCACTGTCTCGGGGACCACCAATATGTGTTCCGCTGAAATGTCGTGGTTTGCAGAAGGGCTAACGATCGCGGCTCGAAGCATTCTTAATTCCCCGGCAGCGCGGAGAATCTGCCGCGCGCGGTCGTCGGTTTTGCGGCCAGTGAACAATCCAATTAATGCCGCCCGAGAATCTGTCTCCGAAAACGGGCCGTGCAGTATTTCTTCCGTTTCGAAACCTTCGGCCGCAATGTAACAAGCCTCCTTGATTTTTAGGGCGGCCTCGCTCGCCGTGGCCCAACCTACTCCTGTGCCGAAAATTTCAATGCGCGCGAGAGGCGCCATTCGTTTCGCTAGCTCGCGCACTTGCGGCTCAAGCCTCAGCGCTTCGCGCATCATCGTAGGCCCTTGCGCGAGTTCTTTGGCAGAAGAACCATCGCCCAGAAGTTTTCGACGTCCAACAATGCGTGCGATCAGAATTGCCAGCGCGGCTAACGCGGTCGCGTAGCTTTTTGTGTAGGCGAAGGCCACTTCTTGCTCGCATGTTTCGATTTGAAAGTCTGCGCCGCGGACTCCTTCTCCGCTCATTTCTCCGGTAATCGCAACAGTCAACGCCCCAGCGGCGCGCGCCATGCTTAGCGCCTCCACGGATGCCGTCGTGGTGCCAGTATGCGTGATCACGATGACGGCATCGCTAGCCGTGAACGCGATGGGGTGGTGCACCAGTTCGAAAGATTGTTCGTAGTGAGCCCACATGCGTCCCGCGGAAAATTCACGCGTCCAGCTTTCCGCCACGCGCGCGGCATGCAACGAAGTTCCGATTCCAACAAAAGTGATACGCTCTCTTTCAGCAATCGCATCAGCAACGCGTTCAATCGCTTCGCGTTTCCGCAGAATTCTTTCGATTAATTCTGGCTGGGCCTGAATCGCATCATAAACATAATAGGGGTGCGCCTTGCGCATCTCGGGTGGCATTGGGTATTCTCCGCCGACAAGATACTTTGAAGTTGCTCTGGCTATCGGCGGCTATTCTAGCGGAATAGGAGTCTGAATGGCTTTTTACATCTCGCAACACACGCTGGCATGCCTCACTCGCCAAGGCGCCGAAGAACTCACGAAGCGGTTGCTGGTCGCGACTACGGTTAAAGGGCGGCGTGTGCTGGTAAATATGCAGGAAGGGAAAATGCTCGTCGAGTTCGAAGCTTCCAGTCGAGAAGAGCTTGAAAAATGGTTGGCTTCGGAAAAATTCCATTTCGACTGGCTTCTTCGAATCGAACTCGAGTCCACGGACGGCGCCCTTCGAGCAGTCTCATAGAATCATCAATTCAATGCTCTAGTGCTCGATGCCCGTCTTGACGACGCTATTGCCAACACACATTGTTCCGGTGTAGTCTTTACGCATGTTGCACCTCACCAGAGACCGGCTCATTTGTTGTTGTACACGCGTGTCTCTTGGCGGGGTGGGCTAGCTATTTAAGAAAAGACTTCTAGCCGATCTTTTGAACCCACCGCCAGGACAAGCTGGCAGGTGGGTTTTTTATTTTTAGGTCGTTTTCAGGGCCATTGAGTCTAATTACGAGGGGGAAAATGCATGTCAGACTACAAGCATCCAGAGACTTTAGTTTCCACGCAATGGGCGGCAGAACACCTTAACGATCCGAAAATCCGGCTAGTGGAAGTTGACGTTGATACTTCCGCTTACGATCAGGGCCACATCCCTGGAGCGGTGGGCTGGAATTGGCAGTCGCAGCTTCAGGACAATATTCGCCGCGATTTAATCGATAAGAAAGCGCTGGAATCGTTGCTCGGTCGGTCGGGAATTTCCAACGACACGACCATTCTTCTATATGGCGACAATAACAATTGGTTTGCCGCGTATGCTTTTTGGCAACTAAAGTATTACGGCCACAAGGATGTGCGGTTGATTAACGGCGGCCGCAAGAAGTGGATAGAAGAAAAGCGTGCACTGACTACGGAGCCAACGAAAGTGGCGGCCACGGCATACCACGCGACCGGTCCCGACGAATCAATTCGCGCCCGCAAGGAAGATGTCTTCAGCACCCTCGACAGGAAAAGCGCGGCACAGCTCGTTGACGTTCGCTCCATCGACGAGTTCACCGGGAAAATTATCGCGCCGCCGGGAATGTCAGAAACCGCGCAGCGCGCCGGACACATTCCTGGAGCCGCCAACATTCCCTGGGCCCAGGCGGCAAACGAGGATGGCACGTTCAAGTCGCCCGATGCGCTGAAAGCCCTCTACGAAGGAAAGGGTATAACCGGCAGGAATGAAGTGATCGCGTACTGCCGCATCGGCGAACGTAGTTCGCACACTTGGTTCGTCCTGAAATATTTGCTGGGCTTCGACAATGTGAAAAATTACGATGGCTCGTGGACCGAATGGGGCAATTTGATTGGAGCCCCGATTGAAAAGGAAGCGGCCGCAGCAGCGCGATAGTCTATTCTTCGATTACTTCAGGCCAGCCTCGAAGAGAAATCTTCGGGGCTTTTTTTTGCTGTCGCTAATTTAAGGAATTTCGTTTTCGGGGACTCCGTTGTGGCGGGCTGCGTCTTCCAGAGCGCTGATCTTGGTCCGAATATCCTCGCGCTGCTTCTGGTATTGGGCGAGCTGCGTGCGCCAATCATCCGGCTTTGACCAGCCATATGGCCTCGGTGCATTGACTTGCTGTCCGCTTAGCGCGGCCTGCAATTGCGAGATCTTTTCGTCCAGCGGCGGAATTCGGTCTTGGAGCTTGGAAATTTGGCCGCCATACCAGGCTGCGTTCTTGCCGCCATTGTCAGGTTTGGGCTTATTTGTCGTGTTCGCAGGCTTTGAATTCGAATTCGGCGAAGTTGATGCGGCCCTGCGTGGATGCGAGCTGAAATCGTCATTGGTCCAGACTTTTTTGTCAGGCGCCTGCGATCCCCCGTCAGACGAACCTGCGGTGCCAGGGTTTTGTGAAGGAACCGCAGAATCGCTTTGGGCTCGCGTGCTAACCGCCATGAATGCCAGGCAGCTGGCGGCGAAAATCATTGCAGCGAAGAACCTAAGGACCCGATTCATGTTTGCCTCCTGGTTCCACGCTAACCGGAACATCGGAGGCGTGGCGAGACTATGGGTCTCCGTACACTTTGCCGCTCGCGATTTCGCTTTCAACCATTGCGAGCGCTTCTTTCGGAGGGCCGATGCGATGATACTGACTAGCTTCAATGTACTGGTGCTGCTCGAAGGTGAAAAGAAATTTCCTGCCCGTGAAGTCGTATTGGTAACGGATGGGTAGCCAAACACCCGGCGTTACCTCCGTTTGCTCGAAAGAAAATACTCCGCCTCTATATAGCTTCCCCAGAACGCCGCCGCCGAAGGCCATGTCTCGCGTCACGTGGGCTTCCGCGCGCGCCAATTGATTTTCTTTATGGTCCACCCAGATTTTCGCGGTGACATGCGTCATGGCGTCCTGAAGTATCGTGTGCGGATGGAAGCTGGGATTGGGATTTAGTTCCAGGATGTCGCAGAGCCGGCCGTTCAGCGTCTCTTGGCCAATCCATTTCGTGAGAAATGCTTCTCGGGTCGCGTCCACCAAATCGGCCCGGTCAGTCTTCTTTTTTTGCCATTTTGCGTAGGCGAGTTTCGCCCTGGAATCGTCCGGCTTAAGTGCTAGTTCGAGCAGTTCGCGCCAGGTCTGCAACTGCTGCCGGTAGATCACGGGATCGGTGACTTTGTTGTTTTCCTTCAGCAAAATTTTCATCGTGCCGCTACCGGTAGGAACCACGCGGTAAAGCTTGTCTTCCAGCACCCGCGGATTGGGGCCGGCGGCGCGGTCCACCTGATGCTCGATGCGTTCGTACTGTTCAATGGCGACATCGTCGCGATGCTGATTTTCAATCAGCTTTTCACCGCGATCGCGGATTTCAGCGTCCGAGGGAGCTTGCGATTGCGAATTCTGCGGAAGAGATCGAGCAGTGCCTCTAGTGATCCCCTCGGCTAGCGATTCGAGCTTTTTCGAACCGATATCCATATCCGGGCCCGCAGAACGCCCAAGCTCCGGCGACACCGGCCAACTGGTCAGCCCTGCCAACGTAAGGAAAGCTGCAATAATAGAAACTGACAGAGCGCGGAACATTCGAAACTCGCGATCCTCCGAGGCCCAAAAGGGCTTACACCTACATTGTAGCGGATTCTCGGCGATGAAATTGCAGCGGTAGGACTTTCGATTGGCTTAAGAGCGATACTTGGAAAAAGCGAATATTTCATTCGTTCTAGCCGTCATGTATAAAGCGAATAGACACGCTCTCACGTCCAGCTCTTGCCGTAGAGCGTGAGCTACCGAGGCTACATGTTAAATCCCGTCGACACTTCGGGTTAGCAAGAAATGCGCACTTGCAGTATCGAGTCTTAGCGCAAAATCGGGCTTGTGAACTTTTTCGACCCCTAATTCGTCTATTATAGGCAAGGTGAAAAAAGCCATCCCAACCCTGGCTGAAGTCAGGCAGACGCTTGTCGCTGTCCGCGAAACCTTTTGGATCGCGCTGGACACGTTGCGCGCGCACAAGCTGCGCACATTCCTGACCCTACTGGGCGTAATCCTCGCGGTTACCACGTTGGTCTCCGTAATTTCCGTGCTGAATGGACTGAATGTTTATGTGGCCGATAAGGTTGCTAATCTGGGCGCCAATGCGTTTGTGATCGACCGCATTGGTATCGTTACAAATCTTCAGGAATGGAACAAAGCAAGAAAGCGTCCGTCGTTGCAGATGGATGATTTCGAAGCGCTGCGCGACAACATGAAACTAGCCGAACAAGTGGCAGGCGAGCAGGACACCACTGCGGACGTTCGCTACGGAAACATCATGAGCCAGGATGTAGGCATCATCGGCGCGACTCCTAATTTTGCATCCATACGGGACATTGACGTTTCCAATGGCCGGCTTCTTACGAATGCGGACGAAGAGCATAGAGCCGGCGTTTGCGTGATTGGCAACGATGTCGCTAACAAAATTTTCCCTGGGATGGATCCCATCGGCAAATCCATTCGAGCGGGACAGGGGCAGTACGACGTTGTGGGTGTCGCCACCCCGAAAGGCAACGTACTCGGACAGTCCCAGGATAATTTCGTGATGATCCCTCTGGGCACTTACAGAAAAGAATGGCTGGCGCCTCAGGATTCGGTGACCATGTTCATTCAAGCGCGCGCCCCAGAATGGATGGACGCTGCGCAAGATGAAGCGCGCGTGATTCTGCGCTCCCGCCGCCACGTTCGCTATCAGGACGAGGACAATTTCGCTGTAATCGCTCCCAATTCGATCATGGGCCTGTGGAACCGTATAACCGGAAATGCATTTGGCATCGCCATCTGGATCACCTCCGTATTTTTGGTGGTAGGCGGCATTGTGATCATGAACATCATGCTGGCTAGCGTGACCGAACGCACCCGCGAGATTGGTCTTAGAAAATCGCTTGGCGCGCGGCGTCGCCACATCGTTTTGCAATTCCTTGTAGAGTCGTCCCTTCTGGCTGCGTCGGGCGGCATCGTAGGGGTGGGTGTAGCTTTGGCGCTTGCCGGCCTGGTTCGCGCCGCAACGCCCATCCCAATTTCCACCCCGATTTTTGCGATTACCATTTCTTTGGTGCTTTCCACGGCAGTGGGGCTGTTTTTCGGAATTTATCCGGCCATGCGCGCCGCCCGGCTAGACCCAATTGAAGCCCTGCGGGCTGAAAACTAGGAACATCATGCAACAGGATTTCAAAGAAAACCTTCAGCTGGCTTTTGACACCGTTCGAACGCATAAGCTCCGGAGCTTTCTAGCCATTCTGGGCGTAATGATCGGCGTGTCGCTGATTATCCTCGTCGTCGGCTTGGTTCAGGGTTTTCGCCAAACCATTCAAGACGAGATTACCGCCGAGGGGATCGATACGGCTTTCGTGTCGCGCTTCGACCAGGGACCCCAGAATGGCCACCGTCCTAAAGACGAGAAGACTCGCAAGCCATTGACATTGGACGATGCCGTTGCGATTCGCCAGCTCTGCCCTGCCGTCAAACAAATCGCGGTTTCCGCGTTTCAGTGGCAGCTTGCTCATACCGCGCGCTACCAGAAAAATGAAGTGGAAGGTACAGACTTCCGCGGAACGTTTCCGGCCTATCTGGAAGTGTATTCAAATGCCACGATGAAAGCGGGCCGCTTTTTCACGGAAGCCGAAAACGACCATCGGGAAAACGTCGTGGTCATTGGCGAAGACGTCGCTAAAGCATTTTTCCCAACAATAGACGATGCGCTAGGAAAACAAATCCTCGTGGATGGTTCCACTTATCTCGTCGTAGGCGTGTTTGAAAAGCCCCTGGGCGGATTTGGCACCAATGACGAAGACCGGCGCACGGTAATTCCCTACTACACTTTTATGAAGTTGTACCCATCCAGTTACGAAATCGGGTACCGCTTCCTGGCTTATCCCGGCAAACTCGATGCCGCGGTTGATCAATTGCGCGAAGTGCTGCGACGCCGGCGCAACGTTCCCTACAGCGCGCCGGATAATTTCTCGATTCAAACGCAGGTGGAAGTGGTGCGGCAATTCAACGACATCATTGGCGGCGTCGTCCTCGCTGTGATAGTGCTTAGCTCGATCGGTCTTCTGATCGGTGGCATGGGCGTAATGAATATTATGCTGGTCTCCGTCACGGAGCGAACGCGCGAAATCGGTGTTCGCAAAGCCATCGGTGCTCGTAGCCGCGACATCACTTGGCAATTTCTCTTCGAGGCTATGACACTGACCGGAACGGGCGGAATAATAGGCATTCTACTCGGCAGCGGCCTGGCTCTGTTGGTGCCCGTGGTCAGTTCATTGAAGGCAATTGTTCCGGCTTGGGCTGTGATTGTTGGATTCACGGTTTCCGTCAGCATCGGTTTGATCTTCGGAGTTTGGCCCGCCACCAAGGCAGCGCGTTTGAATCCTGTGGAAGCTCTTCGTTACGAATAGTGCTTACTAGGTGGGACTTTCCGAAGTTTTCGGCAAAGTGATGGGACTGTTCGGGTCGAGTTGCGCCTTTCCATCAGGTCCAAACCTGTACGGGAAACCTGCGGGATCCATTGGAAGCCCTTGCAGCATGCCGCGTTCGTATAATTCCTTCGCGTTGACCGGGTAACGACCGTACTGTTCGCGGTATTGCTCGGCCAGCTTATTGAGCTCGAAAGTATCTTGTAGCGCGTGCAACGATTGAAGGTGTTGAAATGCGCTCTTCTTAACCTTTTCATTCTGAGTTGTTTCGTAAAGCTCAGACCATATCGCCAAAGAATTGGAAAACGAGTTTCCCTTCTCCGCCACCTGCGCGGCCATCATCTTTAGCCATGAAGGCGCGTTCGGCACTTTGCTTCCTTGCAGATAGGCGGCGGATGCCTTCTCGTAATCCTTCAAATGCCAATAATAGAGAAAACCCAGATCCGAGCTAAGTTCCCAGGAATTGGGATTCGCGGCGACGCCCTTCTTCACAAGTTCTACAGCAAGGTCGGAGCGGTCGGCTCCCGTAGGCATCGGTTCGGAAAGAAAAATCGCTCCAAAACGATATGCAACTATCAGGTTCGGATCGAGCGAGGTTGTGATGTCGAGCAGGGGCCACAACAACTCGAATTTTTCCCCGGGGTTCCCGACCCTGGCGCCGTAATATTGAACAGCGCGCGTCCAGTAAATATCTCCTAGCAACGAATCGTATCCCAGGCTCAATCTTTTGAGCATCGGGCCGGAACGCAGTAACAATTCTTCTCTCTGCCGACCTACAGTGCGAGTTTCTGCCTCGATGTGCATTTGCAGAAATGCAATGGCTACGAATAGCGCGGGAATCGCGACGAAAGCGAACCACAAAGGTCGAGAATGGCTTCGGCCCCTCATTTCAAGTTACGTCCGGAAAATATTGCGGAGGCCGCAATTAGCACGAGCGCCACGTACAGTGCCGCATAAGCGGTGTTCTGCCAAATCAATGAAAACGGAATCGCATCGCCGTGGCTCGCCGCCGCAATCCCATTGAAATTGCGAAAGTTCGGCAACAGGTAACTGATGACGCGAGCGGTGGTCTGCATGGCGGGACTGTGCGTTACCACACCGATCTCGCGAATGTCACTCGAGAAAAACCCTGCGACATAAATCCCCAGAGTGTACAGCGTGGAAAGCATCGGGCTTGAGAAGCAGGAGAAAAAGAGAGCCAGTGCAGTCACTAAAGCCAGTTCCAGTAAGATGAAATAAATAGCCACCACAATTGTGATGTCCGCGCGATGGAATTCACGGCTTACGTAAAAGAGAGCGGAGGCCAACCCCAGCGCCATGAAGAAGGTGTTTACGGTCAGCGTCAATACCAGGCCTCCAAACTTTCCTACCAGGAATTCCCAACGCCGCACCGGCTTTGCCAGCAAACTGTAGAGCGTCCGCTTTTCCATTTCCTTGTAAACCAATCCCACGCCGATGAAAACTGCCATCACCAGTCCAAAAATCGAAATAGCAGAGAGGCCTAGGTTAATGATTACCAGCCGCGAGATGCCGATGGAAATCTCGCCCACCAGGATCGAGGCCCCGATCATCATCAGAGCGAAGACGATCAGGTTGTAGAGCACGCGGTCGCGCACCGCTTCGCGAAACGTGTTCTCCGCTACTATTCCCGGCACTGTGCTCATCGCGAACCCACCTCTATAAGTTCTCGTGGCGCACTTTTATCCCTCGCAACCAGCTTGAAGAAATAATCCTCGAGCGTCGGCCGCAATGGCGTTACCGAAAGAACCCGCGCTTCACACCTTCGGAGCTCCTCTATAACCTCGTATAGCTGGTCTTCGGGGACCTCGGCGCGATAGCGGCCTCCCACCTGCATAGCGCTTTTTGCCAACGAGCTTGGCAGCGGGCGCCCCTCAGGCGTCTCAAACAGAATCTCCATTGCGTACACTTCCATCGAAACAATTTCTCTCGGCGCCCCGACTCCTTGCAATTTTCCCCCGACCAACACGCCCACCCGGTCGCACAACATCTCCGCGTCGGAAAGAATATGCGTGGAGAAAAATATCGTACGGCCCTCGCGTTTGAGGTCGTGAATAATGTCGCGAACTTCTCGCCGCCCAACGGGATCCAAGCCGGACATGGGCTCATCCAGGAAAATTACTTGTGGATCGTGAAGGATGGCCTGCGCGATACCCACACGTTGCAGCATCCCCTTGGAAAATTTACGTAGTTGAACATCGCCCGAATTGCCCAATCCTACGCGCTCCAGAAAGCGGGTTACTCGCTCGCGCCGCTCCGCCGCTCCAAGACCGAACAAGCGCGCGTAGTAGTCCAACAATTCCCGCGCCGTCAGGTAATCGTAAAAGTAGGGTTGTTCGGGCAAGTACCCAATTTCGCGGTGCATGCTCACGTCGTCGATCGATTTGCCCCGCACCCGCGCCGTCCCTGAAGTCGGGAAGATAATGCTCATCAGGACTTTCAGCGTCGTGGTTTTCCCCGCGCCGTTGGGGCCCAGGAACCCGAAGACTTCTCCGTCTTCCACTCGCAGAGTCAGGTGGTCGAGCGACCGGCGCATACGTTGGCGCCAGAATCCCACTGGATAGTCCTTGGTAAGCCCTTCAATCTCAATCGCTGGTGTAGTCATAACCTTTACTTATTCTAATTTTTTTTCAGACGATCCGCTCATGTCAATTCCGGCGTGTTTCGATGTTGCGAGTGAATAACGTTCGGGTTACAACGTAGATCACCGCACCGCGTACCAGAACCCAGCAGCGGGGGCACAGCGGAATCTAGATTGCGGCGACGCCTGTGATTGTTATATCTTGGCGGCAGAACTGGTCGATACCTTCGGAAATCCTTGGGGAGAAACTGCACATGAAATCTCTAGAACTGAAAGCGATCATCGGAAGCTTGACGGCCCTGGCTCTTCTGCTTTCTCCCAGCGCTGCATTCGCAAGTTCGGTGCCGATTCGCCACGGGTCTGACGTCGGTGGCAACTCTAATGCGGTTGACTGGAATTTGTACGGCCCTACTCTATTATTTCCCGACGGCGAAATATCCACGAATCAGGAAGTGATTTGCCCCGGCCAGGATGTGGCGTCAGCTTCCGGTGACAATACCAATGCCGGCGGCTGTAGCTCCGGAACGTATATTTTCATATACCAAATTCCGACGGCCAAGGCGAACTCGGTGTTTACCGTGAAAGATCTCGTCGGTTTTACGTTCGATGAAAACTCCGCTAGCCCCGATTCTTCGACTGTAGGCGTGATCCAATGTGATACGGGCAATACGACAGGTCTGTGCACAACCCTGGGCACCGGCGCGGCCGCCTCATTTCCAGCGATAACTTTCACGCATTCCGGTAATACGTCGGTCAGCTTTCATATTCCCAGCGTTCCTGCTTATCCGGCAGGCAGCGGTACGCAAGGCCAAGGGTTGACAGTATTCGTTGAAACCCATCAAACGACTCCGGTGCCCGTCGCTATACCGAAAGTAAACTAGTGCTGGCCTAAGAACGCGCCCGCTTTGCTTTCTCCGAAGCCAAGCGGGCGATCAGCCGAAACTCCTTCTGCGAAGCCTCCTGCTCTAGTGCTTGAAGCTGTCTTTGCGCCAGTGCCGTTTTTCCCGTTTGGAGCTCGATATCAGCTTGCGCGAGACGCGCCTCAAATTCGTAACCGGGCAAATTGAGCTTTCTTGCTTCCGCAATTGCCCCCTCAAGTTGCTGGACGGCCTGGACCGGTCTTGCGGCGCGCGCTTCTAGCCTTGCGCGAGTAATTGCCAGGGACAGGCGAACTGTGCGGTCCTGCGCTGGAGATCTCACCGCACGCGCCATAATCGATTCAGCCTCGGTCAATTTTTCCTGAGCCATTAGGGACCGAACCAGAAGATCATCAGCTCCGATTTCGCCGTCGTGATTTTTTTCAGACTGGAACTCCTGTTGTGCCTCACTTGCCAATTTCTCGGCCTCAACTGTCCTATTCTGTTCCAGCCCGAGCTTCGCCAGCGACAATTTGCTGCTGGCAATGGCGCTCTTTTCTCCTGCTTTCTGCCGAATATCGAATGCCTCCTGATAATTCTTCGCGGCGGCATCTAAACCATCCTGTGCAAATAAAACGTCACCGAGGGAATCGAGAGAGGATGCCACGTCACCTGTGGTTCCAAGGCTTCGTTCGATGGCCAACGCTTCTTCAAACTTATCTTGCGCGGTCTTGAGCTCCCCCTGAAGATAGGAGATCAAAGCAATGTTGTTCAGACCTGCCGCCAGGCCGCTCTGGTCGCCCGTTTGGCGAGACCTCGCCACAACCTGTTCGTAAAGTTCTTTTGCCTTGGCGAAATCACCCTCGGCATAAAAGACGCTGGCCAAATCGTTCGTGTACTCTGAGATGTGCTCGCCATCGTCAATCTCGACCGAAATCTTCAGCGCCTCTTCGTAATTTTTCTTTGCTGTCGCCCAGTCGCCGCGGTCCGACGCCAACCCGGCGATGTTCACCAAGGCGCCGGCTATGTCTTTACGCGATCCTATCTCACGCATGCTTTGCAGAGCCTGCTCGTGCAGTTTCAACGCTGCGTCAGGCTGGCCTTGCGCGTTCAGAATAATTGCCAAACGAGTCACTGCCCTGGCCGATTCCTTGCGATCTCTCACTGCAGCGAAACTATCTTCGGCCTCCCGGCACGCAGAAGCTGCCGGGGTTAACTCGCCAAGGTTATACAGGGCCCAGCATTCGTCTAAGGACGCTTGAGCGGAAAGAAGACCTGCTCCTTGCGCTTGAGCTTGTTTTTTCGCCGATTCGTCTGCGGCCGCTTCTTTCTTGAAATCGGACAATGTTTTTGCGGCCGTGGCCATTGCTAAGTCGATGCGCGGGTCATCTTGCGAAAGAGCCGGAATCTTTCGCAAATCTTCAATTGAAGCCAACGCATCCTGTCCTTTTCCCGCGGATGTTTGTACCGAGGCCAAACGCAATCCGTATTCCAAATCGTCCGGATACACTTCCCACAGTGAGCTATAAACCTTGATTGCTTTTTCCCACTCCACATTCAGTTCATGATATCGCCCCTCGACAAGCAACTGCTCCTCCCGAGACAACTGTGACGAGAGGTCGAGGGCTTTCTTGGCTTCTTCTTGAGCTTTTCGGTCGTAACCCAGGTCTGACCAAGCCTCTGCCAAAGCGGAATGAGCCAAGGCATGATTAGGGTCGGCGGCGACAGCCTTCTGGAGCAGATCACGCGCGCGCGCGGCATCAAATAATCGAAGCCTACTCAAGCCTTCTACATATAACCGGGCTGCCTCTGCGTTCGCCGGCAACGCAGCCTTCACGCTCGAGGTCTCTTTTTCCGTAACTGCCGGCAAACTCAGATGTTGGCGGAGATCGGCTCCAGCCTTGGTAACCAGTTCGAGGAGATTCCCTTCCGCGCCCGTCTCTGACACCGTGCAAGTGGTATCCCCCGCGACGCAATCCTGCGCCCGCAGATCGAGCCGAATTTGCCCGCCTGCTTGATTCGGCAGTTCCAGATAAGACCCCACGAGTACCTCGTCCGCTCCCAACACCGTGTGGAGATGCGTTAGAGTGGCCGGTGCGTAGCTGTCTGCCTCCGGTAGGGATAAATCCAGCTTTGCACGATCCACGTTTTCTCCGGGGATCGTCCGCAACTGCTGGCCCGCTCCCAGTTCTGCCGAGAACATTTCCGAGAGCGCTTTGGAGAGCCAATCGGCATCCGGTTTGCCCAGGTTCTTGAATCCCAAAACGGCCACGGATTTACGCACATTAAACGCTGATTTATCTCGCGGTTCCCGCTTGGTGTAGAGCTGATAGGCCAAGAGCGCCGCTATCAGCAGGGCCGCGCCCACCCCACCTAGGACTAAGCCAAGAGGCGGACGTCGTCGGTCTATCGCGAGCGGCACGGCAGCAGTGGGTCGAGGGCCTTTACCATCCCAATCCGCCTCCCAGAGCGCCATTCGATCCACTCCCCTGAGCGCAAAATCTCCCACGAAGTGAAATTTGACGTCCGCCATATGGCGCACGAGTTCGTAGGTGCGCGCGGAAACCAAAATCTGGCGCTCTGTGGCAGCAGCCTCTACCCGAGCTGCGGTATCCACGTCCGTGCCGTGCCAGCTTCCTTCGAAAAATTCAGGAAATCCTGAGTGAATACCGATTCTCAGGCGTAGAGGTCCTCGGGGAGTCTCGATGGGTTCAGAGACCAGTTCCTTCTGGATGTCAGCCGCGCAACGGACGGCTTCTACCGGATCATCGAAAGACAGGTAAAAGGCGTCACCCATGGTGCTAACTACCTGCCCGCCATGCTGCTGGCACAATCCGCGAATCAGATTGAAATGCCGGATTTGGATTTTTTCGATGTAAGCGTGATCGCGCTCACGGTCATCGCGCCCAAGCGACGCGTGGCGCTTCGTAGCGCTCGATTCCACTACGTCCGTAAAAACAATGGTCAGCAGGGCCATGTTTTACTTCGAAACTTCTCTTCTCATCGAACCCGTGCGGAGCAAACATGCTTACACACTGAATTTATCGTCGCTTGCTGATTCCTTTGTGAAGCAGTTCCCCCAATCAGAAGTTGCAGGATAGATCCGGCGTTATGGTAGCCGAATTTGCGCTCAAGGCAAGTCACTCGAAAACATTTTAGAGGAATCAATCGCCAGTGGAAGTTAGCTTGTCTGCGCGCCGGAGTTCCGGAAAGGCAAAAGCCCAGAGTGCCGTAACGACCAAGGTTCCGATTCCGCCGAGAATAACGGCGGGAACGGTTCCAAACCAACTCGCCGTCAGTCCCGATTCGAATTGACCCAGTTCGTTCGACGCGCCAATGAAGACCATATCGACGGCGTTCACTCGCCCGCGCATCTGATCGGGCGTCATGAGCTGTAACAGAGTCACGCGGATTACTACGCTCACCATATCGCTGGCGCCCACCAATGTCAGCGCCACCAGTGACAATGTCAGATTGCGCGAAATGCCGAACACGATCGTAAAAGCTCCGAAGCCGCCTACGCACCAAAGCATGGTCGCGCCGACTCGGCGCCGCAACGGGCGATATGCAAGCAATATGGCCATTGCCGAGGCACCTACACCCGGGGCGGTTCGCAACAGTCCAAGTCCCCACGGTCCAGTGTGGAGAACTTCGCGCGCGTAAACCGGGAGTAATGCCACAGCACCGCCCAGCAAAACCGCAAACAGATCCAGCGAGATCGAACCGAGAATCACTTTCTGCTTCGTGATGTATCGAAGTCCGGCGAGAACCGTGGACAGATTTATCGGCTCTCTCACTCGGGCAATTACGTTCGCCCGAATGAGCGTGGTACAACACACGGCGATGCCTGCCGATGATAAAGCTGTGGCGTACACTGCGGAAGGCCCGTGGAAGGCCGCATAAACGAGTCCGCCGATGGACGGACCCAGAATCGTCGCCACCTGAAACACCGTCGAGTGCCACGTAACCGCATTCGCAAAATGTTCTTCGGGAACTAATTGCGGCAGCAAAGCCCTGCTGACCGGTCCACTGAATGAGCGCACCACGCCAAGCAAAACCAATACCCCGTAGATCGCATGCACGGACGGTGTCCCCCGATGAGTTACGTATAGAAGCAGTCCGGAGCATGTTGCGAAACCCGCGTAGCAAAGCATCAGCAAGTTGCGGCGGTTAAAGCGGTCCGCCATGTTTCCCGAAACGAGGAACAAAGTAATTCCCGGCAAGAATTGGCAGAGGCCGACGAGCCCTAGATCAAATGCGCGGTGCGTGATGTCGTAAACTTGCCATCCAACCGCGACCGACTGCATTTCAGTGGATGCGACTACAAAAAATCGCGCGATCTGGTAGAAGACAAATGCAGGGTAAGTGAACGCGATCCGCCCGCTAATTTTGTTTTCTTGCGATGCGGGCATCAGCAGGCGGTCCGCTCCTTCTGACGATGCGGCCAGCAAGTATAACCTGAGTCTGCTGGATACAACTTTCATGTCGAACGCAAGAAAAACTTTTTAAGTCGTTTGTTTGGAGCGTGCGTGCAAATAAAAAAGAAAATTAGAGAAAACAAATAATTTATTGCGTCCGAAAATTCTGCGCAGAAGAAAATTTGCCGTAATGGGACGTAGTTGCTATCGGCGCAGATAACACTACGGATAGACGCTTTCGACAACTCGTGTGGAACATTTTGTGGTCTCGCGTCGATTTTTTCTTGACAAGTTTTCTCCAACCCACGATACTGCCCAACCAGACCCGGGGGAAAAAAGTTCGATGACGACTTACTTCCTGGCATCGATCAACGGAGCAACGGGCCGGGTTACACCGAAAACTTAGAGGGGAGAAACCCTACTTCGCACCGCGCTTGGCAATTTTTGGCGCGGCTTAGCTGGGCTTTTCTATTTTTTCGGCTCATAGCGCGGAATTAAAGCGATTCGCCGGCGCGCGCTCATGTCCCCCACGCTTTCGTGTATCCAACGATACACACAACGACACCCTGGATGCGGCTGTTCGGGAAGAGTAGAATAGAGTTTTCCCTACACCGCAGCCCAGCCAACGTACGACGGCTTTACTGCCGGCGCGGAGGTAGAGATGGCAGAATCGAGAATGACCTTGCAGAGCCAATCCGAAACAGAGAAAGTCACCCGGCGTGCTTCCGGCCTGGATTTCCAGCGCCGCTTCACGGACGGGAAAGTATCGCCCTTTGATAAAGTTGAGTGGGAACGCCGTCCCGCAATCATAGGAAATGATAAAGGTCAGGTAATTTTTCGTCAGGACAATGTGGAAGTCCCGAAATCATGGTCGCAGACAGCGACAAATATTGTCGCTTCGAAATATTTCCACGGCAAACCGAACACGCCTGAGCGCGAAACTTCCGTACGCCAATTAATTAGTCGCGTAGTAGACACGATTGTACGTTGGGGCGAAGAAGGCGGTTATTTCGCCACGCCGGAATCCAAGAATACTTTTCGTGATGAGCTGGCCCATCTGCTCGTTGAACAAAAAGTCGCTTTCAATTCGCCGGTGTGGTTCAACGTCGGCGTACAAGCGAAGCCTCAATGCTCGGCATGCTTCATCAACTCCGTTCAGGACAACATGGATTCCATCATGAACCTGGCGAAGACCGAGGGCATGCTCTTCAAGTGGGGTTCTGGTACTGGGACGAACTTCTCGTCGTTGCGTGGCAGCCACGAATCGCTCTCCGGTGGTGGCATCGCGTCCGGCCCGGTAAGTTTCATGAAAGGCTTCGACGCGTTCGCCGGCGTGATCAAGAGCGGCGGCAAGACTCGGCGCGCCGCCAAGATGGTGATCCTCAACGTAGATCACCCCGACATCATGGAATTCATCGAGTCGAAGATGAAGGAAGAGCGCAAAGCCCATGTCTTGATCGAGCAGGGATACGATCCCGCGATTGACGGCGAAGCTTACTCCTCTGTTTTCTTCCAGAATGCAAATCACTCCGTCCGCGTTACCGACGATTTCATGCGCGCCGTGGAGGAAGATCGCGACTGGTGGACACGAAACGTTACCGATGGCAAGCCCGTGGAACAGTTTCGCGCGCGCGACTTGCTCCGCGAAATGGCCGACTCCGCCTGGAAGTGCGGCGACCCTGGCATGCAATACGACACGACCATCAATCGTTGGCACACCTGCAAGGCTACCGATCGCATTTACGCTTCGAATCCTTGTTCGGAGTACATGTTCCTGGACGATACTGCCTGCAACCTGGCTTCGCTGAACCTTTTGAAATTCCTCGGCTCGAACGGCCAGTTCGATACGGAAGGCTTTGCTCACGCCGTGGACGTCACCATCACTGCGCAGGAAATCCTGGTGGACAATGCCAGCTATCCAAGCGAGAAGATCGCGCGGAATTCGCACGACTATCGCCCGCTTGGTCTCGGCTACGCCAATCTCGGAGCATTGTTGATGTCGCTGGCTATGCCTTACGACTCCGACAAGGGCCGCGACTTCTGCGGCGCCATTACTGCGCTGATGACCGGGGAAGCTTACGCCCAGTCAGCGCGCATTGCAGAGCGCATGGGCCCGTTTGGCGGCTACCCACGCAACCGCGAAGCGATGATTGACGTTATACGCATGCATCGCGATTCCCTGCGACCGATCAAGGAAGAACACGTCCAGCCTTCTCTGCTTCACGCGGCGCAAAAATCCTGGAACGACGCTCTCGAATTGGGCGAAAAGCACGGTTACAAGAACTCTCAAGTTTCCGTCCTCGCACCCACCGGCACCATCGGTTTCATGATGGATTGCGATACCACCGGCATCGAGCCCGACTTGGCGCTCGTAAAGCAGAAACGGCTGGTCGGTGGCGGCGTAATCAAGATCGTGAACAATACCGTTCCGCAGTCGTTGATGAATCTCGGCTATCCGCCGGAGCAAGTGGCGCAGATCGTGGATTTCATCGACGCTAACGGCGCTATCGAAGGCGCACCTGGACTGAAGCCGGAGCATTTGGCGGTATTCGATTGCTCCTTGGCAACTCCCGGTGGGCGCTCGATTTCCTGGCGCGGTCACCTTCGCATGATGGCTGCCGCTCAGCCGTTCCTTTCCGGTGCGATCAGCAAGACTATCAATATGCCGGAAGAGTCCACGGTGGAAGACATCATGGAAGCCTATACCGAGTCTTGGAAATTCGGACTTAAGGCCGTGGCCATCTATCGCGACAACTCGAAAGGCTCACAGCCGTTGTCTGTCTCAGGCAAGAAAAAAGATGAAAAGTCCGCGGTGGGTTCCGCTCCCGCGACCGTCGAAGCTCCACTCGCCGCAGTGGAGATTCCTGCCGCTGTCGAGCAGCAGGAACTCTTCGACCGAACCAGGCGCCGCAAACTGCCTAACGAGCGCGACTCGATTACCCATAAATTCTCGATCGGCGGCCACGAAGGATACCTGACCGTCGGCAAGTATGAAGACGGCCAGCCGGGCGAGATCTTCATCAAGATGGCCAAGGAAGGTTCCACGCTCTCCGGCATCATGGACGCGTTCGCGCTATCGGTTTCGATCGCGTTGCAATACGGCGTTCCGTTGCGCGCTTTGGTCGACAAATTCGTCAACTCGCGCTTCGAGCCTTCCGGCTACACCGGAAATCCCAGAATCCGCTACGCCAAGTCGGTGGTGGATTACATCGGACGTTGGTTGGGCGGGAAATTCATCTCATCCGACTACCTTGATGGCGAAGTCGGAGCCGGAGAAGAAACGGGCCCGGCAGCCGTTGCCATGCCTTCGCCCAAGGCTCAAACTCCGGTCGCTGTCATGAAAGCCCCTGATCAAGAAGCCTCCACCAGGCCGCGCGCCGCTATAGACGACGCGCCATCCTGCTCCGAATGCGGCATGTTGATGACTCCAAACGGCAGCTGCTACAAATGCTCCAACTGCGGCAGCACCTCCGGCTGTAGCTAGGATCTTTTAGCTACCGGCGACAGGAAGATGTAGGGCAAAAACAAGCGAACTGCGATTCCACTTTATCGGCGCGGCAAAACCTGCATAGAATAAAAAAAGGGGGCTCCGTCGAGCCCCCTTTGCTCTACCCCTAGTTCCGGTCTCGGCGCGGCGAAACCGGCCCACCCCGGGATAAGAGACAGCCACTATCCCAGTTGCACGCGGATTGCCACGAACGTTCGACTTCAACCGTTGTCCGAGCCGCTTGGCGGCACAAGACTTACGCTGCCCCGACCGTTTTCTAACAGCGAGTTCGCGCGGACATCTCCGTTTTCTGAAAACTTGCGCGGATTTCTCCTATGTACTTTGGAAGACCTTCGATCGACAGCCGCGAAACTAGGATTGCGGTGCCGTGACAGTACGCCGAAAGCGTCTCCATATCCAGTGCGCTGGCAGGAACAAAATCAGTCCCCACAGCAACAACGCCGGCAAAGATTGCAGCGCCCAAACCCCGAATCCGATGACGCTTTCGACCACAGTTTTATAGCCTTGAATTGCGGCATTACGCAGACGCGTGCCGGTGGAAGGCGGTGCGCCCTGCAAACTGGCCTTGTATTCTTCCTGCACCGACAATTGAACGGTGGCAAAGTCAACTCGGGTCTGCAACGCTCGCTGATCGGCTTCCATCTGTTCAATTTCGCCGCGAACCCGCGCGATTTCCTGCTCGGCATCCAGAATGTCTTTAACTTTTCCGGTATGTTCGCGCAGAACGTCGAGAAGTCTTTGCTCGGTAGCGCGTGCATTCTTCAATCGCGCCGCGCGATCGATAAACTCTTTGGTGACTTCCTCGCCGGACTGAGTTTCTTGGTCGACCCGCCCCAATTGCTTCAGCTCCGTAACCGCCGATTCGAGCTGGGCGGAAGGAATCTGTAAGGTGGCCGACAGCGTACGCGCGGAATCCTGCGGCGACGCTGTATTCAAGCTGGCGATGTATCCATTGTGGCGTTGCGCGATCGATTTCACTGTCGCTTCCACCGGCCCGAAATCCTTTACGGTCAAAGAGACCGAGGCGGTTCGCGCGATCATAGGCTCATTCGATTGCGGCATTAGCGAATCGGCTTCGTTTGCCGGCGGACTAGCCTCTAAGCTCTCGCTCACTGCGGCCCGTTCTCTGTATAACTCGGCCGCCATTTCTGATGCGTTTGGAGAAGGCGCCGGGGATGCCATCATGTGCTTGGACTCGGCCCGCGATTCTAATCTCTCGGAAGCCAATCGCGCACCCTCCGGTGCTCTCAGCAAATTCGGACGTCCGAGAACAAGCAGCAACACAGCAACAGCCACCGTACTCCCGACTCCCCATGCCCAACGTCCCCTTAAAGGCGCCAATTTCCCGTCGAGCCACGCAGTAATTCCTTTCGGTTTGTTTTGTTTCGTCAATGCAGGAGCTGACCTCGCTGTCCTTAGGTTTGCAGTCAAGCTGGCAGGGGCTGGGTCCACGCTCCAATTCGTCAATTGAACCGAAACTCCGCGCATCTGCTCAACCAATTCCGCGCACCCCGCGCATTCCCGGAGATGTGCCGCGACACCCGCGGCGCGGTCCGCCGAAAGCTCACCATCGAGATATGCCATCACCTCTTCTCGCTGGTAAGGATGAGTGGATGAATTCATTTCCGCCCTCCAAGACTCCCCGGAGTCGCCGTGAGAATGTCGCGCAATGCCATGCGCGCGCGAAACAGCCGGGACCTGACCGTGTTCACTGGCACAAACAATAATTTCGCAATTTCCTCGTAGCTCAATTCTTCGAACTCCCGCAGCATCAAGACCTCTCGCTCGCCCGCTTCTAATCGTTCCACCGCCTGCCGCACGCAAAGCGCATCTTCTCGGTTTGTTCTGGAGAGAGCGGGGATTTCGTCGGGCGCCATATCTACTGGTTTTTGATCGTTAGCCGACTTGCGTCTATGCGCCGCAAGGATATTGAAGGCGATACCGAACAAATAAGCGCGAAAGGTCGACCGCGGCTCGTACCGTTGCGTGCCTCGCAGCACCGCTAGAAACGTTTCTTGCGCCAGTTCCTCGGCTTGGGCAGCATCGTTCATGCGCCGCCGGAAAAAAGCCCAAACGCGTTCTCGGTAACGCAGGAAAAGTTCGGTGAAGGCCGGCTCCGAACCTTGCTTTAGTTCCAGGATCAGTTGCTCATCGCTGGTCATCGTTCGTCACGAGCAGGGAGTAGTGACGTCCCAGTGTCGCGTCCTCTTAGAGCTTGCTACTTCCATATCTGTAATGTCCTAGGAACGCAAAAAGTTCCCGAGGTTGCAGCTTTCTTTTAGGAGGAAGATATGAGTGCAAGAAGGCGGGACTTAGGCGCCAACGGCCGAGCGCAAAGCCGAAGCCAGCGAATCGGACCAGAGGTGTACATCCTCGTCGCGTTCGGCTTCCACCATCACACGCGCGAGCGGTTCGGTGCCAGAGTAACGCAGCACCACACGTCCGGAATTGCCAAGCGCCTTCTCTGCTTTGCGCAGCACTGCGGCAACTTCGGGCAACGTATCCAGCGCCGGCTTCGAGCGCACGCGCACGTTCACAATCTTTTGCGGGAAAATCTTCAGATCGGCAACCAGCGAGTCGAGCGGTCCGGCAATAGAAATAATCGAAGCAATTTTCAACGCCGTCAGCATTCCGTCGCCGGTAGTAGCGTCGTCCAGAAACAAAACGTGGCCTGACTGTTCGCCCCCGAAATTGGCGCCAATTCGCTGCATCTCTTCCAACACGTAACGGTCTCCCACGGCGGTGCGTGCAAGCTTCAATCCAGAACTTTCCAGAGCGCGTTCTAGCCCCAAATTTGCCATTGTAGTGCCAACCACCACATCGCCTTTCAATTTCCCAGTCGACTTCAGATAGCGCGCCACCACCAGCAATACGCCGTCGCCATCCACGAGCTTGCCCGCCGCGCTGGAAAAGATCGCACGGTCTGCGTCTCCATCGAATGCCACACCCAGCGCCGCCCGAGATTCCACAACACGCTCTTGCATGCCTTCCGGATGCAACGAACCGCAATTCGCGTTTATATTTTTGCCGTCGGGCGTGTTATTTATGGCGACTACCTCTGCGCCAAGGGAACGAAATAGACGCGGGGCCAGATTACTGGCTGCTCCGTTGGCGCAGTCCAACACAATCCTCATTCCGGCTAGCTTCGCGCCGGGAAGGATCGCCGAGGCCAATCCCGCCAAATAATCGTCATCGATCTTTTCGTTGTCGTGAAGATGCAACGCTTTTTCGCTGGAGACTTCATCGCGCGATGCCAGCACGAATTTCTCGAGCTCAGATTCGATGGAATCCGGAAATTTCATTCCAGTGGATGAAATTAACTTCACTCCGTTATCGTGATAAGGGTTGTGCGAAGCTGAGATCACCACTCCCGCGGCGAAACCTTCGCGGTTCACCAGCCAAGCTACCCCCGGCGTTGTGAGAACACCCGCGGAAACCGGTTTCGTCCCGCCCGCAGCCAACCCGCAGGCAATCCTTTCGGCAATGTGCGGACCCGACTCGCGCGTATCGCGTCCGATCAGGACGCTGGGCTTTTCTCCCAGTGTGCGCGCTTCCAACCGCAAGTAATTTCCTAGCGCCAGCCCAACACGGTCGAGTGTAGCGTCATCCAACGGGTATTCCCCGGGGATACCTCGGATGCCGTCAGTCCCGAAAAGTTCCTTAGCCATTCGCTCCTATTCACACCCCGCAATAAAACGGGAATCAATTCTATCACCTCATCTAACCAGTCCCGCGCCCGAGCAGACGAATTCGTTTCCTACCGCTTATTTCACTGAAAGACACTTTGGTGGTGTATGCACGGACACATCCCCGTTCCTCGCGGTGCAGCCTGTGTTATCGTACGGGCATGCCACTGGAAGACACCAAAATCATCGCCGACAATTCGACGCCTGCCAAGATTATCGCGGCCGGAATCGTGATTGCTTTCTGCTACTGGGCGTCGTCTGTCCTGGTCACCGTCCTGGTGGCGGTGTTACTCGCGTACTTTTTGGATCCAGTTGTCACTTTCATGGAAAATTGGCATATCCCGCGCGCGCTGGGATCGCTGCTCGTGGTTCTCTTCACTATTGCCGTTTTGCTGTTCGTAGCATGGTCCTTAGTCGAACGCTTTGACCAGTTCAGCAGGGACTGGCCCAAATACCGCGCCCCCTTGCATGCAGTCGCCAACGTCGTGGAACAAAAACTGGCTTCCGTCGAGGAACACGTTTCGGAAATCGGTTCTTCCGACCAGGCCGGCGAACAAGCCGAACATCGCATCGTGGCCGTCGCCGAATCGCATCCCGTGCGCGCCGCCTTGCTTTCCAGATTGAGTTCGCTATACGAGGTCGTGCTCGGCGCTACTTTCATACCGTTTCTGTTATTTTTTATGCTCGCGGCGAAACGCCAGGTGTGGCACGCAACCATGCAGTTATTTCCAACCACCGAGCGCACCTTGGTGAAAGAAACTCTGACGGATATTTCGCTCGTACTTCGCAGCTATGTAGTCGGCACCGCGATGGTGGGAGTTATTCTCGTCGTCTTGAGCTGGCTTTTTTTCTTGTTGATCGGGCTTGAGTTTCCTTTCCTCACTGCCCTGATCTCCGGCACCTGCAACTTGATCCCATATCTCGGCGTAGTCCTGTCCTGGATGCCACCTTTGTTGATCGGCCTAAAACAATTTCACACCGTCACACCTTTCATCGGAATTTTCGCTGTGCTCACTTTCTTGCATTTGGTTGCCGCGAATTTGCTGGTTCCAGCGCTTGTCGGCTCCATGGTGCGGCTCAACGCTCTAGCGCTAACCGTCTCGCTTCTTTTCTGGGGGTTTCTGTGGGGCGCGATGGGTTTGATTCTCGCGATTCCCATTACCGCGGTGATCAAGGTCGTGTGCGACCATAAGGAAAGTTGGCAGCCGGTCGGCCGTTGGCTCAGCGCCTAATCCTTCGCTGAATCTCTACACTGATTCTTCCTGTACGCCTGCACTGTGGATGAACGCGACTGCTTCTCGGACTGCCTCGACATTGCCTGAATCCTGAAACATTCGAATTGCAGCGATCCCTGAAGCACCGGCACGAATACAGCTTGCTGCGTTTTGCGCGTTCACCCCTCCTATCGAAATCACCTCGATGTTCGGCACAGCGCGGCAAACCTCGTTAAGCTTTTGAGCGCCCTGCGGCGCGCCGAATTCTTTCTTCGAGGGGGTTTCGAAAATGGGGCCAAAAAAAACATAGTCAACTTTGGCGTTTTCGGCGTTACGAACCTCTTCCAAGCTGTGGCAGGAAACTCCGATCGTAAAATCAGCCGGAGCGTTCCCTGCGCGGCACCAACGCACCACATCGCCGGCTACTATAGAAGATTGGCCGAGGTGCACGCCGTGAGCGCCCGCCGCCAACGCCACATCGAGCCGGTCGTTTATTATTATGCGCGGAGATCTTGGGGTTTTTCCGTCACCAGCAGCGGCCATTTGCACCGCTTGCCGCGCGAGTTCCAGCAATTCTCGCGCTGGTAAGTCTTTCTCTCGAATTTGAACCCAGTCTGCACCGGCATTCAGGGCCGTTCGAATGTTTTCCAGCAATTTCGCATCCCTGGCTTCGGCGTCCGCAGGAATCAGCGACTTCCAGTCGGTGACATAACAAACGATGATTTTCTTAGCTGCGGCTTTCAACGATGGTAGTCCGGCGGCGAAATGCCTCGAGCACATACACCACATTCATCACGCCCAACCCCGAGATGGCGCCGCGCAGAAAGGAGTTTTTCACAAAGAACGCCAAGCCCGGATAGCGGTAGAGGAAGTAGTTCATCTCCCACAGCTCGGACCATGGAAGCAAAATCAGCGCCAATCCCACTTCGAGCCACAATAGCAGCAGTACAACGCGCACAATCCGGTTCATCATCAGGCTAAGGATTATCGGAGATTAACCGCTCCGTCGCAAGCTTGCTCTGTTCTCGCCTGCACTGACGAAAGCGATGCCAACGCCCAACTCTGTACCCTCCGGTCTTCCGCGGGCTAAAAAGATTTTCATGTCGCCGCTACGGCCAGAGATGGGCGTACAATGGTGCGTTCCCAAGTACTAAATTCCGCCTCTATTCACTGAAACGCATTTCCACGAATCTCGCTCCAGGTAAAATTCAAAGAAGCAAAGGAGAGCATTCCATGGCAACCATCACCACCAAAGACGGCACAGAAATTTATTACAAAGACTGGGGCAAAGGGCAGCCGATAGTCTTCAGCCACGGCTGGCCACTCACCGCCGACGATTGGGACGGCCAAATGTTGTTCTTCGGCCAGAAGGGTTTTCGCGTAATCGCGCACGACCGCCGCGGGCACGGCCGCTCCGGCCAAACCTGGGACGGAAATGAAATGGACACTTATGCGGACGATCTGGCAGGCCTATTCGAACACCTCGATCTCAAGGATGCAATCATGGTTGGACACTCGACCGGTGGTGGTGAGGTGGCTCATTACCTGGGCCGCCATGGTTCCAAGCGTGTCGCCAAGGCCGCCCTTATTAGCGCAGTTCCTCCACTCATGTTGAAGACCGACAAGAATCCGGAAGGCGCGCCCATTTCAGTCTTCGATGATCTGCGGGCGCAACTGGCAGCCAACCGCCCACAGTTCTACAAGGACATCACCATGCCGTTCTACGGCTACAATCGTCCCGGCGCAAAAATCTCCGAAGGTATCCGCGAGCACTGGTGGTTGCAGGGAATGCTGGGAGGTATGAAAGCCCACTATGATTGCATCAAGGCTTTCTCGGAAACTGATTTCACCGAAGACCTGAAGAAAATAGAAATTCCCGTCCTCGTGATGCATAGTGAAGACGATCAGATTGTGCCGTTCGCGGCTGCAGGACCCAAGTCCGCCAAAATCCTTAAGCATGCAACGTTAAAAGTCTACAAAGGCTTGCCGCACGGTATGCCGACAACCAACGCAGGCCAAATCAACGCCGACCTTCTCGCCTTTTTCAAAGGCGCTGCTATACCGGCATCGGCGTAATTTTCGGATGGCCCGGTCTTTCACCTCATCGGGAACGGCCGGGCCTCCAGTTTGGTCTAGTTGATATTGTTCTTAAACAAAACAATTCTTCGTACGAAGTTATAACAACGGCCACCAGAAGATTTTCCTAAAATGGTCTGCGGTTCCGCGTTTGGAACGAAGTCGAGTCCCAAAGTGGTATTCCGTCTCTTGTCTCAAACCATTGGAGTTTTCTCAGCCTTTGGAATCAAGGTCTTAACCTCACTTTTATCCCATCGCTAAGTTCAAAATCTTGAACGATCTTTGGCCAGCGCTTTGCATGATTCCCATTTCTCGCAGATGAAAGCGATCTAAAACGCAAGCTGAAGTGCGCAAATATATTTTTAATCTGCGGATAACGCACCGGGAACTATTTCCGACGGAGTCGCAAGCCCACGCCATTTTAGGACAAATAGGAGATTCACATGCGTAGCGCAACAGTTCGAAAAGTTTCGATAGCGGCATTTCTGTTAACTGCGTTGGTTGCCGGATGCGGGCGAGAACAAACCTTAAGTCCCGCGGCGCCAGTGGTCTCGTCCACGGTCCCCGCGAATGGAGCGACGGCGGTACCGGTCGCTCAAATCATCACCGCGACATTCAACCAGGTGATGAACGCTACCACGATAAATACATCGACTTTTTTGGTCACCGGACCGGGCGGCGCGGCAGTGGCGGGCACGGTCACGTATTCCGGCACAACGGCGACATTTACGCCATCCGCACTGCTATCTCCTAGCACGTTATACACGGCAACTATAACCACGGGAGCTCAAAATCCAGCTGGAAGTGCGCTGGCAAGCAACTTTGTTTGGACCTTCACGACTGGAACCGTCCCCTTTGTCGTTTCCACCAATCCTGCAAATGGCGCGATCACTGTACCCATCAACCAGAAGATCATCGCGACGTTCAGTGAAGCTATGAATTCGACAACCATCACGGCAGCCGGAACGTTCACGCTGGCGGTGACGGCAGGCGGAGCGGCTGTTCCGGGGACTGTGACGTATGTTGCAGCAAGCAATACCGCAACATTTGCTCCCACGGCGAATTTGCTGCCTAGTACGCAGTACACCGCCACCATCACCACAGCGGCCCAAAGCGCAGCCGGCAACGGCCTCGCCGCTAACTATGTGTGGAGTTTTACGACAGGGCTGACCACCGACACCACGGCACCCACCGTGATCAGCACGATTCCTGTTTCAGGCGCGATTGATGTTCCCACGAACCAAACAATCAGCGCCACATTCAGTAAAGTCATGGACCCGGCAACGATTACAGCAACCGGAACGTTTACGCTAGCAGTAAGCGGAGTCGGCGGCGCCGCGGTTCCAGGTACCGTGAGCTATGCCGGATCCATCGCCACATTTATCCCATCGAGCCCACTAACACCAAGCACAGAATTCACCGCCACCATTACAACCGCAGCCGAGGATCTCGCTGGAAATGCACTGGCCGCAAACTATGTTTGGAGTTTTACAACCGGCACAGGACCCGACACAACTTCACCAACAATAACCGTCACTAGTCCAGCCAGTGCCGCCATAAATGTGCTGTTGAACGCCGCAGTAAGCGCCACCTTCAGCAAGCCCATGAACCCCATAACAATCACCGCGCCAGGGACATTTACCATGGCCGTAGCTGGAGTCGGCGGAGCAGCGGTCGCTGGGACCGTGACCTACGACTCGGTCAATCAAATCGCCACCTTTACTCCGGCGGCAAACCTCACTGCGACTACCCAATATACGGCCACGATTACAAATGCGGCTACCGACCTAGAGGGAAATCCCCTAGTGGCGGGGATCGCGCCGAATCCGTGGAGTTTCACTACCGGCGCCGCGACAGGTCCAATCGGACCTAACCTCGGAACAGCTTCAACTTTCGGAGCCATCGGTGGTGGCGCAGGCATCACCAACCAGGGAATCAACACAGTAATTAATGGAGACATCGGCACAACTGGCGCTTCCACCGTGGTGACTGGATTCCATGATGCCGGCCCAGGATGCACCTACACCGAAACCCCGCTCAACGTAGGAATGGTGAACGGAAGTATATACACTGCTCCGCCACCTCCTGACGGAACGTGTCCCGAAGGAAACGCCACCACATTCGCGATCGCAACTCAAGCGTTGAGCGACGCGAATGCCGCTTTCATTAATCTTTCACCCGCTTCGCGGCCCGGAGGTACAGATCCGGGCGCAGGGCAACTGGGTGGCATTGCCCCGTTGGCACCTGGCACATACAAAGCCGCTGGTGGTTCGTTCATGATCACCGGGGCCGACCTCACTTTGGATGGCCAGGGCGATTCGAACGCTATCTGGGTATTCCAGATGGCCAGCACCCTCCTAGTGGGGGATCCCGGAACACCCCGCAACGTAATTCTCACTAACGGAGCTCAGGCCAAGAATGTCTTTTGGCAGGTCGGTAGCTCAGCAACCATTAACGCTGCGGGTGGCGGGACCATGGTGGGCACCATCATTGCTTCCGCTGGAGTCACTTTCTCCACCGCCGGCAATGCAACGATCACCACTCTCAACGGCCGAGCGTTAGGACTCAATGCTTCGGTAACCATGGTCAACACCGTGATCAACGTACCCGCACCTTAAGAACCTGCCTAAAACGAAGCACGGGCCGGTCCTGGCGGATTGCGACAAGAGGTTTCGGACCGGCTCGCAGGAAGGTAGCCGCGAGTCAGGAGGCAACAATGAGATCAGCAGCGAAATTTATCGTCGGAATCGCGGGTGCCCTGTTATTAGCGCCCATGTTGTTTGCGGACGATACGGCAAAAACGAAAGCGAGCGCTCAAAAAGAGGAGCCTGTTGCTTCCGTTGCCTCGCCCGCGGCTGCCGAGGTCGCAGACAGCGCCGGCACGCTACCGCTACCCTTCTACGCAACCGCGCAATCGGCCTCAGGAGCTGAGCCGACAGGCGCAACGCACCGATGGGACCAACCGGAAAACTCCTACCCCAAAGTTGAGTGGTTCCTGGGATATTCCTTCTGGCGAGCTGTGCCCACCTCGCCCAGCAATCGCATGGGCTACCTACACGGCGGAAGCACTTCCGTCGCGTACAATTTCAACCGCTATCTGGGACTCGTCGCGGATTTCGGCGGTTTTGATAACAGCAAACTGACGCTACTCGGTCCTACCGGAAGTGAAACTGTGAACTCCGGTGGAAGCGCCTACACCTACGTGTTCGGACCACGCCTCTCCTACCGGAAATACGAACGGATCACTCCATTTGCGCAAGCCCTCTTTGGAGGGGTGTATGCCAGTTCCGTGAAGATTTCCGGATGCACCGGAAGCCCCAACTGCACGCCTCTGGGTTCCGACAATTCCTTCGCCACCATGCTCGGCGGAGGTTTCGATTTAAAAATTAGCCGTCACATTTCCTGGCGAGTGGTTCAGGGTGAATTCCTATTAACCCATTTCAGAGATCCATTCTCCACCGACGACGACCGCGGATGGCAGAAAAACGTCCGGCTTTCCACGGGAATTGTCTTCCGCTTCGGTGGGAACCCGCCTGCGCCTCCGAGTGCACCGATGACGGCTGCTTGCTCGGCAGATAAGGAATTTGTGTACGCCGGATCGGGTGACTTCGTGGTGGTTCGCGCCGACGCCGGAAATTCGGATACCAATTCGTTGAATTATTCCTGGTCGGCGAGTGAAGGCTCCGTCGATGGAACCGGCCCGCAAGCCCGCTGGAATTCTTCCGGCCGTCCGCCGGGCGCTTACATCGTTAAAGTACGCGTGGAAAACGCGCGAAACGGCTTCGCGGATTGTTCCGTAAGCATTCGTGTTGAACCGCGGCCAAATCGTCCGCCAACGATCAGTTGCTCGGCGGATCGTAGCACCGTCACGTCCGGCGAGTCTGTGGCGATTACTGCCACTGCCAGCGATCCGGACAATGATCCATTGTCATATTCCTGGAATTCCAGCAGCGGCCAAATCGAAGGCGCCGGGTCTTCAGTAACGTTTCGGACCGCAGATTTGTCTCCAGGATCTTATTCAATAACAGGGCAGGTGGACGATGGTCGGGGTGGCACTGCCGAATGCACGCTAAACGTTGAAGTGCAGGCTCCTGCAGAAGTAAAGGAACTCGAAACCAGGCTTGCGCTTCACAGCATATATTTCCCCACGGCTCGGCCGACGGCAGCAAATCCAGCCGGCGGTTTGGTGGAGAGCCAGCAGGACGTCTTAATATCGCTAGCAAAAGACTTCAACCGGTATCTGACGTTCAAGCCCGACGCCCATTTAATCCTCGAAGGACACGCGGACCGTCGCGGTTCGGTTGACTATAACAAGGAGCTAACCGAGCGTCGTGTGGAACGCGCCAAGAGCTTTCTGATCGAACACGGCGTTCCGGCTGCGAACATCGAGACTCGGGCTCTCGGCAAGGAAGAAAACCTGGATGCCGAACAAGTGAAACAACTCGTAGATCAGAACTCTGACCTAAGCGGCGATGAGCGCCAGAGAATCGACAGCAATCTGCAGGTAATAGTGTTGGCCAATAACCGGCGCGTGGACATTTCCCTCAACACCACGGGGCAGCAGTCGGTGCGCCAATACCCGTTCAACGCGAAGGACTCGCTAACTCTGTTAAGCCCGGGAAGCGGAAATCAGGGGAAAGCCGGCACGGGAAAACAGACTACGAAGCCATAAGCTACAGTTCAATCCTCTCGAATGAGAGAGCTACAACGGACTCGGGTGTTCTGAAGAAATAGGATACCTAGCGCCGCTGTAATGTGGAAATACGGTCAGCGACGTCGCGGTATTCGATATTCGCAGCATAAACTTGCCGGAAGCATTCGAGCGCGGCCGTAGAATCTCCGGCAGCATCGAGGGCCAACCCAAGGTCATAACGCAGCGCAAGGACCGTTTCGTCCTCAAGCCCGGGTACCTCCAGCGCGCGGCGATACCACAGTGCGGCAATGTTTGGCTCGCCCTTGTCCATGAACGAAAGCCCTAGCATCGTGGAACAATTCATGGTGTAACGGAACGGCTTGCCTTTCTGCACTGCTTTCGCCACTTTCTGGAATTCGCCGATGGCTTCATCCAGCAGGCCCATTTCGCGGTATGCAATTCCCAAGTTGTAGTGAGTCTCTAAGTCTTCGTCTTCTTCGCCCAACTCACCCAGCTCGCTGCGGAATTCCTGGAAGACTTCGGCCAGCTCGTTCAAACTTTCTTCGGTTATCTCGGGCGCGGTACCGGAAATGGCGCTCGAGGATTTTCCGACAGCGCTCTTCGAATTTCCGTTTTCAGTGCTGGCAGCCGCGGGAACAGAACTCGCTACCGAGTAAGGCAACGGCTCCTTAGCATCTTCTGGAATCGAGCCAAGTACACTGTCCGGCGCCGGTACTTCCAGGCCTTCGACCTCAGACGCTAGCTCGCTGAGGAAATCCTCAGTGGTTGCCGGCCCTTGTTGTTTAGCCGGCGCTACGGGCTCCTCCGCGAGTTCGAGTTCAAATTCTCCGCCAGTTGCAGCAAGCGGCTCTTCCGGGAGCAACTCGAATGCAGGCTCTTCGTCGAGTTCCTTCGCGGGCCTCTCGCTCGTTTCTTCCGGGCCTTCCTGGATCTCGAACACATCCGGCTGCACGCCCATTTCGTCGCTGGAAGCCCGAATTCCGTCCAGCTCCGGAGCAACTTCAAGCGCCGGCGGCGCCTCAAGCTCCAGTTCAATAGGCTGTGGCTCGGCGGTTGGCATAGCTTCGGAATCGTCCAGCACAAACACCGATTCGGATTCCGGTTCAGCCGCCACCTCAGAAGCAGGTTCAACATCAAGTTCGAGTGTCGGCTCGATGGCCTCCGGCGTTCCAGGCCCGCTCGCAGTGGTTTCACTCGACGCCTCGGCGGTGATCGGGACTTCGTCCACGGCGCTCTTCTCGGCGTCTGCCACATCCTGCGATATGGCTTCCCATTCGTCGGACAGATCGAGCTCTTCTCCCGCTATTACAGGTTGCGGTTCGGTCATGGCCGGCAGCGATGATTCGAGAGTTATTTCCGGCTCTTCGATCGGTACAGGCGCGACTGTAAATTCTTCGACAACAGGCGCCGAGGCAACCGGAACAGGAGGCGTCCCTGCGAGAGGAATGCCGAATTCAGCGGCAATATCCTCCGCGCTTAACTCACGACTTTCGTCAACCGGTACAGCGCCGTCCGACGCAGCCTCTACCGTGGGCGGCACAGAATGCGCAGCCGCCGACGGAACTGGTTCTTCAACGCCTCCCGTCTTCTGGAACCTTTGGCGCAATTCCGCAAAACGGTCTGCATTCACCTGGTCGTTGCGTTCGCGGTGTATTTGCTCAAGCTGGCCGGCGAGTTCAGCCGTGCGCTGCTCGTTGCCCGCACCCAAATAAAGGTCCAGCAACCTTTCCAGCGTAGGAGTATGTCGCGGCGCGCGCGCGAGAACATTCTCAAGCAAGTGCGTAGCCTTCTGCGTTAAGCCGTAACTCGAAAACAGATCGACGTCCGTCAGCGCCTGCGCCACGTATCGTTGCGTTTCTTCATCCAACGCCTCTTCAACCACTGCAGGCGCTGTAACGGCTGCTTGCGGAACGTGTCGGGCCTCTTTCTCTTCTTGGGTTTCGGCCGGTGCGGGCTCCGCTGCGGGCATGGGAGCTCCGCCACTGCGCGCTCGAAGCGCGTTCAGCCGCTCAACGATACGTTCGTCGTCCTTATTCCGATCCACCAGTTCTTGCAGCAATTCCTCGGCGCGCGGAAAATTTCCCGAAGCAGCATAAGCATCGGAGAGCTGGCCGAGCGTGGCGTTTAACCGGAAGGGATCGCTTGTGGTTCGGCAAAAGTCCGCAAGCATTTCCAGAGGCTCGGTGTCTCCCGGGAGCCGCTCGCTTGCAGTTGTTAACAATTTCAGAAACTTGTCCTGCTCACCCGCCTCAATCATCGGGCCGCGCAGCTCTTGTATCAAAGGCAGGGCAGCTTTCGGTCGCTCGCTCTCGATTACTTTCTCAGCCACTTTATAAAGGAATCCGTAATGCGCGTGCCCCACTGCGAGCATGCTGCGGCCGCGTTCCACAGCTTTATCGGTCTGCCCGGCGCGCAACTCGTAATCCACGAGCATGGTCGTTACGTCGCCACCCGCGTTCGCTTCCGGATGCGCTTCCAAAATAGGGACAGCCTGTGCCGTTTTATTATTGGCGTTCAGCGCTTTCGCTTTCAGCAATAAAGCCGCGGCGTTTGACGGGTCCGCTTCCAGGCAGCGCTCGACCAGCTTCTCCGCTTCGTCCTTTTCGCCGCGCTCGAAGAGCCTTTGGGCATACGCCAGATATGTTTGGGCCGCCTCTTTCTTTTGGCCCATCAAGTTGTATAGCTCGGCGAGCCGCATCTGCACTCGTAGATTTTCCGGCTCCACTTCCAACAGGCGGTGCAACACCTCTACCGCCTTCTGCGCTCGATTAGCTTTCAGGTGGGATTCAGCGATTTGCAGAAACAGCGGCCGGGCTTCGCTCAGAATTCCCTGCTGCACGTAAAGGTCGGCCAAACGTTCAAGTGGTGGAAGCTCGCTGGGAGCCAGCTTGGCAATTTTCTTATAAATCGCGATGGCCTTGCTGTTGAAGCCGTCGTTCAGGTAAACCTGCGCTAGCCTTTCAAAATACTCGATGGCATGAGCCAGGTCCGCTTGGCGGGCATAGAGGTCTCCCACCGTCATTAGCGTGGCTTGATCCTTGGGGTCGTGACGCAGAATCTGCTGATATTCCGCGATCGCCTGCGCGACCTTGCCCTGGTTCAGGAATTTCAGCGCGTTTTCCAGCGCTTTGTTTTTGTTGAAGGCCATGGATTGATTTCGCTGCTCCGCCTTCCCCTACGGCGGGACGTACTTAGGCCACTATGGCGGCTCAGTCGAGAAGGTTAGCACGCGCGAAAAACAAGGGGCAATGAACCGGATGGCGAAGGTGCCAAAGGCGACAACAGTGCCTTTTACGCGCCCGACGTCGAGTATTGCTCTCAACGAGAGGGCCGGGGTTCGGTCTTAGGAAAGAGGCAGCGTTACCTGAACTGCGCCAACGGCCCAGCAGCCCGCCTCGCGCACCGGCGCATAGGAAAACCGGTGTAAGGGAGTTGGGCCGTGCCTCTGCAAGGCCTCCAAGTGCTCAGGCGTGCCGTAACCTTTGTTTTGCGCAAAACCATACTGCGGATAGAGCTGATCGTATTCCAGCATGCGATTATCACGCTCGACTTTCGCAAGAATGGAAGCCGCGGCAATCGAAACCGAACGCGCATCCCCATGAATCAACGCTTTCTGTTCGATGGGCAAATCAATTTCAATAGCATCCAGCAGGAGGTAATCCGGGAGAGGAAAGAGCTGCGAAACAGCGGCCATCATCGCCTGCCGGCTCGCCTGATAAATGTTCCAGGCATCAATCCGGCTGGCTTCAATTTCCGCCACGGCCCAAGCCAGCGCGTGCTCGCGAATACGGGGCGCCAATTCGTGGCGGCGTTCAGGAGTCAGCTTCTTGGAATCATCCAAACCCACGATCCGTCGCCGAGGATTCAAGATAACGGCTGCAGCCACCACGGGACCAAACAGCGAGCCGCGCCCCGCTTCATCCAATCCCGCAATACGCTGCCACCCATGCTGGCGTGCGTCGCGCTCGTAGCGCGTACAACAAAGTCTGCCCATCGGCGAGGAATTTTAGCACACGCCGAACCAACGTTTTCCACAAACCCTGATTTTTTGCCAAAAGCGCTAAGCCCGCGTCACGCTCAGCCAAAAATAAAAAAAGCCCGCCCCGATTTCTCGGAGCGGGCAAAATAAAAGTGCTGCTACTCTGCCGCGGTTGCCACAGCAGCTTTCTCATACTGGTCCGCTCGCTTGATACGCGCAGCCTTGCCCTTGCGCTTGCGAAGGTAATTCAGCTTCGCACGGCGGACACGCCCGTGTTGCACCACGTCGATCGAGCTGATCATCGGCGAATGCACAGGAAAAATGCGCTCCACGCCGATTCCAAAGCTCACACGCCGCACGGTGAACGACTCGCCCAGCAGCTCGCCGCGCCGGCTCATCACCACGCCTTCAAACGGCTGGATGCGCTCTTTGGCTTCCTCGCCTTCCTTCAGCCGCACGTTCACGCGAATGGTGTCTCCCGGACGAAACACAGGATGGTCTTTGCGGAGTTGGGACTGCTGCGCCTTTGCAATTATCGGTTTCATGGTTCATTTTCCGGCAGACCCGCTCAGGTGGGGCCAGCACACAACGCACAAACCCTGATTATAGCCAATTCGCGCATTCCTGCCTAGCCAAACTTAGCGCGTCTCCTATCTTGACACTTCGCGCAGGTCACCCTAGCATCGAGAATTATCTTGTGGCCGGTTTAGCTCAGAGGTAGAGCGAGGGTCTCATAATCCCTAGGTCGTGGGTTCGAGTCCCACAGCCGGCACCAATTCCTACTGCTATAGCAGCGTCCTCATCCTGAGCCCACACTCCGACGTTCATTTCTGGTTAGATCGCAAACCACGGGCAACAATCCTTTTAAACACTGAACCAAATACCGACAGCAGGAATATTCAAATGACAGTCTAAAATGTAAAGTGAAACCATGCGGTGGCTGGGCGCTTGAATCTCGGTGTGGTTAGAAAATTAGCACTTTATCTTTGCAGAGGCCGATCAGCGTGAAGAGATGGTTAGCGCTTTTCCTTTTGATCGCAGGTACCGCGTTTGGCCAGAGCACCAGCGGTGAACTGCGCCTAAAAGTGACCGATCCGTCCGGCCTTGGCGTGAAAGCATCCGTTCAAATTGTCAGCGAGGCCAATCAGTATCGAAATACCCTGGCAACCAACGATCAGGGTATCCTCGACGTACAGCGCCTGCCCTACGGCATCTATCGTCTCGAAATTAGCCAACCCGGCTTCGCATCGATGTCTGTATCTGTGGAGATTCGTTCGTCGCTTCCTACGGAGTACGCAATCCAGCTCAAGCTACCTACCGTGAATCAATCCGTTACGGTCAGCGCGGCCGACACTCTAATCGATCCCGATCAAGCTGGCGCCGTTAGCCAGGTAGGATCAGACGTCATTCAAAACCGGCTCAGCTCCCTTCCGGGCCGCTCCCTTCAGGATTTAGTGAACTCGCAACCCGGTTGGCTCTACGAGGGCAATGCCGTGCTTCATCCGCGCGGCTCGGAATATCAAACGCAATTCGTGGTGGATGGCATTCCTCTCACCGACAATCGCTCTCCGAGCTTTGGACCTGAGATTGAGGCGGACGACGTGCAATCGATGAGCATCTATACCGCGGGCTTTCCCGCGGAGTATGGACGCAAATTGGGAGGCGTAGTCGAAGTCAATACGCTCGAAGATTCAAAGGCGGGTTTCCACGGCCAAGTTGTACTTTCGGGTGGCAGCTTTGGTTCTGCCGGCGCTTTTGCGCAGGGACAATATGTCTGGGGTAAAAATACCCTGGGGTTCAGCGCCAGCGGCAGCCTGACGGATCATTACCTGAACCCGGTTGTTCCTCAGAATTTTTCGAACACTGGCACGCTCGGCGATTTTTCCGTTCATTATCAGCGCAATCTCACCCCAAACGATCGCCTGAGCTTCATCGTTCGCCACGAGACTTCGCGCTATGACATCCCCAATGAGCTGGTCCAGCAGACCGCCGGACAGCGTATAACCGGCGATAACATCGAGACCATGGGAATCGCATCCTACCAGCACACCTTTTCAACCCATGTGGTGGCCGATTTTCACGGAATGGTTCGCGACAATGCCGTCGATTTCAATTCCAACGCGAATTCCACTCCCATACAAGTTTTTCAACATAATTGGTTCCGCGAAGGATATTTTAAGGGTAGCGTCACCGCCGTTCACGGCCGACAGGAATGGAAATTCGGGGTGGAATCCGACAATACCTTCCTGAATGAGAATTTTAGATTCAACATCACCGATCCAACCCAGTTTGATCCTGGCACGCCACCTACGTTCCACTTTTTGGCCAATCGCCCGGATCTCGAACAATCCGCCTTCCTGCAGGACCTGATCCACCTGGGAAACTGGACCATTAGTGTCGGCCTTCGTTGGGACCATTATCAGCTCATATTGAATCGGCAAGCAGTGGACCCGCGTTTTTCGATTTCGCGCTATTTCCCGAGCGCCGATCTCGTGCTGCATTTTTCCTACGACCGCGTGTTCCAAACGCCTTCCTTTGAAAACATTCTGCTTTCGAGTTCAACGGCCGCAACCACTCTTAACCCGGTTTCACTGCAATTACCGGTTGAACCTTCGGAGGGGAACTACTACGAGGCGGGATTGACCAAAGCTTTTTGGGGAAAGATTAAACTCGATGCCAATTATTTTCGCCGGTTGGTGAACAATTACGCTGACGACGATCAGATCACTAATACCACCATCAGCTTCCCGATCGCATTCCGGAAATCTGTCATCTATGGTGCTGAGGCCAAACTCGAAATTCCCGATTGGCGCCGTTTTTCGGGCTTTTTAAGTTATTCCTGGGCCGTTGGTAACGCGTGGTTTCCTGTGACTGGTGGCCTGTTTCTCGGCGCCGACGCGGTAATACCCGCCACTGGGCATTTCCCCGACTCGCAAGACCAGCGCAATACTGTTCGCGGTCGCGTACGGTACCAGGTTGCCCCGCGCCTTTGGCTTGCTTTCGGGGTTCAATCCGATTCGGGCCTGCCCTTCGATTTTCAGTGCCCTGATGGCGAAACTCTTCAGCAGTGCATCGCCGGAGTGGCCCAAGTGTACGGCCAGCAGGTCGTCGACCGCATTAACTTCGCCCGCGGCCGCATTTATCCTTCCTTTCAGGTAAACGCTTCGGCAGGTGCGGATATTTACAAGTCGGAGCACCTAAATATGCGGATTCAGGCGGACGGTCAGAATCTAAATAATGTCTTGGACGTAATCGATTTCGGCGGACTCTTCTCCGGCAACGCAATCGGGCCTTCGCGCAGTTACGCCTTACGGCTGACCGCGCAATTCTAGCTCGTAATCTCGCCAGAGTCCGTATCTAGCCTGCAGCTGGCTACTTCACCGGGGCGTTCAAAGCCGCCACTAGTTCCACAAAATTCCCAGCACTTAGCACTTGATCGATGGCTTCCTTGCGGCTGAACATTTCACCCGCGTCGCCGAGCAAATCGTGTTGCGATTGGTTATCGCCGGTAAGAATCAAAATGATCAATCGCGAGAGCTTCCCGTCACGCGCGTCAAAATCGATACCACTCTCCGATTTGCCGATCACGACGACGGGATGAGGAAGTCCGCCCACACGCGCATGCGGAACAGCCAGTCCGTTCTCCCAACCGCTCGGAACTATCCTCTCCCGTTCCAACACGAGTCTGAGAAATCTTTCCGGTGCGTTATTCACGCTGTCCGCCGCCAAGTCGCACATATGCTTCAGAACGTCTTGCTTGGTCCGCTCCTCCATGCTCGGGAGGAAAAGCTTGCTCGTTGCGATGTCTTTCAACGTCAACGACCGGCGCCTCCGAAGTAGAAAATGTATAGCCGGAGCCGAAATCATGGAGGTAAACAACGCCATCACCACCAATGCCACGAACATGGTCTCGCGAATCAGGCCGGCTTGAAGCGCGAGCAGTCCCAAGATCATCTCCATGGCTCCACGCGCATTCATGGCCAGTCCCACACCCCACGAAGTGCGCCGATCCATTCCGCCAAGCCGCGCCCCCCAACCGGCGCCCAGCAACTTTCCCAGACAGGCCACGCCAATCAACGTGAGCGTGAGCCTCCAGTCAAACTTGGCAACGAAGTTGGTCCGCAAGCCGATGCTCGCGAAGAAGAATGGCGCGAAAACGTTGGTGACGATCGAGTGAATATGCTCGGAAGTTCGCTTTCTTAAGTGTGTCGATTCCCCCACCGAAATCCCGATAATAAACGCGCCAAACACCGCGTGAATCCCTGCAAATTCTGCGAAGGCCGCTCCCGCCAGCGTCAGCGTAAAAATAAATCCTAATACTCCGCCCGGCCAACTGGTGTGTGCCTGGATTACCGGAAGTATCTTGTCAATAATCCATCGCAGAACCGTCAACGCCAGCCCCGCGAAAATGAAGACCAGCAAGACCGTCCGTTTAACACTATTCATGGAATGTTCCGGCCCGGCGTTCAACATTCCCAGAACCATGGAAAACAAAATCCAGCCCACCAGATCGTCGAACATCGCCGAGGACATCACCACCGTGCCCATTTCCGTTCGCAAGAGGTTCAGATCCATCAGGATTTTTGCGATCACCGGAAGCGCCGAAATAGAAAGCGCGGTGCCCACAAATAATGCGAAGACCAATCTGCTGGCGCCCGATTCAGCGCCCAGAAAGTGCGGGAATGCAAACGCGGAGGCGAAACCCAAAACGAACGGAATAATCACGCCGAAGAAGCTCACCAGCAGCGCACTTCTTCCTTGCCGAAAAATGCTGCGCAGATCGATCTCAAGTCCAGCCGTCAGAAGAAAAAATACGACTCCAATCGTTGTTACGGTTTCGAGCACGATCGGCATCGTGCCGGTGCTTGGAAACAAAAATGCATACACCTGAGGTTTGAAATGGCCCAGCACGGTCGGCCCCAGGAGGATTCCCGCGAGGATTTCGCCCAGCACCGACGGCTGGCCTAACTTGCGCATCAGTTCGCCCGCGAGCTTCGCTGTCCCTAGCAGCGCAGCAAGCGCAAGGAACATCGTCATTACATCGTGTTGCGTAAGGTGAGGCACGGAAGCCTTGGCAGCCCTGGTAAGATGAATATTTAGTGCGAGTCCGTGTCTAGCACGACGGCGAAGCTATCGCAAGTGACCGGCCACTAGTTAAGTGTCCGATTTCGCGACACTCTATTTCGGAATCGCTCAAGATGCGGATGGAAATTCCAGTTCTGGGAACTCTAACTTGTTAGTTTCCATAGATTTCGCGTGACGGCCGACGACGGGTGGCCACGTGCTCTCACATTTATCAAGATCGAGTCGCTGGAGGAAAATCGTCATGGCCACCTTCTGGCAGGACATTCGTTACGCCTTCAGAATGTTTGCGAAATCGCCGACGCTTACGACCATCGTGATCTTGACTCTTGCCCTCGGCATCGGTGCCAACACAGCGATCTTTAGCATCGTCAATGGCTTTCTGCTGCGTCCGCTGCCGGCGAAATCGCCCGAACAAATCACTGTCCTGGCCGGCAAGCTCGAGGGCGACACTCTGGGAATCTACACGCTCTCCTATCCCCAACTTCAGGATTTTCGCCAACAAGCCGACGGATTCTCGGGCGTCTTCGCTTCCCAGATCGATCTCGGCGGGCTTAGTGTTAACGGCACGGCAAATCAGTTTGTGTACGCGCGCGTAACCGGAAATTATTTTTCGACTCTGGGATTGCAACCCGCGCAGGGTCGCCTATTTCTTCCGACGGAAGGCGAAGCGGGCGGTAAAGACCCCTACGTTGTTTTGGGTTATTCCTACTGGCAAAAAAGGTTTGGCGGTGACCCCATGGTAGTTGGCAAGCAAGCCCTAATCGATGGCCAGGAGGCCACGATTATCGGAGTGGCACCGAAAGGATTTTACGGCACCAGCTTCGCCCTCGATCTGGATGGCTATCTTCCGCTGAATATGATGCCGCCTGCCGACGCGGCCACGTTTTGGACCGATCGAACTGCCCGTTCGCTGGTCGTAATGGCACGTTTAAAGGACGGCGTAAGCCTCAAGCACGCGCAGAGTTCCTTGAATGTCGTAGCCGAGCGGCTGGCCGAACAATATCCCGCGACCGACCAAGGCGTGACGATCCGCGCGATTCCGGAAAGATTGGCGCGCCCACAGCCTTATGCAAAAAATGTGGTTCCCTTCATCGTCGGAATATTTCTCCTGCTCGCAGCTTTGGTTCTATTGCTGGCGTGCACCAACGTAGCAAATCTTTTGTTGGTGCGCGCGACCATGCGCCAGCGCGAAATGGCCGTACGGGCGGCCATGGGAGCCAGTCGCGGACGTCTGATTCGTCAACTGCTCACTGAAAGTATTGTCTTGGCAATCTTCGGCGGCGCTGGTGGTCTGCTACTCGGAGTGTGGTGCAGCGGAACCGTTGCCTCGCTTCTGCCGCCGACAAGATTTCCCGTCCGCTTGGATTTCAGTCTCGATTGGCGAGTTTTTGCTTACGCAATGGCAGCGGCTCTGATCACTGGCATTCTGGTAGGGGTATGGCCCGCCATACGCGCTGGACGAGCGGACATGAATGGCCTGTTGCATGGCGCGGGCCGGAGCGATACCGCCGGAGTGAGCCGCCATGGCGTGCGCAGCACACTGGTGGTAGCGCAGGTGGCCGGTTCGATGGTGCTTTTGATCGTCGCCGGTCTATTCGTCCGCACCTTGTTTCGCGCGCAACAAGCTTCGCTCGGATTCGACGCTGACCACCTGCTGAATGTGACTCTGGACCCCAAAGAAGTGGGTTATGACGAAAACCGCACAAGAACTTTCTATCACGATCTTGAAGCACGCGTCCGTTCCTTGCCGGGAGTGCAATCGGCCAGCTTGGCTTTCAGCGTGCCTATGGGAACGGTGAATGACGGTAGCGCAGTGTACGTCGAAGAACACCCGTTAACTCCCGGGCAGCAGCCACCTGTAGTGATATTCAACCACGTTGATTCTGATTATTTCTCTACCATGCGCATCCCGTTGCTGCGTGGACGCGCGTTTCGCGAAAATGACGATGATAAAGCCCCTCTCGTAGCGATCGTCGATCAAACCATGGCCAATAAGCTATGGCCGAACGAAGACCCCATCGGAAAACGCTTCAGTATCAAGAGTGCAAAAGGACCTTTCATCGAAATCGTTGGCCTCACCGGTGACGCCAAATTCATCTTCATTGGGATGGCCAACCAACCATATTTCTTTGTTCCGGAGGCGCAGGATTTCACCACCTTTCGAACGCTTCAGATTCGGTCGTCTCTGCCGCCCGAGATGCTGACCGCTCAGATACAGAAAGAGGTGCACGCCCTGGATCCAAACATGCCGGTGACCGACGTCGAAACCATGAGGACCTCTCTCTCGGGCGGAAATGGATTTTTCGTCTTCAAAGTGGGCGCCGTTCTAGCTGCCTCCTTAGGAATTCTGGGCCTAATCCTGGCCGTCGTGGGCGTCTATGGAGTTGTTTCTTTCGCCGCCAGCCAGCGCACGCACGAGATTGGCATTCGCATGGCTCTCGGCGCGAGTCGAAAGAATATCTTGCTCCTCGTTTTACAACAGGGATTACTCTTGGTAATCGGAGGAGTCCTTCTAGGCACGCTGCTGGCTTCGGCCATTACGCATTCCATGGCTACACTCCTGGTAGGCGTAAGCCCAACGGATGCGTTCACATTTTCGAGCGCAATACTTTTGCTTGGCGGAATCGGGCTCTGGGCGTGCTACGCACCCGCGCGACGCGCCATGCGGCTGGATCCCATGATCGCGCTGCGTTACGAATAATTCCCATTCGAACCTTTGGAATTTCGCTGGATCCGTGGCCAATTCGTCGCAAGGGACGAAAAAGTGCCCCGCATGGCGCTCTTCATCGCGCATTTCCCAAATTAGCCTATTTGCTGCTATCTAATTGAGCGCACCGTGTTTAGGTAAACTGGAATTCACTCCTCGGAAAATGCTACAAACCAGAAAGCGTCCTACAGGTGTCTGTTCGTGACCGAGATTTGCAGCGCGAAAGGATGTAAGGTCGGCGTCCCGTCCGGGCTCGCCGGAGAGCATTTGTGCGTCCTTCATTTCACTCTGTTTATCGAGAATGAATGCGCGGAAATGCGCCGCGAAACCGCTTTGGGAAACACCAAGCACGAACGTCAGATGGAATTTATGCAAAAAATCTCCGCGCGCGGCGAGATTCTAGTCAACACTGCCACCAGTGGATTTCCCATGTCAGATGAACTGAAGGCTCGCGTTCTAAGCACGCTACTGACACTGATGAACACTCGGGAGAATATGGATCGTGCCGCGATGCGGCAATCAGCCATCCGCCGCTTTTCAGGCTAGAACTTCCCCGCTGATACCAACTGAATTTTGCTCTGAGGAACTTCAATAATAAAAACCAACCACCTTCGCTACGCTCCCACAAATCGCGCATAGAGCGATCGAGCAATCGCAGGATCTTTGGTGCCCTTTACTATGGCGCGCCCATCGGCAAAAACCGTCATCTCGTAGGGCGCCACTTGGAAGCGAAGCAAAAATTTGTTGTTACGCACTTCGGACGCGGAGCCATTCTTCAGCCGCTCTCCAAGCGCCCCCAGATCGAGCCTGCGACTGCGTTCGTGTATTTGCACCGAATCGCGGCCACACATAGTGATGTGCGGCTGGGTGTCCCCTTGCAAGTAGGAAAACTCGCGCTGGCCACACGCGCGACAATCAGGATTGCGCAGAACGCGAAGGGCTTGGAACTTGCCAGTCCAAACGTCGCACGAAAGCAACTTCCCGTGCAGCCCTTCCGGCTTCCCGGCCAAAATTTTTGTCGCTTCGGCCGCTTCGATCGAACCCACCACTCCCGCTGCCGCGTTCAGGATCCCAGCGGTGTCGCAAGTAGCCTCCGCCGCTGCTTCGCCCGTTTTTTCCTGGCCTTCCAACAGACATGCGAGACAAGCCGTCCGACCTGGCTGAATCGTAAATGTCACGCCGTAACTTCCGATCGCAGCTCCATAAATCCAAGGAATGTTCAACGACAAGGCCGCGTCGTTCAGCAAAAGCCGCGTTTCGAAATTATCCGTGCCATCGATAATCACATCGAAACGCGAAAGAAGTTCTTCGGCGTTGCCCGAAACAAGGTCGGCCACCATCCCTTCGATTCGCACATCAGAGTTGATCGAGCGCAGCCGCCGTTCCGCAGCAATCGCCTTGGGCAAAAGGTCGCGCGCATCGGCTTCTTCAAAGAGAGTTTGCCTCTGCAAATTCGATAGCTCCACGAAATCGCGGTCTATGATCCGTAGGCGTCCCAAACCCGCACGCACCAGTAAATTTGCGGTTACCGTTCCCAACGCTCCACAACCCACTAGCACCGCGCTTCCTGCCAGAATTTTCTCCTGGCCGTCCGCGCCGATGCCCGGAAACAGAATCTGCCGCGAGTATTTTTCGAATTGTTCGCCGTTCATTGCCTGTTTCCTAGTATGAACTTCATAATATCCCCTTTTCGCCTCTATCAGGCAACGCGGCATGCTAACCTTTCTTCTTAATCCTCTGGGCGAATGAGACTTTCTTGCGACACGTCGAATCCACTGAGCCGGTGCGCGGGCCTCGTCATCCAGGGGGCTTCGGTTCTTGCCTTCATTCTTCTCACATGTCCGTCGGTAAAAGCCCAGCAAGCGAACCTGGAGGGCCAACCCGTGGCCGAAATCCGGATCCTGGACGAGTCTGGGAAGGAGATACCACCGCATACCACATCGCTTCCCCTGCGTGTTGGTGACCCGTTTGACATCTCCAAGGAACGCGACACTTTGCGCGAACTGTATCGTACCGGCGATTTTGCCGATATAGAGCTAAGAGCTGCCTACACTGCGCAAGGCCTCCAGCTGGAATTTCTCGTCCAACGCAATTACTTCAACAATGCAATCCGTGTGGAAGGACTAAAAGATCCGCCCAGCGAGCCCGCCGCTTTGGCCGCGTTGCGATTAAATTTGGGAGAGCCCTTCCGCCAAAGCGCTCTGCTGGAAGCCATCGATCGTTTGAAAGATACGCTTCACAATGAAGGCCTCTATCAAGCAAAAGTAGCTTGGACGCTTACCCCGCACGAAGACACGCGCCAGATGGACGTAGCCATTACAGTGGATCCAGGTCCGCGCGCAATCATAGGAAGCTTCGTGCTTCAAAATAAGACTCCCTACCCCGACGACCAACTCATTCGCCGTTCAAAGATCAAGGTGAAGAACCAACTCACCACCGCGCGCCTGAGCAAAGCCAGCGACCGCCTCAAGAAATATTTGGTGAATCAGGGATATCTTGGCGCTGGAGTGCTGATTACTCCCGGCCCCTACGATTCGAAATTTAATAGTGTGTCTCTAAAGTATGAAGTGAACGCTGGTCCGCGCGTGAGCATCGAAATCGTCGGAGCGCACCTGAGCAAAGGCAAGCTTCATACTGTTTTTCCGATTTATGCCGAAGGAGCCGTGGACGAAGATTTGTTGCAGGAAGGCCGGCGCAATCTCCGCGATTATTTTCAACGCCAGGGCTATTTCGATGCCAATGTTGAGCTCACTTCTGGTGGGGACGCCGCTGATAAGGGGCGAGTAATCAGCTACAAGGTTACGCTTGGAGAGAAACATCGTTTCGCTGGAGTAGGTTTCACCGGCAACAAATATTTTGACAAGAAGGTGCTGGAAAGCAGATTGCAACTTCAGCCAGCTTCCTTCGGTTCGAACGGCCGATTTAGCCAACAGCTGGTTAGCGACGATGCAGATTCCATTCGAGGCGTATATCTTTCCAACGGCTTCCTCGATGTGAAAGTTACCCCTTCGGTCGATGACAACTATCAAGGCAAGAAAGGAAACCTCTTTGTCTCCTTCGTCATCGTGGAAGGCCCGCAAACCCTCGTGGATAAGCTCCGGATTGAAGGTAACCAAGTCATTAGTACAGAAGCCCTCCTCGGCGTCATCGGGTCCTCTCCCGGCCAGCCCTATTCCGCCGCAAGCGTAGCCAGCGACCGCAACAATATTCTGGCCTTGTATTACAATGAAGGTTTCCCGGCGGCCCATTTTCAAGAGGAAATAACGCCTGGCGCCTCGGCCACCGAAGTTCGTCTGACCTATCACATCGTCGAAGGCGTGCGCATCGAAGTAGCAAGAGTTTTGATCACGGGCTACCAATTTACTCGGCCCGGCGTGATCTCGCGCCAGGTAAAAATCAAACCAGACGGTCCCTTGCGCGAAAGCGATGTAGTCGAAACTCAGCGCCGCCTTTACAACCTCGGTGTATTCAACCGCGTGCAGATCGAACCGCAGAATCCCGCTGGCACCGATCCGGAGAAGACTGTCGTTGTAGACTTACAGGAAGGTAAGCGATACACCATCGGATACGGCGCTGGTTTCGAAGTCCAGCAAATCGGCGCTAGTTGCAGCAGCTCGAGCAAGAGTTCATCCAGTTGTAATCCCAACGCCACCGTGATTGCCACCAGCCCCCGTCTGATCTTCGAGGCTTCGCGCTCGAATATGTTCGGCTTGGCGCAGACCCTCACCTTCAGAGCGCGCGTGAGCACCCTCGAATATCGGTCGCTTTTGAGTTATACCGCTGACAACTTTGGCGGACATCCCTCTATCAGCGTCCAGCTCATCGGTTTCGCTGACAAGATGCAAGACGTTCAGACCTTTACCTCCGTCCGCTACGAGGGCGCTTTTCAAGTCGCCGAAAAGTTTGGGCGCTCGAGCTCGATTCTCTATCGCTACTTTTTTCGCCGAGTTACCGCTTCCGATCTGCACATTACTCCCGACGAAATTCCATTGTTCAGCCAGCCTACCTTGGTATCCGGATTTGGCATCACCTATGCGCGCGAGCGCCGTGACAATCCTGCGGACGCCACACGCGGAACCTTTAACACCGTCGATTTGAGCGTCGCTTCAACCTCACTAGGCTCCAGCGCCAGTTTCTTTCGCGGATTCTTTCAGAACTCTTCGTTTCATCCCTTCGGACGCGCTTTTGTCTTCGCGCGCGCCACTCGTTTTGGTATTGAAGAGCCGTTCGGCCAGACAGTGGAAGGCGGCTCATCGGAAGGGGGGCCAACGAGTTGCAGCTCCACGGCTCCTCCCCTCACCGAGCAAGTGATCCCATTGCCCGAGCGTTTCTTTTCCGGCGGCGCGACTTCGCTGCGCGGGTTCGGCCTGAACGAAGCAGGTCCCCGCGATCCATGTACCGGTTTCCCGATTGGCGGTCTGGCACTTCTCGTGTTCAATCAGGAGTTGCGCTTTCCGATGAAGCTGCCTTACATCGGCAATAAGTTGGGCGGCACGCTCTTTTACGATGGCGGCAACGTGTATAGCGATTTAACGCACATAAACATCTCCTGGAAGCCGTCTTCCACGACAAATCTGAATTACTTTTCGCACACCGTAGGTTTTGGCTTGCGATATCCGACGCCGGTCGGCCCGGTTCGAGTGGACTTCGGCTGGCAAATCAACCCAGCGGAATATCAGGCGACCATTGCTCCGTCAACGGTGCCGCAATTTTTCCGGCTGTCGCATTTTCAATTCTCATTCAACATTGGCCCAATTTTTTGATGACGCAACGATGACCAGCTCACTACAACACGTAATGCTCATCATGAGCCTCTTGGCTTGGCTGGGTGGACATGGAGCGACAGAGGCCAGCGCACAATTGTCTTCTCAGTCTCAAACGCCCACGGCTGCGAAAGATCAGGCGGTATTGCCTGTCGACGGAATCGCCGCACGCATTGAAGATGACGTCATTTTGGAAAGCGAAGTCCACGAATTGGGCGCTTTTCAGATTCTTTCCGACGGCCAAGCCAAGCCTCGAAACGAGCTCATCCGCGAACTAGCTGATCAATGGATCGTCCGCGGCGAAGCCAACACTGCGAAGTACCCGTTTCCGTCCGTCGACGAAATCGAAAAGGCCTATCAGCAATTTGTGAAGCAGTTTCCTTCTCCCGAGGAATTCCAGAAACGTCTTGCCGCCGCGGACTTAACCGAAACAGCGGTCAAACGGATTTTGTCCCAGCAACTTTATCTCGCGCATTTCCTCGATTATCGCTTCCGCGCCGCTGCTCAGATAGACGACCAGCAGGTGGAAAAGTATTACAACGAGGAATTCGCGCCTCAGCTCAAAGTTCGTAACGAGACGGTTCCTCCACTCGAGGATGTGGAAGACACCATCCGCGAAGTCCTCGTTCAACGTGCCATCAATGACCGTGCGGAAAAGTGGCTGGACGATACGCGTCAACGACTGCGGATCGATATAGTTAACGAACGGGGTCCCTCGTGAGCTCCCCTCGTTTCGTTCGCTGGAGCTTATATTTTCTAGCTTTCTTGATAGTCGTTGGTCTTGTCACCTTTGGATTGTACGAGAGTGGTGTCCTGGAGCGATGGGCTCGCGACGAGATCGTGCAGCAGCTCGAATTGCGAACAGGCGCGCGCGTTGAACTCGGCGTGTTCCATCTAAAGTTCTTGCGCTTGACCGCTCGCGCCGAGAATTTAACGCTCCATGGCTTGGAAAGTGCCGGCCAGCCGCCTTTATTCCACGCAGACCGTGTCGACGTCGGGATAACAATTCTTTCGCTTTTTCACCGGCAATTCGGCTTGAGCGAATTGGTAATGGACCGTCCACAGCTTGTCGTTCAATTCGATAAGGACGGCCGCAGTAATTTGCCGATCCCAAAAATTGCCGCCACTGAGTCCTGGCGCCAGAGTCTCTTCGATTTGCAAATCCGATGGCTGGAACTGCGGGACGGCGGCGCCCTGATCAGCGACCGCCGCGTGCCGCTCACAGCAAAAGGACAGAACTTCGAATTCAAATTGAATTACGAAAACGCTTCGCAAGGCGCCGGCTTTTACGTGGGTAACCTACAGTGGAAGCAAGTGGAAATTGCCGAGCGCGAGGACGCGCCGTTCCGTTCCGATCTCTCCGCGAAATTCGCTCTGCACCGGAACGCCTTCGAGCTCGACGAGTTTGCCTGGAAATTGCCTCACTCTGAACTCAATCTTCGCGCCGAGCTGCCCGATTTTTCACAACCTAATTGGAATTTCCGCTATCGCGCACGCGTCTCACTGGTTGATTTTCGCACAATCCTCCGTCAGCCTCTGGTTCCCGATGCGACCGTGGATTTTTCCGGGAAGGCCAATTACGACGGACGCGCTTGGACAACCAGTGGCCATTACTCCGCCCAGAAGGTCAGTTTGCCTTATGTTTGGTTCCACGCCAGCGGCATCGAAACTTGGGGCGACTACGATCTGTCCCGTGAACTTCTAGTCTTGCCGAAGTTTGGGATACGCGCACTCGGCGGGGCGGTTGCTGGCCGCCTGGAAATGGACTTGAAAACCCTGGCTGTGCGCACGGAAACCCATTTGCAGGGCGCCAGTCTCGCGGCCGCATATGCCGCCGTCGACAATCCGGATTTCCCCGTGAACACTCTTCACTGGGATTCCGTCATGGACGTCGTCTCCGTTAATACTTGGACCGGAGCGTTCGCGCACTTCCGCTCCAAAGGCCAATCTCGCTGGACTGCTCCGTCCTACACGCCGCCGGGAATCACTCCAGCCGCGGCATTCATTAACTACGACTACATCGATGACGCCGGAACCGCCACATTCACCAGCAGCGAGATTTCCACGCCCACCACAAAAATCGAGTTCGATGGTTATCTCGGCGGCCATGATTCTGCGCTGGAACTCAAATTAAACGCGGACGATTTAGTTCCTTGGGACGACTTCATCAATAAGTTGCGCGGCGTGGGTGCGGTACCTGCCCGTGAAGCCGGCGACATCGTGTTTCGAGGACGCATCTTAGGCCCTATCGCAGGTCCGACGTTTGTCGGACATTTCAGCGCGACCAACGCGCATTACGACGCGCTTTACTGGGACAGTATCGTGGGCGATCTGGAATACTCGCTCGATTTTTTCACTTTGACCGGTGCCACGGTAAGGCGAGGACAATTTTCCGCGGCGCTCAATCTCCGTTTGGATTTCGATGGTGACTGGAGTTTTGTGCCCTCAAGCCATTGGAGCCTGGACGCCAAAGTTGAGCGCGGCCCCACCGCTGACCTTCAAGCCGTGCTTGGCACCAACTATCCCGTTACTGGACTTCTCAGCGGTACTTTTCACGGCAGCGGAACGAGCGCACTCCCCATCCTCGATGCAGATTTTGTTCTCGACGATATACTTGCGAAGGGTTACCACTTCGACCGCCTGGGAGCCCGGCTACATTACACCCGTGACGAAATTCAGCTGTCACGGGCAGAACTTCGCCGCGACACGGGACACGTGAACGGCGATGTGCTTTATCATCCCGCCGCGGAAACCGCGGAATTCAATCTCAATGGCGCTGGAATCGCCCTCGAAAAAATTGGCGTGTTGCAGAAATCCTCTTTACCCCTGGGAGGACAACTTCAGTTCGCTGTGCGCGGGCATGGGCCCATTCGTACTCCTATTGCAAACGGAAATATTCGCCTGGTAGGGCTCACCGTCGGCGCCGACAGAGAAGGTGATTTTCGCGCAGAGGTTGAATCGGATGGCAGGAATGCTCATGTGACCGTTGATTCCGAAATGTCCACCGGAAACCTGACAGGCCAGCTCGATGTTGAACTCACAGGAGACGAACTAATCTCCGGAAATCTTACTGTAAAACAATTTGACCTCAATGCCCTCATCACCGCAGCCCTTCATCTCAAGGATTTGACGCGCCCCAGCGCCGTGAACGGTGTGTTTACCATTTCTGGCGCTCTTCGGAAACCCGACACCATCGAAGTTAAAGTGAACATTTCTGATATTTCTTTTGACTATCAGTTTGTACAGCTTCAGAACGATGGACCCATCCAGATCGTCTATCGCCGTAATGAAGTACGCATCGAGCAGGCCCATATTCACGGCCCGAACACAGACATGCAGCTAAGCGGCTCGGCGCGTTTCGACCGCGATCGTCCCCTTCATTTCAACATGTCCGGCGGCATCAATTTGCGTTTTGCCACCGGGTTGATACCGCAACTGGAAGCGCAGGGACAAGCGGACGTCAACGCTTCTGTCGAAGGCACCATCTCGAAACCGCGTATCACCGGGCGCGCGAACATCCGCGATGCTTCCGTGCATTACTCCGATTTTCCGGTCGGCTTGAGCCACGTAAACGGGAATCTCGTTTTCGATCGCAGCCGTTTGCTCTTCGATCGTGTTACCGCCGAATCTGGCGGCGGACAATTGACGCTAAGCGGCAGCTTGAGTTATAGCGAAAGCCCCATGCGCTATGAAATCAATGCAGAGACACCGCAGGTTCGCGTTCGCTACCCCCCTGGAATGAGTTGGTTGATTGGCGGCTCGCTGCAATTGGCGGGAACGCCGGACGCTGCCATTCTCTCTGGCCGCATCCAAGTCCAGCGTTTGCTTTTTGCGCAGGGCGTCGATTTGGCGTCCTTTTTCGCTTCCTCCGCACAAACCGGAGTGGTCGCCATTTCCACGTCCGCCTTCATGCGCAATCTCTCCTTCGATCTTTCCGGACACACAAGTGCTGGAGCGCGCATTGAATGGGGCGGGGCCCATGTCGAAATTGATGGCGATCTTCACCTGCGCGGAACTTGGGATCGACCGGTTTTGCTCGGTCACATCCACTTGCTCGGCGGTGAGATGTCATTCCGTGGCAACAATTTTACGCTCACGCGCGGCGATATTAATTTTGCAAATCCGTTCCGGCTGGACCCTGTGCTCAACATCGAAGCCACTTCGGTCATCAGCCAGTATCAGGTCACTATAAATTTCACCGGTCCCGCCAGCCGTCTTGTGCTCAACTATCGCTCTGACCCGCCGCTTCCGGATTCTGACATTGTGGCTCTTCTCGCTCTGGGCAACACTGGACAAGAGAGCGCCCTGCGCTCGCAATCGGCCGGGGGTCAAAACTACGGAGCCACTGCTCTCTTATCTGAAGCAATCTCAACCGGATTCGGCGGGCGCATTGAAAAACTTTTCGGCATCAGCCAGTTTCGCGTGGACCCTTTTCTCGCCGGCACCGCGACAGAATCCAACGCAGCCGCACGCGTTACCGTCGTGCAACAATTTTCCCGTGACCTTACCGTCACTTACTCGTCAAATGCCGCATCCGACCAGGAACAGCTCATTCAAGTGGAGTACCACCTCAAACGCGACGTCTCCATTATTTTCCTGCGCGACATAAACGGCAGCTACGCGCTCGACATCAAATTCGTAAAGCACTTCAATTAGCTCTCGGCAGAAATTCATTCCGGCATAACGAAAAGTGATTCTGGTGAGAGCCGCACGTGCCAGGGGCAAGGGACATCGCGGAAGCGCAGCCACTTTTCTTTGAATACCTCGGCTTGTAAATCGTAGGCCCCCTCTTCGCCGTGTGGCCGAAGCCGCAAATACAACGTCTCGCGAAAAGGTGTTTCCGAAGCGCGAACGAGCCAGCACGGAAAAACGTTCTCCGACGCATCGGTTCCAGTCCTCGCTTCCAGAAAATCAACGTGATGCGCCCGTATACCCACGTACGCCGGCGGCTTGGAAATCGCTTGGTCCACGCGAAGCCTGCAACCCCAATCCAATGCTTCCACCGTGCCATCCGCATTCACTCTCGCGCGCGAAAAATTCTTACAGCCCGTCAATTGCCCTACTTCGCGTGAAGGAGGATGCCGAAAAATCTCTTCTTTCGGTCCGTAGGCCGCCATTCGCCCGCGAGAGAGCACCAGGAGCCGCTCGCCCAGTCGATACGCTTCTTCGATGTTGTGCGTAACCAGAAGTGCAGGCCGTTGGTACGTGGAAAAAACTTCCTGAAGCTGCGCTTCCACCTGACTCCGCAAATGCGTGTCCAGCGCGGAGAGCGGTTCATCCAGCAGCAGCGCTTCCGGATCGATCGCGAGTGCCCGCGCCAGGGCCGTTCGCTGTTGCTCGCCTCCAGAAAGGGCGCGCGGATAACGATTGGCCAGTCCTTTCAAATGCGTACGTTCGATAAGCGCCTTCACGCGTGCTGCTCGTTCCTCCTGGGAAAGCGCATGCAATCCGAACGCAATGTTTTCTTCCACTGTTCGGTGCGGAAACAGCGCGTAATTTTGAAACACCATCCCGATTCGCCTTCGCTGCGGCGAAACTCGAATATTTTGCTGCGCATCGAATAAGACCCGATCCTTCAGGGCTATGCGGCCCCGATCAGGGCGCTCCAATCCAGAAATACATCGCAGCAGCATCGTTTTGCCTGCGCCGGAGGGGCCCAAAATGCTAAGAGGCACTTCAGAGGAGGTAAACGCAACATTCAGCTCGAAGTCCGCGAGTTTTTTTTCGATTTGTACTTCGAGCATCATCTCAACGAGCCAATCGGCGGGTTCGTCCGAAACCTTGCGTGCGCGTCCAGTAATAGAGCCCGCTCAGCAGCGCCAGCGAAATCACCACATCCACTGCGCACCAATACAACGCTCGCTGGATGTCGTCCGCTTCCACTGCAAAATAAATAGCAAGCGGAATCGTTTCCGTTCGGCCTGGAATATTTCCGGCGATCATTAATGTGGCGCCAAACTCTCCCAGCGCCCGCGCAAAAGAAAGTATGGTTCCTGCCAGAACTCCCGGCCACGCTAACGGCAGCGCAATTTCCCAGAACCCTCGCCACTCCGAAGCTCCCAAGGTCCTCGCTGCCTGCAACAGTCCGGGTTCTACCTGTTCAAGCGCCGCACGAGCGGTTATGTACATCAGCGGAAACGAAACAACAGTGGCAGCGATTACAGTAGCAGGCCAGGAAAAAACAACCGTGGCATCAAAGCGAAGCAGCAATTTGCCCAGCGGCCCGTGCCGTCCGAAGAGCAATAGAAGAAAAAAGCCAACCACAGTGGGAGGTAACACCAGGGGTAGTAGGAAAATTCCGTCCAGCAGCGCCAGCGCCGGGCCGCTGTGTCGTTCACGCCAGACCGCTGCGGCCAGTCCAACTACCAGCGTGATCGCTGTCGCCGTTATGCTTGTCGCCAGCGATATCCAGACAGGAGACCAATCCATCCGCAGGATTGTAACCGTTTCAGATTTTTCCTTGCGGATTATTCGGATCGTTGAAGCCGTAGGTCTTGAAAATCTCCAGCGCGTGGGGTGCTTCCAAAAATGCCAGAAAGGCTTTCGCGGCGTCCGGCTGTTTGGAGTTTTTCAAAACCGCAGCGGGATACACGATTGGATCGTGCGAGCTAGGAGGAGCCGTAAAAATTGTTCGAATCTTCGGCGAAGTCTGCGCGTCAGTACGATACACCAATCCCGCATCCGCATTCCCGCTTGCCACAAAGGTTAGCACTTGCCGGACATCCTTCGCATACACGGCTTTTTTCTGCACGTCCGACCACAATCCGAGATGTTCCAGCGTCTGCTGCGCATACATTCCCGCGGGCACCGTGGCAGGCTCGCCAATCGCGACAGTTTTCACCAGGCTTTTCGCCAGATCCTGAAACGTGTGAATGTTGTCTGTAGCAGACGGCGCAATCAGCACCAAATCGTTCGCCACGATATTTTCCCGGGTATCAGCAAGAATTAGTCCGGCAGATTGCAAAGCGTCCATCTGTTTCTGCGCCGCTGAAAAAAATATGTCCACCGGCGCTCCTTGCTCGATTTGATGCTGCAACGTTCCCGAGCCGGCATAATTAAAAGTAACTTTAGCTCCCGGATTGTCCCGTTCGTATTCGCGCCCGAGTTGGTCGAGCGCGTCCTTTAAACTAATCGCCGCCGACACAGTGACAGGAGCCTGCTTGGCCGGAGAGGGTGCTTCTTGTGCGAATGCCGCACAACCCGCCACGGCCAGCAGAAAGACAATTCCGGCCCACCACCGCCGGGATTTTCGCAGGCGCGTGCTTACAAAAAACATTCGCGGCATCAGCAAGCTCCTCTCTTAATCCTTACCCTTTAGAATATTACTGCTGCGGTGAAGTCGGCTTGGTACCCGGAGTCGGATTCGGAGTTGAAGGTGCTGGAGCCGGAGCGGGCCCTGCATTCGGCGCCGGAGCTGGATGGTCTGGATCTGGCGGAAGCATCTGTTTTAGTTGCGGATATTCGTCCGACATTCCTCGCAGCACTGCGATCACGACTTTCTGGTCCATCTGCATTCCTGTGTCCTGCGATTCCCGGGCTACGTCAGGCATTTCCTTCACCATTCGCTGTCCCACCGGGGATTCGTAAAACTTGGTTATTCCCTGAATGTCCTCAACCGAAAAATGCTGGGCATAAATCTTTACCACCGCATCCGTAACCGCGTTCGGCGGGGCGCCAGCCGTGAATCTTTGTGAAAATGTATCCATGAACTTGGGAAGCTGGTCTGCCGGGAGCGCGTGGCTCATTACGTCGTGGACCCGCCCCGTCATGCCCGTGTTGATGTTTTCACCCTCTTTCGATTCCCCGGTAATCTCCAATAAGTGACGGATCGCCGCCTCTTTTGCCGGATCCAGCTTTTCGGCCGGAGCTTTCGAGTCCGTACCAGCGGGTTTCGCCGCAGGTTGTCCTGGCTGAACCGGAGCAGCAGTTGCCGGCCTTTGTTGCGTGCCGCCCGCGGGCGTCTGCGCCAGCGCCGGGCCTGCCGTGAACAGCACGGCAGCGATCAGGGCATTTCGAAGTTTCATCTCATTCTCCTATTTTGAGGTCCGGGCAACTGCCCTGACATATCGATCCTTAGAATCGTATCGAACACCGCGTACAGATGCAATTTATACGCGCCGCTTCAATGAACCCTTACGGTAGCAACCTTACTCGGGCCTGTGATAGCTTTTGCGGAGCATGAGCGGTAAGCCTAATCACAGTTCGGAAGTCGAAGACAAGTTCGAAGCGGCGCGGCAAGAAATGGTTGCGCGCCAACTTCGTGCGCGCGGTATTACTTCGCAGCGTGTGCTCGATGCCATGGCCTCCGTTCCGCGCCACCTTTTCGTTTCATCCGAACAATCCGCTTCGGCCTATGCCGACGAGCCTCTTCCCATAGGAAGTGGCCAAACCATCTCGCAGCCCTTCATCGTTGCGGCCATGTCCGAAGCTCTTTCTCTCCAAGGTGGCGAGCGCGTGCTGGAAGTCGGCGCGGGCTCCGGATACCAGGCCGCAATTCTCTCCCTCTTAGCGCGCGATGTCACAGCCGTCGAAGCACAACCTGCCCTTGCTTCTCAAGCGCGTGAGCGTTTGTCGCGCCTCGGCTACACGAATGTTCGCGTCGAAGTGGGCGATGGCTCAATGGGCTGGCCCCCCATAACTTCCTCCGCTGGCCCTCCGGTCGCTCCGTACGAGGCGATTCTGGTGGCCGCCGCTGCTCCCGCAGTTCCTCCACCGCTTATCGAACAATTGGCCGAAGGTGGCCGCCTGGTTATTCCAGTCGGCAAATCAGATCGTCAGGAGTTGCTTCGTATAGTCAAACGCGATGGCGCTACCACTCAGGAATCTCTTTACGCTTGCCGCTTTGTCCCGCTGCTCGGGCACTACGGGTGGCATCCAGTGGCGCAGGGATCGCCGCGGGAATGACTCCGCTGCCCGACCTTTCCATCATCATCCCCGCCTACAACGAAGAGTCGCGCCTGCCTCGCACTTTTGCCCGCATTCGCGATTATTTTGCCGGTAAGAACATCTCGCCAAGTCTGATTGAAATTCTAGTCGTGGACGACGGCTCGCGCGACAATACCGCTCAAGTCGCTGAAGTATGGGCGCGGGAAATGCCTTCTATTCGCCTGATTTCAAATGGAGATAATCGCGGAAAGGGTTTCAGTGTTCGTCACGGAATGTTGGAAGCGCGCGGCCGCATCGCGCTTTTCACCGATGCCGATCTTTCTTCGCCAATCGAAGAATGCGAAAAGCTTCTTGCCGCCATCGACTCCGGCAACGAAGTCGCCATCGGCTCCCGTGCGCTCGATCGTTCCCTCATCACCATGCACCAGTCGCGCCTGCGCGAGCTTGCCGGAATGATTTTCAACGGTTTTGTGCGAATCCTTTTGGGGTTGCCTTTCCACGACACCCAGTGCGGATTCAAAGCCTTTGTCCGCGAACCGTCGCGAATCGTCTTCGAACAACAGCGCATCGAACGCTTCGGTTTCGACCCCGAAATACTTTTCCTCGCGAAGCGCCACGGGCTCCGGACTGCCGAAGTAGCCGTGCGATGGGCCCACGACCCCGCAACAAAGGTCCACATGTTGCGAGACAGCTTGATGATGTTCTTCGATCTCCTGATCATCCGCTGGAACTGGATCGTCGGGCGTTACCCAAAAAGACCGCGAAAAAACTAGCCGCTGTCCTATTTTGGTTGGGCCGTTGGTGGCAACAAGCCATTTAGACGAAGGTAAATCGCCGCCATGCTGTAATGATCCGCGAAATCGTTGGTCAACGCGATCATCGCCGCCGCGCGAGAAACTTTGCGGCCGCCGAACACGGTCAGTTGCTCGCTCAGATTGGAATCGTCCACCTTCGCTAAACTCTGCGTGCAAAAATCAAACGATGCTTTTAGCGAGCTAACTAGTTTATCTTTTGGATCCGTCTCGCTCGATTTTTCCTCACTCGGCGCGGCGATACCCGAAATCTTCGAGCACAGCCCGTAATTGGAGCCAATCATGTGCGAGACCAGCTTTCCGAATGACATTTGTGCCGGCGTGGGATGGAAACTATATTTATCTGCGGGCATTTCATCCGCTGCCGCCACCATATTTTTGGAAGCTCGCTCCACGCTAAAGCGCACCGCCTGCGACACCGGGCTTGCCTCTGGTGCGCTTGCTTGCTGCGCTGCCGCAACAAACGGCATCAAAGCAATCATCATGCCACACAATAAAACTCGATTCAGTTTCACTTGGTAACCTCCGCTTTTCCCAGATGCATCGAGAGTAATCTCGTCGCCAAACGCTTGCAAGTGATTTGAAATCTTCTGCTTGGTTTCGTTGGACCATTAGCAACTTTGCATGACAAAGTACTTTACACATGTCACCTGTTAAGGTATTCTCCAACCGTGATTGATACAGATCCGATCCGACCGCGCTCTTCCGTCCCTCGCGCACTGGACGACCATGCTCGCGACAACCTGCGCTTTATTCGCGAGACCATGGAGCGTGCCGGCTCCTTCACTGCGGTCCCCGGATGGGGCGGCGTGGCCATGGGCATCACCGCGCTCGGAGCAGCAGCAATCGCCTCCACGCAAGCTTCGCCGATCGCTTGGCTCCTCACCTGGATTGCAGAAGCTGTTCTGGCCATCGCCATCGCCGCTTGGACTACCTACTCAAAAGCGCGTGCCTCCGGCTCCTCCCTTTTCTCCGGACCTGGCCGGCGTTTTGTTTACAGTTTTGCGCCTCCGCTGCTCGTCGGCGTGCTTCTTACCGCGCTTCAATTGCGCACCGGAGTGGTCGGCGCCATTCCCGGCGAATGGCTTCTGTTGTACGGAACGGGCGTGGTCACCGGCGGAGCATTTTCGATTCGTGTAGTTCCTTTGATGGGCCTGTGTTTCATGGTGCTGGGAGCGGTTGCGCTTTTCTGCCCCTGGCACTGGGGCAATCTTTTTCTGGCCGCGGGTTTCGGAGCGCTTCACATTATTTTTGGCGCGGTCATTGCGAGGAAATATGGCGGGTAAATCTGCAACTTATCGCACGGAGCGCGAACAATCTCCCAAGCGGGTGGCGCCTCGTCCGCGGTCTGCCGAGCCGTCCGCTTCCGATCTGGATCGCCTGATTCACGAGCGCACGCGTCTCGCAATCGTTAGCGCGCTGGCTGTGAACCCCTCCCTGGCCTTCAACGAACTAAAGCAGCTTGTGCGCGCCACCGACGGCAATTTGAGCGTTCACGCCCGCAAGCTCGAAGAAGCCGGCTACATCGCCTGCACCAAATCCTTTGCTGGGCGACTGCCAAAAACCGAATATCGCCTTTCCCCGGCTGGCCGCCGTGCGCTCGAGAAATATCTGAATCACATGGAAGCTTTAATCCAGGCCACGCGCGAACGCTAATGCTGTAAAAAATTTTGGGCGGTTGCTTTATGAATAAAAGTACTTTGAACTCAATCAATCACAGACTCCATGTCGCTATTCTGCTCGATGGAAACGGCCGTTGGGCCGCCACACGTGGCTTGGCGCGTTCGGAAGGCCATCGCGCCGGAGTGGAAGCTGTTCGTCGCATTGTACGCGCCGCTCCCGCACTCGAAATCGGCACTTTGACGCTCTATGCATTCTCTTCTGACAATTGGGGCCGCCCCCATACCGAAGTATCCGCACTCCTTGCCTTGCTTGAGGCCTTTTTTCGAAATGATGCTGGGAAATGCGCCGCCGAAGGCATACGTCTGCGCGTGATTGGCCGTCGTGACCGCATTCCTCTCTCGCTTTCCCAGGCAATCGAATCTGCCGAGCGCACCACCGCTTCTGCCCGCGGTCTCGAATTGCGCATCGCTATAGATTATTCCGCGCGCGACGCAATTCTGCGCGCATCTTGCTGGATGCTCTCCAGCCCCGAAATTTCCCAGCGCGAATTCGCCAAGCGCCTCGGAGAAGTAATGCACACTTCCGGTCCCACTTTAGACGTTGATCTCTTGATCCGGACCGGAGGCGACCGCCGCTTGAGCGATTTCATGCTCTGGGAGTGCGCCTATGCCGAACTCTTTTTCACTGCGCGCATGTGGCCCGAATTTGAAGCCGCCGATCTGGCGGAAGCCGTCGAAGATTTCCTGAAGCGTGAACGCCGCTTCGGAAAATTGCCAGAAGCCGCCGCCAGCTAGCTCAACCTCGCCTCCCGCACAGCAAATCGAGGTCTTGCCGTAGCCGCTTGCCATCGTTGCGCGTCCGTCATCGCGCTCGCGCCATCTCAAACGCTTTGTTGATCACGCGCGTCGCCGTCGGCGTAAGTGAAAATCTCGCTAATTCATTCTCGCGCGCCCATGCCACATCTACCACGTCGCTTCCCGCCCGCGCCGCTCCACTGACAACTTCGCATAAATAATCCAATATCACAAAATGGTAGCGCCACTTGCCGTCCGCGTCCGTCGTCACGCGATCGAACGCTTCAATCAAGTCGTGAACCCTTACTTCCAAGCCGGTTTCTTCTGCCAATTCGCGCCGCACTCCTTCGCGCAAGGATTCCCCCAATTCGAGCATTCCCCCAGGAATGGACCATTCCCCTTCCAGCGGCGGCCCACCGCGCCGTATTAATAGCACGCGATTCTCTGACACCACGACCCCTCCCACCCCTACCAACGGACGCTCTGGATATTCGCGGCTAGACACTTTTACGCATTCCTCCTCGCGAAAGCTTGACACCGGCGTTATATAATACGCTCGTCGGCGCAAGCCGGCCCTTGGAAGGAGAGAAATCCGTGACCCGATGTCCCGAATGCGATGCCGAAATTGATCTCGATGAAGACGAAGTGGAAGAAGGTGAAATCCTGAGCTGCCACGAATGTGACGCCGAACTCGAGGTGACTCAAACTCATCCGGTTCATCTCATCGCCATTTCCGACGATGAAGATGAGGAAGACGAAGACGACTCCGACGAAGCGGCTGTCGTCGAGGAAGAAGAAGAGGAAGAAGAAGCAGAATGATTTTCATCGACTATCTTCCTACTCTTCTCTTCTGCACTTCAGCTCGGATAGCGGAATCTCGGTGATGCCAGCCTATTCGCTGAACCTTTGTGCTCCCCTTCTTGTTGTTCCCCGCTCATTATCCGCTCGCATCGCTTCAGTTAGTGACGCGCTCGGCGCCCTCCAGGATTCGAACTTATGAAGAATTGCCGCAACGTCCGCTCCGCCCTTTTGATTCTGGCAGTTTTTCTCGCGGCCTTGCCTTCTGCTTCGCAAACTAAGGACGAAAAGAAGGCCGAAGCTCAGCTTCGCGTTGTCCACGGTCTCGTCGAAGATAAGGACGAAAATCCTGTTCCTTCCAGCGTCGTCTATCTCGTAAACGTCAAAACGAAAGCGGTGAAAACTTCTTTTGCCGACGACAAAGGGCAGTATCGCTTCAGTGGGCTCGACCCGAATGTTGACTATGAAATTCACGCCGAGCACGACGAACTGACTTCTTCCACTCGCACGATTTCAAGTTTTGATTCACGCCGCGATATTGAAGTGAACCTCAAAGTAACCAAAAAGAAAAAAGACTAGCACTGGCTTTCATGCACTCTCGCCCTCACGCGCCTTCGGCGTCATCACACGCACGGCCTGCGGCAGTACCGTAAGCTCCACGGGAGTTTCGCCAAGTAGCTCGCCGTCTCCGTGCACTTTAACGGAATGCTCTGTCTGCAACACGATCCGTCTGCACCGATACCGCCGTAATTCCGGAAACCCGCGCAGATCCCCTGACGTCAGAACAATCGGAATCGCGTCCACTAGCCTCGCCAGTCCAATCTCTTGTACCAGCGCAACGTCAATCCATCCGTCATCCATTTTTGCTTCCGGCGCGATGCGAATGCCAGAGCCATACCGCGTCGAATTTGCGACGGCCACGAAAAGGACCTGCCCGTCCCACGCAACACCGTCAATTTCAGCCTGCAGTCCGATGCTCCCGCCCTGGAAAAATTCCCAAAACGCTCCGGCAAGGTATCGCATCACGCCCGGCGACCGTCTGAATTTCGTATTGGCTAAATGCGCAGCTTCGGCATCCAGCCCCATCCCGCCTGCACCGATGTAATGCGCCATCCGTCCGTCGCCGAATCGCGCACGAATCAGATCGATCGCTCTCGGCGCCGACTTCAAGAACGCCTCCGCCGCATCCAACGGATCCGCCGGAATTCCCAAGTCCGCCGCAATGTCATTCCCGTTGCCCGCGGGAAAAAATCCCGCCACCGTCTCCGTCCCGCGGACCGCTTCCACCAGATGATGAAACGCCCCATCTCCGCCCAGCGCGACCACATAACGGTATCCCTCGCGAGCGCCCTGTTCCGCCTGATCGCGCGAATCCGCGGAGCTTTTGGAATGCACAAAGTCCGCTGGATGCCCGCGCAGTTGCAGCAGCTTCGCAATGCTCGCTTCAGCGCGTAGAGCGCGTCCTCCGCCTGCCGTCGGATTTACGATCACCAGAGTTTCAGCTTTCACGCGACAATCCCGTACGAGCCACTGTTATTCTGGCCGCGCCTTTGCATTCCATACCTGCCCCTGTTGAACTGTTTCAAGCAGCGCCAACTCTGCTGTAGACCCCGCGCCGAGTCAACTCTTCATACGCAACGCTGTTGAAGATTTCACCGCACAATGGGATGCTATGGCCCGTCAAACGCCACTGAATTCCGGGATTGCAGAATCACGAGGGAAGGAACACCCATGAAAATTTGCGTCGCATTTTCGCGATTAAGCTTTGCAGCACTCTTCGCAGTCCTGTTTTTCGGTAGCACTCCGGCCTTCGCTCAACAACATGCCGGTGGCGCTCCTCATTGGAGTTATTCCGGACCCGAGGGCCCCGAACATTGGGGCGATCTCGACCCCAGCTATGCGGCTTGCAAGACCGGACAGCGCCAGTCGCCCATCGATATCCAAGGCGCGGAGCCGGCCGATCTGAAGCCCATTCAATTTGATTACAAGCTCTCTCCCATGAAAATTGTCAACAACGGCCATACCATCCTGGTGAAATACGAATCCGGCAGCAGCATCACCGTTGACGGCAAACAATATCCGCTCGTGCAGTTTCACTTTCATCATCCCAGCGAAGAAGAAATCAACGGCCAGAAATCCGATATGGTCCTTCACTTGGTCCACGTAAGTGCGGATGGCCACGCTATAGCGATTGCCGTTTTGCTGAAGAGTGGCGTTGAAAATCCGCTGATTCGCGATATTTGGGCGCACATCCCCAAGGAAGTGGACAAGGAAGTTGAATTCAAAAAAGTTGTAATCAACGCCGCTGATTTGCTCCCCGCCGACCAGAATTACTACACCTTCGACGGCTCGCTCACCATTCCTCCCTGCAGTGACGTGAGATGGTTCGTGATGAAAGCTTCCGTCGAACTTTCTCCCGCTCAAATCGCGGCATTCGCGAAGCTTTATCCCGACAACGCACGTCCGATCCAGGCCACCAACGGCCGCAAAATCCAAGAGAGTGATTTCACCAAGTAAACGGGTTCGCCTTTGCAAAAGTCTGGAGAATGCATGAATTTGTCCAACTCAAGGAAGTTTGGAATTTTTCGGCCCCGCTTCTTCCTGCGATCTTTTTCGCTGTTGCTCTTTGCGGCTTGTTCCACCGCTTACACCTGCCCCGTGTTTGCCCAAACAGTGTCTCCGGCCTCTCCGATCTCCGCCGATTCCGATAAGCTTCTCCATCGCCTTTTCGCTTCCACGGACTTCGAGGTTAAAAATTTCGGTCCCGCGCGTTGGCTCGACGACGGCCAGTCCTACACCACCGTCGAAACATCCGCCGCCAACAAAGACGCGCAAGACATCGTTCGTTACGAAACCGCAACTGGAAAACGGGATGTCCTTGTCTCCGCCGAAAAGCTAATTCCTCCCGGGGAAAAATCCCCGCTCGCGATTGAAGATTACGCCTGGTCTAAAGATAAAACGCGCTTGCTCATCTACACGAATTCCGCCTCCGTCTGGAGACTAAATACCCGCGGCGATTATTGGGTGCTCAACCTGGCCTCCGGCGCGCTGCAAAAACTAGGAGGCGACGCTCCCGCCCCCTCGCTCATGTTTGCAAAATTCTCGCCCGACGGCTCCCAGGTCGCCTACGTTCGCGCCAACAACATCTATGTCGAAGACCTTGCCTCCCATAAAATCCTGCCGCTCACTACCGGTGGTTCCTCCACCTTGATTAACGGCACCTCCGATTGGGTTTATGAAGAAGAGCTTGACGTGCGCGACGGATTTCGCTGGAGCCCGGACGGCCGTCACATCGCCTACTGGCAGTTTGATACCACTGGCGTGCAAGATTTTCGCCTCATTTACAACCTTGGCCCGCCCCGAGAAATCGTCACTGGCTTTCCCTATCCTGGTCTAGGTCGCTATCCTTCGATTCTGGATATCGCCTACCCCATTCCTGGCACCGCGAACTCCTCCGTGCGAATTGGTGTTGTGGATATCGCGGATGGGAGCACCCGCTGGATGCAAGTCCCCGGCGACCCGCGTGACAATTACATCGCCCGCATGGACTGGGCCGCAAATTCCAACGAACTCGCCATCGAGCATCTCGATCGTCTGCAAAATACCAACGATGTTCTTCTTGCCGACATCGCCACCGGGAAAGTCCGCTCAATTTTTCAGGACCACGACCCAGCCTGGGTGGACGTCATGCCCGAAATCACCTGGCTGTACAACGGTGCGGATTTTCTCTGGCTTAGTGAACGCGACGGTTGGCGCCATGCCTACCTCGTTTCCCGCGATGGCAAAAGCGTTCAGCTAATCACTCACGGAAATTTCGATGTAATCAGTCTGGATCGCGCCGACGAAAAGTCTGGCTGGCTTTACTTCAACGCCTCTCCCGACAACGCCACCCAGCAATATCTCTATCGCGCTCGCTTGGATGGCTCCGGAGCTCCCGAACGCGTGACTCCGTCCGCCTTGCCCGGCACGCATTATTACGATATCTCTCCCGACTCTCACTGGGCTTTCCACCAGTATTCGCGCGCCGACCTTGTCCCTGTCACCGACTTGGTGGGATTTCCCGCCCATCGTTCCACGCGCGTCCTGGAAGATAACGCCGCTCTGCGCGCAAACGCGTCCGTGCTTCTTCAGACCCCCGCCGAATTCTTTAAGCTCGACATTGGCGAGGGCGTCACACTCGATGCCTGGATGATGAAGCCTCTGCATTTTGATCCTGCAAAAAAATACCCGGTCCTTGTTTACGTGTACGGCGAGCCCGCAGCGCAAACCGTGCTCGATGATTGGGCTTCCTGGAATTATTATTTCAATCGCGCGGTTGCCGCCGCCGGCTACGTAGTGGTCAGCTTCGACAATCGCGGCACGCCCGCCCCCAAAGGCCGCGCTTGGCGCAAAATTGTCTATGGCGCGATCCAACCCGTCATCGTCAAGGATCAGTCCGCCGCCCTTGAAGCTTTCTTGCGCTCGCATCCTTTCGCGGATCCGTCGCGCGTCGCCATATGGGGATGGAGCGGCGGCGCCACCAGTACTCTCAGCATGATGTTTCGCGCTCCCGATCTTTACAAAGTCGGCATGGCTGTTGCGCCGGTTCCTGATTTGCGTCTCTACGACACGATTTATCAGGAACGTTACATGGGATTGCCGCTTCAAAACGTGGACGGCTATCGCAACAGTTCAGCCATTAATTTCGCGGAGGCCCTGCGAGGAAGTTTGCTTCTGGTCCATGGCTCCAGTGACGACAACGTCCATTATTCCGGCTCCGAGCTTCTGCTCAATCGCCTGATCGAGCTCGATAAGCCCGTCGATTTCATGGAGTATCCCAATCGCGCTCACGCCATCAACGAAGGCGCTGGAACCACGCTGCACCTCTATAGCCTCTTACTTCGTTATCTTGAGCAGCACATCCCCCCCACGCCACTCACACCAGAGAAAACGCCATGAGCTCACAAAAAAGGAACAATATCCCCGCTGATAAATTGGAGTTATACGAAAAGCTCGTCAAAACAAATCCAAAGATCGAACGCAAAGGCGCCGCAAACCCTTACACCTCGCTTAACGGCCACATGTTCACGTATTTGAATCAGTCAGGTTCTTTAGCCCTCAGGCTCCCAGACGACGAACGAGAAAAGTTCCTGAAGAAGTATAAGACCACGCTTTTTGAAGCCTATGGCGCCGTGATGAAGGAATACGTAACGGTGCCGGACAGTCTTCTGAAAGACACGAAAACTCTGCAGCGATATTTTGAGTTAAGCTAGGACCACATCAAAACGCTGAAGCCTAAGCCCATAAAGAAAACAAAGAAGAAAAATACGTGATCTAATTTCCTTCTGCGTCGCTGCTCGGCGCACGTTCCCCCGCACGAAATTGCGTCCAGGGCCCCGCATCCATATCGATCAGAGTGTTCGCTTGCCAGTTATATTCCGGATGCGCCTCTAGAAATGCCCGCGCTTTGAAATTTGTTCCGCAGGGATGCCCGGTGTGCGCCACAAACGTCATCGATTCCGCCATATGCGTATCGATCACTTTTCCTTCCACTGAACCTGCCGGATTGTAAGGCTCCCTGGCAAACTCCGGATCTCCCTCCGTCGCCATATCCCCGTGTCCGCAAAGCGTGCGCCGGTTGGGCCCTGTCTTCTTTGTATAAGTATCGTAGTGGTCCGCTAGGAACGCCTCCGCCAGAGTGGTGTCGATTTTCCCCTGGTTGGCCGCCATCAATTCATCCCAACGCGCGTGCCGCGCATTTGCCGAAGCCGCCATGTTATTCGGATCAAATGTCGTTTCATCCTTCAACACCCCTGGATCGCTCGCAAAATTTGAACCAGCATAATACCCGTCCTTCGTCCGCCACACTTTGTTGTGCAACAACCCCAGCTCAAAACGCGCGATCTCCCCGGTCTTGCGGTCCGCCAGCAGCCAATCGTTCGCGTAGCCGCCATTATTTCCATCCAGCATGATCTTCACGTATTCGTCAATCGATCCCGCATACTGCATGGCTTTCCTTGCGCGCACGAATTCCGGCTTCCCGTTCGGATCCCAGCCGTGAAAATCGGTGATGGTCGTTTCGGTAATCATCAATCCGTCTGAATTCACTCCGAAATCGTCGTCGCTCGCAATCACTCCCGGAAACCCGTCCATCAACATGCTGTAGCCTCGTTGCGGAACGATGTCGAAAATAATGTTCCAGCGCGCGCCGTAGTTGTAGCTCGTCCAGTTATTGTGCGCCATCACGATCTGGTGGTTTTTCGTATAACTTCCCGTCGCCACAAACGCGCTGCAGTGTTCTTCCGCCGGTTTCGAGGTCGGCCCAGCGGCCGCCGTCTGTTTGTCCAGCCACGGCACATAATAATCCGCCAGCTCCATGAAGCCATTCATGGCCACAATATCGTCTTGATCCAGCTTGGTGTATCCGCGCGCGCGCAAACCATCCACGATTCCCGCCAGCTCCGACTGGTAGTCCACATCAATCTTCGGCCACATCATCGTGTGCGCAGCGCGCCGGAAGAAATCCCAGTTGCGCTTCGACGTATAGGTCATCTCCGAACTCACCGCTGCAAACGCATCCGAAATTTCCGGCGCCAAAAGATAGCCATGCTGGTACCCCATATCGTGCGGCGCCCCCTCCAGGTGGACGTAGATCCAGCCCCCGCGCTCGAAGCGGTACGCCTTCGCTAAAACCGGATCGTCCGCATGCCGTTGTGGAAACGCCGCAGGTGCTACAGCATTTCCGAAGGCTATCTTAGCGCTCAAAAAAACCGGCGCCGCGATCAGCGTGATCCCCAGCACCATTAGCATCACGAACGACAACCGATTCCTGTGACAATCCATTAGCACTCTCCCTTACGTGTCGCATTGTAGGCGGGCGTGTGCCACTGGTCAATGCATCTCCAGCCGGGTCCGATCACTGCGTAACGCTCCACGAGTCTTTGTGGGTCGTGCCTTTAGCCACGACATAAAATCCGCAAAATCCCCGCGGCTTCAGCCGCTGAAGTTCCGCCTTTGCAGTTCTCGCTCAAACCTCCCTAACGGCTGTAAGGTCTCTGTTACGTTACTCATTGAAGCGTCTCTGCGTCGAAAAACGATGCTTCCAGGCCGGCTGCGAATAAAATTTACTTATGGCAGCAAGCAGGCTCTGATCTATGTCACTCGAACCCAAAATACCCAGAAAATATGCTCGCGTCCGCGCGCCCAAGGGCATGTGGGTCGGCTGGAAATCCGCCAAGCAAACCTCCACATCGCTTGCTGAAGTCATGGGCCTGGGAGGCCTTTTCTTGCATACGGCAAATCCCGCCTGCCAAGGCTCCAGCATCGAATTGATTTTTGATTTGCCTACTGGACAAGTCCGCGCGCGCGCCATCGTGCGCAGCCTGCAACCCAATAAGGGTATGGGCATACAGTTTGTTCAAATGCGCCCCGAAGATCGCGCAAGGCTGAACAAGTATTTGTCCCTGCGGGAGCTTTCTCCCGTCATTGATGAAGTCGTTCCAAGCGCGACGAGCCCCAATCCCGCGAGCGCACATTCCCTGCACTCCGCTCCTTCCTATCTCGTTCTCTCGCTCCGAAGCGAAGAAGCCGCTCAACGCCGTTTCGAACGCGACCTCCGCCAGCTCATAGAACTCACCGGTAAAGGCACCTACTATCAGCTGTTGGGAGTCACCTCCGAATCTCCCCTCAGTGAGGTTAAGAAGAGTTACCACGCGCTCGCCCGCAAATTTCATCCCGACGCCCACACGGGCAGCCGCTCATTGGACGCGCCAGTCCGAGACCTGATGGTCATCATCACCGAAGCGTACAAAACTCTTGAGAACGAAGAAAGGCGCGCCACCTACGACAAACGTCTGGCCGCCCGCGGCGGTTTCAGCATGCACCGCGAAAAAACAAACATCGAGGAATCCATCCAGGAATGGCTGAAGCGCGCCAACGAATGCCTGCGCGCAAAAAATTTCGTCGGCTCCGTGGTCTGGTTGCGTAAATGTATTCAGTTGTCCCCGGACAACGCTCTTTACCACGCCACGCTGGCGCGTAGCCTCTCCACAATTCCGCAATACCACGAAGAAGCTATCGAACATTTCCAAGCCGCCATTAAGTTGGACCCTTGGCGCGAGCCAATCTATCTTCATTTCGCCGACTTGCTGCTGGAAATGCAGCTTCCAGAACGCGCCCGCGAAGTCTATTCGCAGCTCCTGGAATTTAGTCCCACGCACGTCCAGGCGCGCGAGCGCCTCGCGGTCCTTGCAACGGAGGCCAAAGCCAGCAAACATTCCACGCGGCCGCATTTGTTCGGCAGAAAAAGCTGAGTAATATCGACGCGCCGCCCAAATCCCGCATCAGAAGAAGAAAATGGCTTCGCGCATCCAGCGCTGGTTCTCGCTTGCGGACGTAACGCTCTTCCCTGCTTTCATCCTCTGGTTCATCTGGCAATTGCAATTCACCGCGCGATGGACCTGGATGATTTTCGTCCTCTGGATAGTCGCCAGCTTTCTGATTCATCGCGACACGCCCAAGACGCTAGGCTGGCGCGCCGATAACCTGTGGCCCGCCACCAAGCAAGCGCTAATCGTTTACACCGTGATGCTAGCGGGCCTCGTCATCATCGGCCTCGCGCTCGGCGCCCGGCCGCATCTTCCGCCCAATCTAATTTCTTGGCATCGTCTCTGGACTTACTTCGCCTTCTGTCTGCTCCAACAGGTAGCGCTCAATTCCCTGGTTCACAACCGCATGCTCTCGCTGATTCGCAACGAATGGCTCGCCGCCTCACTGACCGGCGTGATTTTCGCCGCATGCCATTGGCCCAACCCTGTTCTCGTCCCTTTGACCTTCATCGCCGGCGCCGCCATGGCTTTTATGTTCGGACGCGTCCGCAACATCATCCCTCTCGCCATCGGCCAAGCCATACTCGGCTCCGTCGTCTTCTGGGCTTTCCCAATTGCCTGGCACCATCACCTCCGCGTCGGCCGCGGCTACTACACCAACGTCAAATAGCCTCTGCATCATTAGCCCTTCGGCCGGTTTAGGCGTGCGTAGGTCACCTTAGCCGCCGGCAAACCATCTTCATTGACAGCCTGCCATGCCCCCGTATAATCATTTCCGAGCCCCGCGACTTCCCAGCAATCGCAGGCTAATCAACAGCTTAAAGCGCCTACTGGGCGTAGCTTTTCAAGGAATCGGCAATCTTGATCGCGCTTCATAATTTGCTTTTCTCCACCGCCGCGTGGCTCGCCCTCGGCAATCCGCTCGCCGAACTTTGGCGACGCAATATGGACCCCACCGCCAATCCGTTCCGTGGCATTTATCAACTGAATTCTTTCGATCTCGCCATCATGCTTCCGTATTTTTTCGTCATGATTATCCTGGCCGCCTACGGCATTCATCGCTACGCCCTGGTTTACAACTATTACAAAAATCGCAAAAACCTCCCTGGGCCGCTCCCCGAAATTACAACCTGGCCCAAAGTTACTGTTCAGCTTCCCATCTACAACGAACGCTACGTGATCGACCGCCTGGTCGAAGCCGTTTCGCAGTTTGACTATCCGCACGACCTTCTGGAAATTCAGGTCCTCGACGATTCTACCGACCAAACCCAGCAAATTGCTCGCGACTGCGTAGACCGCTATCGCGCTCTCGGCTTGCCCATTTCTTACATCCATCGCGACAATCGCGAAGGTTACAAAGCGGGCGCCTTACAGGAGGGTTTGAAGTTCGCTTCAGGCGAGTTCATCGCCATCTTCGACGCCGACTTTATTCCGCCCGCCGATTTTCTGCGCCGCACCGTGCCTTACTTTGCCGACCAAAAGCTCGCCATGGTCCAAACGCGCTGGAGCTACATCAACCGCCATTATTCCGCGCTCACCGAAGTCGAAGCCATCCTGCTCGACGGGCATTTCGTTATCGAGCATTCCGCGCGTTACCGCAGCGGCCTGTTCTTCAATTTCAACGGTACCGCAGGCATTTGGCGCCGCAATGCAATCGATGACGCTGGCGGCTGGCAGCACGACACCCTCACTGAAGACACCGACCTTTCTTATCGCGCCCAACTGCGCGGCTGGCATTTCCTCTATTTACCGAATATCGAATGCCCCTCCGAGCTGCCCGTTGAAATGAACGCTTTCAAATCGCAGCAAGCCCGCTGGGCCAAAGGCTTGATGCAAACAGCCAAAAAAATTCTTCCGCGCGTCCTGAGTTCCAAAGAATCCGCCGCCGTCAAAGCCGAAGCCTTTTTCCATCTCACCGCCAACATTAGCTATCCGCTCATGGTCGTCATGTCCATCATTTTGCTTCCCGCCATGATCGTGCGTTTCTATCAAGGCTGGTTCCAGGTTCTCGTAATCGACTTGCCTCTGTTCCTCGCTTCCACCTGTTCCATCTCGTCCTTCTATCTCGCCGCCGAACGCGCGCTCTACCCCAAGACTTGGAAGCGCACTTTTCTCTATCTTCCATTTGTAATGGCCGTCGGCATCGGACTCTCCGTCCGCAACGCACGGGGCGTTCTCGAAGCCCTCTTCAATGTGAAATCTGAATTCGTGCGCACCCCCAAATACCGCGTCGAAGCTAACGCAACCGGAAGCAACAATGGCGACTGGGCTAAAAAAACCTACCGCAAAAGCGCCGGCTTGATGCCCTTCGCCGAAGTAGCCCTCGGAATTTACTTTTTGCTCGCGGTGGTTTACGCCCTGCAAAATGAAAACTACGCCACCGTCCCCTTCCTCTTCCTTTTCGTTTGGGGCTACTTGTACACCGGCATCATGTCCCTCGCCCAAACCTACCTCGAGCGCCTCCGCTTCACCGTCGAATCCGGCGAAGTCCGCCCCGCCTCCACCGGCGCCCCCGGCTTCTAATTCGACTAACGGTTGCAAATGCAAGAGCGTTCCAGCCGCCGCAGCTTTTTAAAAAGGGCCGCCCTTGCCGGAAGCGGCGTCGTCCTCGGGGCCGCTGGCCTGAACGAACTGTCACCCAAAATCTGGCCTGAACCGATGATGTTCGAGCCAAACCAAAGTTATTGGGCGAAAAGCCAGCCGCCGCAAAACCCGCCGCTCGCGGAAAATATCACTGCCGATGTCATAGTGCTCGGCGGCGGCTTCACGGGGCTTTCCTCCGCTTATTATATCCGCGCCCTCTCCCCGCAAAAACGCGTGGTCCTCCTCGAAGCCAAAGGCTGCGGCAACGGTGCCTCCGGACGAAATGGCGCGATGGTCCTAAACCTCACCGATGACCACTACGTGCAACTCGGCCCTGATCCTGCGCTCGACAAACGAATCTACGATCTGACGGCTCAGAACATCCGGACCTTGCTGAAACTAAGCGCCATCACCGGAATTGATTGCGAGTTGGAAATCAACGGCGCTTTGCAGGTACTCAACACCTCACAGAATGTTCGGGATGCGCAGTCCTACGTGTCCGTAGCAAGATCCGCGGGCATGCCTGTTGAGTTCTGGAACAAGCAACAAGTTGCCGGCGCAATTGGAACGGACCTCTATGAAGGGGCCTTCTTCGACCCTAACGCTGGACATATCCATCCCATGAAGCTCGTGCAGGTTTGGAAAGCAGCCGCGCAATCCGTGGGTGTGGAAATTCACGAAAATACCGTGGTGACTGACATCGAGGAAGGTCGCGAGCACCTCGTGCACACCATGAGCGGATTCACCGTAAAGGCGAAATCCATGGTCCTCGCGACTAACGCCTTCACCTCAAGACTCGGCTATTTCCGGAACTCAATTGTTCCGGTTCATGAGTACGTAGCCATGACGCCGCCATTAAGCGATCAACAACTCGCTCGGATCGGGTGGCAAAGGCGAGCGCCATTCAACGACAGCCGCACAGAGGTCATTTATCTTGGCCTTACGCGAGACAATCGTATCCACATCGGCGGCGGAAGCCCCAGCTACTTCTTCAACAATGGAGTCGGCGACCCGAATGAGCCTGCCCGCCATTATGCCTACTTGCAACGCGAGCTAGTCCGTCTCTACCCTGCTCTGGAGGGCATCGAATTCGAAGTGATGTGGAGCGGAATCGTTGATTGGTCCCTCAACGAATCGCCTTCCGTGGGGCGCACCGGAAAATATGGCAACATCTTCTACGGGTTGGGCTACAGCGGACACGGCGTGAACCTCACTTCTGTGTTCGGCAGAATTATCGCCGATCTCGAAGCCGGCCGCGAAGAACCGTGGAAGCCGTTTCCATTCTTGAATGCCAGCCTCGACTACATTCCCAACGAGCCTTTCCGCTGGCTGGGAGCAAAAACCGGCTTGGCCTGGTATCGCCTCACCGGGACTTAGTCCCGAGTTCGAGCCCCGCAGAATTTATTTTTTGCTCGTCGTCGAGATCCATATCCCGCGAGAACCTAATCGACAGTCACGCTGGTGGCAAGTCAACCGAAATAGGCTGTATCTACTTAAGCAACGAAGTACTATTGCCTCGGAAAGTGCACCGCGCTTAATCTTGAACCAGCGCCAGTTCTTGCATTACTGAGGAGGTTTCGATGATCGAGCGCCGCCGTTGCCCGCGCTTTCCCTATACCATTCCCGTCAAAGTTTACGGACGCACTCCCCGAAACCGTCCCTTCCGCGATGTCACCGCCACTATGGCTGTCAGCCTACATGGCGGGTTGCTCGAGATGAAGGCCCCAGTAAAACTCGGCCAAAAGATCCTCATCGTCAATAGCTTCACCGAAGAAGAGCGCCAATGCCGCGTAGTCTACGTCGAACCGCAACCTCGCGGTCGTAGGCGAGTCGCTGTCGAATTCGCCAATGCAAACGCCGACGGTGATTTCTGGCACGTCTACAGCCCTCCTGTGCCGCTCAAGCCGGCATCACAGTCTGCGAACCCACCGGGCCATACCGCAGCCTGACACGATCTCCTCTTTCATGCCTTTTCCCGAAACGGGAAAACTGCGCCCAAGTATCACCGCATCCACACACACCGCTCCTTGAATTTTTCAAAACGCCGTGCTACCGTTCCGCGTGATTCAAATAGAAAAACATCGCGCCCCTCAACAACAAGTAGCCGAACAATTCGAGCCGCGCTTTCCCGTCGTCACTGATCTTCTTTCCAGGCAAAATGTCCCCACACTAAATCGCGAATCAGGCCCGTTGCCGGCCCAAATCTTCGCCGGCACGCCCTCCCGAAACACATCGCATCTGATGAGAGAAAATAGGACAGTTTCGCAGCGTGGTTGCACCCCCTCGAGTGGGATCGCCGCGACCGCTTTTGACGACGGATTCACTTCGACGAATCACATCTCTACCCGGTTCTGGTCAAAAAGTAGAAGTTATAGCAAACAAACAACTAAACCCTTTCTACCCGGGGCCACAACCACGTGGTTCGATTTCAGAAGTTATGCCCAACTCCCAACGAATGGAGTAACAAAGCACCTATGAAACTTCGCAGAATTGCCCGGCGGTCCGGCCTCCTGCTTCTCATCCTTGCTTGCGCTTCAGTTCTCATCCAGGCGCGCTTCCGCCAGCCCAACGCCGAATATCAAGCGCGCCGCGCCAAGCTTCGTTCCATGCTCAACGGGCCCGTCGTTATTTTCGGCTACACCAGCCACCAGGACACCGGCGAGCTCGCCGTCTTCTTCCAGGAAGAAAATTTCTACTACCTCACCGGTCATAGCGAACCCGACGCCGCGCTCCTTCTAATCCCCGATTCGCCCGACGGCAAGTCCTCCGCCGGCCCGCGCGAGATTCTTTATCTTCCTCCACGCAATCCCAACGACGAAAAATGGGGCGGACCAAAGATGGGACCTGATGATCCCGGCATCGCGGAAAAAACCGGGTTCCAAGCCGTCGAGCCCTTCGCCAGCCTTCACGACGATCTTGTGAATCTCGCGAAAACATACTCCACTTTCTACACCGAGCTTCCTCCTAAACAGGAGAACGGCTACCCGCACCTCACTATTTGGAGCGCTTGGGTTCGCAGCGCCTTGCCGCAATCCACCATTGACGACATCGCACCCGCCCTGGCCAGTCTTCGCCAGATAAAATCCCCCGGGGAGATCGCCTTAATTCAGAAAGCTGTGGATGCCTCCGTGGACGCGCACTTCGCCGCCATGAAAATGATGCGTCCGGGCCTCTTCGAATATCAGATTGCTGCCCGTATGAAGGAAGTTCACGAAATGGAAGGTTGCTCGCGCGAAGCCTATGCACCCATCGTCGGTGCCGGCCTGTATTCCACTGTTCTGCACTACGACGAGCTAAAGAATGAAATAAAAGACGGCGACCTGGTTGTCATTGACGTAGCCTGCGAGTATGGCGGCTACGCTGCCGACATCACGCGCACCTTACCTGCGAACGGCAAATTCACCGCTCGCCAGCGGGAAATTTACGAAATCGTTTTAGGAGCGCAGAACGCCGCGCTGGCCGCCATCAAACCCGGCGCCATGCTCTACGGAGGCCCCAAGAGCGTTCATCAGGCGGCTTACGATTACATCAATACCCATGGCCACGATTTGCACGGCAATACTCTCGGCCGCTATTTCTTCCACGGCGTCGGCCACCACCTCGGCCTCAACGTCCATGATGCCAATGACCGCACCAGCCCGCTTCAGCCCGGCATGGTCATCACCGATGAACCCGGCATCTACATCCCAGAAGAAAAAATCGGCGTGCGCATCGAAGACGACGTTCTCGTCACCGCCGACGGTAACCAGCTCCTAACCGCCAAACTCCCGCGCACCCCGGACGAAATAGAAAAAATCATGGCCGAACCCCGCGCAAACCCCCAGCCCCAACCGTAATCTCGAATATTTGCAAGAGTCAAAAATGAGCAGAAAAACCTGGATGATGAGGTCGGAATTGCCTTCTAAATAATTGAGAGAAGAAGGACCGAGACACATAGGCAAAATTTATCGCTATCTACATCACGTTAGATTTCACGAACAGACGGAAGAAATGAAGTTGGAACGGCACAGCCGAATCGCTCCAGCCGTGCCGCCCCGAGTTATTACGGTTAGGGTTTCTGTGTTTGTTTCGCTGAGTCCTTCTTGGCGGCCGCTCCTAATGGCAGAGTCTGCTGCTGGATTTGTCCGGTAAACACGCTCCCAAGGCCATCAGCTCCGTTCTCCATCCAGAACAACTGGCCTCCACTTGCCTGATAGATAACGCCTAGAAAGCCCACCGGAGCCGCTCCATCACCGAAGATGAAGTTAAGCGGGTCAAGAAGGTAACGCCCGGCCGCGTTTGAGGTGTCTGGCACAAGGGTGCTTGAGAGCGTTGTTGCCGTGTTGATCAGAGGGTCAGTTGTGCCTAACACGTCTCCCGGATCGTTCACAATCCCGGCTCCCGAAAAACTGCCAGCTGTTGCCGCTGCATTACCGACGAAATCAAATTCGCCGCCCACCTCGGGAACAAAATCTTGAAACCCGAGAGCATAGTTACCCGCAAAACTCGTCGTAGAAACATCCGTCTGCGGGACTAGAACGCCGGAGCCAGCAATATCAGTGTCGAGGTCGACAATTAGAGCACCTCCGCCTCCGGTTGTTGTGTTGTTCGGATCATTCAAGTTGAGAGTCGGGTCAGTCGCATAGAGCCCTAGAACGCTTACGGGTCCGAGCGTAGGACTAATGGTTAAGCTCCCATATCCATTTGTCCCAAGCGTGAATGTCCCGGAGATCGATTGCGCATCTTCAAATCCGACCCCGGCTTCGTTGATATCGACGGTTCCACTAAAGGCAGCAGCCGATGGCACAATCTGCCCGACTACTCCGTAGGGAATGCCAGTCAGGTTGCTTTGTATGGCTAAGACGGAAGTTCCGATCGACGCCGTAGAGAAAGTCCCAGCGCTCGCGCCTTGGCCGAATGCCGATCCCACGAAAGTGCTGGATGAATCCACATCGATAAGCCGAATCGCTTCCGGCCCCACAATGTAGTACACAATCGTTCCGGCAATGCCCGTGCCGGTTAAAGTTCCACGGCCAAACGAGTCTGCCGCTGATAGCGTTCCGGTGAAGGGATTGTTTGAGGAGATATCGCCGTTGTTATTCTCGTCGAAAACGCCGCTTGTCACACTGGTGCCAGCCACTGTAAATACGCCACCAATGAAATGCGCATTACCGGTATTGCCTGCACCCGAAACCGCAAACGAAAATCCTCCCGCTGGCGTGCTCGGCAAGGTCTGCAAATCAAAGCTCCCGCTGGAGGTCGCACTCGCATCAGCTTGAATAATTAAGGCATGATCGTTATTTACGAAATTAAGCGCCAGAGTCTCCGTGCCGTTCACTCCGAGGTTATTGTTGTTCGTGATCAGAGTGAGTGTTCCCAATCCAGCGACCGGGTCGAACGCCAAATTTCCTCCGGTAATCATGTCTCCGCCAGAGGGAGACGTGAGCCCGTCTGCATCGTTGTAATCCTGCTCACCCGTCAGTGTTCCGTTGGCGGAGATCGTCACCGCTCCCGCAAGCGAGTAAACAGCGTCGTTGGAGTCTTCACCACTGACGTAGAAGGCATAATTGCCGGCGAGGCCGCCGGAAGTTGAGATAGTAACGTTCACGCTCGCAGTTACGGCCGAATTCTTAACTGAGGTAGCTGTGATTATCACGCTGCCTACCGCAGTGGCTGGAGCTGTGTACGTTGTCGCGACTTGAGTAGCGGTAGTCGATGGATTGAATGAGCCGCAAGCGCTGTTCGTATTTCCGGAGCCGGGAGCGCAACTCCACGTAACCCCCGTGCTTGTTCCGGTTATCGTCGCGGTTATTTGAGCGGTAGCGCCAGGCGTTAGGATTCCAGGCGGCGCTTGGCTGATGCTGACTGAGATTACAGAACTCGAACTGCCACATCCGGTCACAAACGTCACACACAATCCCAGTGCCGCCAGAACAATCCAAAGAGACTTGCGGTTCATAGCTGACCTCCTTTCGACACATACGCTGCGGAGGTGTTCTGCGCCGGATGCTCCAAAGGAAAGCCGTGCTGGTCCCGAATTGCATAGGTGCGCCCGCCCGTCTGAATAGTTCGAATCACAAACACTTGTTTATTATTCGTCACTGTCTTCATCACGCCTGTCACTCGAATCACTTGACCTGCTTTAATTGAAAGCGCCCCAGTTCCGTGGAAAACAAAGGGCGTCAAACTCCCCTGGACTGTTCCGGCAGCTGTTTGCAGCACAAACCCGGTCGAGCCAGCTTGCCGTAGACCGATACCTGATTTCGATGGCAAGCTCTCCACAGTAGCGTTCAGAGTAACTTCTTTACTGATGTCATAGCTCGGCGGAATAGAAGACTTAGCCGTTGTTTCCGCGGCTGCTTGCGCATGTGCCGCTCCTGCATTCAACGTCAAGGCCAGCAGGGCTGCGAGCCCCAGGCCTTGTAACTTTCTACTCATTGTTTCCTCCCATTGGTTTTTTGCCACGATCTAAATTAAGACGGAATCGTAATTTTGATTCCACGAATGCCATTTCAGTTGCGCTAAATCGAAACAATCAAAATCTTCCCAATGATTCTGCCCAGAGTTCGGAAACCAGGCATGCCGTCGCATAACGTCCTGCGCTGACATGTTTCCGGCGAATTCAACCCCTCGCCGAACCGAAAGTCGCGCTCTTTCCTAGCAAAAATACGATTCTTGTATCCATGTGCCGGTATGTTGGCGCCTTGAGTCCAACGGAAAGACACGCCCCATTATGGACTTCCGTGAAATCTTGGGAAAAGTTCCCGAATGAAGCAGAAACGTCACGAAAGCCGTACTTCAATCGGGACTGTTTACAAAAATTTGACGCGTGAAGAACGAAAAATCGGAAGAGCGTTGTTTTGGGGAAATCGTCGCCCTATACGAACAGCGGCCCGGCAGGCCGCCAGGGCGGACCTTCCGAGCCGTTTGTTCCCTAATTTCGTTGTGCCGCGCGTTTCGCGGGTTAGCGGTGCAGTCCAGCGGCGGAATGACCAATCTGCTGTTGCCGCCGGGGCATGTTGTGAGGGAGCCGATCCATGGGTTGCGGGGCTAGGGGACGCACGCTGTGATTGGTGCTTACGTGCTCGCTGATCGCCTGCAACCTTTTCAAAATGCCTTGCCACTGGGTCCAATCGAGTTGGCGCAAGTACGGTCGAAGTCCCTGGATGAACGGATCCTCGAGCACTGTTTCGCCGTTCGTTTCCGGTACGAAGAAGCGGTTCAGTCCAACTCCGAGAGCTTCGGCGATCTTCTCTAGCGTGCCGAGGCTGGGGGTCATCTGTCCGCTCTCAATTCGCGACAGATACGATCGCGAAACCCGCGAGCGTGCCTGTAGCTGACTCTGGGTCATGCTACGCGACTCGCGCAGCTGCCGAATCCGCTGGCCGATGTTCTCCACCGTCTCGCGGTTTGGCCAGTTCTCGAACAGTTGCCGGTCATCGCCCGGCAAGTCTTGGGGTGACGGTGTCGGTATAACAAATGACACCTTGGGTGGCAGCATGCGCAAGCACCGACGGCAGTTGTCCGTCCGTGTGCGGTATTGAACCAATCCACATACCTGACAGCGAATTACTTCTCGATCCAGATCCATGCTGGTTGCTGTACTTTCTTTTTCCGCCACCGGTTCTCCTCGCAGACTATTCCGGCGATGCGAAGGGGAGGACTCTTTTGACAGGGGGAAGGCAGGGACGGCGCGCGAGTGATTGTCCATAGTGTGCCATTTCTTGTCAAGTGCTATTTCGCCTGCCCGGGCTGCCAATTTCAGTGCCATCGTCTAGCTCCTTACAAACAAGAGTGCTTGCCCCGCCCTCGTCGCACGATAAGATTTTTCTAATGGTTGGTCTGACGCTTACGGTCTGCTATCTCTCTGAACACATCGTCCCGCTGCGTCATTCGGTGACGATTTTTGGCTTACATTTCCATCTCTTGCACTTCGGGTTCCGAAAAGGTTTTCGTCTTCGCCCTTTCGCCCATCATGCTGGAAATTTCCCGTAAGTTTCTTTTCTATCGCAACATACGCAATTTCTTCGCCTGTACGACGGCCCCGTGCGCTCAATAAAGCGCCCTTGTGCTGTCTCATTCCGGCCCCGGGACCGTCTCAATGAGCCGCCATCTGTCTCATTCCGATACGCACCCGCGGCAAAGTGGCTTTGAATGGAACGCTTGCTTTCGTCCTATCGGGGGACCAGCTAACTAGCGGGCACGGACGTCGTCCAGAAGGCCTGCGAGGAACTGCTTAAGATGCAAAACTCACCGGTTGCCCGGTAATTTTCGCGGAGGCTCAGGCGACATGAAGTAACTCCTCGGCATGATCCACTAAGCGAATCATCTCTGTCTTTGGAACCACCCGCACGATCCCGGAATTCTTTAGATCGAAATCCTGCAATGCCCGCGCATGCAAAGTGAACAGAATAATCGGAACACCCGGTAAAAATCCGCAGATGGCCTGGGCCGCTTTCAAACCGTCCAGCAGGGGCATCGCTAAATCCAGTATGATCAAATCAGGTTTAAGCCGCTCAGCCTTTTCCACCGCCTCCTGGCCATTCACCGCTTGGTCACAGATTTCCAGAGCCTCATGATCACTGAAAATCTTGCAAAGCATTTTCCTGATAAGTGGGTTGTCGTCTGCGACTAGAATTCGTTTCTTCATCGTCGGAGATAGTACGCCCCCGGATCTCTATTCGGTCATAACCAACCTATTCATGGAATACCCATAAGACCTTAAGTTTGCTCTCAGTGTTTTCACCTAGCAGAACGAATCCATCAGTGAGACGGACAGCACATTCTGCCCGCTAAACACTCTTGCTTTTCGTCACGGTTATCAGCAGCATTGTGTCGAGGAATTATGCCTACGCGCGACGATGCCTGGAACCTTCTGTGCGAATACACCCAAAGCGAAAGCCTTCGCAAACATGCACTCGCGGTGGAAGCCTGCACGCGCGCGTACGCGCGAAAATTCGGCGCGGACGAAGATCTCTGGGCCCTCACCGGTCTGCTCCACGATTTCGATTACGAGCGCTGGCCGAATGCTGCTCAGCACCCCACCCAGGAGCATCCCTACGAAGGTTCGAAAATTCTTCAAGAACGCGGCTACTCCGAAGAAATGATTCACGCAATTCTAGGCCATGCTAATTACTCCGGGGTCCCGCGCGCATCGCAACTCGATCGCGCACTTTTCGCCTGCGACGAATTAGCTGGATTCTTAACCGCCTGTGCTCTGATCAAGCCCAGCAAAAGCATTCACGAAGTGGAAGCCGCCAGCGTGAAGAAAAAGCTCAAGGACAAGGCCTTCGCTCGGGGCGTCAATCGCGACGATGTTTATAAGGGCGCCGAAGAACTTGGAATTGCCCTTGAAGATCACATCGCCTTCTGCATCGACGCCCTTCGCGCCGTGGCTCCCCAGCTCGGTCTCAATGGCGCCAGCGCACCCGCCGTCCCGCAAGCTCCCTCATAAGAATCTCCAATATCCGACCTGGTAATCTCCCGCTTTCGCCATTGGGGCACAATCTTTCTCGCACCGCTTTTTCATTCGACTGCTGAATGGCAGTACAATCCCGAAGACTAAACGCTTCCGTTTTTCCAAGCGGCACGACGCCAGAGGCAGTTCGCAGTTGGGGAGGAAAGATGAATCGAGTGTGTCTAGCTGCTTTTCTGTTCTTCGCAGCGTCGGCGGCAAGCTGGGGGCAGCAGCCAGACCCGGAAATCGTCAGCTATATAAACTCAATCAAAGCCATCGACAATCACGCGCACGTCACCGCTTTGGACCGCGAGCATGATAAAGGTTACGACCAGCTCCGCTGCGACGGTTTGCCGTCTTCCAACGCCCTTCCTCCCGCGAACCTCAGGTTCGGTCCCGACCAGCAAGCAGCCTACCGAACACTCTACGGATTCGAGGCGAAAACAGGCGACGAAGCGGAGTTGAAAAAGGTTACGGAATTGGAAACCGCCGCCCGCCGGGAACATGGCGCGGATTTTTACGCTTGGGTACTGGAGAAGGCCGGCATCGAAACAGTGTTTGCGAACCGCACGGCAATGGCCCCGGAAATGAAGCCGCCGCAGCTCCGTTGGGTCGCCTATGAAGATGCGTTGATTTTCCCGCTCGACAATAGCCGGCAAAAAGCCGTGAATCCCGATCGCCGCGTGTTTTACGGCTATGCGGAAGATTTGCTTCAGACCTATCTTCAAGATACCGGAATGAGCCGCATTCCAGCCGCGCTCGATGATTATGTCGACAAAGTCGTTCGCGCCACTTTGCAAAAACAGAAAAACGCAGGCGCCATGGCTGTGAAGTTCGAAGCAGCTTACTTGCGCCCGCTCGATTTCGCCCCAGCATCAAAGGACGAGGCCGCGCGCGTTTACGGGAAGTATGCGGAAGGCGGCCTTGCCACGCCGGCAGAATATAAAGCGCTGCAGGATTTTCTGTTCAAGCAGATTGCTCTGGAAGCCGGAAAGCTGGGCCTGGCGGTCCATTTTCACACGGGCAGCGGATGCGGCGATTTCTTCGATGATTCGGGAGCGGATCCCATGTTGCTATCACCTATTCTCAACGATCCCGACCTGCGCAAGACAAACATCGTGTTGCTGCATGGAAATCCACCGAGAGAGCGCAACGTTTCGATGCTCATCCTGAAACCAAACGTTTACACCGATATGTCCGTACTGGAACTCCTCTGGTCCCCCGTGGAATTGGCCCATATTTTAAGGCCCTATCTGGAGATGGCCCCGGAGCACGTAATGTTTGGCACCGACGCCGGTCCATTCGCGCCCGGCCTCGAATGGGAAGAGACCACCATAATCGGCACGCAACACGCGCGCCGCGCCCTGGCCATCGGGCTTTCAGAAATGGTCCGCGACGGCACGATCACTAGAGACCGCGCCAAAGAAATCGCAAATTTGGTTTTGCGAGGCAACGCGGCCAAGCTCTATAGACTAGACTAAGAACTATTTCTCGTTGAATCTTTTTGGCCCAAGGTTCAGTTCAGACTTCCAACCCTAGCCTTTGGTCTCTGCAACCTTAGGCTGCCACAATTCGATCGGATTTCCCTCGGGGTCATGCAGGCGGGCGAACCGGCCGTAGGGATAAGACTGCGGGTCAACCTTCACCTCGACTCCCGCAGCTTGTAGCTGGGCCGCCATTTTGTCGAGATCCCGCACTCGAAAGTTCAGCATCCAAACCTTCTGAGCATCCCCGAAATATTTGCTCGTCTCCGGGAAGGGAGTGAAAGCGGTTGATCCTGCCTCTTGCTGCCACGCGGTTTCCCCGTCGGACGCGGGTATGGTCAAAATCCCCAGGTGTTGTTGGTACCAAAGCGCCAGCGCTTTCGGATCTTTGGCGCGAAAGAAGAATCCTCCGATTCCGGTCACTTTTTCCATTTCCGTTCCTCCAGCGATTCCATCGGGCACTGTGGCCCCCGCAGGGAGAGAAGAGGTCTTTGGCTGTAGGGCTGCCTGCGCCGCTAAGCCAAGTTGGTTTCGGCTCAAGATGAAGCTTGACCCGAAAGCAAATGACAGGCTTTGAAGCAGTTGGCGTCTTTGAAAACGCATCCCAGCCTCCTTTTAAGAAGAGCGCGGCGCGAACTACGATACCCGCGCAAATAGGGTTCTGGGAAGCGTAAAGAATGAGGTTCTGATCGAGCTGCCGGCAACCCGGAAGCTATCCATAAGGGTTATGGGAAGTTTGCGCCTTATGCCAAGCCAGATACGGCTTGCCGGATTAATAGATGTCGTACTGCTCCCAATGCAGCGTGGGGTCAGCCTGGATGATGATGCTTTTCTTGGCCCACTTCTCCAACTCTTCCATCAACTCTGACTCGCGGGTCTTCAGCGCCTTCGCAATTTCCGGATGCACGCGCAAGGTCAAGCTGCCGGACGAGATTTGCGGCGCCATCTTGCGACCTTCGGTTTGAATTTCGTAGCAAAGGGTCGGAATGGACTTAACCATGCCGGAGCCGGTGCAATAGGGGCAAGGCTGGCACAGCGTGCGCTCCAGAGCCTGCTTGGTGCGCTTGCGCGTGATCGCCACTAACCCAAATTCGTTGAAGCGCAGAACCTTGGAAGGAGCGCGGTCGGCGCGCAACGCATCTTCCAAGGCGGCCATCACTTTTTCGCGATTGCGGCGCTCTTCCATGTCGATGAAATCGATCACGATGATTCCGCCCAGGTCGCGCAGTCTCATCTGGCGCACGATTTCTTTCACCGCCTCCAGGTTCGTGCGCACGATGGTGTCTTCCAGCCGATTGGAGCCTTTGCCGACGAACTTGCCGGTGTTGACGTCAATGGCCACCAGCGCTTCGGTGTGGTTGATCACGATGTAACCGCCCGATTTCAACCACACCTTCGGCCGCAGACCTTTGTCAATTTCCTGCTGGATGCCGAACTCTTCGAATACCGGGGTTTCCTTGGTGTACAACTTCACGCGATTTACCAGCTGCGGCTGGAACCGGCTCATGAAGTCCACAACTTTGGTGTACTCCTCTTCCGTGTCCACCCAGATCGCGCCGAAGTCGGCGGTGATGTAATCGCGCAGGATGCGTTCCACCAGATTTAAATCGCGGTGCAGAATCGACGGAGCCTTGCGCTGCTCCGAGCGCGTTTTGATTTCGGTCCAGGTGCGGGTGAGGAATTCCACGTCCGCGCGCACTTCTTCCGGCGCGGCACTTGCTGCCGCCGTGCGCACGATAAACCCGCCGCCGGCGGTTCCCTTGGCATCATTCACCAAATGGCGCAAGCGAGCGCGCTCCTCCGCCGAAGCAATTTTTCGCGACACGCCGGTGTGATCCAGCGTGGGCATGTAAACCAAATAGCGGCCCGGCAGGGCGATGTGGCTGGTGATGCGTGCGCCCTTCTTGCCCAGCGGCTCTTTGGCGATCTGAACGATGATTTCCTGGCCCTGCTTCAGCATGTCGGCGATCAACTGCGTGCGACGAGGCTGTTGCGGCCGGTGATGCCCTTGACTGTGTTGCGGACGGCGTCCACGATCGTCGCGGCGCCCGCGGT
>JBAVQB010000021.1:0-3763 GCA_049693615.1 Candidatus Acidiferrales bacterium | reverse complement strand
GCACGACGCTCAAGTCCTCAGGATGTAAGTTGGGATAATCGGCTAGAATCCCGTGCGCAAAGTCGTTCAGAGCCCCCGCGAGTTCGACGCCCGCGAAACCTCCTCCCGCGATTACAAAGGTAAGAAGGGTGCGTCGAAGAACGGAATCAGGCTCGCGGTCAGCGCTTTCAAACATCTCGATGACGTGGTTGCGGATTCGGATGGCGTCCAGAAGACTCTTGAAGTTAAACGCGAGCTTCTCAACGTTCGGCATGCCCAAGTAATTTGAAACGGAGCCGAGAGCCAGGACCAATTGGTCGTAAGGAATTTCGCGCGGCAGGTCGTTCTTGCTGAAAGCGTGATCGGCGCCCAAAATAACGCGGCGGCCTTCCAGATCAATCTTGCTCACGCGTCCGCGAATGAACTCCGTTCGGTGCAGGCTGCTGCGCAAAGGCGTGCTGATATGGCTAGGTTCGAGACTGCTTCCAGCGACTTCGGCGAGCATGGGAGTAAAAAGAAGCGCGTTCGTGTCGCTCACCAGACCAATCGAAACCGCGTGATCATCCCGCAACTCTTTCTCCAGGCATTCCGCGGTCCGCATGCCGGCAAAGCCGCCACCGAGTATCACGATCCGTTTCTTTTCTTGCGGCGCGGGCGACGCTGCCTCAACGTCCGAACCGAGGGCTCTCTCCGTAATGTCTGTCAAACCCTGGGTAATCAGGCCCAGCAAAGCGCCATACAACACCCAAGCAACGAGTGCCGGAAAATGCGTTCGCATTTGCTCAGCGCTCCACTGCGGCATCTCACCGGAAAAAAGTGGTATCGCGATTACGCTGATCAAGCCCCATAGTGGGATGCCCAGTGCAGCGCCGGCCATAAGGTTATCCACATAGGCGCGAGGCGTGGGGCGCAGACTCGCAGAATAGGCTGCTCCCACAATCATACCCAGGATCACAGTCCACAGCGGATGGCCGAGAGTCACCGCAAGCTGCGCGCTGGCCACTGCTCCAGCCAACATTCCCAACCAGCTTCTCCTCAGGACTCGGTTCATGCGCTTATTGTCGCAAAGTTCGACGGCCTTCATAAGCGATGTCGTTTGGTATGTCCCTCGGAATAGAATCTGCAGTTGATCGCGGAGATCCCGCAGTCTGGCCTGCGAAGACAATTGTGGAATCAAAGGCGGCTGTTGATTTGGCGGAGACCTGAAGTTCGCCGTACGTAATAGCGCGTCGAACGGCGGCAAGCGGCGCGGAATCGATGAATCGAACCGTGTCGCCTTCCCGCTCGACGCCGAGTTCTTTCCATATCGCCGGCAGGTCCACTTCGTACGGCTGGTTCTTCATCTTGTCGTAGAGTGAAGCCAAAACGGAAACCCCCGCCGCCTGATCGCCGATGCTCAACACCCTTTTCAATTCCCAATCGTAGCGGATGTCGCCGCCCGCGTTCAGAATCCCGCGTAGCGCATCCTCGAGACCCTTGCGATTGCTGGTCTGTCTGCGAATCTCGACATCGGCTAGGAAGCAGAAGAGCGCGCCGCCCCAGTACGTCCTGCCCCACGTGTGTGTATTGTCGAGCCCTTTGTCGCCTGGTTTCGGCAGCCCCTGTGGAAGGTCGCGCATCAGTTCGTACCACATCGCGTGCGCGTCGAGATGTCTGGCCCGGACGCGGGCGATTGGCTCGACGTAGGTCGCGATGCCTTCTTCAATCCAGTGATGCTTATCGGCCACAGACGGAAGGGCCAGATGCACCATCTCGTGGGTGAGCAACCAGTCGTTCTCAAGATCCGAGTTGGTGGTCTCGCTCCCGATTTGAACGCGGATGAATCCACCCTGCGGCTCACCGAACGTCTGCCCGTCACGCAGCCCCTTGCCATTTGAGGGAATTACGCGGAGCAGAACGCTTGGGACTGGATAGCGGCCGTAATAGGCCGTGACAGACTCGGAAGCACGGCGCACCCATTCCATCAGGTCCTGGTTCGACACATCAAGCGAGCCCTTCTCGATATGAATGTCGATGCGCGAGTCGCCGGCCAAATACGTCGAGGTCATTTCGTCTGCCGGTAAACCGGATGCTGAAAATGTGCAAAGGAGCAATAAAGAGCAAACTCCGAATGTAAGTCCCCGCAGGCAGCAAGCGAAAATGACGCTAGCAGGCAAGATTGCGCGCCTCGCGTTATTGAGATACCGATTCGGTGTCACGCGGTGGCGGTCGTGCCTGCTCGAACTTCACGCTTTCTGAAGATGCGCTCGCGGAGCGCATCGACAGAGATCTTGCCAGGGCCAAAAATCAGGATTAGGAGCCCTATCAAGAGAAAGATAAAAGGATCCGCGTTGTAAAACTTGCCCGGGTCAGAGAAGAACGAAAACAAAGCTTCGCGGTCGGCGGTGATATAGGCCATCGTCATATCGATTGCAAGACCGAGCGCGGCGATGCGCGAAAGCAGTCCGATGGCTAGAAGGATACCTCCTACGAATTCGAAGGTGGCGACGAACGCGGCGGTCGGCCCGGGTGCAGGCAACCCGAGGCTGGCAAAGAATTCGGCCACATGCGCGAGATTGTGAAGCTTTCCCCAACCGTTCTGAGCGATTTGCCAACCCCAGTAGACCCGGACAATTGCAAGGAACGGCGACTGTAGGCTGGAAACTGCTCGAACGAACAGGTCGTAGAGCTTGTGGATTTGAGCCAGTTTGTTATTCATGTTTTTTCGCTTTCTCGAAGGACACGATTTGGGTTTGGGATGCAATCACTTCATTCTCGGGCTGGCAGAACCAGCCAAGCGCGGCATAGGTGTGAAACCATCGCTGGATTCGGGCGGAGGGTTTCGCGAAAGTGATCGAGCTCTTGCGTAGCGCGGAGCCAATCGCGCGATTGAGTGTTTTGCCCGCGCGCAGCTCATTCAGGAGGATGAATTCCTCGTAGTCGAGCCGGCGGAAATAGACGGATTCATCCAGCCGGTATACAGCCAGGAAGATCGAAGCTGGCTTCAGCTTGGCCACCGCGAGCACTCGCTTACGCTTGCGGCGCTCGGTGAAGGCATTGCTCGAGAACTCAGTATCCTCATCTCCTCTGACGCCGAGCAGCAGATCGTCCACGGGGTACCGCAAGTCGAGCAACTGAAGATAAGGCTGAAGCCGCAATCGCAGTTTGGAGGCGTCGGCCTCGGCTAGATCTTTCGGCTTGAGCGCCGGTTCGGCTTTGCCGTCAAAAGCCTCGATGTCCGCCCATTCGAGCCGAACCATATCAACGGCCAAAGCCTGGCGCGATCCGGCCCACCCCGGATGCCTTCTCAACCACGATTCCAGCCGCGAACACAGATTGCGCAGCGTAAACGAACGCGATGGACAATCACTCAGATACGCCTTGGCGAGAGCGTCGAATTTGCGCCCGCCGAGTACCGCCCGGAGTCCTGGAAAGTCTTCGGCGAAACTGGAGAGAATGCGAAACCAGTATTGACGGTTGTAAATTTCCAGTCGTTCAAAGGAAGTGAGCCGTTCGTTCGGCTTGATGAATTCTGCTGTAACTTCGCGCATCGGCCGGCCGCTGGGAGAAACCCGCCGCATCCCCTCCGATGGGGTCAGGGGCATCATGACGGCATGAGCCATCCGTCGCTGCAGGCTGAGCAGGTTCATACGGCCGTGGCCAGTGATTCTGCCGCAAGGAATTTGTTTGCTTTCAAAGCTTCCGTGTGAACTTCATCAAACGAAGGGATGCTGTCGTCCCACTCAAGGAGAGTTGCGGTGTGGCCTGCGCGGTGGATCGCATCAGCGTAGAGCTTCCAAACGGG
>JBAVQB010000020.1:0-29592 GCA_049693615.1 Candidatus Acidiferrales bacterium | reverse complement strand
ACTTTGATCCCGGTCGGCTCCAACTCGATCGCCATCGCGAGCGTCATCGCGTTGACACCCGTCTTGGATGCAGCGTAGCTGGGGCCGAATATCGGACGCCAGGTGGCAGCCGGGTCCGAGCTCTTCGTCAGCGAGCCAACGCTGCTCGACACGTTGACGATGCGAGCTGCCGGGGCCTCGCGCAGCAGCGGTAGCATCGCCTGCGTAACGGCGAGCAGGCCGAACACGTTCGTCTCCCACACCGCGCGCACTTCATCCAGGGACACATTGCTCGGGCGGTTCAAATTCGCATACTCCTGCACGGACATGCCCGGCGCCTTGCTGGTGTTCGAGATGGCCGCGTTGTTGACCAGCACGTCGAGCCGGCCAAGCTCCTTTCGTATGCGCTCCGCCGCGGCTGCGATCGAAGCCTTGTCCGTCACATCGAGCTGCAGCGCGCGAGCGTCCGGCCCTATTTCCTTGGCGGCAACCTCGCCGCGCTCGAAATTTCGCGAGCCGACCAGCACAGTGAAGCCGTGTGTCACCAAATCCTTTGCGATTTGAAGACCGATTCCTTGATTTGCCCCGGTGACCAGGGCGACTGGTTTGTTCTGCATAGTATTCTCCTTATTAATTTGTTTCCTTCGAGTCGTTACCTAGGCATTGCATAATCGCGAGTGCAAACCGTCTCCAGCAATCTTTCAGTGTGCCGATTGGGCCATGGCCTGGACGCTTTCAGCGATCGCATTGAGCTCGGCGATGACATCCAAAGGAAGTTTCAAGTCCGCCGCAGCGAGATTTTCTTCCAGATGGTTTGTCGACGAGGTTCCGGGGATCAGCAGAATGTTGGGAGCACGCTGCAAAAGCCACGCAAGCGCGACCTGCATCGGACTGGCTTGCATGATTGCGGCTATGCGATCAAGCGCGTTCGACTGTAATGGCGTGAACCCTCCCAAGGGGAAGAACGGGACATATGCAATCCCCAGCCGCGCGAGATCGTCGATGAACGCATCGTCATTGCGATACGCCACGTTGTAGAAATTTTGCACGCATACGATCTCTGTAATTCTCTGCGCTTCTTGCAACTGCCGCGGAGTTACGTTGCTCAGACCGATGTGACGGATCAATCCCCGCAATTTCAATTCAGCCAGCACCGTCAGCGGCGCCTCGATCGATCCCTCGGATGGCGCGGTGATTCCACCCACTCGCAGGTTGACGATGTCGAGCCGTCCGACGCCCAGATTCCGAAGATTGTCATGCACGCCGTCGAACAATTCGTTGCGCGAAAGCGCAGGATTCCATGATTTGTCCTGACCGCGGCGGCATCCCAGCTTGGTGACAATCACCAGGTCCTCCGGATAAGGATGGATAGCTTTCTTGATGAGCTGGTTGGTTACATGCGGGCCGTAATAATCGCTGGTGTCGATGTGGTTCACGCCCGCGGCGATAGCCGCTCGCAGAACCTTCATTGCAGCGTCCATGTTGCGCGGAGGGCCCCAAACGCCGGGGCCGGCGAGTTGCATGGCGCCGTAGCCCATGCGGTTAACGTGGATGGAGGTTTCGGGAAACTCAAATTGGCCGCCAAGCTCTATCTCTGTGCTCATTTTGTTTTTTTCTCCCATTCGCGGATCATTTCTGGTAAAGTGGAGAGTGTCTCCACATACTTAGAGTACCGGAGACTGCCTCCGGTTGCAAGTTTTTTAAGATGATGGCTCAGAGGATGCCCCAGGGGATGACCCAGAAGATAACCAAGACGCCCAGGATGTCTCGTTCCAAACCCGCCGCCCGTAAGCCGCGGGCCGATGCGCAGCGAAATCGCGAGCGAATTTTAGAGGTGGCCAAGCTGGCTTTCACTCGCTACGGCGCAAACGCCAGTTTGGACGACATCGCCAGCGAGGCTGGCGTCGGCCCGGGGACTTTGTATCGCCACTTCCCAACTCGCGAGGAATTGCTACAGGCGGTTTATCGCTCCGAAATCGAGAAGCTGGCCGCCGCCGAGCGCAAGTTCGCGCAAACCATGTCGCCGATCGAAGCCTTGCGAGCGTGGCTACTGTTGTTCGTGGATGCCATCGAAGCAAAAAAACTCATCGCCCCGGCGCTCAATAGTCTGCTCGGAGATCCCAAGAAAGTGTTCGCCGCTTCTTACGCTCAGACGCACCAGGCAATTCACGCCCTGGTGAACCGCGCAATCAAGAGCGGCGATATACGCAAGGACGTGAAGCCGATGGATGTCCTCCACGCTCTCATCGGCGTAGCCTACGTTCCCTCTCACCCCGACTGGCAGCAAAGCGCCAAACGCCTAGTAGATATCCTAATAGCAGGCTCCCGCCCGATCACGTAGCTGGAGGGATTGTCGGAGTCCGTTGCCCGCTCACACACTGTGTGTGACCAGTTTGTGAAATGCCTTGGCCGTGACTCGTACCGGGAAACGCGCTGCTGGTCACGATATCGAGGACAGAATAGGGAATTACTGACCAACCGGATGCGCAATCGCCTTAAGCGTCGAGATGACCTCTTCGGGTTCCGCGCGACCGGTCATGTAGTCCACATCGACATGCGCGAAGCGAATGACGCCGCTGGTATCGATGACGTACGTTGCCGGAACTGGAAGTTCATAGGAGTCTTCGCCATTGCGGAGTGCGATGTCGTTCTTGAAGACGTTCTTGGAAAACCCCTTCAGTTCCTGGCCGACCTGGAAGACGATGCCGAACTGCCGCGCGACTTTGTTGCCGAAGTCGCTGAGCACTGGAAAGGTCAGCTTGTTCTTCTCGGCGGCAACGATTCCGTGGTCTGGCGTTTCCGGGGAGATGGCGATCAGAGTCGCGCCCAGCTGCTTCATTGCCGGCAACGCCTGCTGCAGCGCGCGCAGTTCGATGTTGCAGAATGGGCACCATTCGCCGCGGTAGAAACTGATGACCACCGGGCCCCGCGCGAGCAGCGTGCGGACCGAAACGGGATTGCCGAACGCATCGGGCAGTGTGAAGTCCGGCGCCGACTGTCCAACCCTCAACGCAGCATCGATTGTGCCCGCTGCCCGGACGCGGTCCATGTCCCCGGCAATTATGCTGAACTTCTCGCCCAGCCTTTCCTGGACCTTGGCCTTGTACTCCGCTGCCTCCTGATTTATCGACATGGGATTCTCCTGGAATGGGTGATTCGTAATTGATTTATTGTAGCAACTGCTACAGAATGAATGGAGGCGTTGCTTCTGTCAACATTTTCTTTGGCAGTCGCTACAATTGGCCGAGGTCACAGCATGACGCGCACTCTGGAGTTCGACTACACGACCGCGCTTGAGCGCGCTACCCGTCTCTTCTGGACGAGTGGCTACGCTACCACGTCGCTTCGCGATCTGCTGAAGAAGATGGGGATCGGCGAAAGCTCGTTCTACAACACTTTAAAGAGTAAGAAGAACGCGTATTTGCAGTGCTTGAAGCACTATAACGCGACAGCGAACCGCCGTCGTGGCGAAGCGCTGCTTTCGGCACCCACGGCTGCGGGCGGAGTGCGGGCGTTGTTCAATATCGTGCTTGATTGCCTCGACGACCCGAACACGCCCTCGCGACTTTGCCTGATGGCGGGCAGCATCACGCACGAGGTGATGGATGAACCGGACCTGCGTGAGTACGTGAAGGAGCAGATGTCGCTACTCGCCGAGCGCATGGTCGCTCGCCTAAACGCCGACAAGGAAGCGGGCGTTTTGCCGGCGGAGTTCGAGCCAGAACTTGTTGTGCCGATCGTCATCACGTATCTGCAAGGCCTGTGGCGAATGGCGCTAGTCTCCTACGAACGACCCCGATTTGAGCGGCAAATCGACATGTTGCTGACGGGACTGGGACTCTGAGATCTCGAGCGCAGCCTCCCGCGAGATCTCGTTATCGAAGGTAGGCCGACACAAAGGAATGGCATAGGTCCTCGTAAACGCGCTTGTGTTTACCGAAACAGTTTCACTTGCACGAAAAGCTTTCCGTACATTTGCTTCAGGTGTCTGCGAGGCGGACTCTGAGACGCTAAAAAAAAAACGAAAAAGCAATGCGCCCGTTCGTGCTGTACAGTCTCCGTCACACGTTTTTGACTCGACTTGGCGAGCCTGGCTGCGATGCCTGGACTCTGGCGCGGATCGCCGGGCACAGTAACGTGTCCACGTCGTCTCGCTATGTTCATCCGTCCGAAGATACTGTTCTGACAGCGATCGCAAGGCTAGGTGGGCACAAAATTGGGCACAGTGACAATCAGAACAATTCGAGCGCGACAGCGCGACCGCAGCTAAAGCAGTGACGACAAAGGAAGAAGTTGGTGGACGTGACCGGGATCGAACCGGTGACCCCCTGCTTGCAAAGCAAACAAGGAAGTACGACGTGGTTGATTCTTCTAGCCTTTACCTATGTCACGCAGAATGGTTTTAGGGGGTGTTTGGGGCTTATTGTTCCCATTTTGTTCCCACATTTCGTCCGCGGGTCCACGAGGCAAAATCGACCGAACGGTTGGCACGATCACCGAAACGGGTCGAGCTTTCGGATAAGAATGTAATGTCCTAATTTGCATGATCGCTAGATGCGCTCGCGTTATCGAATTCGCGTTAGTCCCAGGGAGGGATAATTCCAAGCTTCTTCATGCGGAAATAAAGAGTCGAGCGGTTCATTCCCAGCCTCACGGCTGCGCCTCTGGGGCCCGACACGACCCAACGAGTCTCCTTAAGGGATCGAGCGGATGTGGTGGCGCTCGACGTCGACCAGAGTTTGAAGCCGCTCACCATCGCGCCCAACCGTGACGCGAGTCTGCAGATCTCGCAGGGGTACGCGCAAGACCGACGCGGGCGATAGAATCACCGCACACTCAACGACGTTCTCCAACTCGCGGATATTCCCAGGCCACTGGCACCGCATGAGGGCGTCCATCGTTTGCGGGCCTTGAAGGCCAGCTGCAGGGCTTGCTCGGATCGGCTGAGCTGGGCCTGATACTCCAGGTTCGTGGTTGCCTGGAAAACGTCGACAAAATCTTCGAGATTCCGGTCATCGTAAAAACGGTGGAGATTCAGATACTCGCGGCGGTCCAGAGCCCGCCGGCAGGTGATGCGGATCAGCCATCCGCGGAAACTTCCGCGCCGTGGGTCAAACAACTGACATTTGCGATAAGCGTGGAGAAACACGTCCTGCACTAACTCTTGCGCTTCGCCCGTATCGCGAAGAATCCGGTAGCCAATCCCCAAGACCAGGCGTGAGTGACGTTCGAGGAGTTGTCCCAGCGCCGATTCATCGCCTGCTTGCACGCGAAACATGAGTGCTTCGTCTTCTGACTTCGGCGAAGGTGGGAACGCTTCTCCATCTTGACGCGGTCGAGCCCACACAGAAGCGGCCGGGACGACTTCGTCTGGGACCGACGAACTCAAAATATGTCTCCTCGCTGCCGTACGGGTTTGCTGGTGCTGACAGGCACCTGTATAGCACGAGCCTCTCGACTGCGAGCCAATCCAAATGTGGAATTATTTATCGCGGTAGGTGGTACAAATTGAATCGAACAACCCGTAGTAGCCGGCGAAACGCTTGCATTTGTTTCGGCGAAGCCTCAGCGTCCGAAGGATCCGAACCAGATGCCAGCTTTATGACCGTGAGCTCGCTAGATTGTCGTTTGCGCACGGACGGATACACCAATCGGATTCACGTCCACTTCGGCCTGGCCAGTATGGGGCGGGTGGTCGCGCAGAATTCGAACGATCCGCCAGATAGCAGAGACAGCCACGTCCTCTACATTCGAAGGCTCCGAGAGGATATGCGGGGACGGGCCTGGAGTCAGCCGGAAGGGTAACATCGGGTGATGACTCTCGGGCCTTCCTCAGGGAAGATGGCTAGTGGTTACGGATGACTTTTCTAGGCATGATCTTAGTGTTGCGTCGACGCATTGAGACCAAGCGACTAACCGGGGGTTGAGACCGCCCAGTAGACAGGGCTGCGAAGGACCCAGTTCCTCGCCCTAAGGCGCGGGCGGCAGGGTATCAAGCTTCTTCTTCACGTCCGCGGCGGCACTCGCACTTGGGCCAGTCGCGAGGTATTCCGTGTAAGCGTCGTGGGCTTCGGCGTTCCGATTGAGCTTAACGAGAATGTCGCCCAGATTTAAATACGCAGCGGGACGGTTTTGGTTCAGATCGATCGCGGCTTTGACGTAGCTTAGGGCCTCTTCATACCTTCCCACCTTGTAGCATGCAAATCCCGCGTTGTTCGCGAACAACCCACTATCAGATTTCTTTTCCACGGCATCTATGAATTTCTCCGCGGCTGCAGCGTAGTTCCCGGCTTTCATCAGTTGCATACCTTCCTCATTGAGGTCGCGTCCCTGCCGAGCGTCTCGTCCAGGCAACTCGGGACCCGGGACTTGGACGTAACGCCCGTCCCGGATGACATAATGAACCTTCTCATCAGAGTCTACGATGGGGCAGGCGGTAGCGGAGAGCTTCGCCAACAGATCGTAGTCGTCGAACTCACACGGCGGAGGCTGCCTGGAAATTTCGGTTCCGTCCAAATCAAAGGCAAAATACGCAAAAATAGAGTCGTACTCGGGTTTGCTGATCCCGATTTTGGACGACACCATGATCTGACGGTTTCCGTTCTGAAGTAGGTTTCTAAACGCAGGACTTAAACTCGATCCGCCCAGGAGCGGCGATTCCCATTGATACTCGAAATGCCCCCCTTGCAGTTGGCCGTATATGATTCGACCCTCCCCCGTCGTGCGGTCGGGATCGGGGTCGCTGGCGACGACACGAGCAACTACGGATTCCTCCTCTGAGTTGATGTGCAGGCGATGAATCTCGACGAATATGCTGAGTGCCATGCGCCCGATTTCGCCTTCCGAGTCTACGTACGGACAATTCATTGGCGGGAGGTGAGTCCTCTTTAGAACTGTGTCCCCGACCTCGCGCAATTCCGCTTCGGTAGGAGGCCGCGAACCGGGATTGCTCCTGTCTGTAGGCAGGACGCGAATGATGATCTCAGGTGTCTTCCAGTGATAATAAAAATTTCCGTGGTTCTTATCGAAACTCCCCTCCTGGACCAACAACACAGCATTTGAAAGTCGAAACGCTACGACATGTTGCTCTTTCAATGCCTGTTCCATCTTCGCCGGCTCAACTTTACACAAGGACGGATCGACCGGGGCAATCGCGTTTCGATCCCAGAATACTGGTTTGTTCCACAGTTCGCGTAAACAATCCTGTACCTGGTCATGCGCCGATGGCGGCACGCTCACCGAGCCTGTACCTTCAGCAAATGCAGGATTGGGAATTGAAAAAAGATAGGAAAGCAGAAGAAATCTGCAAACAAAGGGGTTCAAAGTTTCCGCCTTTTACGCGCACACGTAAGCAGTTCAGGCCTTCACTATTCTTTCATGTCCTGGCATGAAGCTTTGGCTGTCCGTGATGATTCGTGTCGATTACATCACCCATGACCATGGGCAAACCGGAACTTATCAGCTCGCCCGTCGGATTAGTACCGACAAACGCGCGTGTGTTTACCGATTCACTTTCACTTGCCTGATTTGTCGCGGCGCCAAAGAAATGATCGGCACTCGAAAGATTGCCGGCCACTGTGGAGCCATCTCAACGATGCGATGCCACAGGCGTTTCTCGTCCGTAGTCCACCAGTGGGCAAGGGTAACGCAACTGCTCCGCCAGAGCGACGCGCAAGTCTTCAAGAAGTATTGCCAGATGAAGTTGCGGATGAAGCGCGAAGCCCTGGAGAAGCTCAACCGTCGAGCGAACGAAATGGGGCCCATGCTTTTTCGGCCGCGCCATTGTGCACAGACGTGCTCCAATGACGCATTCGTGCACAGTTCGAGCACAGTGTGCACGAATAACGGAGCGTTCGGACCGAGGTGATTTTTCTAAGTCATTTGCAATCAGGAAGAAGTTGGTGGACGTGACAGGGTTCGAACCTGCGACCCCCTGCTTGCAAAGCAGGTGCTCTCCCAGCTGAGCTACACGCCCACTCGATTGGAATTATTCTAGAGCATTTATAGCCATTCGAGAAAGCCAATCATGACTGCTGTTTCATCTTCGACTGACCCGCTCCCAACCAGCGCTCTTTTTGCTCGAATACTGGCATGCATCCTCTTCCGAAACTTTATGCAAACGCTTAGACTAGTCAGCCCTTATGTTTTAGGTGGCGCGCCTGACTAGCGCAATCGGAGAGGCTTAGCTCATGATCAAATGGATGATCGTCGCGCTTGTTGTCGCTCTGCTCGCTGCAGGGTTCGGATGGTGGACGTGGAGTCATTCCCCGATGCGAGAGATGGAGCGGTCTCGAGCGGCGGTGGAGAAAGCTACGAACTGGCACTACCATACCGTCCATTTTAATCGCATTGATCCGAGCATCCCGCCCGAGACCGTGGACGAGGATATCTTCTGTCCGTCCTTCCTGCACACCACTCGCAGCGGCCTCGATCGCGCAGGCGCGCCGGTCGTGCGTGAATCCATGATCTACTTAGGACGGTCGTACAACCACCTGGGAGACGCGTGGGTCTTGGCGGGAGGCCGGCAGGCCGACATCAATGCGCAAGGCTCACTGCCAATTTTCGAGTGTCTGCAAGGAGCCATGGGCAGCGACGATAATTCGTTGCCGTACAAAGCGATCATCGAAGACGGTACGTTGCGCCCGGGCGGAACGCGCGAGGCCGGCGGCGATTCCTGCCGCGACTACGACGTCACGGTGTCAACCCCTCACGATCCGGCGGAGAAAGAATTTCGATTCTCCATGTGCATCAACGAACAGGACCATCTGCCGCGTGAGACGCGGCGCACCCCACCCGGAGCCACGGAGGAGGGTGTCAGCACGTTTACGCAATGGAACGCGTACAGCGAGCCTCAGCTGCCGCCGGGATTTTCGCAATGAGCGTCGCCCATACTGGGGGCGGACGGAAGGCTCAGCGTATTTCCTGGGGCACGTCGTAGCTCAGAATAAATTTGGTGTTAGCCCAACGGCTGGAATAAAGACCAACGACGCCACCGTGGTCGCTGAAGGTAGGACCCGAGGGTGGGCCATAGTCGAAAATCAGATCGTAGGTGCCGGGAGCAAGCTCGATCTGAAACATGTCCGCTCCGGTGTTGCCGGTGCGGTAGAGCAAGTTTCGATCGCGGGGCTCCGGGGTGGAAAGATATTCCTGCCAGCGCGGGAATCCTGCCCGAGAGACCAGCAACATATCCAATTGAGCTTGAATCCGTGGCTCGACGGTGAACTCGCCTGCGAGGATCGCGTTCGTGGCGTCCCCGGGAACGCTGAATTCGTGAAAGTAGTTTTTCCCTTCTCTGACCTCCACGGAATTCGGAAGCAATTGAAACGCAACGTGGCGCGTCCGAGGCGGATGTTTGAAACTCTGAGCGCCAACCAGCTTCAGATTTCGTGAAGTGACAAATAGGGCGGCACCGGCGATGAGAATCGCGATGGCGAGAACGGCGCCGCCGAATTTGTGGGTTCTGGACATTTCACCTATGCCGTTTATGGAGCGGCCGGAGCACGCCCGTCGTTGGTCGTCGAACCGAAAGACTTGGGCCAGCCGCCGCGCATCAGTCCGCCATTGTTCTGGCCGACAGCGTAGAAGGTGCCCAAGTGCGGCTTAGGCCCGGGGTTGATAGTCAGGTTCGTGCCGAAATAAACGGTGCCATCGGGAGCGATGGCCGCGCCACCCTCGATCTGCCCGTCAAGCGCCAACGTCCATTTGGACGCGCCTTTTTTGTCCAGCGCGCACAGGTTGAACACGAAATGCCCGTCCTGATCCCCGCCGAGTACCTGACCCGGAACGTAAATGGTGCCGTCGTCAGCAAGAGAAAGCGAACCCGCTCTGGTTACCGGCACTCTCCATAACTGAGTGCCATTTTCGCGGAGGGCCACTACGCCTTCGGTATCTCCCACATAAATTGTTCCATCCGAGGCGATGACCGGATCGCCAGTCCACTGGCCGGGAAGCTCCCATTGGAGCTGGCCCTGAAAATCGTACGCGTGGAGTTTATCGTCCCATCCGGATACGACGATTCTGCCGTCGCTCGCGATCGCTGGTCCACGAAAACTCACAGTGCTGCGGCCCCGCGTAAGATTCACCGTCCACAGAACATTTCCGGCGGCGTTGAAGAGTTGCAGCCCTCCGCCGCCTTCGACGGCCAGGTCTCCGTCGGAAATTTTGGGGCTGTCCGCGGATTGCATGTGGGAAACTTCGGGGCTCCCTGCGGCGTTAACCGGCGCGATCTGGTTCTTCGTGGCGCCGGAAGCTGGATCCAGTGCGAATGCGAACCCCGCGCCGGTACCCACCAGCAGAACACCCTCTCGCGAGAAAGCCGGAGTGGACGGCCACACGCATGTGGATGCGGGTTGCGGTGGCTGAGGGAAAAAGCTGCCGACCTCCACAATCCAGCGTTTGGTGCCATCCGGATTCAGGGCGTGCAGGGCGCACAAAACATCCATCACATAGATGGTGCCATCGGGCCCGACCACCGGAGACGTGTGTATCTCCTCGCCTGGAAAGTATTTCCACTTCATCTTTCCATCCGGCGTCAGCGCATACAGCAGGCGAATGGTAGTGACGTAAACAGTTCCATCCGGCGCCAGAGCAGGAGTGGACACGATTCTGTCGTCCGTGCTGAATTGCCATTTTATTTTGGGGCTTTTTCCGGAAGAGAAAAATTTGCAGCCACCAAGCGAAATCATTCCGGCGAGAAGAGCGCAAGCGGTAACCAGCACAACTGAGCGGTTCCGAGCCACTCAATGAACTCCGCGAGCGGTATTGCGCGGCCCGGAAAACAGCTTGGGCCATTGTCCCGCGAGGCCGCCATTCTGTTCCGTGTCCTGGATCGCGAAGAGTTTGCCTTCGCCGTTTTGGAAATAGATTGTGCCCTCATCGGCGATTGTGGGCGAGAACACCTGGCCATGGGTTGCGAATTTCCATTTCAGCTTGCCGTCGGCACCCACGGCATACAAGTCATTGTCCAGGCTCCCGAAGTAAATTGTTCCGGATTTGGCGATCGCAGGGGTGGAGCGGACGTCGCCGCCGGCTGCAAATTTCCATCTCAGTCGCCCATCCGCGCCGACTGCGTACACATTGTGGTCGTCCGAGCCGAAATAAACGGTGCCATCGCCCGCGATCGAGGGGGAAAAGACCAGCTGGCCGGGCAGCATGAATGACCACTTGCCGGTCCCATCCGGGTTCACCGCAGCGAGGATTCCATTGCCGCCTACGTATAACGTTCCGTCCGCGCCCATGGCCGGATAACCACTTGCCGCAACATTCTGAGACCATGCCGTCATTCCATCCGGCGCGAATTCCACCAGCCCGTCGATGCTTGCGTAGGTGCTGCCGTCCTGCGCGAAGGCAAACGCTCGGCCCCCAAAAGTATAACGGGGTCCTTTTAGAGGCGTAGCACCCTCGAGCGGCATCAATATCATGATTCCCTCAGCCATAGCGATGTAAATTGTTCCGTCGTAGGCTTCGCCCAGTTGCGTGACTCGATCTCTGGAGACGGCTCCGGGCAACTCGTGACCGGTCGGATCGACTTTGATCACGCCGCCGGATGGCTTGCCCATGTCTACGCTAGCGTCGAACCAGATGTTACCGTTGTCGTCGACCAAACTGAATCGAACCGGGACATAACGCGATTGGTACGGGTCGTCGTGAAACCACTGTTGCGTGCCATCAGGGCGGACCGAGTAGAGACCGCGCGCGCCGGGGACGTACAGAGTGCCATCAGCCCCGATGGAAAGAATTTGCTCCTGGCGATAACAGCCCTTGCACAAGGGTGCGAGCGCGCCTGTGCTGAATTCCCATTTCTTCGTGGGCGATCCAGTCGAGGAAGCAGAGCCGGAGGTGCGGCTCGATGAATGGCAGGAACCGAGGACCGACACCGCGACCGCTAATGCTCCAAATATAGTGGGACGTCGGAAGAATCTCATCGTGCTGCGATCTTACCGTGATTTGAAAGCGGCGACGTCGCTTCGAAAACAAGCGTTGATGTTTCGGTTAGCCAGCTAATGACCTCGCAGCTCGGGTCTGCACGAGCGGTGGTTCAACCTTGATGCGCGTCGGGCCAGCGGCACTCTGGGGCAATCGAGAAGTGATTCCACCTGCCTGATAAGTTTGAATGCATAGGTCGAAGGAGGAGCGCTTGGTGTAGAACAGCTCTCTCTTCTTCCAGCTTCTACAACACCTTTTTGACCATACTTTTGCGCCGTAACAAGATTCCGCACGCCAGGTGTCAGGTGGTGCAACCTGATACTCGCACGTGGCCGATCCGCACGCCGTTCCTTCCCATCATTGAATTTCCATGGGGCCTGCGCCCGCTGCAAACTGTGATCAGAGATCCTCTGTGCCAGAACTGTGGGACGGCCCGATCGAGAATAGGTGAGTTTAAGTAACAAAAGCGGAGGCATTAGCTAAAGCGAGCTAGATACCTCCGCTTTAATTTAGCGATTGCAGCTATAAGGCTTATCGGTTGGACGAACCGCCCTGATTGCCCTTTTCACTGCCTTCGCGCCCAGACTCTCGTCCGGAATTTCCCTTTCGTGAATCCTGCTTCTTATTGTCAGCCATGGCGTTTCTCCTTGGAAAAAATCTTCCTGAACTGCACCTTGAGTATCGTGCCTAGGTGGAAGCCTTTCTATGCCAGAGTCGCTGTAATCTCGCCCGCAGGAAATAGTAAGGGCCTACATGGAGGCCCTTAAGGGCGGCGTCGCGGTGGCCTCGTCGATCTCTTTCTAAATCGAACACTCGCCTGAAGATAATCGACGGCTGAAAGCATCTGATTCAGATGAGGCGCGTGAGCCCCATCACTGGAAAGGACGTGAAATGAAAAAACGCAAGCTGGGACGCACCGGATTCGAAATTTTTCCATTGGCGTTGGGAGGAAACGTTTTCGGCTGGACGATTGATGAGCCTACATCATTCAAGATTCTCGATGCTTTTGTCGCGGCAGGGTTTAATCTCATAGACACGGCAGATGTTTACGCCAAATGGGTTCCGGGTAACAAGGGTGGGGAATCCGAGACGATTATCGGCAACTGGCTCAAAAAGAGTGGAAAGCGGTCGGACGTGATCGTTGCCACAAAAGTTGGAATGGAGATGGCGCCGGATAAGAAAGGGCTCTCTGCTGCTTATATCTTCCGCGCCGTGGAAGATTCTTTGAAACGATTGCAAACGGATTACATCGATTTATACCAGGCACACAAAGACGATCCCGAAACACCGTTGGAAGAAACGCTGGAAGCCTTTGGAAAGCTGATCAAAGAGGGAAAAGTGAGGGCGATCGGCGCTTCGAATTATAGCGGACAGCGCTTATCGGCGGCGCTCGAAGTCAGCAAGAAACATCGACTGGCTGCTTACCAGACATTGCAGCCGGAATACAATTTGTACGATCGCGCGGAGTACGAGAAAGATCTGGAGCAGGTTTGCCTGGCAAATGGATTGGGCGTGATCAGTTACTTCTCATTGGCCAGCGGATTCCTTAGCGGAAAATATCGTTCGGAGGCGCATCTCTCAAAGAGCCAGCGCGGCGGGCGAGTTAAAAAATATCTGAACGAAAGAGGATTCCGAATTCTGAAGGCGCTGGATGAAGTCGCCGCCCAATATAGTTCCACGCCCGCCAGGGTAGCCCTGGCCTGGCTGATCGCGCGGCCTAGCATCACCGCTCCCATCGCCAGCGCCACAAATCTGGAACAATTGAAAGATTTGATCGAGGCGACAAAACTGCAGCTCGATCAAGCGTCTATCGAAGCACTGAACCGAGCCAGCGCCGAATAGATTATTTGCCGGCGCCGAAATTATTTGTCAACGGAAGCGAGCGATTCCTTCAGGCCGAGCGCATCGACGTAAAAGCGGTTCACATACTCTTTCACCATGCGCATGGTGCTGAATTGCGGCGCCACACTTTTGATTGCAGCTTTCATCACGCGAACGTAGTCGTGCGGAATCTCGTCATCGGTGCGGCGGTAATAAAGCGGAACGATTTTTTCCTCCAGCAAGCGATAAAGGGCGTCGGCATCGGCGCTTGTGCGATCGCCTTCCACGGGATCGCCGCCGAAAGCCCACCCGTTCTCGCCGTCGTATCCTTCGATCCACCAACCGTCGAGAACGGAAAGGCTTGGGACTCCATTGGCGCCCGCTTTCATTCCGCTGGTGCCGCTGGCTTCGAGGGGGGGAAGCGGATTATTCAGCCAGACATCGACTCCGCGGACCATGCGTTGAGCCAGATGGTAGTCGTAATTTTCCACGAAGGCGATGCGGCCGGCGAACTCAGGATCCTGCGCCAGACGGAAAACCCGTTGGATTAGTTGCGCTCCGCCTACGTCGGACGGATGCGCCTTACCGGCAAATATAATTTGCACCGGCTGCAACGGATGCAGCAGAAGGCGCTTCAGACGGTCCAGATCGTGAAGAATAAGGTCGGGCCTTTTATAGCCGGTGAATCTTCGCGCGAAACCTATGGTAAGGATTTGTGGATCGAGCAAGGTTCCGAAGGCGATGACGCTCTCAGCGCGAACGCGTTTGCTCTGCCACTCGTCATGCGCGCGTTCGTCGATGTCTTCGATCAGCAGCGCCTTGAGCCGCTTTCGCAGCCGCCATAGTTCTTTGTCCGGGATATTGTCGATAGCTTCCCAGGTTTTGGCTTGGTCTTGTTCGCGGATCCATGCGGGGCCGAGGAATTTGTCGAGGATGGGATGCAACCAAATGGGATCCAGCCAGGTGCGAAGATGAACGCCGTTTGTGATGGCGGTGATCGGGATTTCCGCCTCGCTTCTACCGGGCCACAAGGGGGCCCACATGCGGCGCGCGACTTCGCCATGCTTCTTGCTCACCGCGTTGCAATATTTCGCCATGCGGAGGGAGAAGACCGTCATATTGAATCCAGCGTTTGGATCAATTGGGTTAGAGCCTAGCGAGAAGAAGCCATCGCGATTAGTGCCCAATTTGTCGTAAGAGTTGCCGAAGTATTTGTCCACCAACGGGTAGGGAAAAATATCAGTGCCGGCGGAAACGGGAGTGTGCGTGGTAAAGATGGAAGTGTCGCGGACTTCCGCGATGGCTTGCTCGAAGGTTTTCCCCGCTTCCACCAGTATTCGCACGCGTTCGATCAGAGCGAAGGCCGGATGTCCTTCATTAATATGGACGGCCGCGGGACGAATGCCTAAAGCTTCGAGCACTCGTATTCCGCCCATGCCCAGAACGATCTCCTGGCGAAGGCGCTGCTCGGGATCGTTGGTGTAGAGGCGATGCGTGATGGAACGGTCTGAGTCTTGATTGCCGTCCACGTCGGTATCGAGCAAATAGACTGGGACGCGGCCAATATCCGCGCGCCACACCTGGACGCGAAGCGGAGGATCGAATAAGGGCACCTGCACCAAAAGAGGCTGGTTGTCTTTGTCGAGAATTCGCGTGACTGGATCGTAGGTGCGGTCTAAAACTTTCTCTTCGTCTTCTTGCCAACCATCGTCCCGAAGCTTTTGGGAAAGATAGCCATGAGAATAGATCAAGCCTACGGCGACGACGGGGATGGCCAAGTCACTGCATTCCTTGATGTAATCTCCGGCCAGGACGCCCAGACCGCCGGCGTAAAGCTTGAGCGAATTGTGGAAGGCATACTCGGCCGAAAAATAGGCCATGGTCGCTTCAGGCTTGCCATACTCCGCGGTGAACCATCCTGTTTCCGATTCAATGCTGGCTTCGAACTCTTCCATCACTAGATCGTAAATTTTCAAGAATTCAGGATCGTTAGCAGCGCCCTGGAGGGTCACCTGGGGCAGCAGCGCCAGCATGCGCAGCGGATTGTGATTGCTCGCGCGCCAAGCCTGGTGGTCAAGCGAACGAAACATTTCGCGCGCATGGGGCTGCCAACTCCACCACAAATTCAAACAGAGGCGTTCGAGTCCCCTGAGTCGCGGCGGTAAATTGGGCAGGCGAGTGTGCCCGTTTGAGTTTTTATCTCGAAGGCTAATCCCAAAATTCATTCTCGGCCCTTTCGAATCTATAATTTCTTGCGCAAATGCCGCTTTATTCTAAAAAACCGTAAACGAGTGATGATACATCCTGCCTAGAACCAATCCATCTTGCAACGCCGAAGGGAAACAGTGTTGCCGCAAGGCATAATTTAGATGCACGCACGCCTCACAAAATGGCAGAAGCCGTGGGGCACTAAGTCGGAGCGAAATCGATACACGATAATGAACGTGCAGCGATTTAGGGTTTCGCTGGTTCGGTTTTCCAGAAATCGATGCCGGCGGCTTGTTGCGGGACGTCCAGGGTGCCGACATTGGTTAGCGAATTCAGGTCGATAACTTCTACGGTGCCGGGGTCGGAGCCGATTCCTTCGACGGAGATGAAGGCGTAACGGTTGTCTGGAGTTACCACCGCGCCGTGAACTATCTTTCGCTTGGTGGGGAGGTGGGCTAGCTCTTTGCCGGTCTTGGGATCGAAGACGGAGACGGATTGCCCGCGCTTGTTGGTGGCAATCAGGCGGCCATCTTTGGTCATGGCGAGGTTGTACACGCCTGTACCGGCGGGAAAGCGGCGCGTCATTTTCCAAGAGGTTGCATCCACAGCGACGATTTCGTTCGATTTGTTGCAGGCGACGTAGATTTCCGAGCCATCGTTGGATGGCTGGGCCCAAGTGGGCACGCAGGTAAGGTCGCTCATCTTCATTTGCTTGTCGGGCGCGCCGGTCATGCCCATTTCTTTTCCGGCAGTGAGCAGGAAGTAGCGGGACGCGTCAAAAGTTTGCGTATCAATTTCGGCGAGCATGTCGTCCATCATGCAGGCGGAATAATGTTTGGTCCCTAGCGGATTCAGGCGCGAGCCGTGCGGCATGGTGCAGGTGGTGATGCGCTTTACTTCCACCATTTCGTCGGTGGCTACCACGGAAATCGACGAGGGAACCATGTCGCCGTGGAAGTTTGCGTTGGCTACGTAGATAAAGGCGCCGTCGCGTGAAATATCGGTGGTGGCTGGGAAGAGACCGAGCGGGGCAAAACGAATTACTTCGTCCGTTCCGGTCTTTAGCTTCCACACCGAACCGTCCGGGCGGCCATGGCCTACCGAAACGTATAAAAATTGTTTGTCGGGCGACACTGCGATGCCGTGCGGGCCGTTGATATCCATGGGCATCAGGCCGATGCGCGTTTCGTGCTCGATTTGAAGACCTTTTGGACCAAAGCGCACGAGCACAACTTTGTCGGCGGATTCACAGACGACATAGACGAGATAGTCCTGAGTGGGTGGCTGTGCAGCCGTTGTGGATGCGGGTGGCGCGCTGGATTGGATTGGCTGCGCCGGAGTTTTTGTTTGCGCTGCAACAGAACAAACAGCGATCAGTGAAAAGGCGGCGATGGAAAGCGCCGCGCGCCACAAATATTTGCTTCGCATTTGCAACGAAGCACCAAATCCAAAGCTGGGACGGACGGTCATTGAAGTAGCTCCAATCATCAAGTCCATTCAAATGATAGCGCCATTGTGATTACTATCCTGCGCGTTCAAAAGCAACCGACAAATCCTGGGTAGATAAGAATTAGGGCGACCTAAGCGTTGCTTGGCCCAAAACCCCCGCGATGATAGATTCGCGCTGGCTGCTTGCACTCTGAAATTGCAGGTAAGAGCAGCTCGCCCCGGTGCCGCCAAGCTCGCAAGATCGCCATTCTTCCTCCGGCAATCCGGAATCCGCAGAAACGCCTTCCGGTCTGAGCGCTCGGCTGGGAATTTTCGACGCCACCATGGTGGTGATGGGCGGCATTATCGGCTCCGGAATATTTATCAATTCATATGTCGTCGCGAAACTGGTGCACACGCCCGCCATGATCCTTGGAGCGTGGCTGGCGGGGGGCCTGCTCGCGCTAATCGGAGCGTTTATTTACGCCGAGTTAGCGAATCGCTTGCCTAAAGTGGGAGGGCAGTACGCTTACATTCGCGAGGCCTATGACCCTCTGCTCGGATTTCTCTACGGGTGGGTGAGCATACTGGTGATTCACGCGGGTTTGGAACGGCAGTGGTGGCCGTGACGTTCGGAAAATATTTTCGTGAATTTTCCAGCGGCGCGGTGCCGGAGAATGTGGCGGCGGTTTCCGTGGTGGTTGCGCTAACCGCGATCAACTGTGTAGGAGTGCGCGCCGGTAGCGGGGTACAGAGTTTTTTCATGGTGTTGCGGATTCTAGCTATCATGATGATTGTTTCTTGCGGCGCGTGGTTTCTTTTTCGATCTCCGGCGACGCCTCATCAGAGCTGGCATCCTTTGCTTGATCGGCCGGCTTCTCTCGACTTGTTGACCGTTTTCGGTGCGGCGCTGATACCTGTGATTTTCGCCTACGGGGGCTGGCAAACGTCGAACTACATTGCCAGCGAAATTATTGAGCCGCGCAAAAATCTCCCTAAGGCGCTGCTGTCGGGAGTTGTGGGAGTTATCGCGCTGTATGTTTCGATCAATATTATTTATGTGGAAGTTCTTTCTCCCGCAGGATTGGCAGCGACCACGATACCAGCGTCCGCGGTGATGCGCGCTGCTCTCGGAAACTTTGGTGCGACTCTAATAGCTGCCACAATCGCAGTGTCAACGGTGGGATTTTTGAGCCAAGCGATGCTTACTTATCCGCGCGTGGCCTTTGCCATGGCAGAAGATGGAGTGATGCCTCGCACATTTGCGCGGGTGGGATCTCGGAGTCATGTCCCAGTCCCCGCCATCATTCTGCAAGGCGTAATCACGAGCGCCGCGGTATTGCTCGGAACGTTCGAGCAACTGCTGAGTTATGTGGTGGTGATGGACTGGCTTTTTTTCGGGCTGACGGCAAGCTGCCTTTTTGTTTTTCGGCGCCGCGAGGCGCGTGCGCGAAAACCTAACAATGCTGAAGCGGGATTTCGCGTTCCCGGACATCCCTGGACTACCGGACTATTCGTATTGGCGGCCTGGTTAATAGTTCTAAACACGATTTACAAATATCCTCACAATGCAGGCGCTGCCGTATGTATTCTGCTGGCCGGGGTCCCTGTGTATTATTTGCTCCGCCGACGCGCAAGGCGTACGGCCGGTTCCGAGTGAGTTCGAAATGAGCCCGCAAAGGCGAGAGATTCGTTCGGCATATATCGAATGGGCCAAGCTGCGTTCTGGCGCGCGCTACAATCTGGCGGCAAGCGACGTCCTTCATTTTCCGCTGAGCGAACTTCCGGTACGGATCGAAGATCTGCAAATCACGGGGTCCAGCGGTTATGGCTACCAGCCGCTGCTCGAACGTCTATCCGCTAAAGCAAATGTTCCGGTGGAAAACATCGTTCAGGCGCAAGGCACTTCGATGGCGAATCATTTGGCCATGGCCGCACTGATCGAATCGGGCGATGAAGTGCTGATTGAGGAGCCTTGTTATCAGGCGATTATTTCCACCGCCGAATACCTGGGCGCAAAAGTGCGGCGCTTTCCACGCAAGTTCGAATCAGGCTTCCAACTGGATCCGCGCGAAGTGGAGCGCTGCGTAACGCCACGGACGCGGCTGATCGTGGTGACCAACCTTCACAATCCCAGCGGTGTGCGCGCTCCGGATGCGGCGATCCGAATTGTCGGAGAAATCGCTCGCAGCCTGGGAGCGCACGTTTTGGTGGATGAAGTTTACTTGGAAGTTTGCTTCGATTCTCCGTGGCAGACTGCGTTTTTATTAGGGCAGAATTTTGTGGCTACCGGAAGTTTGACGAAGGCTTACGGCCTTTCGGGACTACGCTGCGGTTGGATTTATGCGGCCAAGCCGCTTGCGGAGCGAATGTGGCGCTTGAACGATCTATTTGGCGTGATGGCGGCGCATCCCGCCGAAATGTTAAGCGTGATCGCGCTGGATAATTTGCCGAAGATTGCAGCGCGCTCGAAAAAGCTGCTCGAAACGAATCGCGAACTTCTGAAAAATTTGCTCGGAGGTCGAAAGGATTTGCTGACCATACGGCCGGAGGCGGGATCGATTGCGTTTCCACAGCTGGCGAGCGGGCATGCTGACGCGTTTTGCCAGCTCTTACTGGAAAAATATGAGACTAGCGTTGTTCCGGGGCGCTTTTTTGATTCCCCTGATCATTTTCGAATAGGCGTTGGCGGCGATACGGAAAGCATACGTGAAGGGCTTTCGCGCGTGGCAGCTGCGCTCGATGAACTGGCGGCTAGACATTAATATCAGGCATGCCTCGCCATGGTCTTCGCGGACAGGCCCGACGCAAAAATATTGGACTTTGCCGGCGGACCATTGCGCGAGTAAAATGTCCGCGCCATGGTTCCTCCATCCACTTTCTTGCCGCGATTCATCATTACAGTGGCGGCTTGCTTTTTGCTTGTTGATGCGGTTCCCGCGACTCTCTCACTCGGAGAACGAACCTTCGAGTTTACGTACACAGCCCAGGTTCACGACATTCCCGCAGGATCGAAGGATGTGCAGGTCTGGCTGCCGTATCCCCGGAACGACGAGTACCAAAAGATACTGAGAGCTAAGGTGACCTCGGCTTACCCGGTGCACATTTTGACGGGACCGGAGTACGGGAATCAGATAGCGCACATCGAGGTGAAAAATCCGAAGACGGCGGACATTACCGTCACCATGGAGTTCACCGTTCGACGCAGCGAACATGTGCATAATACTTTTACGGTTGTCTCCAACGCAGATACGAAGACGCCGCCAGATCTTACGCGGTGGCTGCAACCGGATCACTTGGTGCCGCTCGATCAACGCATTCGCGAGCTATCCGCCGAAGTAACCGCCGGCAAGACCACGGACCTCGCCAAGGCTCGCGCAATATATGACTACGTGCTGGCGAACATGAAGTACGACAAAAGCGGGACCGGCTGGGGCAACGGAGACATTTATTGGGCGTGCGACGCCAAGCGCGGAAATTGCACGGATTTTCATTCGTTATTTATAGGGCTCGCTCGTTCGGCGGGAATCCCGGCAAAATTCGAGATTGGATTTCCGCTGCCTGCCGGGGCACAGAGCGGTGAGATCGGCGGCTACCATTGCTGGGCGGAGTTTTACTTGAATGGGTACGGCTGGGTGCCGATTGACGCCTCGGAAGCGTGGAAAGATCCGTCTAAAAGAGACTATTTCTTCGGGGCGCACGACGCCAACCGCGTGCAATTCAGCGTGGGGCGCGATTTGACGCTGGCGCCCCCGCAGTCGGGGCCGGCGCTGAATTACTTTATTTATCCCTACGTGGAAGTGGACGGCAAACCGTTTTCGTCAGTGAACAAGAAATTCTTGTTTAGGGACGAAAATGCTGGAGCGGTTGCTGTCGGAGAGTTGCGCTAGCGTTCGATAGGTTATCCCAACTCTGTCTCAAGAAGTCGCTTTGGCTTTTGAATGTTCGCGGCGCGCAGATGCTGATCGTGACCCCTTGGGCGCCAGTATCGTTTCTACCAAACCTCGGGCCGCGGCACTCAGCGGACGATCCTGCCGATAAACCAAATATAGATGGCGCTGAATGCGCATCTGGCGGATTCGTAGTTCGCGCAAGTCGCCGCGGGCGAGTTCTCCTTCCACACACATTCGCGGGACGATGGCGATCCCGCGTTTCATCTCCACGAATCGCTTGATGCTTTCAATGGTGGGAAGTTCCAAGTCCATGTTCAGCGCAACCCGGTGGCGCGCGAACATTTGGATCACGCGCTGCCTGTAGGGCGATTCCACAATGTGCGCTACAAAACTCTCGTTGCCGAGCGCTGAAATATCCACCTCGCGGCGCTTTGCGAGCTTATGGCTGGGCCACACTACTAGCGCGAGCGAGTCGCGATAAAACTTCACGGCGACTAGCTCACGTTCCTCCGGCAAGTAGGAAATCACGCCGATATCGAGCTGATGGTTCAACAACTCACGCGGAATCATGCGCGAGAACACACGATGAACTCGAACGCGAATGCCGGGAAAGCGCGTACGAAACCTTTCCAAGGAAGGCAGAAGCGCGTGAATGGAGCTTTCATTCACGCCCAGGGAAACTTGACCGCGCTCCATTCCACGCAATTCGGTCAGGCCTTTGCGGGCTTCCTCGCGAAGGTTGAGCATGCGCTCGGCATACTCGAGTAGAAGCACGCCCGCATCGGTGAGCGCTCGCGCTCCCGAGCCCTTCACGAAAAGCGGCTGGCCGACCCATTCTTCCAGTTTGCGCATGGCGATACTGACGGCGGGCTGCGTACGATAGAGCTTTTCCGCAGCCCTGGAGTAGCTGCGCTCATTTGCCACGGTTTGAAAAACTTGTAGTACTGCTAGGTCCACTCGGACACCTCAAAGGCCTTCCTGTATATAAGGATAACTTATGTTACATGCAAGAACTATAAATTGGACATATTTTGTCATGTACGGTTCACTCGATAGCGGCGGGGGGACTTGATGGAAACTGTGCACATCTTCGATACCACTTTGCGGGACGGCGAACAGTCGCCGGGGTTTTCCATGAATTGCGGCGAGAAGCTGCTTCTCGCGCGACAGCTTGAACAACTGGGAGTGGATGTGATCGAAGCTGGGTTCCCGATCGCTTCACCTGGCGATCTGGAGGCTGTACGAACGGTGGCGGCAGAAATCCTGGGCTGCCGCGTCGCCGCTCTGGCTCGGGCGCGTCAGGAGGACGTCAACGCCGCTTTGCGCGCCCTGGAGCCTGCCGCGAGACCCCGTTTGCATATTTTTTTGGCCACCTCGGACCTGCATTTGGAACACAAGCTGCGCATTACCAGGCAACACGCGCTCGATCAAGTTGGAAAGATGGTTTTATACGGGCGCATGCGCTGCGACGAGGTGGAATTTTCCGCGGAAGACGCCAGCAGAAGCGACTTGGATTATCTGCTTGACGTAATCGAGGCCGCGGCTAGTTCCGGCGCCACCATCATTAATCTTCCCGATACCGTGGGGTATTCGACGCCCGAAGAGTATGGGGCGATGTTTCACGCAGCACGCAAGCGGCTTGCCGCTTATCCAAATGTAGTTTTTAGCGCGCATTGCCACAATGACCTTGGCCTGGCAGTGGCTAATTCCCTGGCAGCAATCACCGCCGGAGCGCGGCAGGTGGAATGCACCATCAATGGGATCGGCGAGCGCGCGGGAAATGCGTCGTTGGAGGAAATCGCAGTAGCTCTGCACGTTCGGCAAGGACGCTATGGTGCTGCGACGAACATTTCGCTCGAGAAAATATATTCCACCAGCCGTTTGCTGACTTCCATTACTGGCGTGAGTGTTCCGCCAAATAAAGCGGTGGTGGGAGCAAATGCGTTCGCACATGAAGCGGGCATTCATCAGGACGGAATGCTCAAGAATCCGATGACCTACGAAATTATCGTGCCGGAGAAAGTGGGAGTTCCAACCAGAAAGCTCGTGCTCGGCAAGCATTCCGGACGTAATGCACTGCGCGCCCGGCTGGCGGAGTTAGGGTATCAAACGACGGACACCGAACTGGCGGAATGCTATAAGGAAGCCATCGCGCTTGCCGATTCCGCCAAGCAAGTGACCGATCGCGATTTGCTTTCGATTATTCACAAGGTACATCGAAGTCGGGGAATCAATGTGCTGAACCAGAACAATAGTATTGCGGCAGCCCCATAGAATTTTTGTAAGCTGGAATCATTGGGAGAATCAAGGTCATGAGTAAAGTGCGAAAGACCATCGCGGTTTTGCCCGGTGATGGCATCGGCCCGGAAGTAACTCGAGCAGCTGTTCAGCTTCTCAAAGATTGCGCCACCACTTTCGAACACAAATTCGAATTTCACGAGCTGCCATTTGGGGGAGCTGCTATCGATGCGTTCGGAAACCCTCTTCCTGACGAGACTCTCGCGGGGTGCCGCTCGGCCGATGCTATTTTGCTGGGCGCGATTGGCGGGCCTAAGTGGGACTCCATACGTTTGGATAAGCGCCCCGAAGCCGGCTTGTTGGCTTTGAGAAAGCAGCTTGGTTTGTATATCAACCTGCGGCCGATTCAATTGCGCACATCACTGCAAGGAATTTCGCCGCTGCGACGGGAACGTATCGACGGATGCGATTTTGAAATTGTACGTGAACTTGCGGGCGACATTTATTTTGGGGAGCATGCACACCAAGGCGAAGGAAAAAATGCCAGCGCGCGCGATGTTGCGATTTACACAGCGGCTGAGGTTGAGCGCGTAGCGCGCTACGCATTTGAGCGCGCGGCGGCGCGAAACCGGCATGTGACGAGCGTGGATAAAGCGAATGTGCTGGCTACCTCCGTGCTCTGGCGCAATACGGTGAGAGCGGTCGCGCGTGAATACCCCGGCATTACGCTCGACCATTTCTACGTGGACAATGCGGCGATGCAGATCCTGCTGCGGCCCGCGCAATTCGACGTGATTCTGACCGGAAATATGTTCGGCGACATTCTGAGTGACGAGGCGGCGGCTTTGGCCGGCTCTATCGGATTAATTCCGTCGATGAGCCGCGGCACCGATGGGCCGGCGCTCTACGAGCCGATTCACGGGTCGGCTCCGTCGCTTGCGGGCAAAGACGTGGCTTGCCCGCTGGGCGCGATCTATTCAGCAACACTGCTTTTGCGAGAGTCCTTTGGCCTGGATGTGGAAGCGCAATGGATCGAGGCGGCCATCGACCGCGTTCTGGATCATGGCTACCGGACCATGGATATCGCAGAGCCCGGTTCTCGAGTGCTGCGCAGCTCGGAATTCACCGAACAAATTCGCGCTGAGTTGCACGAATCGTTGGTTCACTCGGAACGCTATGGATGGGGAGTTTAAGTCGCAATCGGATCTAAAAAGCTCATTTCCGCAACACGATCGCTAAAGCCTATATTTTTCTCAAGACCAGGCAGCCAGCAATGATGTCGTGAAGGGCCAGCTTCTTTTCTGTGAATCCCGCCATCGCGTAGCCGATGCCCAGGGGAATCAGTCCAGTAATAATCTTGGCAAAATAACGGCCGCTTGCGCGTGCGAAGGTAATTCGACGCCCCTCGAGATCGGTGACCACTAAACCGAGCGCCATTTTTCCCAGCGTTCCTTGATAGGGCGAACTCTCCATCCAGGCATAGTAGAGCCACATCATTACAATGGACGTTCCGGCCAACATAACAATTATTGCAATAACTTCCGGTGTAAAGAATTCTTCCGAACTGGATCCCTGCGCCAATTCTCTGAAATGGCCGACGCCAACCATGGCGAACGCGATTAGAAGTAGAATCGCGAATGCAATTCCAACGAGAACGCCATCTATCAAATGAGCTACCACGCGCAGCCAGAAACCGGCATAGGCCACCGGGGGAAACGTGCCAGATGGAACATATCCATAGGGGCGCGCGGCGGGTGGCGATGCTGTTGTTGCGTATGGTGGCGCATTAGGCGCTGGCGTGGCCGGCTGACTTACCGGTTGACCACACGCGGTGCAGAAAGTGGCGTTTTGCGGAATTGCGGTCCCACACTTTGAGCAATACATGCGGCTCCTCAGAATCGCTTTGATTCACGAATTCTACAGCTTGCGGATGACCAGTGTGCCGGCAATCATATCGTGCAGACCCTGTTTCTTTTCTGTAAAACCAATCATGATATAGCCGACAAATAATATTAGGCTGGAGATAATCTTGGCGAAAAATCGGCCGGTAGCGCGACCGAAACTTACGCGCCGACCTTCCAGGTCGGTTACCTCCAAGCCCAGCGCTTTTTTCCCCAATGTTCCTTGCCAGGCTGAACTCTCCATCAGGGCAAAATAGAGCCAGTGCAAGATCGTCCGCATAATCATTATTTTGAACAGCGCGCCTAGCAATGGGAGTAATTCCTCGGGAGAGATTGGCCGAAAGCCCATAAATGTTTGTCGCATGCCCAACGAGGCCGCAAACGGAAGCATGACGATCCATCCTGCAAACCCGAGGACAATCGCGTCAATAATAAAGGCTACGAAGCGGAGCCAAAAACCTGCATACGCAACCGGCGGCCGCGCGCTTGTCTGCCAAGCCGATTGCGCCGGTGGCACGTAAGCTGGCGGAGCTGACGGATACTGGGTGGGAGGCGGAGGAATGGGCGGTGCTGGCGTGTAAGCCGGAGGAGACGGAGGTGCTGCGGACGTAGTCGGAACCGGCTGCCCGCAGGCGCTGCAGAATATTGCGCCTTCCGGAACATTCGCTCCACATTTTGAGCAGTACATGGGACCTCCTCAGAACTTAATGCAGCGACAGGCGCGCTTGGGGCTGGTGCGCATCGTACTTAAGACTAAACGCGCGGGTCAACATACAAAGTGCGGGATGTATTGTTGCCTGCACCAAGTGTGTCGCTTACACTGGTATCGGGCGAAAGGGAGAAAATATGCGAACTCATTTTTCAATGGCGGCTAAGGTTCTTGCGGGATGCTTGTTTGCGCTCGCACTGTTCGCCGCCGGGTATGTGGCGGGACAAAATAAATTTGGCCAGCCGAAAACGATCATTCATATGGTCGTTCTCAAATGGAATCCGGGTGTCTCGGACTCCGACAAACAAGCCGCGCTGGAAGGTGTGAAGGAGATGGCGGCGAAAATTCCAGGAATTAAGAATATATGGATTAAAGCCGAGCGGCTGCAGCCACGTGATTTCAGCGCGGCGTTCGTCATCGAGTTTCAGAATCGCGCGGCGGCGGACGCTTATGCGGAGAGTCCGATTCACCAAGCCTGGGAACAGAAATACACCCTGCTCCGCGAGCAAAGCGTGTCGGAGCAAGTTACAAACCCGTAGTCTCTCTACCTCAACTTCGGTTTGGCGTTTCGCCAACAAAATCCTCTAGGCCCGTCGACATACCGGTGCTAGGCTCCGTCCAACAGGGCAGTTGGACCCAATCCCGAAACTCATTCCACGGTTTTTCAGTGGGCCAAATAGAAGTAGAGGAGGACGGCCATGAAAAAGCTTGTTATTGCGACTATTGCGACGTACGTCGTTCTGATGGCAACGAACTATTTAATCCACAGCGTCTGGCTAATGCCGGATTATGCCGCCATCGCCAGCAGCCACCGAACCATCGAAGGGATCATGCATCGGTTCTGGGCTATGGCATTGGGCCAATTCTTTTTCGCCGCGATGTTTTCGTACATTTACACGCGGGGCCGCGAAAGCAAACCCTGGCTGGAACAAGGAATTCGCTACGGGATCGTGATGACGTTCATGACCGTGGTGCCTTATTCCCTAAGCGATTACGTGGTGTACATCGTCAACTACATGCTGGTGATCAAGTGGATGATCGCCGGAGGAATCCAACTTATTATTCTGGGGTTGATTGTGGCGGCTATTTTCAAGGATGGCGGCACAGCGCGCGCTACCTAATTATCAACAGACGAAAAATCACCGCGGCTGCACCGCATGATTCTGTCTTTAGCGATTACCGGCTCGCGTCATTCAAGAAGGGCTGCGCGAATGTGATCACGCTTCGGGCTTTTCTGCGCCTGATGTACAGGAATTACAGCATTGATCCAAGAGTGTGTTCGTCAAACAATGGCCTTGCATTCAACGGAGGCAGACATGATCAAAAAAGTGAAAGGCGGATACAAGGTTACTTCTGAAAAAGGTAAGAACCTCGGTGGGCCTTATAAAACACGCGAAGAAGCCGCCAAGCGCTTAAGGCAGGTAGAGTTCTTCAAACACCGGAAGGGATAAAAAAGCAACACGGACATCGAAGATGGTAAGATTACTGCCTCCGCGGTTTCGTCGAAAATAAAGTGGGGACCTTACGCTATGAGGATGCCAAACAGTGAATTGTATAATGAGCCGGCGTATGGTGTTCCCGAGGCATCGACCTATCTCAAGGTTCCTTACAACACGCTACGCTATTGGTTAACAGGCTTCAAGAGAATGCCACCCATGATCGAGCCCGTGGAGACGGAGCCCGTGCGCCTTTCTTTCATAAACTTGCTTGAATGCCATGTGCTGGCGGGAATGCGGAAAGTTTACGACCTCAAGCTCCCGAAGGTTCGAAGCGCGCTCAGAAAGCTTGGTGAGAACGATCAACTGCGACATCCCCTCATTAGCCAGGCCTTTCTCACGGATCGTAATGACCTCTTCATTGAAAGATTGGGCAAGATGATCAACGTCTCTCAGCATGGCCAGATGGGCTTGAATTTCTATCGCATGTACCTCGAAAGGGTCGAAGTCGATCCGAAAGGAATGTTCCGATTCTTTCCATTTGTAGTTCAGTCCGGCCCGTCCGAGCCCAAATTGATCGAGATCAACCCGATGATTGGATTCGGCAAACCCGTCATCGCCGGAACGGGCATCTCGACTGCTATAATCGCGTCGCGTTTCAACGCGCGAGAATCTATTGCTGATCTAGCGGCTGAATATGAACGCCCGCAGAAGGAAATCGAGGAAGCTATCCGATGGGAGCGTGCGCTTCCGGCCGCAGCCTGAAGACTTTGTACTCTATCTCGACGAGAACCTCTGTAATTCGAGCGCCATTCTAGAGACGCTGAAGAAACTGAACATTCTCCACGAGCGTCACTTGAACCATTTCAGCGCGGAACTCCCGATGAAATTTGGCTGCCGTTCGTTGGAAAAAACGAATGGATCGTGCTCACCGCCGACAAGCGTATTCGATACAACTTTCTTGAAAAGCGCGCACTCGAAGACAGCTCGGTGCGTGAATTCGTGTTCGCGTCCGGAAATATATCTGGGCAAGAAATGGCCGCAGCTGTCGAACTCGCCTTCGATAAAATGCGTCGGCTGTGTCGAAAACTCTCCCCACCATTCGTAGCGACGATAACAAGAAAGGGCGAAGTTCATCTGCGCTGGCCGAAGTGGATTGTTATATCTCTATCCAGCCGTTCGATTTCCACAGAATGACGTGAAATCCACAGGCGTCCATACAGAAAAGACCCTAGAAAATAATTTGGATATGCTTGACGAAATTTAATTTCTTGATATACTCTTTTGATGTCGGTGGCCCCTCGTTTGGCCGGGGATTCTCCTGACGGACCGGGTCTGCCCAAGAGGTGAAGTTGGTTACTAACACCGGGTAGAACGAATTCGAGCATCGAGCAAGTCTGTCCTGTGGGCGGCTCATTGAGCAGCCTCTGCGAAGGACGGAGTCGCCCGGCGCTCGACGCCGGGTTTTTTATTTCCCGCGGCTTCGGCTCCAAACTGAAGACGCGCTCCGCCGGGAGCGGAGACGTTCCGATCGGAAGTTGATGAACGGAACGACGATCTTTGAAAACTGATGGAAGCTGGCATTACGTTATGCGATTTCAAGGTCGCATGGCGTAATAAACCGCAAATTTTTGCTCGAGAGTAGCGCAATGTGGAAAGGCGAACTTGCCTCGCATTGGTTCAGCGCGTGAATTTCCGGGCTTTGAAAGAGGCTTGGAAAAGCGCGTCACCCCTGAAGTACGTCCCCGGATGGCTTGCAAGACCGTTCGTAGCGATGGTTTTCAGGGTTTCGATTCTGCAAGGGTCGAGACGTGTTGGGTAAGTTTTATGGTTAAGCTACTAAGGGCGTACGGTGGATGCCTTGGCACCAACAGACGAAGAAGGACGTGGCAAGCTGCGATAAGCCTCGGGGAGCCGCAAGCAGGCTTTGATCCGGGGATTTCCGAATAGGGAAACCTATCCTGGTAAAACCAGGTTACGGCCCGCTGAATACATAGGCGGGTGCGAGTCAACCCAGGGAAGTGAACCATCTCAGTACCTGGAGGAAAATAAAT
>JBAVQB010000019.1:0-7095 GCA_049693615.1 Candidatus Acidiferrales bacterium | reverse complement strand
TCAAAGAGGGGCCGGGGCACGGGACTCTTTACAATTCAAATCTACTCTTCAACAGCGATGGAGCACTTGTTAATTGCCATCGCAAGATCATGCCAACCTTCACCGAACGCATGATTTGGGGAATGGGAGATGGCACGAGCCTGCGCGCGGCAAACACTTCGGTGGGGCGTGTGGGTGCACTCATCTGTTGGGAGCATTGGATGCCCCTGGCCCGGCAGGTTCTGCACGTCTCGCGAGAGGACGTGCACATCGCCGCTTGGCCTTGGGTGAAAGAAATCAATCAGGTGGCGAGCCGCCATTATGCTTTTGAAGGCCGGTGCTTCGTTGTAGCCTGTGGTGGAATTCTGCGGGCAAGAGATCTACCACAGGAACTGGAACCGCTGGAGAGTTTACGACCGCAGCCGGATGCCTTCGTACTGGGGGGCGGCAGTGTGATCGTCGGGCCCGCTGGGGAAGTCCTTGCGGGACCGATTTTTGACCAAGAGACAATCCTGATCGCCGAGCTCGACTTCACTTCAATAACAAAGGAAAGCCTCACGCTGGACGTCACCGGACATTATGCTCGGCCTGATGTTTTTGATCTGCGGCTCAAATCCGGGAAGCCGGCTGGGCAGTAGTTGGCTCAAAAACATCGCAGGTGCCAGGAATCGTTCAGCTCGCGCTTGCAGACAGTTGATCAGTACGAGACTCGGAGGCCAAGATGGCAGGACGAAACGGTCATTTTTTCATTCCTCTTGAATTTGAACACCTTTCGGCTGAAGAACAAGTCTCGCGGGCGCACGAATTTGAATTGCGGATGCGGACGCGCCGCACGGTGCGGGACTTTTCGCCTCGACCAGTTCCTCGCGAACTCATCGAAACGGCGCTGAGAATTGCTTCTCGCGCGCCTTCTGGAGCCAACCAACAGCCCTGGCGATTTGTGGTGGTTTCGGACCCGGCGATAAAGCGGAAGATCCGGATCGCCGCCGAAGCTGAGGAGAGGGACAATTACGAGCGGCGGTTCCCACAAGAGTGGCTCGATGCGCTGGCTGTCCTGGGGACCGACTGGCACAAAGACTTTCTCGAGATCGCCCCGTGTCTCATCGCAGTTTTCCGCGTCGATTACGGTATCGATTCTGACGGCGAGGGTAACCAGCGAAAGATTAAGCACTACTATGTACAAGAGTCCGTGGGCATTGCCTGCGGTTTTCTGATTATGGCTCTACATTGGATGGGACTAGCCACGTTAACTCATACGCCCAGCCCCATGGGTTTTCTGAGTGAAGTCCTCCGGCGGCCCGCAAATGAGAAACCGTACCTTCTGCTCCCTGTCGGATTTCCCGCCAACAATGCAGAGGTTCCCGACATCGCCAAGAAATCCATCGACGAGACTGCCGTTTTTATGGAATGACACACTGCACGCTTCTCTTGATTTCTATATAGCGCCTAATGCCTCTGACGCAGTCCAAAATGATGCGCCGAGCAGGACCACATCCTTAATCAAGAACTGTCCTGCGTCGCCCAACAGCGGTAGACCGTGACTCAGTTGCACAGCCCCTGGGGTCGAAAACAGAAAGCTGATCGTCAAAAGAAAAGTCGCTATGCTCCCCAAGCTACCCACGAACGACGCTTTCGGAGAAACAGACCGGAGCGCCAGCAGCACGGCGATTGCAATCTCAATCGCGCCGATCAGGTTCGAGACGCCTTGCACGCTCAACACGGCATAGAGCCACGACATCAGGGGGCTGTGCGCAACGAGCGGCTGTATGCCCGCCGCTTCCTCTGGAGTGAACTTCAGGATCCCAATCAGCAACAGAACTACCGCCAGTCCGTACCTCGAAATTGAGACCCCCAACGCTTCGAGCTTCAGCTGCGCGCTCGCGGATCGATATGACCCTGCGATAACCTGATTAATACTAGTATTCACGACATTCTCCTTTTATCGAACGCTTGTGAATTGTGCTGGTAGGATTCCGCAGGAAGCGAAAGGTTTCACAAGGCTGATTCATCGGAGAAGCGCCAGCCGGATGATGCAGACGCGACAGAAATGCCGACTCGCATTTCGATTCAGAATTCTCGCAAACTCCGCCTCACCAGTGGCGTCGTGATATTGGTTCTAACCTGCATCAGCAATCGACCAAGGACATGGATGAATTCACCCGGTCGGAAGGCGGGCGTTCCTAGGCACTCCTTTCCTACGGTGAGAACAGGCAACCACCAGTAGCCCTCGTCGACACGCAACGAGTAGAACACGCTGGCGCGCGAGCCGGAGAACAAGGCGGTGAGCCGATGGATGCTCCCGGCCGAGATTCCGTGAGTGCTGAGTACAACGTCGAATTCCCAGGCTTTCAGTAATTCCGCGATCTCCTGCTCGGATTTGGCAAAGTGGCATTGGCATCCGGTTCGCTCGGCGAGTTGACAGGAAACAAAAAAATCTTGAGGTCTTTCACCCACCAACAGGACTTTGAGAAGATCTGCCGTACGCGCTCCATTCTCCATGATGAAAGTCTCCACTTGACCAGAAGACTGGCATGCGCTGCGTACGAAGTGATATCAACGATCGAAAAGACTCGACGCGAGAAGGAACGCTTGACTAAGGATAATTGTTCCAGCGCGCATCATATCTATGTAAGACATTGAACGAACCCAAGTCACCAATCCCGCCTGATGGTTCGCCGGCGATGCGCCTGAATTCGGCGGTGTGCATTGTTGCGCTTTCATGAGTTCCTCCTTGGAGAATCCTTGCGGCGCCGCGCGTTTGGCGGGGCCACATCGTGCGCAAAGGACAGTGCTTATGCGATCATTTCGCTCTTCTAATATTTAGACCCTGCCGAGAACATCCCGGCTCGTCATTAAAGCCGATGCTCAGCCCTCACCAATGCGGCCGGGATCACCTGCCCGGGCCACGCACAGAAATGCGCACCCTCGGCGGCGCCGCGCGAGAGGGTGCCCGCCTCCCTCGCTGGCGCCACCCTGGCTTCCTTTGAAAACTTCAGTCCCGCTTCATTGCCGTCCAAATCAATCGAGAGCACGTCGCCCAGGCTCACCTGCGCTGTCGCCAGCAAACTCGCCAGCGGATAGACCAGGTGCCGCTCGATAGCTCTCTTCAGGTGGCGCGCGCCGTATTTCAGGTCTGTTCCTTCGCGCAACAGAAAATCGCGCGCAGCCGGCATCACCCGGAACCGGAAGCGACCTCTCATCGTCTGAAACACACGCCGCTGCACCATTCCCAGCTCGATCTCCAAGATTTGTTCCAACTGTTCGCTCCGCAGCGGGTGGAACACCACCGTCTTGTCGATCCTGTTCATGAACTCCGGCGCGAATTTCCGCTTCGCCGCTTCCGCCGCGGTCCGCTCCACTTTCTGATCCAGTTGCGGCCTAGACTCCGCCAGTACGATGGGAGCGAATCCTATTCCGCCCGTCATCAACTCCGTGATCTCCTCGCCCCCCAGGTTCGAAGTCATGAAGATCATCGTCTGCGACAAATCCACGCGTTGGTTGTCGCCCAGAGTCAGCGTCGCTTTGTCCAGAATTCCCAGCAGCAACTGCCACAGCGCATCACTCGCTTTTTCGATTTCGTCGAACAGCAGGAAGCTGATCTTTAGCTTCTCGGTGTGATATTGCGCCAGCGCTTCCTGGGTGATCAGCGGATGCGTCTCGCGATGCCCCAGATATCCCGGCGGCGAGCCGATCAATTTCGCAATCTCGTGAGAGTGCTGGAATTCCGCGCAGTCCACCTTGATCACTGCTCGCGGGTCGCCGAATAGCACTTCGGCCGTGGCTTCGACCACGCGCGTCTTGCCCGCACCGGTCGGCCCCAGGAACAGTAAGTTCCCCACCGGCCGCCCCGGCGAATTCAGGCCGGCGCGAAAAACCTGGTACAGATCCACCACCGCCTGCACCGCTTCGTCCTGGCCCACAATCTTCCGCCGCAGTCCTGCCTCGAAGTCCCGCGACTCCACGCTGCGTCGAGTCGGGTCGAGCTGTAATGTAGTCGCTTCCATGTTCGTACCCCCTTACCCTTGCTAAGGCCCACTACCAAGGCAGGTCCAAGACTCGGTGTCGAGATCGCTCTTACTATCCCGACTGTCCGTCGCTTTCAGCACCCAGGTCTGCCCTCATCACTTCTGGAACGACCAGCCGGACTTCCAATTGAATCCCTTGTGCAATCGAACCTCGCTGCCGCCATGATCGAAATGCACTGCGTCCATGAACATCTTCATTAGGAGAATGCCTCGCCCATTCTCAGAGTGAATGTTATCCGCTGCGGTTGGGTCCGGCATCTTTGCAGCGTCAAATCCATTGCCCTCGTCCTTAATAACAATCGCCAGCTCTTTACCGGGAGAAATGCGGCACGAAACGTGGACTTTCTTGTGAATATCCAGCTTATTTCCGTGAAGCACGGCGTTGGCCAGCGCTTCGCGAAGCGCGATCTCAACGTCGCAGTCGTCTCCGGGGACGCAATGACCAGCCTTAATCAGACGCATGAGCTGGTCCACAAGAGGCGAAATTGCCTCGATTTCGCTTCGCATCGTGAGACCCACGTGAAGCGTCGGGCCGGCATGGCGGGTCTCTAAAATTTTCTGCTCCAGTCCGTGCTGGAGAATCGTTTCTCCTTCTGTGCCCACACTGACGTTGGCTCTCATGGTTCGACCCATCCGTTAAGTACTCGGCTCACCTGCTCAAGAACTACGAGCGAGCCTATAAGTGAGATGGCTGAGGAGTTGCAAAGTTCCACGGAGGGATGAATTTTGAACTGCACTGTGACGTCACATCAAGATCGAATCCTGCGGTTTTCTCGGACTCAAAATCGCGCCGAATCTTAAGCCATGCGCCGGTGACGCGAGTGCTGGCCGACTACCCGAGCAGAACGGGCAATACGACGCCAGCGCCCAGCGCGAAAAGCCACAAGGCAGGCGCGGGAGTCCCCACGGGGCGGATGCGACGGAGTTCGTATGCGGCGCTACGCGGATTGGCCAGTAGTCTGCGGGTATACCGGCCTTCGAGCAACAAGAACACTAGCGCCGTCGTGGCGCCATAAATCAAGTGTGCCATCAGGGATGGAAGCAGAGCGGAAGCAGCGCTTGCGCGCCAGTCTGTCTCACCCGTGAGTAGCAGCGGGAGGAAAGTCATCGGCCCCAGATACCACCAAATCATTCCAAACAGCCATCCCCACATCACACCGAGCCCGAGACTCGAAGACTCCCGCCGGAACAACAGGCCGAAGGTCATGCCTATTGCCGCGCTCACCAAGAAATGCAGAAGCAGGCCGCGAAGAATGGAGAGAGGAGTATCGAGGCCAGCGATCTTTGGCAGGACTCCTGTGGCGATCATCACCGGGCTCGACACGACTCCGCCCACAAGACCGGCGAGCGCTCCCCAACTGAGGGAACGCAATATCAGAAGACCGGGCCCCTCAGGTTCCCGATTCAGTGGATCAGACTCGATGAACAACTTTACCCAGAGGCGATCGATCGTAGCGTAGGCAACCCCCAGGATCAGTCCGTAAAGGATGTGCCCGACAAGCGAGCCAAAAAGTTCGCTCCCATGATCGACCGACCAGTCCAATTTCAACCCTCTGGCGAGCGGGAAAAGTGTAAGCGGGCCCCAGAACCACCAGAAGATCGCGAACCCCAGCCCCCAGCCCATGGACGAACCGTACCCCCGGACATCCCCCTGGAAAAGCAGGCCGAAGCTGGCGCCAATGAATAATGCCACGCCAAATTCGACGGCCATTGTCGCATGCCTAGAACTAAGCTCGCCAAGCCCGGCGATCAAAGGGAAATAGTCACCGGCGGACGACCAGCGTCCGAAAATCATCCCGCCGAGCACGCCTGCAAATCCACCGACGAAAATTGCGCGCCACCAATGGAATGGCGCGTTTTTCCGCCTCCTGCGCAGACCACCACGAACTCCTAGCGTCACACCCACCGGCATTCCCAGACAAATCAGAGACGCAGCCAGTTCAGGAAATCGATCGCGGGCCTCCGCAAGCTTGGCCAGGGAGTGGCCGGAGCCAGCAAGCCAAGGCAGGATTCCAGCTGGAAAAACCAACCACAGCAGAAAGGCGGCGCTGAGTCCCCAAATTAATCCGGCACCCGAGCTCGTGGCTCGGTGCGCGAAGAAAAGGGCAAACGCAAGTCCGAACAGGGCGCCAAGCACAACGCCACTAACGAGCGATGAAGTGACGAGCACACTCCCGAGCGCGCCGCCCGCGCTACCGACTGCGAGACCGAGCAGTACGTTTGTCGCATTGAAGGAACTGGCGCCCTCATTCACCGGCATGCCTACTTTTGGACCCGAGAACATAGATTTTCCTCACTGCAAATCGATTGTTTGAACGATATCGCGCGGGAAGAAAAGTTCGATCGTCCAATCCACAAGCACGCGAATTTTTCTTTCCAGGCCTGGCAATTTTGAAAGGTATATTCCTCTCCACATTACCCAAGCGAAAAGTCCGGAAAAATGCACGGATTTGTTCCTCATAAACGGAATCGCCAATTCAGCACAAGCGGTCTGATGCCCTACGACGCAAAGGGCTCCCAGTGAGTCGAAATGAAAGCTGCGTTTGGATCGGCCCTGCAGTTCAGCACGAATGTTCTTCGCGAGTACTACTGCCTCTCGCTGCGCAAACTGAGCAGTGGGTGGACAGAGCTTCCCCGACTTCGCATCGTTCACCGCGGCACAATCACCCAACGCCCACACCCCTGGGTGACCGGGCAACCCGAGCGTGTTCTCCACTACGAGGGCGCCCCGCTTGTCTTTTTCGACTAGAAGTGGTTTCAAGACGGGATTCGGAGCTGTTCCGGCTGTCCACACAAGAGTCTGAGCACGGATCTCGCCGTCGCTAAGGACCACGACGCCGGGATTCGCGTCGGTCAGACGTGTATTCAGGCGGAACGTGACTCCGCGCGCTTCCATCCTGTCCTGTGCATAACGCGCCAACGACGCGCTCAATTCCGGCAGAATGCGCTCGCGCGAATGAACCAGCACGACGCTCAAGTCCTCAGGATGTAAGTTGGGATAATCGGCTAGAATCCCGTGCGCAAAGTCGTTCAGAGCCCCCGCGAGTTCGACGCCCGCGAAACCTCCTCCCGCGATTACAAAGGTAAGAAG
>JBAVQB010000018.1:0-33443 GCA_049693615.1 Candidatus Acidiferrales bacterium | reverse complement strand
GCCCTCTCCGTCTCATTCTTCCCGCCATAGCAAAACTCAGCGCCTAATCCGGCTAAGCCAAATCTTCTGTCGTCAGTTGAAATTACTGCGTTTCTTTCTTGCCTACGCGTACCAAAGTGATTTGAGTTCCAGAGGAAGTTTTCTTCAGAGCGACAACACGCGCTCCGTTGTGGCGATCATCCACGAAGGTGACGTCGCTGTCATTCAGGCTTACAGAGCCCTTGCCATTAGCCAGTTTCTCATCGCCTGTTTCCAGCCGAAAATCCGGGCCCAGATGTTTTTTATACCAGGCCTGCACGAAGTCGATGGGATCTTTGGTTTGATATTCCTCGGTGGCGATTCCGACGCTGGAGTCATTTGCGCTGAGGTCGATGCTGGCGTTTTTGTTATTGGAGGAGGGCATGGCACCGGGATAAATCTCGAGCCCGGTGGCATGGGGACTGTCGCCATTCACTGAAATGGAGGCCACTGGAGTTTCGATGGCTACTTTGTCGCCGGAGCTGCGAATCTTCAGATGGCGAACGAAAAGTCCCGCAACCATCAATCCGCAGAGAAATATGACAATGATGCCGGCGGCCACAATTCCCAGGATCCACCAGATCGCGTTAGTCCGGCGCTGGGCCACGGTGGAGGGCTGGAAGGCGGGTTGGGTTGGGCGGGTAGCCACAAATCACCTCTCGACAAATGTACGAGTTGCAACTGCGAAATGTTTCGCGCACACGGCGCGCCCCAGCGAGCGCGGCGCTAGTAAAAAACAACTTTTACGTCAGGCCGCTTCTCCAGATGCACGGTATCGATGAAACGTACCTGCCGATCGTCGTAAGTCAGGATCAGCGAATGCGTGCGGGTGCCTTCGCCGAAGAAGCGCACGCCACGAAGCAGACCGCCACCGGTGACACCGGTGCAAGCGAAAATGATTTTTTTTCCGGGAGCCAGATCTTCCGTGTTGTAAATGCGCCTCGGATCCTTGATGCCCATTTGAGCGATACGCTCGTGGTGCTCGGGTTTAGAGACCACCAGGCGAGCAAGGATTTGACCATTCAAGCAGCGCAATGCGGCAGCGGTAAGCACGCCCTCGGGAGCGCCGCCAATGCCCATCACAGCGTGCACGCCGGTGCCAACCACGGCGGCACTAATGCCGGCGGATAGGTCGCCGTCGGAGATTAGCCGGATGCGAGCGCCCGCCGCGCGAATCTGGGAGATAAGATCTTCGTGGCGCGGGCGATCGAGCACGATGATAACGAGGTCTTCCACTTTACGATTGAGGCGTTTCGCGATCGCTTTCAAATTGTCCGCGACCGGTGCGTCCAGCTCAACAGCGCCTTTGCAGGAAGGGCCGACAATTATTTTCTCCATGTATAGATCGGGGGCATGGAGCAGTCCGCCGCGATCGCTTGCAGCGAGGACGACGATGGCGTTCGGCTCGCCGGTGGCGCAAAGGTTGGTGCCTTCGAGAGGATCGACGGCAATATCCACTTCGGGGTATTTGCGGCTCTTATCGCGGACGGCCGCGCCAACTTTTTCTCCAATAAAAAGCATGGGAGCTTCGTCGCGTTCACCTTCGCCAATGACGATGGTTCCATCCATGCCTACCGAATCCATTTCCGAGCGCATGGCTTCCACGGCCATCTGATCGGACTTGTGGCGGTCCCCCAAGCCCATGGTGTGCGCCGAGGCGATGGCGGCACGCTCTACCACGCGCAAGAATTCCAGGCTGAGTGCTTTCTCCATCATGGCTCCTGAGAAGCGAGATTGAAGTCGAGCGTCGGGGACTTCCGCCCGGGGCGCCTATCATAATCCAATTGGGATGTTTTCAAACAAGGCGAAGTGTCGGGGATTATTTTGAACAGAATCACGGGAGCGGCTGGATTTTTGCGTTTACCAGAAAAGGATCATCGAATTCAGTCTGGTCGCCGGCTTTTTTTCCGGCCACCGGAAGCAGGCGTGCAGAGAGCGGTTTGTGCCATTTCACCGAAAGGCTGGCCACGTCACCGAGAATTTTCTCGAGATGCTCGCTCGAGATGTCACCGGGAAGCGGAATCACGTCGAGCCCCGTGCCACAAACCGCGGAGTAGGAAAGCAGGGCGTCGATAGAGAGGCGTCCTTCGGTCCAACGCTGCGAGAGGACTGAATCTTCCAGGATGGGCAGCATCAATCCGGAATAGCCTGCTTGCGTGACCGCAATCGCTTTGAGCGCGCGAGTAATCAGCGCGGCGGCAGTCATCGTGCCGCTCGTGCCGATGGGCGCGCCGAGAAAATTCTCGATGGCGCCCCCGATTGAAATGTCTTTCAGGGGCGCTGGCGATAGATCGATTCCCCCATACTTCCATCCGCTATTCTGGCTGATTTCCTTCGCGGTCTTCTCGACCTGCTGAGCATAAATTGTGAGTGAGGATTTCAGTCGTTCCTCCGCGGCGTCAGGGGATTTCGCGGAAGCAAATGCGTCAGCCACAACGTTCGCCGACTGCAAACCGATGGCGAATTGTTTGCCTGGCCCCATCCAATACGATGCGGGATAAAACGGGGTGCCGTCGGGAATGAAAGACGACGCAGCGAAACTGAAATTGGCCTGACTGTGCGGGCTGTTAGTTTCCAGGTACTTCATCACGGCGGCTGCAGCGCGAATGGACTTCCAATGAATGCCGTCTTCGCCTCCGATGAAGACGGAGCCTTCCAAAGTTTTGGCGCCCGCGAGAATTTTTGCCAGCAGCTCGGCTTCGCGCGGGTCGTCGGTGTCCTTCATCATGGCCGGGCCGATGGATGCATCGAACCCTTCTTTCACCGCCAACGCGTCATAGTCGCGGAAGAACGCCAGCGTCTCTGTCTCGGATAGATCGCGCGTGTATTCCGGGAAAGGTTGCGTGGTGATGCGAATGGTTTCGACCTCGTATCCGGATTTTTCGAAGGCGGACTTCGCCTGGCGCAGGAAATTCAGAGTGTCTTGAATCTGTTCTTTGTAATGCCCGCGGTCGAGGCGGATGAAAGCGGTGACGGCTCGGATTTTTGGTCTTGACGCTGCAGGTTCCGCAGCGCGCGCGTCATGCGGAACAAGCAACAACAGCGCTAACGCCACCAACAGTCGGAAGCGGAGAGAGCAACGATGGCTCAGGCTCATTCGTAGGCCGCGATTCCGGTAATGCGTTCGCCGATGATGAGCTTGTGAATGTCGTGGGTGCCTTCGTAGGTGATCACGGATTCGAGATTGTTCATGTGGCGCATGATGGGGTAGTCGTCCACGATGCCATTGGCACCCAATATCTGGCGCGCCATACGAGCCGTTTCCAGCGCCATCCACACGTTATTCATCTTCAGCATGGAGATGTGCGAAGGGTGCACGCGCCCCTGGTCTTTGAGTTTTCCGACCTGGAGGGCAAGAAACTGCGCTTTGGTGATTTCCGTGATCATCCAAACGAGTTTTTCCTGCACCAGTTGATGCGAGGCGATGGGTTTGTTGTCGAATTGTTTGCGCTGCTTGGCGTAGGTGAGGGCTGAGTCGTAGCAGGCCATCGCTGCGCCGATGGCGCCCCAGCCGATTCCGTAGCGCGCCTGGTTGAGGCACGAGAGCGGGCCTTTCAATCCTTCGACGCCGGGAAGCAGATTCGTCGCCGGAATTTTGCAATCGGTCATCGCCAGGCCGGAAGTGACCGAAGCACGCAGCGAATATTTTCCGTGGACGTCCCAAGCCTTAAAACCGGGTGTGCCTTTCTCCACCAGGAAGCCGCGAATCTTCTCGTCTTCTGTTTTCGCCCATATGACGGCTACGTCGGAGATGGATCCGTTGGTGATCCACATTTTTTCCCCGTTCAGGACGTAGCTATCGCCTTTTTTCACCGCACGAGTGAGCATTCCTCCCGGATTGGATCCAAACTGCGGTTCGGTAAGGCCAAAGCAGCCGATGGCTTTTCCCTGTTGCAGCAGCGGGAGCCATTTGTCTTTCTGCGCGTCGGAGCCAAACGCGTGGATGGGGTACATCACCAGCGCGGATTGCACGGAAATAAAACTTCGCAAGCCGGAATCACCGCGCTCGAGTTCCTGGGTCACCAGGCCATATTCCACGTTGGACATTCCTGCGCATCCGTAGCCTTTCAGGCTGGCGCCAAAAAGTCCGAGCTCGGCCATCTGCGGAACGAGCTGCACCGGGAATTTTCCTTCGCGATTGTACTGCTCGATGATGGGCATGATCTCGTCATCCACAAATTGACGAGCGGTTTGGCGCGCGAGTTTTTCCTCGTCGCTCAAGAGGGAATCGAAGTCGAGGAAATCGACTCCGGGGAAGGATGCCATTTTAAGAAGTCTCCTTATCGCAGCGGGTATAGGGCGGTGCGTCGCATGCAGCCAAAGCGCTCCATTGTATTACTTTATCTAAGCACGCCACTCGGAATTTCGCCAGCGCTAGAATGCCGGTTCCGCGGAGAGGAGGCGGGTTCATGTTGTATACTTTTGCGCAAAACTTGGCCTGGGCGGGTTATGGATCGATCGGCTGGCGTGACGATTTCTGCGGTTGTTGTGCTGCTTGGTAGCGGGATCTCTCTGCTGACCGGTTTAATGATGTTATTCGCCTCCGCCAGTGGTGTTTCCGTCCCTGAAAATCAGGCGCAGTTTTTCAAATATTTCATGGTCTTCGCTGCGGTTTTATTTTTCGCGGCGGGAGCCTGGGGCGTCTCCACGGGCCTGGCTTTGCTACGTTTGCGCGAGTGGTCGCGCGTTTCGATTATTGTTTTCAGCGCATTGCTGGTATTTCTCTGCATCCCCGGGCTGCTGATGTTTTTGATGATGCCCTTTCCGCCGCCGGGGACGGTGCCGAGCCCGCAGCTGACGCCAAGCCTGCTGATGGGCATGCGGATTTTTTTGACGCTCTTGTACGCAGCTCTCGCTGTGCTCGGTGGATGGTGGCTTTATTTCTTCAATAAGCGATCTACGAAGGAACAATTTCTCAAGGTAAGAGGCGCGCCGCTGGAGCGAGCGTTGGGCGAACCGGCGGTTGCGCCAGGGACGCGGCCGCTTAGCATCACGCTGATCGCCTGGTATCTGCTGATCAGCGCGTTCATTGGGGTTCTGGGCTTGTCTGTGAATCCGCCGGTGTTCTTTTTTGGGTTCTTTTTCAAGGGAACTTTCGCGTCGCTGATTATGTTTGCGCTGGCGCTGGTTCAGTCCCTGACGGCATTCGGATTGCTCAAACTCAGGCCCTGGGGACGCACGCTGGCGATTTATTATTTTCAATTCCTGATTTTCAATTCGTTGACGATGGTGCTGATTCCAGGCACGCAGGCGCGCTTCGATCAAGCCATGGGCGATATGATGCGTGACATGCAAGGCTCGTCCAACGCGGCGCAAGTAGCGCATTTCCCGATTTGGTTTGGCGTGGTTTTTGCGGTGCCGCTGCTGGCCCTGTTGCTTTGGGTGGTAATCCGCAGGAAAGACGTCTTCCAGTCTTAGCTAGGACTGCGGGGCGCGAGCATAAGTTGCTGAAAAGTCTGACCTTTGGAGGGCGAACCTCGGCGTTGACGGAAGCCGGTGGCGATGCGATAATCACGAGCTTTGTTGATCCTGGAAGTGTGTTCCGGCGAGCGAGGGTGTCGCTCCGGAAGCGTGCAAACAATTTCTAAACGGGGCGCCAGATCCGTACTATCTCCTGACCATGGAAATTCTCCACCAGCTCGCTGAGTTGTTCCTTCAAGCTGTGCCCACAGTGGTTATAGTTTTTCTTTTCTATTTGTTTCTCCGCTGGGCTTTCTTCACACCGATCCAGAGAGCAATGGCGGAGCGTGACGCGAAAATCGAGGGAGCGCGTCGGGAAGCCGCGGAGCTGGAGGCCGAAGCGGCCAGGGCGTTGCAGGAGTACAACGAAACACTGCGAAAAGTTCGCGCAGAAATTTACGCCGAGCAAGAAGCGGCGCGTCAAGCCGCTTTGGATGAGCGAGCACGCCTTTTGAAAGCGTTGCGCTCGCGCGCTTTGGAAGAAGTGGTGGCGGCCAAGAAGGAAGTCGCGGCTGAGCTGACCGTGGCCAGCCGCGAAGTGGCGCTCCAGACCGATTCCCTCGCCGCGGAAATTGTGCGCGCGATCCTGGAAAGTCCATCTCCGCAGGGAGCCTCGCGATGAAGCGTGTGTCGCGATTCTTGGGGTTTTTGGCCGCATTTCTGTCGCTGGTAGTGTTGCCGGTGCTGGCGCAAGAGAAGGAAACCCCGGCGGCGGAAACGCCAACCGGTTACGTATTCCGCTGGCTGAATTTTGCTATCGTTTTTTTGGGGATTGCATACGCGGCGGTGAAGTGGGGCGGTCCCTATTTCCGCGCGCAAGCGGAAGAGACGGCGCAAAAGATCGCGGAAGGCACACGGGCACACGAGGCCGCCGAGCGCCAGAAAAAGGAAATCGAACAAAAGCTGGCCGGTCTCGACCAGGAGATCAAAAGGATACGAGAGGAAGGCAAGCGCGACCAGCAAGCGGAAACGAAGCGCCTTCACGATTTGGCTCGCTCCGAAGCGGAAAGAATCGAGCGCGAGGCGCAAATGGAAATAGAAGCGGCTGGACGCGCAGCGAATCAGGAACTGAAAGCGCATGCGGCCCGGCTGGTTATCGAGCGCGCGGAAGCAATGCTGCGGAAAGAAATGACGCCGCAAGCCGAGGCTGGATTATTTCGCGCATTCGTAGCCGAAATGGAAAGGAGCGTCAATTGAGTGCGGTCGCGGAACGCTATGCTGCCGCGCTGGCAAGCGTGGGGCTGGAGCGGAAACGTGATGTTAAGGGCGGCCTTTCGGCGTTTCTCGACGTGTTTTATTCTTCGACGGAATTGCGCAACGCTTTGGAAACCCCCGCGGTGAGCCAGGAGATCAAGGAAAAGGTGATCCGGGAGATCACCGAGAAAATGGGCATTGATGAAACCGTGCGAAATTTCATCTATCTGATCGTGGCCCACCGCCGCACGGAGATGTTTCGCGAGATTCTCACGGCGCTGGAACAGCAACTGAATATGCGTATGGGAATCGCTGAAGCGGAAGTGAGTTCTGCGAAGGAATTAAGCGACGTGGAGAAAAAAGAATTGACTGCTGTGATGGAGCGGCGCACCGGGAAGCGGATTAAAGCGCAGTATCGCGAGGATCGAGCGTTGCTGGGCGGAGTGGTGGTGCGCGTGGGCTCCACGATTTACGACGGTTCGGTGCGCGAACAGCTGAACCGTTTGCGCGAGCAGTTGGAAACTGAATAGTTCATCGAAAAATTAGGAGCAAGAATGGCGAACATCAAAGCCGACGAGATTACAAAAATACTGCGCGAGCAGATTGAACATTACCAGCAAACGCTGGCGGTGGACGAAGTGGGGACGGTGATTTCGGTCGGCGACGGGATCGCGCGCGTTCACGGGCTGGATAAATGCATGGCCGGCGAGATGCTGGCGTTTCCACACGATGTGTTCGGAATCGCGCTGAACCTGGAAGAGGATCAAGTCGGCGTCGTGCTACTTGGCGATTACACCGAGATTGAAGAAGGCGATACCGTCAAGCGTACGAACAAAATTATGTCGGTGCCGGTGGGCGATGCGATGCTGGGCCGTGTCGTGGATGCGCTGGGGAATCCGGTGGATGACAAAGGGCCGATACAGACGGACAAGCGCAACCCGCTGGAACGACTGGCACCGGGGGTGGTTGATCGTCAACCGGTGCGCGAGCCGGTGCAGACGGGTATCAAGTCCATCGATGCGATGATTCCGATTGGGCGCGGGCAGCGCGAGTTGATTATCGGCGACCGGCAGACCGGAAAGACCGCGATTATTCTTGACGCGATCATCAATCAGCGCGGCGGCGACATGATTTGTATTTACTGCGCGATTGGGCAGAAGCGTTCGACCATTGCGCAGATTGTGAAGATTCTTACGGACTACGGCGCGATGGAACACAGCATCGTGGTGGCAGCCTCGGCTTCGGAGTCGGCTTCGATGCAGTACATCGCGCCATTCGCTGCGTGTGCCATTGGCGAATATTTTCGTGATTCGAAGCGCCATGCTGTTTGTTTCTACGACGACCTTTCCAAGCACGCGCAAGCCTATCGCGAAATTTCGTTGTTGTTGCGGCGTCCTCCTGGGCGCGAGGCGTTCCCTGGCGACGTTTTCTTTTTGCATTCCCGGCTGCTGGAACGCGCGGCGAAATTGAACGATGAGTTGGGCGCGGGATCGCTGACGGCTCTGCCTGTGATTGAGACGCAGGCGGGCGACATTTCCGCTTACATTCCGACGAACGTGATTTCGATTACGGATGGGCAGATTTACCTGGAAGCAGACTTGTTCAACAGCGGCGTTCGGCCGGCGGTGAACGTAGGACTTTCGGTGAGCCGCGTCGGCGGCAACGCGCAGATTAAGGCCATGCGGCAAGTGGCCGGTACGTTGCGGTTGGATTTGGCGCAGTATCGCGATTTGGCGGCATTCGCGCAGTTCGGCACGGAACAGCTGGACAAAGCCACGCAAGCGCAATTGGCACGCGGCCAACGCTTGGTAGAAATTTTGAAACAGGACCAGTATCAGCCGCTCCCCGTGGAAAAACAGGTTTTGATTATTTATGCGGCGGCCAACCGCTATTTGGAGGATTTGGAAGTTTCGGAATGCCGGCGGTTTGAGCTCGAGATGTATCCGTTTATCGAGACGAATTACAACGGGCTGCTGAAAGCGCTGCGAGAGAAGAAGGCATTTGACGACACGATCAAGGCGGAAGCCAAGACAGCGTTGGACGCCTTCAAGGAAGCGTTTAAGGCTTCGCTGCCGCGGAAACCGAAGCAGGAAGATCACGCGAAGAAGGAAGAAGACAAAGGTCAGCAAAAGGTTCCACCAAAACAAGAGCAAGGAGCGGGTTCACCTGCGGCTGTTCCCACGCCGACTCCAGCATCGGCTGCGCATTAATTTATAGGATGACTGCCTAACTAGGTTCATGCCCACTCTACTCGATTATCGGCGGCGCGTTCGCTCGGTGAAGAATACGCAGCAAATTACGCGGGCGATGAAGTTCGTTGCGGCGGCGAAATTGCGACGCGCGCAAGAAGGTGTGTTTGCGGCTAGGCCGTACGCGCGCGAAATATTGCGCGTGTTGCGTTCGGCGGCGGCTCGTATGGAGAACATCTCGCATCCGCTTCTAGTTCGGCGCGTCGAAGACAAGATTTTGGTGCTGGTGGTTACCGGAGACCGCAGCTTGGCCGGGGCTTTTAACTCCAACGTGATTCGGCGCGCGACTGAATTCATGCACGAGCATTCGTCGAAGAAACTTGAGCTGATGGTGGTGGGCAAGAAGGCGCGCGACACCTTCCGGAAGCGGGGGCTGGAAATGGTTGGGGAGTATCTGGATGTTTCGGCGAAAGTGGAGTTTTCCAAAGCCAAGGAAATCTCCGCGAAGATTGCGGACCTTTACATCAGCCTCGAAGTGGACGCGGTGTACGCCGTTTATAACGAGTTCAAGAATGTGATGGTGCAGAACCTGACGGTTCAGAAATTGCTGCCGATTGATCCAGAAGTAGTGGATCGGGAGAAAAAGGACGCGGAGAAGTCGCTGGCGAGCCATGCTGGTCCGGACAGTTCGCTGCCCATGGAACGGGCTCCCCGAGGCGACGGATTTCTGGTGGACTATATTTACGAGCAGCCCGTGGATCAAATTTTCAAGGCCTTGATGCCGCGTTATCTGGAGACTGAAATCTTTCGAATTTTGCTGGAATCCGCGGCGGCTGAGCACGCGGCGCGTATGACGGCGATGGACGCTGCGACGCGAAATGCGTCGGAACTGATCGATAAATTGACTTTGCAGATGAACAAAATACGTCAGGCGGGAATTACCAAGGAAATTATCGAGATCGTGAGCGGCGCAGCCTCGGCGATGTCGTAGGGCGCGGCGCTCTTGAAGAACTCAGGAGAATAGAATGGCGGAAAATAAAGGCGACGAAAAGATCGGGCACGTAGTTGAGGTGATTGGGCCGGTGGTGGATATCTTGTTCCAGGAACATCACCTGCCGTTCATTCACCATGCAGTGCGCATCACCAGCGAAGGATTTGACGTTCCGGAGCCTCTCGATATTGTCGCGGAAGTGGAACAGCAGCTCGGAGAAGGGCGCGTGCGGTGCGTGGCGATGAAGCCGACCGAAGGTCTGGTTCGCGGAATGAAAGCCATAAACCTGGGCGAGCCTATTTCCGTGCCGGTGGGCCGCGCTACGTTGGGTCGCGTGTTGAACGTGTTGGGTGAGCCGGTGGACAAACTTGGGCCGGTGAAGACGGACAAGCGCTATCCCATTCATCGCCCGGCGCCGTCGCTCGAGGACCAGTCCACAAATTTGGAAATGTTTGAGACGGGAATCAAGGTGGTGGACCTGATCGAGCCCTACTTGAAAGGCGGCAAGATCGGGTTGTTCGGCGGCGCGGGCGTGGGCAAGACCGTTTTGATTCAGGAATTGATTCACAACGTGGCCATGAAACACGGGGGCGTTTCGGTTTTTGCGGGAGTAGGCGAGCGCACGCGCGAAGGCAATGACCTGTGGTTGGAAATGCAGGAATCCGGCGTGGTGGTGCCGGGCAACTCGGAGAAGTCGCGTTGCGCGCTGATTTACGGGCAGATGACCGAACCGCCCGGCGCGCGTTTGCGAGTGGGATTGACGGGACTGACGGTGGCGGAATATTTTCGCGACGAAGAGCATCTCGACGTGCTGCTTTTCATCGACAACATTTTCCGGTTCGTTCAGGCGGGCTCGGAAGTTTCCGCGCTCTTGGGCCGCATGCCATCGGCCGTGGGATACCAGCCGAACTTGAATACGGAAATCGGCGAGTTGCAGGAGCGCATTACTTCCACGAAGACGGGGTCGATTACGTCGGTGCAAGCGATTTACGTGCCGGCGGACGACTACACCGACCCGGCGCCGGCCGCGACCTTTGCGCACCTCGACGCCACCACGAACTTGAGCCGGCAGATCGTGGAACGCGGAATTTATCCGGCAGTAGATCCTCTTGCGAGTTTCTCGCGAATTTTGGACCCGCGCATCGTGGGGCAGGATCATTACAATGTGGCGCGCGCAGTGAAATCTGTCCTGCAACGCTACAAGGAGTTACAGGACATTATCGCGATCCTGGGAATTGAAGAGCTCTCGGATGACGACAAGCAAACAGTGACGCGCGCGCGCAAAATTGAAAAATTCCTTTCGCAACCGATGAATGTGGCGGCGCAGTTTACTGGACTGGAAGGCAAATACGTGAAGGTGGAAGATACTGTGCGCGGCTTCAAGGAAATCGTGGAAGGAAAGCACGACGATTTGCCGGAGCAAGCTTTCTACATGGTGGGAACGATCGAAGAAGTGAAGGAAAAAGCGGAGAAGATGGCCGCGGTGGCGTAGTTGTCGTTTCGAGCCGGCGAGCCTGCAAATAAATGCTACCTGAAGCTATCGAACTGCAAGTTGTCACGCCCGAGCGGCACGTTCTGAGCGAGAACGTGCAATCGCTCGAGATGCCCGGAAAAGACGGCTACCTGGGGATTTTGCCCGGGCATGCTCCGCTGATTACTTTGTTGGGCATCGGTACGCTGACGTATCACAAAGGCGGGCAAACGGGGTACCTCTCGGTAATCAATGGATTCGCGGAAGTGCTCCCCGATCGCGTAATTGTGCTGGCAGAAATCTCAGAGCGCGCCGAGGAAATCGATGTGGCGCGGTCTCGCGCAGCGCTCCAGCAGGCCCAAGCCGAAGCCGCAAAGCCTGGGACGCCCGAGGCCGAATCCAGAGAAGCGGAAGCCAAGATTGAGCGGGCCAATGCGCGTTTGCGGACCGCTTCAAAGGGCGGCGGTTCTTCAGGGTCATCACAGGATTCCCGGCGTTCGTCGCACTAGCACTCCTTACGCTTCCCAATGTAACGTGTTCAATCAATGGTACTTGCTCAGCGGTACCAAAACGACACCAAATTGCCGCGTGGGCGCTTAGCGGCATCCGCAAACGCGTGCTAGCATCCAATAACTGAGGCTGCTAGAACGATTCACGCAGGTCAACCGGGGCGCAAAATGGCTGAAATTACAGTCTATTCGACAGGCTGGTGCTGCGATTGCAGACGGGCGAAGCAGTTTCTCCGAGAGAGAAAGATCCCATTTCGGGAAGTGAATATTGATGAGTCGCCTGACGCAGAAGAGCTTGTACTTCGCGCAAACAATGGACGCCGCAAGGTTCCCACTTTGGAAATCGATGGGCGCTTTTTTGCAGCCAGCCCGTTTGATCCCTACCTGCTAGCTGAAGCATTGAAAATCCCGCTAAATCCTAAATAAAGACCTTCGCCTCTATTTCCCCTGCTTAGAAAACTCTTTTCAGGAAAAGATCGGTTTGGACCGCACAGAAGAAATTGGAACAAGTGAAGAAAGACGCCGAAGCCCGGCACTACGAGTTCAAACCCGCATTCGTCGCAGGACTGAAAATTTGACAAAACCAACGAGGCTAGGCCAGGCCTGCGCCGCGCGTCATCACTCCTACCACCCGCAGATCGGGAGTCAGCACCACCAAGTCTGCGTCGGCGCCTAGGGCGATGATTCCTTTTTTCCCTGCCAGGCTAACGCGGCGCGCGGGAAGAATTGTGGCCATGCGTACGGCATCAACCACCGGGACGCCCAGGGCAACGATGTAACGCAGCGCGCGATCCAGAGTCAACGTGCTGCCGGCGAGTTTTCCTTCCGCGTTGCGGCACACACCGTCCTTTACAACTACTTCGAAATTGCCCAGGCGGAAATTTCCATCGGGCATGCCGGTGGCTGCGGTGGCGTCACTGGCGAGCAGCACGGTGTCGAATCCTTTCGTCCCGAGAAGCACTTGAATCGCAGGACCGGCAACGTGGATGCCGTCGGCGATGACCTCGGCAGTAACATCCGGTTCGGTGAGAATCGCTCCGATAATTCCTGGATCGCGGTGCGAAAAAGGACGCATGGCATTGTAGAAATGGACGGTGTGCCGCGCTCCGGCCTGGACCGCGGCTTGGGTCTGTTCGTAATTCGCGTCGGTGTGGCCGATGGCGGCTACGATTCCGTTGGCCACCGCGGCTCGAATCAAATCGAGCGCGCCGGGGATTTCGGGAGCGATGGTGATCATGCGAATCAAACCGTCGGCTGCGGCGCGAAATTTCTCCAGCATTTGCACGGAAGGACGCGCGATGCCCTCCGGCGGATGCACGCCGCGACGAGCCTTGGAAATGAAAGGGCCTTCCAGGTGAATACCTAGTATCTCTGCGACCGGACCGGCGCTTCCCTGTTCAAATTTCTCATGCGCGCGAATGTATCGAGCGATTCCCTCGAGACTTCGGCACGTTTCATCCACGGAGGCGGTGACCGTTGTGGCGAGAATTGAGGTGCTGCCGTAACGCGCGACGGTGGAAGTGATGCAATCGAGCGCAGCGGGAGTAGCTTCCATCACATCGTGGCCGCCGGCGCCGTGTATATGCACGTCAACAAATCCGGGCGCAACGATCATGCCCGCGGCGACGTAATCGATGGCACCGGACGGAATCTTCACTTCGTCGCGATGGCCAAGGGCCACGATGCGGCCGTCTTCCGTGAGAATCACACTATCGCTAAGCTGCTCCTGAGGCGTGAAGATGCGGCTGGCGTAGATGGCAGTGACCGGCATGGCTCTAAGAATCGTACTTGAAGTTCAAGGCAAAAACACACGCGAACCTTGCATCATTTTCCTTCTCCGCTACAATCAGATGTCGCTAATCGCGGAGGAACTTGAATGGCAAATGAAAAGCGGTACGTAGCCCAAAAGCGGCAGCGCCGCCGGCGGAAAGTGGCCAAGAAGAAAGTGCAGATGTACGAGCAAGGAAAGCTCAAGCATGATCAACTTTCGTCCCTGGCGAAAAGGTTTCTGACCCGTAAACAACGCGCGGCCAAGAAAGCCGAATAAAAAGGAAAATCAGAATAAAAAAAGGGGGCGCTCGGGACGCCCCCTTTCTGTTGCATGCCGCGCCCGCCAGTGCGCGGATTTATGCCGCCTTAGTTACCGCCGGAAACCGCTTGCGTGTGCGCCTGATTGACCTTCGGAACGCTCAGGTATCCGGTGATTTTGTCCTTGCCCACCTGGTTCACAACGAACTCAAGCGGAGCACGCGCGCCGTTCTCGAAGAAGTAGAGCGGCTCGTTGGCCGTCAACCCCTTCTTGTCGTGGCGCTGGTCGTCCACAAAGATGGTCACGGTGTACTGGCTCTTCTTGATGTTGGTGTTGTGAAGTTCAACCATCAAGCTGCCGACTTTTTCGCGGTTATTTTTCTTATCGATGCTGAATTCGTAGTAATCGCGTTCGCCAAGGCGGCGGAGTTCTTCCACTTCGTCATGGTTTTTTGCGATTAGCGTGCCGAATTCGCCGCGGGCCATCTGAAGATTGTTCTTCTCGCTCTCCAGATCGGTCTTTACGCCGTTCACGTCGGTGCCAAGCTTGTTGACGTCGTCAACATTGGCCTTAGTGGCGAGCTGCGCCGAGGTTTGGTTCTGCAGGTCGGCCAATTCCTTGGCGTCTTCTTCCTTAATCTTCTTAGCTTGTGTGCGGGCCTTGCTCAGTTCACCTTCGGTGAGCTTCATCTTGTCGGTCACAACGCTAAGCTCGCCCTGGAGCTGCGCGTTGGTGTCTTCAGACTTGGCCAGCCGCTGGCTGAGCACATCCTCATTTTTCTTAAACTGCTCGTTCTGGCTCGCCAGATTCTGCTCGAGTTCTTTTGAGCGCGTAGAGGCCGTCCAGCCTGCGCCCAGCGCCACGAGTGAAACCACGGCCAGAGCGACGATAACGATGCCGACCCAGCGGGGCGCGGCGGCGTCCTCTGTGATAATTTGTTGTCTTTCTTCGCTCATTGCTTTTTCTCCTGTGTGAAGCCAACTGCGAGGGCTGTAGGAGCAAACGCGGAACCAAATCGGGCCAAACGGGCGTGGCCTTGCAATCGATTGATTATGTTGGCTTTGTGATAGTGGGGAGGGCTAGCTTCGAGTACCGAGAGCCATTTTAATGCTGCAATTTTTACCCTATTTTAATGTTTTCTGCGTGGTGGATAAATAAATCCACTACAGGGCGGTTTTAAAGGTTTGCCACGCTTCGTTGAAACAGCGCGAGCCTTACCGCGTGATGGTCATGTTCCGCAACTCAGCGATGCGGTCGGAAAGCGGCGGATGCGTGCTGAAGAGCCCTGTGAGAATTTGCCGCGGCGAAAAGGGCGCGACGATACAGAGTGCGGCAGTGGATGGCGGAATGTTGGAAGGAATTTTCTGGTTATAGGCTCCCAGTTTCTCGAGCGCGCTGATCAATCCGTATTGCTGGCCGACCATTCTCGCGCCGGAAGCATCCGCCTGATATTCGCGCTGCCGAGAAATTCCGAGCTGGAGAAGTATGGCGGCAAGCGGAGCAAGAATCAGCATTAGGAGCGCGGTGATTCCTCCGCCTTCGCGGTCTCGGCCGCGTCCTCCGCCCCAACCTCCCAGCATCATGCCCCACTGCCCCATGCGTCCGATCCACATGATCGCGCCGGCAAGTGTGGCGGCTATGGAAGAAGTGAGGATGTCGTAATTGCGCACGTGAGAAAGCTCGTGAGCGATCACTCCTTCGAGTTCGTCGTCATTCATCAGCTCGAGCAAACCCTGCGTGACAGCGACGGATGCGTGGCTGGGATTGCGGCCTGTGGCGAACGCGTTGGGCGCAGGCTGCGGAATCAGATACATCTTGGGCATGGGCAAATTCGCTTTGGCGCAGAGGCGTTCCATTACGGCGTAGAGACGCGGGGCCTGTTCTCTGCTGATCGGTTGCGCGCCACTGGAAGCCAGCGCGATTTTGTCCGAGAAGAAATAAGCTGTGCCGTTCATCAGGACGGCTACAACGAGGGCGATGGTCAGGCCGCGTGGGCCGCCGAAAGACTCTCCTAGGAACAAGAGTAGTAGCGTTAATGCGGTTAGAAGAAGTGTGGTCTTTATAGTTTTCATAAATTTGTACCTTTGGGCCCGACTTCAATTTAAGCGGCGCCAGCCTTCAAAACTTCACGTGTAATTTTCATTTCGCCAGTCTTGGGGTCCGCGTCAACTGAGACGTGGTCGCCGGGATGAACCTCGCCATCCAGAAGCTTCAGCGCGAGCGGGTCCTGAATGAGGCGTTGTATGGCTCGCCTCATGGGGCGCGCCCCGTATGCGGGATCGTAGCCTTCGCGGAAGAGCAACGTTTTGGCTGCCGGAGTCAGGTCGATGGTCAACTGACGTTCCGCAAGGCGCTTGGTGAGACTCCGCATTTGCAACTCGATGATGCGCTCGATTTGATCTTTGCCCAGCGGCTTGAAGATGACGATGTCGTCGATGCGATTCAGGAATTCCGGGCGGAAGAGTTCGCGCAGGGCGGCCATAGCCTGTTCGCGAGCCTTCTTCGGATCCTTTGCGGCTAGCTCAAAGATAGCGGAGGAGCCGACGTTCGACGTCATGATGATGACGGTGTTGCGAAAATCCACGACGCGGCCTTTGCCGTCGGTCAACCGGCCATCGTCCAGAATCTGGAGTAGCACGTTGAAAACATCCGGATGCGCTTTCTCGATTTCGTCGAGCAGAATCACAGAATACGGACGCCGGCGAACTTGTTCGGTGAGCTGCCCGCCCTCTTCGTATCCCACGTACCCGGGAGGCGCGCCGATCATCCGGGCCACGGAATGTTTTTCCATGTACTCCGACATGTCCAGGCGGATGATGGCTTTTTCGTCGTCGAACAAAAATTCAGCGAGCGCTCGGGCGAGTTCGGTCTTGCCCACGCCGGTAGGACCGAGGAAAAGGAACGAGCCAATGGGACGGTTCGGGTCGCCCAAGCCTGAGCGGCTCCGGCGAATCGCGTTTGCTACGCTGGAGAGCGCTTCATCCTGGCCAACCACACGATCCCGGAGACGCTCTTCCATGTGAATGAGCTTCTGGACTTCGCCTTCCAGAAGGCGGCCGACTGGGATTCCCGTCCATTTGCTGACGATTTTCGCGATTTCCTCTTCGCCCACTTCTTCTTTCAACATTGGATGGTCTTTCTGCAACTCCCCCAGGCGGTCCTGTGCAGCTTTTAGTTCTTTTTCAGCCGCGGACAATTTGCCGTAACGGATCTCGGCTACTTTGGAAAGATCGCCGCTGCGCTCGTAGCGTTGTTCATCTGCTTTCAATTGTTCGATTTGTTCTTTTAGTCTGCGAATCCGGCCGATGGCATCTTTTTCAGTTTGCCAGTGCGCTTTCAGGGCGTTGGACTGCTCGCGCAGGCCGCCCAGATCTTTGTCGATCTGTTTTAACCGGTCGCGAGAATGCTGATCGGATTCTTTGCGCAGCGCCTGTTTTTCGATCTCAAGCTGCATGATGCGGCGCTCGATTTCGTCAATCTCGGTGGGCAGCGAATCGATTTCCATGCGCAGGCCTGCAGCGGCTTCGTCGATCAGGTCAATCGCTTTGTCCGGGAGAAAGCGATCGGTAATGTAACGCTGCGAAAGCATGGCAGCGGCGACGATGGCGGCGTCTTTGATGCGCACGCCGTGATGTACTTCGTAACGTTCTTTCAGCCCGCGCAGGATGGCGATGGTGTCTTCCACCGAAGGTTCCCCGACAAACACGGGTTGGAAGCGGCGTTCCAGCGCGGGATCTTTTTCGATGTACTTGCGATATTCGTTCAACGTGGTGGCGCCGATCGCGCGCAGCTCGCCACGCGCGAGCGCGGGCTTGAGCATGTTGGAGGCATCCATGGAGCCTTCCGCGGCGCCGGCACCCACCAGGGTGTGCAGCTCGTCGATGAACAGAATGATCTGGCCTTCCGACTCAGTGACTTCTTTCAGGACAGCTTTCAGGCGGTCTTCGAATTCGCCGCGGTATTTGGCGCCCGCCACCAGCGAAGAAAGGTCCAGCGTAACGATGCGCTTCGGTTTCAGAACTTCGGGGACGTCGCCGGCGACAATGCGCTGCGCCAAGCCTTCGACGATGGCGGTTTTGCCCACGCCGGGTTCGCCGATCAGCACTGGATTGTTTTTTGTGCGTCGGGCGAGAATTTGCATCACGCGGCGGATTTCTTCGTCGCGTCCGATTACGGGATCCAGCTTGCCTCGGCGGGCCAGGTCGGTGAGGTCACGACCGTATTGATCCAGGGCGCGATAGGTTGATTCGGGATTTTGCGACGTGACGCGATGGCTGCCGCGAATGGAAGTCATGGCCTGCAAGATCGCGTCGTGGGTGACGCCGTGTCGCGCGAGCAATTGGCTCGCAGGGTCGCGAGAATCGGAAGCTATGCCAAGGAGAATGTGCTCGGTGGAAACATATTCGTCCTTGAGACGCTGGGCTTCGTCGAAAGCCTTATCGAGAATCTTGTTGGTTGCAGGACTCAGATACTGTTGCGAAACATCTGAAATTTTCGGCAGGCGGTTGATCTGAGCTTCCACTTCGCTTGCAAGGGCAGCGGGCGACACACCCAGCTTCTCCAGCAAGGGCGGGACGACGCCTTCGTTTTGAGAGATTAGAGCCCAAAGCAAATGTAACGGCTCAATCTGCTGCTGGCCGGAGCGCGCGCCCATCTCTTGCGCTGCTTGCAAGGCTTCTTGGGCTTTGATGGTCAGTTTGTCGAGTCGCGGCATGGTGCGATTTTCTCACTTTCCTACTAAGACAGAAAGAGGGCCGGCAAAATCACGGCCCTCTTCGTCGTTTCCTGCTGGTTTAACTCAGTTGCCGTTGTTTGTTACGTTGATCTTTACTTGTTTCGGTTTCGATTCAGCGCGCTTGGGCATTTCGACGGTCAACACGCCGTTCTTGTACTCCGCCTTGATGGCCTCGGTGTTCACCGTGTTCGGCAAACCGAAGCTGCGGCTGAAGGAGCCGTAGGTGCGCTCGATCCGAAGGTAATTGTCTTCTTTCACTTCGCTCTCAAACTTCCGTTCGCCGCGAATCGTGAGCATGTTGTTCTCGACGCGAATGTCGAGATCCTTCTCATTGATCGCAGGCAGATCGGCTTTCAGAACCAACTCGTTCTCGGTTTCGTAAATATCAACCGCAGGAGCCCAAGTGGTCAGTGCCGAGTTGTCGTTGCGGCTTTGCATGCCGGACTCAAACAACCGGTTGACCTGCTCCTGGAGCGACGAGAGATTCCGGAAAGGGTCCCAACGTGTGATGGAATTCGTGGCCTAAGATCTCCTCCTAAGAAATTGTGTGCGCGCATTAGCACAATCATATAATAAAATATGCGTGCGTAATTGTCAAGTATTCTTCAGAGCCCGAAAACAACCCAACCCACAGTTCATTTCCTCTATAATAATCGTATTATCATACACTTGAGGTAGTGCGTTTCCGGCATAGTCAGAAGAACCGGATGATCCCGGGCCTGTGTTCGACGTTCAACCACCGTAACTGTCTTGCGTGCGTCTATGGCAGCCTCTGCGAGCACTTGGAGAAACAGCGGCTCAGAAATGTGGTAGGAACACGAGCAAGTGACCAGGTATCCGCCGGGTTTCAGCAACTTCATGGCCCGAAGATTGATTTCCTTGTAGCCGCGCTGGGCTGCCGGGATGCTGGCTCGGTTCTTTGCGAAGGCCGGCGGGTCGAGAATAACAGCATCAAAGCGGCGGCCCACTTCGTCGTATTCCTTCAACAGATCAAACGTGTTTGCCTCCCGAAAAGTCACATTTGAAATACCGTTCGCTTCCTGATTGCGACGCGCGGCCTTTAGTGCCGCCGCAGCCATATCGACAGCCTCCACATGATCGCTTTTGCCGGCGACGCTAAGCGCGAATCCCCCCTGGTAGGCGAAGCAATCGAGGACTTCCCCGGATGAGTATTGCCCCGCCGCAGCATGGTTTTCGCGTTGATCCAGGAAGGAGCCGGTTTTCTGCCCGTTGCGCAGGTCGTAGTGAAAGGCGATGCCGTTTTCTCTGGCCAGAATTTCTTCGGGAACTTCGCCATGCAGCACGCTGATTTTCTGTTCCAGGCCTTCGAGTAAACGCACCTTTGGATCGTTGCGCTCGAGGATGCCTCTGGGGGAGAACTGCTCAACCAGAATTTCGCAGAGTAGACTTTTATAGCGCTCGCTGGATTGGCTAAGCGTTTGGATAACGAGGTACTCTCCATACGCATCGACGACGACCGAAGGCAGCATGTCAGCCTCGCCGTAGATCAGGCGGTATGCGTCGGTATTTTCGACCACGGTTTTGCGATAGGCTGCGGCGTGGCGTATGCGCTCGGCGAAAAAAGCCCGGTTGATGGAAACGTCCTCGCGCGTAATCAAGCGGATCGCAATTTGCGATTTGCCACTGTAAAAGGCGCGCCCCTGATAGCGTCCGCGCTCGTCAGTAACGCGCACGATTGCGCCGGCTTCCGCCGACGCGCTGCGAACGTCGCTGCGATAAACCCAGGGATGGCCGGCGCGCAGGCGCTCCACTCCCCGCGTGGTAATGACGACAGAATTTTCAGCCACAACTCCTGCCTGGGCGCTGAATGCGCCTGTTGATTCGCTAAGATGGTACAGCATACTTGGAACCAGAGCGTATGGATCGCGGACGAAACCGATGGAATTAAGTGAATTTGATTTTGACCTGCCGCCGGAGTTGATCGCGCAGCGGCCTCCGAAGCGGCGCGACGCTGCGCGGATGCTGCTGCTGGATCGAAAGTCCGGCGCCACGGAAGACCGTCACTTCCGTGACTTGCCTGCCCTGCTGCGCGGCGATGAACTCGTTGTCCTTAACAACACTCGCGTCTTGCCGGCTCGGCTGTTTGGGCGACGCGAAGGTGTTCGTTCACAGAAGCCGGGGGAAAACAATCCGGCCCGGGATGAGCATCTAAAATCTTCCATTGAAATTTTGCTGGTGCGGCAAATAGAGCCGGATCTTTGGGAGACTCTTGTTCGCCCCGGGCGGAAGATTCCCGTGGGCGAACGCATAACTTTCGGCGAAGGTGAACTCGAAGCTCGCGTGGAAGGCCGCGGCGGATACGGCTTGCGACTTTTGCGATTCACCTCGCGAGGCAGTTTTGCCGAAGCGATCCAGCGGCTGGGACATATTCCGTTACCGCCTTACATCAGGCGTGCAGACGAGCCGGCCGACCGCGAGCGGTATCAGACGGTTTATGCGCGGCAAGGGAGTGCGGTGGCCGCGCCCACGGCAGGGCTTCATTTCACGCCCGAAATTCTTGAATCGATGCGCCGGCGCGGAATTGAAATCGCGGAGGTAACTCTGGACGTCGGCCTGGGCACGTTTGAACCGGTGCGGACCGAGCGCCTGGAAGACCATAAGATCCACGCGGAGTCGTATGAGATTTCTGAAGCCGCCGCGCGGGCCATTGTGAAGGCGAAGAAACAAGGCCGGCCTATTTTGGCGATCGGCACGACCGTGGTTCGCGCGCTAGAGGATGCCGCGGAGAAGTCGGCGGCCCGCGGCGAACTGATTGTTCCGGGCCCAGCCGACGCGGAAAATTTTATTTATCCGGGAAAGCCAATCCGAATGGTGAATCAAATGCTGACAAATTTTCACTTGCCACGATCCAGCTTGCTGGCGCTGGTGGCGGCCTTTGCCGGACGCGAAGAAATCTTGCGAGCTTATGGCCACGCTGTGGATCAGGAATACCGTTTTTACAGTTATGGCGACTGCATGTTGATCCGCTGAAATGCCCATACTCCATTTTTTTCGACAGGTTTATTCTCTCGGGAGTTTCGTGCAAAAGCCCCTCGTGTTCGTCTATAATCCGCTTCCTGCCCATCGGGGTGGTTGAATGCGCTATCTAATTCTGAGCGATATCCACGCGAACGCTACAGCGCTGGAGGCCGCGCTTGCGGCTGCCAAGGGCCGCTGGGACAAGGTTTTGTGTCTTGGCGACGTGGTTGGATACGGCCCGGACCCCAATGAAGTGATCGACAAAGTGCGCGAACTCGGCGCCATGACGATTCGTGGCAATCATGACAAGGCCGGGAGCGGCATCGCGAACGCGGATGACTTCAATCCGGTGGCGCGGAACGTGGCGCTGTGGACCCGGAACCAATTGCGGCCCGAGAATCGCACATGGCTGGAAGAATTGCCTACCGGTCCGGCAACGGTGGACGGGTTCTCGCTGGTTCACGGCGCGCATCGCGACGAAGATGAATACGTTTTTGCCCCGGCGCAAGCGCTGGACGGCCTGCTCGATGCGCCTTCACCGATCACTTTCTTCGGCCACACACATCTGCAAGGCGGCTTCACGCTGCGAGATAATAAAGTGGGCGTCCTGCATTTCAAGCCCACCGACGGCGCTCCATTTTTCACGCTGACGATTGAGCCGGGCACAACTTACCTTCTAAATCCAGGATCCGTGGGCCAGCCCCGCGACGGAGATCCACGGGCGGCATTCGCTATCGCCGATCTCTCCAACAACGCCGTCGAATTCTGGCGCGTGCCCTACGACATCGAAGCCGTGCAAAAGAGAATGGCTGCGGCGGGACTACCGGAACCTTTAATAAATAGGCTGTTGTTCGGCCGCTAAACCAACAGGAAACCATGGAACCAGGAGAAACCCCGTATCGCGAAGAGCGCAGCCGTCTGCCTGTCGCCTTTCTGGCGGGCGCGGTAATTGTTCTCCTAATCTTTGGCGGGTTTCTTCTTCTGGCGCACCTGATGCATTCGCATACGGCTGCAACAGTTGTGAAGTTGCCGTTTGGGCCGGCCGAGCAGGCTTACGCGCCGCACATTCAATTTCTGGACATTCAGTTGGCGCACGCTACCAATTTCTTGAATCAGGATTTTACGTATGTGGCAGGCACGATATTCAACGATGGAACAAGAAAAGTGCGAGGGTTGGAAGTTACCGTGGAGTTTCACGACCCTTTTCATCAAGTAATCCTGCGCGACACAAATCAGTTGATTGGTTCCACCGATGCGCCACTGGACCCCGGGAAGCGGCAGGATTTTCAGATCCAAATGGAGCATCTTCCCGTGGAATGGGATAAGCAGTATCCTTCGATACGCGTCACCGGGCTAGCCCTGGAATAACCGCACGATTTCTTAATCTTTCTTTATATAAACAAACTGGTGATTCACTTGAACGCCTTTGCGGATGACTGGGCAGAGCTTGGCCGCGTGTTGGGGGAAATGTCCGCGTCGGGCAGCGTGGAAGTTCGCGAGGACGGCGAATGGCTGGCCGAGCTTGCCGCCTTGCACTGCGACTTGCGATGTGAAGGCAAGTCGGCGCTGGTGCATTTGTGGTCGGACGAGCGAAACCTTACGCGGCGCGTCGTGCGGGTGAAAGAGCGCAGCGAGAATCGCGTTCTGCTGGAAGTACAGCGTTTTGGGAATGCGAAACCTGGGCGGCTTGAGTTCGTAAGAACTGACTCGCCGCGTTCTGCTGGGCGTATCACGCGGGAACAATTCCGCGCGCGGTTTCGACGCATCCTTACGGAAAGTTTTCCCGACTCCACCATTGAATCGCTCAGCGCATCGCCGGACTTGGAACACTCCTTTTCCGGATTGTATGTTCGCGGGCATATGCGTGAGGGGGAGCGTGGCTGGGCCTTTTTGGCGGTTTCTGCGCACGAAAACGCGGCGGTGATTGAGGGAATCCTCGCGTACGGAATTTTGTGGCTGGACTGGGCACGTGAACGCGCCATCCGGCGAGCGGTAGCAGGGTTGCGATTGTTTGTTCCCGCGGGGACGAGCGGACCGCTTCGCGAGCGCGTACTTGCATTATCGGCGGGTGCGCGCGTGGAGGTCCACGAGTGGCGCGAGCCTGAAGGGCCGATGAAGAGAATTGATCCGGCGGACGCTGGAAACCTGGAAAGCCGGTTGGTGCCGCGGCGCGAAGTGGAAATGATTCTGGATGGTTCACGCGATAGCGTTGCGCGGATTCGGTCGCTAGTGCCAAGCGCCTCGGCTGCGATAGAAACTCGCGTCACAGCGGGAGCCGCCGAGCTGGCCATTTGTTTTCGAGGCTTGGAATTTGCGCGTTGGAATGCCGAAGGCGTTTCATTCGGTCTCGGTGATGTTCGAAAAAGCTTGTCCGCTGCGACCATGCCGGAGCTTGCGCGGCTGATACGAAGCCTGGAACGACATCGCAAGCCGGAAACGGAAAAAACAAATCATGCGCTTTATCGCGCGGCGCCGGAGCGTTGGTTGGAGACGCTTATCTTGGAGGACCCCAGCAGGCTTGATGCGCATCTGGACCCCAAACATTTGTATTCGCAAGTGCCGGCTCTGGCGGCGGGCGATCGCGGCGTAATCGATTTGCTCGGCGTCACCAACCGCGGGCATTTGGTGGTGATTGAACTGAAAGCGTCCGAAGATATTCAGCTCCCCATCCAGGCCGTGGATTATTGGCTGCGAGTGCGGCGGCATCAGCACGAAGGAAATTTCCAGCGAAATGGGTATTTCGCGGGAATCGAGCTGGACGAAAAACCGCCGATGGTATGGCTGGTCGCCCCGGGGTTGAGGTTCCATTCCGCCACCGAAAAATTGTTGAAATATCTTTCTACGGAAATTCAAATCACGCGCATTGGTCTGAACGAAAATTGGCGGCGCGGGATGAAAGTGATTTTTCGGCAGTAATGCAATCTTCGGTCTGGCAGCAGGCGGGGAAATCCAATCCAAATTCTCGAGGGCAAAAGACTAGGGAAGCGGCCTGAGTTGAATCAGTACCACTTCCCGGGGTGTGTCCTAGAAGTATTTGATTACTTAGACGTGGACGGGCGGAAAAGGTTGCACCGGATTTAAATCTGGAAAGGGCTAGTAGAAAAGGTACTTGCGCCATTTCTCGTCGCGATGGCCGATCAAGCGCATTAGTTGGCGCGAAGTGTGGAGAGTGAAAGGGCGCGGGCGGCGCTGAAGCTTCAAGCCGGCTTCTTCCGGAGTGCGGTCGCCTTTGCGATTGTTGCAGCCGTAGCAGCAGGCCACCAGATTTTCCCAGGACGAGCGGCCGCCCCGCGAGCGCGGCATCACGTGGTCGAGGGTCAGTTCTGAAGCCGGCAAAGCGTGGCCGCAAAACTGGCAAGTGTTGCGGTCGCGCAACAAGATATTTTTTCGCGAGAGCGCACGGCTTTGTTGCGGAATGTGCCGGTAAGTGAGCAGGCGAATCACGGAAGGCACCTGCATGGCCTTGTGCGTGGTATGCACTTCCGCATGATTGGTTTCTTCGGCCTGAGCCACGCCTTTCAGCATCAGCACCAGAGCGCGGCGCACCGCGGTAATGTTGATGGGCTCGAAGGTCGCGTTGAGAACCAGGACCGGCGCTTGCATCACGGAAGGACGGCTGGCCGGCGAGGGCGGCAACTTGGAAGTGGCGGCGTCCGGCGCGACGCCACCCAACCCAATCTTCGGTCGGGGACGTAAGCCGCTCTTGAAACGCTTGTCCATTCGCTCGCCTTGACGTGCTAAAAGACTGCGTTACTTTTGGATGCTCGCGTTAGTCGCGCGGTTACCCGGCTGAATTTCAACCGGTAACGGGGGCCGCGTTCGAAGGCGGCAAACCTGTCACCACGCGCGCTACTGTCAATCCTAACACGGCTTTCGCGCCGGCCTTCTTTAAAGCGCGCGAACACGAATCAAGAGTCGCGCCAGTCGTCAATACATCATCTACCAGCAGGACGCGGAGGTTGTCAACTTGGACACCTTCGCGGGTAGCGTAGGCGCCACGTACGGAATCCCAATGCTCTTTGCGAGAAAGCACCAGACGCGCGGGACGCGGCTTCGTGCGCATGAGCAAATAAGAGCCTGTTTTCAGTTTTAAACGGCGGGCGAGCGGGCGCGCGATTAATTCAGCTTGGTTGTAACCGCGCTCGCGGAAGCGGTCGCGGTGGAGCGGGACGGGAACCACGACGTCGGCTTGGAATTGGTCAGCTTCGCGCGCTACGACTTCGGCGAGTTTATCCGCGAACCAATCGCCGAGCCGCGTGACCTCTTCGTACTTCAGAAGCAGGATTGCGCTGTGGAGTGCGTCGTTGTAAACCGCGTAGCTTCGAGCGCGCGCGAAGGAAAAAGAATCCAGGCGGCAGAGCCGGCAAAGAGGCCGGATGGCGTCACCGGCCACTTGCGAAATGAACGGGCGGCCGCAGCAATCGCACATCGGGTCGGCGATGGGCTGAAAAGAAGAGAGGCAATCTGAGCAGATCGGTATACGGCTCGCGCTGACCAGCGTCTGACCGCAGATTCGGCAGGGCGCAGGAAAGAGTACCGCGGCAAGTGCATCAACAGCCTTTCGAATGATCACGGAAGCGCCGTTACTCGTGACGATTACGCGAGACGCTAGCGCAATTGCGAAGGCAAGTGAAGGAACGAAGTTACGTACGGAAATCTACGCAACGGAAGCTTTGGATGAATGCGGCTGCGGTACCCCAATCCACCTGCGGGCCAACGAGCGCCAAATTAAGTAGGAAGTTTACAGCTGGCCCTGCTCCATCTTTTCCTGGCAGGTGATGCAATAGCGGGTCCACGGTACCGCTTCCAGGCGCTTCTGCTGAAGTTCCTGATGGCAGGCCACGCATTCGCCGAAACTGTCGTCTTTGATGCGCGCCAGAGCGTCATTCACCAGCTGCAGAAGTGAACGGTCGTTATGCGTTTGCCCGAAAAGAAATTCCTTGGTGTAGGAATTGGCAGCCTTATCCGCGAGGTCCACCGTAGGATCCTCGTCCGCTTCGCGGCCTTCTTGTTCGGTGCGCGCGATTCCCTTTACCAGCTCATCGCGGCGCGTCACTAATTTCTTCTTGTAATATTCCAGTCGCTTCTTTTCCATTGTCAGGTCCCTAGGCGGGGCAAACCGCCTTACTAAAATCCAACGATTTTAACGACACCCTCTCTCCAATGTCAAATTGCGCTGAAGATTGAAGAGAAAGACCTGATGTAGATGCTTTGTAAGCAGGAAAGGATTCCGCCGAGCTGAATCAGGAGCGTAATTGCTTCGTTGGGAACAGAAAGTGTATGGCAGCGGCCCAAATCAGCAAAACCAGAAACGCGAACGCACTGCCTTCAGGTCCGACCGAGCCGCCGGTAAGCCAGCTTGGTCCCTGGAAGGAAGAATTGAGCAGATGGCCTCGCGCGAGGAGTCCGCTATCAGGAACGGAGTAAAGATAAGTCTCACCCCAATCCCACGAAGAGTGCATGCCAATGGCAAACCAAATATTTCCGGTACGTCGCAGCGTGAAAGCTGCAACTAATCCAAAAGAACCGGCCATCACTGCGCCATAGATGGCTTCGCCGAAGTTTTGAAGGTGTATTGCTCCAAACAAAATGCTCAGCACGATTGCTGCGGGCCAGAAACCTATTCCCGACGCCAGCGTGGATTGCATATAACCGCGAAACGAGAATTCTTCGAATATACCAACCAGAATGAACCCGAACCCGTAAAGAAGGCCGTATTTGATAGCCGCCGTACCGGTGAGAGCAAACCCACCGAGTGAGAAGCCGTGAAAAAGTGCGATCAGGACCATTAGCAGCGACAGCATAGCCAGACCGAGCGGCACGCCTTGCCAGAAACGCTTGCCGAATGCTTCGCCGGTCGGCAAGCCGTAATCGGCGAAAGTGCGCTTTTCGATCTTGCTCATGATCAACGCCGAGATGATTAAGACGAGGACGGCTAATCCTTCTGAACTAATTTGCCCTGCTGCCGTGAGCACGCCTCTGGGTTGAGCTTTCTGAAACGCTCGGACGGCGGGGATGCGTGAGAGCACGAATCCGGCAGAGCTCAAAAGCCCGATGAAGATGGCCAGGAAAATCAGGAGGCGCCAGCCGGCGCGAATACCGTTCGGACCCACGAAGACATTGCCAACCCCTGATTGTGGCCCAGGCGGTTCCGGCTGATTGCTAATCAAAACTGGATCGGCTTGTCCTGGATCAACAGTCATATTGTCTCCGATGTTTTACTACATTACGGACACTCGCGTACAAAGGTTTCATTTCAACGTGACACTTCTCTAGTGGGCGCGAGGCATATTTCTGCGCTTTGTGAATCGTTGTCAGATGAAACGAACTACTTATTGAACATTTTACCGAGCGCATCGGATAGCCTCTGAACATTTATCACGGGGTTGCGGCTGCCGAGCGCGGCTGCTAAAATCTTGGGTTTGGGCACTCAGGAAGAGCCGCATCTTACACATCCCCCTATGCATCTATACGCACGGCGGAATTGAGAATCGCGGGGAGGACTGGCTTGGCTAAATACGATGTGGTGATTATCGGCAGCGGTCCGGGCGGTTACGTGGCCGCAATCCGCGCGGCGCAATGGGGCCTGAAGGTCGCCGTGGTAGAGAAAGATCCTTTCCTGGGAGGCACCTGCCTGCACGTCGGCTGTATTCCTACAAAAGTCTTTTTGCACCATGCCGATATTTACGACCACTTCAAGCGCGCCGAAGAATTTGGCTTTGAAGTAAAAGACGTGAAAGTCAAGTGGCCCAGTATCCTCGCGCGCAAAGATAAAATCGTCAAGAAGCACGCGCTGGGAATCGCCAGCCTGTTCAAGAAGCACAAAGTGGAAACCATCGCTGGCTGGGGAAAAATCGCGGGGCCGGGGCGAGTTTCCGTTGAGAAAGACGGCAAGACCACTGAAATCGAAGCCACAAATATCTTGCTCGCGACCGGATCGGAGGCGCGCTCGCTGCCCGGTGTCGAAATCGATGGCAAAGTCGTTCTGACCAACCGCGAAATTTTGGGCCTGCAGGAAATTCCGAAGTCGATGATCGTGGTGGGTTGCGGAGCCGTAGGCGTCGAGTTCGCTTCGATTTTCCGCACCTTTGGCTCGGAAGTCACGCTTCTGGAAGCCGTCTCTCGCGTGGTGCCGCTCGAAGACGAGGAAATTTCCGCCGAGCTACACAAGGCCCTGACGAAGAAGGGCATGCGCATCGAGTTGGAAGCGAAAGTGGAATCGGTAAAGAAGAACGCCAATGGCGCGACGGTGACGTACAAGGACAAAGCCGGGAACTCGCAGACCATTAGCGCGGAGAAAGTGCTGATTGCCGTCGGGCGCCGGCCTCTTACCGAAAATCTGGAGCTCGAGAAAACAAAAGCGAAACTGGAACGCGGGTTCATTCACACCAATGCATTTCTCGAAACGGATGAGCCTCATCTTTACGCCATCGGGGACATCGTGGCTGGCCTGCCTCAGCTCGCGCACGCAGCTTCGATGGAAGGAATTATCGCCGTGGGACGCATGGCCGGCAAAGAAGTGCAGCCCTTTGATCGCAAGCGCTGCCCGAACGCCACCTACTGCGAGCCGCAAATTGGCTCGATTGGTCTAACCGAAAAGCAGGCGCGTGAAGCGGGCTTCCAGGTGAAGACTGGAAAGTTTCCCTTCATCGGCAATAGCAAGGCGACCATCCTTGGTCAGCATGAAGGGTTCATCAAAGTCGTAGCCGAAGAAAAATACGGCGAGATTCTCGGCGTTCACGCTATCGGGCCGTTGGCCACGGAAATTATTGCCGAGCCGGTCGCTGCTCTCGGCCTCGAGGCTACCTTGGACGATATGGCCGCCACCATCCACGCGCATCCCACGGTGTGGGAAGCTATGGGCGACGCGTTCAATTCCGTTCGCGGCATGGCTATAAACATTTAGCTCCACAGTGGTATTCGAAATCGAAGCAGTGATAACCGTAACGTGATTCAAAAAGAAAAAACCTGTTGGGTAGTTAACCTGGGCCTTGTGCCTTACGACTGGGCCGTCGATTTTCAGCGCAAGCTCGTTCAAGCGCGGAAAGCGAGCGCGATTCCCGATACGCTCGTGCTTTGCGAGCACCCACACGTAATCACGCTGGGACGCAACGGCCATCGCGAGCATTTGCGCGCCTCGAACCATTTACTCGCGCAAATGAATGTTGAGTTTCATCTGAGCGACCGGGGCGGCGATATCACGTATCATGGTCCGGGACAAATCGTTGGCTACCCGATTCTGGACTTAGCGGAACACAAGCGCGACGTACGCTGGTATGTTGCTCAGCTTGAAGAAGTCATGATTCGCGCCACCGGGGATTTTGGGCTCGATGCCAAACGCGTGGAAGGCCGGCATGGAGTTTGGCTGGATTCGCAAGGCGGGTTTGCGGACGAGAAACTGGGCGCCTTGGGAGTGCATCTGAGCCGTTGGGTCACCTCGCACGGGTTCGCGTACAATGTTTCCACCGACCTGCGTTACTTTGATTTGATTGTGCCGTGTGGCATCGCGGGAAAGCGCACCACGTCCCTGGAACGGGCGCTGGGCCGCACGGTAAGCACACAAGAGGCCGAGCCGCACTTGATCGCTCACTTCGGAGAGATTTTCGACCGTAAGATGGATTCCTTTTCATTGAGCAAACTTCAGAAACGATTGGATGGTTTTCAATCCTCCGTGCCAGCAGTGGCCCTGGATCGTGATAACGTGCCGGTAGCAGCCACAAAAGGGAGTGAAGTATGAGCAATCCGCTCACGCGGGAGCAGCATTTAGACTTGTATTACTTCATGCAGCTTAACCGCCAGCTGGAAGAGCGCATGGTGCGCCTCTTCCGGCAGAACAAAATTGTGGGAGGGCTTTACTCCAGCCTGGGGCAGGAAGCTGTTTCTGTGGGGACTTGCTATGCGCTGGAAAAGAAAGACTGGATCGCGCCCATGATTCGCAATATTGGCGCGCTGCTGGTGAAAGGCGTTCCTCCACGCGACATTTTCACGCAGCACATGGCGAAATACACTTCGCCAACGCAAGGTAAAGACGGCACCAGCCATTTCGGCGATTTACAAGTCCGCCACATCGTCTCCCCGATTTCCATGTTAGGTGATTTGATTCCTGTGATGACTGGTGTGGCCATGGCCGGCCGCTACCTGGGGCAAAAAATTGTCGCGCTTACCTGGATCGGCGATGGCGGCAGCTCCACCGGAGCATTTCACGAAGGTTTGAACCTGGCGGCGCAGCAACGCGCTCCGTTCGTGTTGATCGTCGAGAATAATCAGTGGGCTTACTCTACGCCCGTCTCGCGGCAGGTGCCGGTGAAGAATCTTGCTGACCGCGCAGTGGCTTACGGGATACGAAGCTGGATTGTGGATGGCAATGATGTGGTGGCGGTATACAACACCGCGAAAGAAGCTGTGGACGAATGCCGCGCGGGACGCGGCCCGGCGTTAATCGAAGTGAAAACCATGCGCATGCGAGGTCACGCGCAGCACGATCCTGCCGAATACGTTCCCAAGAAAATGTTCGAGTATTGGAAGGCGCGCGACCCCATCGCGCTGTACGAGAAATATCTTACCGAAAATAAAATTTGGGACGCCAAGACGAAAGCGGAAATTGACGCGCGCATCGAGCGTGAACTGGACGTGGAACAGAAATTCGCGGAAGAATCGCCCATGCCGCCGCCTGAACTGGCCGAGGAAGGCGTTTACTGCGAAGGTTGTCACGCGATAGAGGCCACCTGGCAGCGTGCGAAGGCGGAAGTTTCGCCTCCGGCATCGAGCTTTGAGCCCGGCTGGGAAGTGAAAGATTATGGCGCTTTCGCTGAAGTGGAAGCCATCCGCGAAGAGATTGCCGCGCCCGCCGTCATCGCGCCTGCCGGCAACGCCGGTGGCAACGGCGCAAAAGTCTCCAAGCCGATAGTTAAACCGGGAGGCAAGCCTCAGCCGAAACCTCCAGTGCGCGCAGTCGAACCCGAGGTGCCGGAGGTCCCGCGCGTTCCGTTTGGGCGCGGGCCTAAGGATAAATCAGTGAGAGAAGCGCAAAATCCGCGCGAGCGGCACGGCCATCAAAATCCACGCGATAAACGCGGGAGACGCTGACATGGCTCCGATTACCATGATCGAGGGAATTCGGCAGGCTATGTTCGAAGAAATGGACCGCGACCCGGCCGTGGTGGCGATTGGCGAAGACATCGGCGTATATGGCGGCGCGTTCAAAGCTACGGAAGGGCTGCTCGCAAAATTTGGACGCGAGCGCGTGATTGAAACACCCATCAGCGAAACGGCCATCGTTGGCGCGGCTTGCGGAATGGGGTTTCTGGGGCTGCGGCCGGTGGCTGAAATGCAGTTCATCGATTTCATCGCGTGCTGCTTCAATCAAGTAACGAATTTCGTGGCCAAATCTCATTATCTTTGGGGCGCGCCGGTGCCCATGGTGATTCGTGGGCCTTCCGGTGGCGGCGTTCACGGCGGGCCGTTTCATTCCGCGAACCCGGAGATGTATTTCGTGCACACTCCTGGACTGAAAGTGATTTATCCTTCTACGCCGTCGGATGCCAAGGGCCTGCTGAAGTCCGCGATTCGCGACAATAATCCTGTTCTGTTTTTCGAGCACAAATTCCTATATCGCCGGATTAAGGAAGAAGTTCCCGAAGGCGATCATCTTGTTCCGATTGGAAAGGCTATCGTTCGTCGCCCAGGCGATGATTTGACGATTATCAGTTATGCGGCGATGGTGCATACGGCGATGGAAGCCGCCGAACAGTTGGCGAAGGAAGGCATCGAAGCGGAAGTGATCGATTTGCGCACTCTCCTTCCGCTGGATCGCGAAACCATCCTGAACTCAGTGAAGAAAACGAATAAACTTTTAATCGTTCATGAAGATACGCGCACGGGTGGAATCGCCGGGGAGATCGCGGCCATCGTATGTGAAGGGGCCTTTGAGGAGCTCGACGGGCCTATCACGCGCGTCACAGCTCTGGACACCCCGGTGCCGTACGCGCCGACGCTGGAAGAAAGATTTCTACCAAACACGGAAAAGGTTGTCGCGGCCGCGCGCGAATTGTCAAAATACTAACGTGGAGGAGGCCGGCATTCTGACATGGGAAAAACAAAGGGCGTAAACAATGCGGAGTTCGCGGTTGGCACCGAGGTGCGCATCGCAGGTCGCGCCTTCCTGGAAAAATTCATGGAAGCGGGCCAATACCACAATGAGCTGGAGCCCGAGCAGCTCGACTACGCTGGGCGCACGGCGCAGGTGAAAGAGGTATCGTTTTTCCACGGCGGCGACGAAATATATACGCTGCAGGGCGTGCCGGGCGTGTGGCACGAGGAATGTCTTACCGCACTATAAGCAAGCGCACAGGAGATCACCATGGCTGTTGACGTCATTATGCCCCAGATGGGCGAGAGCATTTTTGAAGGCACCATTACCAAGTGGTTGAAAAAGGCTGGCGACAAGATTGAGCGCGACGAGCCGCTGTTTGAAATCTCCACCGATAAGGTCGATGCGGAAATTCCTTCGCCGTCTGCCGGAGTGCTGAAAGAAATCAAGGTGAATGAGGGCCAGACGGTCCCGATACAGACCGTTGTGGCGATTATCGATGCCGACGGCGCCGCGGCTCAATCGGGTGCGCCGGCACCGGCCAAGGCCGATGCTGCTCCGGCGAAATCCAGCGCTCCCGCCCCAGCTCAGGCCGCGCCTGCGCCCGCAAAGGAAGCGGCTCCGCAGCAATCGGAAAGACCGGCACCCGCCCCGGCCACAGGCTCGCCTACAGCGCCACAAAAGCCTCCGGCTTCGGCTGGAGGCGAAAAGGTACGAAGCTCTCCTCTCGTCCGCCGGATCGCGCGCGAGCACGATGTGGATCTCACCCAGGTTCCCGG
>JBAVQB010000017.1:0-3189 GCA_049693615.1 Candidatus Acidiferrales bacterium | reverse complement strand
CAACTGGGGCGTCGCAACCTTTATCACACCATCGGCGGATCCGAGCCAGGAATGGAAGTCTCGGCCCGCCTCTGGCTTCTAAATCTTTCAGATGGCGAGCACTCTCTACTGGACGTCGCAGAACGTTCCGGCCTTCCGTTTTCAGCAATCAGCGACGCAGCAGAAGTGTTGTCCCAAAACAAATTGTTAGAGACTGTACCCGAGATAGTCGGAGAAGAAGCGAAGCAGGCTGGTCCCTCGAAAGTTGTGGTGTGATGGCACCGCCCATTGCATGCAAGAACTGAATCACAGTAGCTGTTCGCAAAACTGCCGCCAAGAAACAGCGCCCGGCACGATCGACAGCGCGCAATCCCGCTATGATAAGCTCAAGTCGAGGGAGGAAAGGAACCACGTGCGAGTCATTTTAACTGGCCACAAGGGTTATATCGGCGCCGTTGCAGCGCCTATGCTGCGATCCGCTGGACACGAAGTGACCGGCCTGGACACCGATCTCTTCGCAGGCTGCGATTTCGGCGAGCCAGCCCCTGAAATTCCCGAGGTCCGCAAAGATCTTCGCGATCTGAAAAAATCGGATCTGCAAGGTTTCGACGCCGTACTGCACCTGGCCGCCTTGTCGAATGATCCCTTGGGCGACCTCGATCCCAACATCACCTATGACATAAATCACAAGGCCTCGGTGCATCTCGCCACACTAGCCAAACAAGCCGGCATCAAGCGATTTGTTTTCTCATCCTCTTGCAGTACGTACGGCGCGGCCGGCGATGCCATCCACGATGAGACCGCGCCTCTCAACCCCGTCACGCCCTACGGTGAATCCAAGGTGTTTGTCGAGCGTGATATTTCACTCTTGGCAGATGAGAGTTTCAGCCCCACGTACATGAGGAACGCCACCGCTTATGGCGCGTCTCCGCGCCTGCGGCTCGATATCGTGCTGAACGACTTCGTGGCAGGCGCTTATACCACCGGCCGAATCTATATTAAGAGTGACGGCACGCCCTGGCGCCCTATCATCCACATTCGCGACATTACCGCCGCGATGCTCAGTGTGCTCGAAGCTGATAGGGAAGTGATCCACAACCAGGTTTTCAACGTCGGCCGCGCGGAGGAAAACTACCGCATCAGCGAACTTGCACAAATTGTTGTCGAGACAGTTCCCGGCAGTCGCGTCGAGTACGCCCCAGGCGGTGGCCCGGACAAACGCTGCTATCGCATCGATTGCGACAAGATTTACCGCGTCCTGCCAGGCTTTCGACCGCAGTGGACCGCCCGCAAAGGCGCTCAAGAGCTCTATGATGCGTATCGGTCCGCCCAGCTGAGTCTCAGCGACATCGAATCTGGCCGCTATACGCGAATCGTTCAGATACGAAAGCTCATTGAGTCCGGAGAGTTGGATTCTTCCTTGCACTGGGCAGATAGTGGAAATGCTTTTCCCCCGAAGGCTGGACTTCCGGCCTTTCCTGGCAGGAACATCAGTTAGCTGAAGCGTGCCGTCGTCCATATAAGTCGTTTATAATAAACTACTTAGCTCATGGACGAGGCACGTCTACGCATATGGAACACCCCTAACTTTGGCCGATTGATTGCAAAGTTCTCTGGAAGGATACTAGGACCCTCTGTGACTCTTAGGGCGGTAGCTTATCTACAGTTGCTCGACGCGGTTTGCTGCCGAGTTCCTTGAGTATGGTGCCCGAGGAGTGCCTAATTACCGCGGCAAGAACTTAACAAATTGCCAGCCTCTCTCCGCAACGTTTCCCTACGAATCCGCGGTGGTGCCGGCACGCCAGCTATTGGCTGGTCACCGCATCCTAAAATGAGTCATAGCACATGGCGACAATGATCATCCAATCCGATGTGCAGCGACCAGCCGCAACCACACCGTGCCGTTTTTGCGGCGCGACTTTGCGGCGAACTTTTGTTGATCTGGGAATGTCCCCGCTGTGTGAAAGCTATCCTTCCGCGGCTGACCTGAATCGCGGTGAAGTCTACTACCCTCTTCACGTGTACGTTTGCGAAGAATGTTTCCTAGTGCAGCTCGAGCAGTATGAGAGCGCGGAGAACATCTTCAGCGACTACGCCTATTTTTCCTCCTACTCCGAGTCATGGCTGAAGCATGCCGAAAACTACTGCAACAAGATGGCCTCGCGATTCGGCCTGAACGAAAAGAGCCTGGTGGTCGAAGTAGCCAGCAACGATGGCTACCTGCTGCAGTATTTCGCGAAGCAGAATGTGCCGGTATTGGGAATTGAGCCGGCCGTGAATGTGGCCAAGGTCGCGGTGGAAAAAGGCGTTCCGACGCTGGTGAAGTTTCTCAGCGCGCAGCTCGCGAAAGAATTGGCTGCCCAAGGGCGCTCCGCGGATTTGGTGGCTGGAAACAACGTCTTGGCGCAAGTCCCCGATTTGAACGATTTTGTGGAAGGCCTCAAGCTCCTGCTGAAGCCGGACGGAGTTCTCACGCTGGAATTTCCCCACTTGCTGCGCCTGATGGAGCTGAACGAGTTCGATACGATTTACCACGAGCACTTCTCCTATTTTTCGATGCTCACCACCGAACGCATCCTGCAAGCCCACGGCCTAAGGGCATTCGACTTGGAGGAATTGCCCTCTCACGGTGGATCGCTTCGCGTCTATGCCTGCCGCGCGGAATCCAAGGAGCATCCAGTCGGAACGCACGTCGAGGAATTGATCGCGCAGGAGGAAAGCGCCGGACTGGGCTCGATCGCGGGTTACGAACAGTTTGCCTTGCAGGTGAAGCAGACGAAATGGGCACTGGTGGAATTTTTGCTCACGGCCGCGCGAGAAGGCAAATCGGTCGCCGGATACGGAGCGCCGGGCAAGAGTGCAACGTTGCTGCATTACTGCGGCATTGGGAAAGATATGATCGCATACACTGTGGACCGCAGCCCCTATAAGCAGGGCCGTTTCCTGCCGGGCACGCGCATCCCCATTTATCATCCCGACAAAATCCGCGAGACCAAGCCGGACTATATCGTCATCCTCCCCTGGAACTTGAAAGGCGAAATCATGCGGCAGTTGCAATTCATCCGCGAATGGGGCGGCCAATTCGTCGTGCCCATTCCGAAAGTCAACGTGTGCTAACGCAGAACCGAAGGGAGCGAGCATGAAAGTCGTATTATTTTGCGGCGGTGCCGGAATGAGACTCAGGGGCTACTCGGAAGATGTCCCCAAGCC
>JBAVQB010000016.1:0-201075 GCA_049693615.1 Candidatus Acidiferrales bacterium | reverse complement strand
GGTTAGGGCTGCCGACGATACTTGAGATACGAGTCGACTATCGCATGGAGGTTTAGGTAGCAAGCAAGTTCCTTTCCCATAGTTTGAGGGTTCGACTTTCCGGGGCCAGGAAGTTGGTACGTCGTCTTAGCTTGCTTGCACAGGTCGTCCAAGTCGAAGTCCGCGGGTATCTTGAACTGCCAATGGCCATCAGGTTTTTGAACTGCAAGCTTGCCAAGAGCGGACATCATTGGGAAAACGATGCCGGTAGGCACCCCGTCTTCGGCAACCTCACCCTTGAGCTTAGTGACCGCATGTAATCCTGAGAATCCCTTGTAGGACCGAAGCTTCTTGAACTCCATCCAAGCGTCGTACGCTACATCCTCAAAGAAATTCTTGGCGTCGACGAATTCAGATGGCTTCGCCTGAATTTCAGCGAAATCCTTCAAACAAACAGCCTTGCCCGCGTAGGCATAAACGCGAATTCCGTCGTTCCCGCTCTTACCCTTGAGGGGCCGTGGCATCTTTACTGCAGCCGGCACCATCGCCGTTACTACCTGAATGATTTTCTCCGTGTCCCAGAATTCTGGCCCCACGTCGGTTTCTGATTTGCGCAATCTGATTTTCGAGTCGCGCTTCTTCAGAACTACTTCCAGGTCATTGAATACTTTTCGTGCTCCGTAGGTTGAAAGTGGCTGAACAGCATTCTGGTAATTACGAGCGATTGCAATTTCCGCCGCGACGCGCTCCTCGGTGCAGATGATGACTTCGAAGTTGACGCTGGGGAATTTATTGTCTTCCGAGGGTGGATGTTCTTTGAAATAGTCTTCAAGAACACCACGCGTTTGTGAGCCGTTAATGATGGACGGAGCTTCCATGATAATCCGCTTTTCCTTGTCCTCAACAGTCACATCAGATGCTATGACTGTTATTCCTCCATTCAAGATTGGAAACAGACTCCGGTCGCCCTCAAGCTGCCCGCGCATGGCGTCATTTACGAGCGTGCTTTTCTTGATAGGCTTTCCATCCACTTCGGTTTGAAGGTAATCGCGAATGTTCAAGTGGTCCGGTATTTGGAAAAATTCGCCGGCGAAGGCGTTTCCACAATAGCGTTTCCGGCCAACGTTGACTTCTTCCGGTGGTGTTACGTTTCTCAGAGAATTGAAGTTCAGAACGATATGCTTAGTCATGCCAGTCTCCTTTTGCATCGACAAGGTCGATGTGATTGGATCTGGCTACCATAAGGAGTTTGGAAAAAGGAAAGGCGGGAAATCTGAAGCCTTCCGTTCACCTACCCCGAGTACCCGCAAAGCACTGCCTTGAGGTACCTAGTAGCAAGAACACCAATAGCATACCATAAAAAATGAATTCTGTCAAGGATTTTTAGCACTACGCTGTGATGTAGTCTGTCGGGTTGTAGAAAACCGGCGCGGACGGACGCATATTCAGAGCTCGAATCGCCTCCAGGCTAATTTATTTGTGTGGATTTACGCATTCTGGCGGATTTGACTGAAAAATTTGGAGCGTTCGGATCACCCGGAAGGGCAGTGGATTATGCGAATCTTCATTTACAAGCGGACTCACAAAGGCGACCCCGACAAGGCAGGGTGTTTCGGGGTATATGACTGCATGGGGAGATTCAGAAGTTGTGGCTTTGACGCAGTCATCGGTGTTGGCGGTACTGGTAGGCAAGCTAAGACGGCGGGGATCGACGGGAGGTTGAACTGGATCGGTATTGGGCCGCGAAAGGAGTCACATCGCGGGATGAGCGGCCCTGTGGTCACATTCGATCACTTCGTCCTGTTCGAGGAGAAAGGCAAAAAACTTCTTGCTGTGGCACCGATTCTCGCGCGACGCCTGTACTCAAGGCACGGACCACGATTCTTGTTTATCGACGAGTTCAACGAGGCGGAGCAACGGGAGATAGCTCACCTTCTGAAAATGGCCAAGACAAAGCCCCGCTCAGCGGGAATGTCGTGCAAGCAGTCGCAGGGTGGAAGGACTGGCTGTCCGCCAGGTTGCTCGCCTGTTGAAAGCTTTAAACTGAGACGCTGATGCCCTCAGGAAACTCGCGGATTCTGCACCGACCGACTTGGCGATGTTTCGAAAAAACCTAAAACGTGATGGCCGGGCCGACCTGTTCGGATGGACAGGTCTTGCCCGATTGGGCGCAGGGCTTGGGATGCGCGTGGATGCGGGCGTTGGAAAGGGTTAGGCTCGTAGGCGAAGAGCAAATCGAAAACTACGGGTAGGCGAAGAGCACATCGGAGCCTGGGGCATGCAGATCAACAAAATGGCGCGCGAAGCGGAGATGCTGGGGACGTTGGCGCTGGCGGCGCCGAAGGCGGCGGACTTTCAATTCGTAAAGTTCCGGATTGAGGGCGAAATTGCGCGGCTTACGCTGGACCGTCCCGAACACAATTTGCTGAACGAGCGCGTGCTGATGGAGCTGGTGGCGGGAATTAATTCGGTGAGCGAGACGCGCGAGATAAAACTGATCGTACTGGATTCAGCGGCGAAGACTTTCTGCGGCGGGATCGAGTTGGGAGAATATACGGCGCGGCGCGTGTTTCAGTTGCTGGACGCGTTTCACAGCGCGTTTTCCGCGATGGTCGAAACGGCCAAGCCGATTCTGGTGGTGATCAACGGGCCGGCGTTTGGCGGCGGCGCGGAGCTGGCGGCGTTGGGCGACCTGGTGATCGCGACGCCGAATGCGCGGTTCGCGCAGCCGGAAATCAAACTGGGAGCGTTTCCTCCACTAGCTGCAGCGGTGCTGCCTTATATTTTGGGGCCGAAGATGGCGCTGGAACTGGTGTTGACCGCGGAAACGATGTCGGCCGAGCGGGCGCGGGAGCTTGGGCTGGTGAACTGGCTGGTTCCGGAAAAAGATTTGCAGAAGAAAGTGGATGAAGTTTGCGCGAAAGTTACGGCGCAGTCCGGGCCGGTGTTGACCATGGCGAAGAAAGCGATTCTGGGCAGTTTGGGTTTGCCGTTGCGCGAAGGCGTGCGAAATTCGATGAAAGTTTTCCTCAATGAGCTTGCCGACCTGGAAGATTCGCAGGAAGGTTTACGCGCGACGGTGGAAAAGCGCGCTCCGAAGTGGAAGAACCGCTAAATAGATTTTTCTCGCGCTCTGCCTTGATTGTAGCCGCCAGCTATGTCGCTCTGATTGTGTTCTTGTTAATTGGTACGTGGCGCATGCCAGACAAAGAAGCTGGCTCGGTTGCTTTATTACTCATCGGACTCCCATGGATATTTATCGTTCGGCACGACAGCTGGCTTCTCTACACGATTGCGATCGCTCTGAATATCGCAACCGTTTACGTTTTTGTTCTTTGCGTGGCCAGAGTATTTAAGGGCGACCGAGACGGATCCCAATGAAGGCTGACAGTCCGAAGAACCGCTAACCTGCGAAAAGTTCATCACGTTTTAACCTGCGACTTTTACCGCTTGTTTTCGATAACGATAATGACCGATACGCTTGAGATTTTCGCTGAGGCTTAAGCGCTCGACGCACATTTGCAGCGAGGCGCAGCGGCATTGCAACAGATGTTGGAACAAAGATTTCAAAAGAAGCGATCGTTTGATAGTCCGCTCGACCTGCGCGATCTTGCGATGAGCTAGCTTTCTCCAGCGGGGACCTACCGGGGCGTCAGTGCGCAAACCGTTCAGAAAGACTTTTATTTCGCCGAGGGTGAAACCCATGTCGCCGGCGAAACAGATGAGCAGAACGCGATGGACGGCGTCGTCGGGATAACGGCGTTGTCCGCTGACACGGTGCGGAGGGGCGAGCAAGCCCACTTTTTCGTAGTAACGGATGGCCGAAGCGTTTAGTGCTGTACGGGCGGCGAGCTCTCCAATCTTCATGTGTCGGGCGCCTCGAGTATTTAAGATTTAGGGCTTGACTTAAAGCTGACTTTAACTTTTAGCATTTGCGAGTGGTCGAAGGCAAATCTAAAAGGAGAGACAAAATGGAGAAGAAACTTTTTATCGCAACGAGAAAGGGTACCGCCGCGGGAGTTGCGCTGACAGTTGTGATGATGACGAGCGGTGCCGGGCGAGCAGCGGCACAAGCACAGTCGGCATCGAGCGCCGACAGGGAACAATCCGCGGAAGTAAACAAATTCTACTGCAACGCCAAGGCTTTGAGCCCGGCCGAACGCGCGCATCATAAGGAAGTGACGGAGAAGCTGATTAAGGTGCGGACCCAGGTCGTCGAAACGCCGAAAGGCTACGAATTTCAGTACAGCCCGTCGAGCGTCTCGATTGTGGAGTTAGCGGAGTGGGCGACGGTTGAGGCAAAGTGTTGTCCCTTTTTTAATTTTCACCTCGATCTAGAACGGAAGGGGAACCTGGTATGTCTGGGGCTGGCGGGAGCGGAAGGAATTAAAACTTTCATACGCACCGAATTTCAGGTGCCTAAAAAGGGCGGCAGCGTACCATTCGTAGCGAAATAGCGTCAGGATTTCGAGTTGGGACAGTGGATTTTCCAATTGATTGACAGTGAAAGGCGGGGCGCATAAACTCGCCGAAGACAACTTAGCCAGCTTGGGGTACAAAGTTTTCGAAGGTCCATCGATGATTCGGAAATGAGGGGAAGGCCGTGAAAATCGGCCACGGTCCCGCCACTGTGATCGGCTGAAATTTTTGCGGAAGCCGAAAGTCAGGAAACCTACCCGAGTTGGTGGAAGCTGACACTCTTCGCGAGAGAGGGTGTGGCGAGACGCCTCGCTCTATTCGCGAGGCTTTTTTGTTGGGAGAGAATTTACGCGCGCGGGGCGACAACTTTTCTGCATGATTTATTTTTTGACGTGCTGCGGCGTGGTGCGGGCTACTGCTGTGGCGCCGCGTCAAGCGCCCAGCTTCAAGCGCGCCGTGAAATTTGTGACGGATGAGACGGGGCGGCGCGTGGCGATTCCGTTTTCGGTGCAACGCATCGTGACGCTGGCGCCTGATTTGACGGAGACGGTTTATGCGTTGGGACTGGAAGACAAGCTCGCGGCTGATACAAGTTTTTGCGACATGCCGCCGGCGGCGAAGTTGAAGCCGCATATCGGGTCGCCGCAGACTCCGAGCCTGGAAGCGATTGTGGCGATGCATCCGGATCTGGTGCTGGCTACAACTTCGATTAACCGTCCGGAAACGGTGGACGCGCTGCTGCGGCTGGGGATTTCCGTTTACACCAGCGATCCGCATACGGTGCGCGGGATGCTGGAGTCTATCGCGCGCATGGCGGATTTGATCGGAGCGAATGAACAAGGGGCGGCGCTGGTGGCGCAACTGCAAGCGCGGCTGGATGCGGTGCACGCGCGGATTGCGGAGCTGCCGCTCGTTCATGTGCTGTTTGTGGTGTGGGAAGATCCGCTGATTACGATTGGGCAGAACACGTTTATTGCGGACGCGCTGCGATGGGCGGGCGCGGAGTCGGTGATTGTGGCGGACCAGAATTGGCCGCAAGTGAGCATGGAAGAAATTGTGCGGCTGCAACCGGAGTACATTTTGTTCACGGCGAATCATTCTGAAGCAAACGACGACCAAGACCTGAACCGTCTGCGCACCCGGCCGGGCTGGAAAGCGTTGAAGGCGATTCAAATGGGACGCATAGTGAAAGTGGACGACGAAATTACGAAGCCTTCTCCTGGACTGGTTGGAGCGATTGAACAAATTGCGCGGGCGTTGCATCCGGATGTGTTTTCTTCGGACGCTCGCCGCGAGAGATTTGAACTTCAGGGCGCGGCGATGACGGAAATGTTTGTGAGTATTTGGCAAGAGAGGGAGTGTGATTGTTGCGTCCTTTAACGCCGCAGCGAATTTTGGGGATTTGCGCGGGGCTTTGCGGCGTTTTGTTCGTGGTGTGCGTGGTTTCTTTGCGCATGGGGGCGTACCCGATTTCGGTGCGCGACATTGTGAGCACGCTTTTCAATGCGGCGGCGGGGCGGCGCGAAGAAATTCCGGTGGAGTTCTGGCAAGTTGTTTTTGGTTTGCGGCTGCCGCGAATCGCGCTGGGAATTTTGGTGGGAGCATCGCTTTCAACGGCGGGCGCGGGGTTTCAGGCGCTGCTGCGGAATCCGTTGGCCGACCCGTACGTGTTGGGAGTTTCGAGCGGTGCTGCGTTGGGCGCGATCATAAGTTTGATCGTGGCGCCGCACACGGTTGGCGCGATTCAGTTAGCCGCGTTTATTGGCGCGGCATCCACAATTACGGCGGTGTATTTTCTGGGACGGCGCGGCGGGCAGCTGGATAGTCCGACACTTTTGCTTGCGGGGATTGTGGCGGCGTCATTTCTTTCGGCGATCATCATGTTTCTTTTGACGATGGTTACGGGCTCGGAGCTAAGGAGCATCGCGTTTTGGCTGATGGGCGATCTTACGGCGCCTCCGCCCACGACGAATGTATTGGGATGGCTTGGATTTCTTTTTTTTGTGTTCATTGTGGCGGCGGGCGCGATGTACACGACTTCGTCGGATCTGAATCTGATTTTAACCGGGGAGCAGGAAGCGAAACATCTGGGCGTGAACGTCAATCGCGTGAAGTTTGTGGTTTATATCGCGGCGTCGGTGCTTACGGGGCTGGCGGTTTCTGTGAGCGGGGCTATCGGATATGTGGGACTGCTGGTGCCGCATGTGATGCGCATGCTGTTTGGCACGGACTATCGGATGCTGATTCCTACGACGGCGATTGGCGGCGCGATTGCGATTGTGTTGGCCGATATGCTGGCGCGGACGGTGGCGGCTCCCACGGAATTGCCGGTGGGCGCGATGACGGCGCTGGCGGGCGCACCTGTTTTTATTTATCTGATGCGCCGGAGGATGCGATGAGCGCGGGAGGCGGAACGGTGGCCTTGCCGCAACCGGTGCGTCCGAGCGGGAACACCAACCTGCGGCTGAAAGTTGAACAGGCGAGCTATGCGTACGCGGCGACCGATCGGTCAGCGCCGAAATTCACATTGGGGCCGGCAAGTTTTGAGGCGCAGCAACGCGAATTGCTGGCCATCCTGGGGCCGAACGCGAGCGGGAAATCCACGATGCTGAAATTGCTCGCGGGATTGTTGAAACCGCTATCGGGACGAATCGAAGTGGACGGCACGGAAGTGAGCGAGCTCGATCTGAAAGTGCGAGCGCAGAAAATTGCGCTGGTGTCGCAGGAGAGCGAGCTTCTATTTCCGTTGCGGGTGTGGGAATACGTTTTGCAGGGGCGCTATCCATACGGACGAAGGCTGCGATTCGAGTCGGATGAAGATTGCTTGCTGGCGGGAAATGCGCTGGCGCAAGTGGGCGCCGATGCGTTGCGCGATCGTTGGATGGACCAGCTTTCCGGTGGAGAGAAACAGCGTGTGATATTGGCGCGGGCGCTGGCGCAACAGCCGTCGCTGCTTTTGCTAGACGAGCCTACACAGCATCTCGATATTGGTGGAAAAGTGGAATTGCTGCGGCGACTGAGACGGCTTGCGGACGAAAATCGCCACACCGTGATTGTGGTGACGCACGAATTGAATCTTGCCGCGGAGTTTTCGGATCGCATCGTGCTGCTGCATAGGGGCAAATGTCCAAGGATTGGGACGCCGGCAGAAGTTTACGAAAGAGGATTGCTGGAAGAGGTTTTTGAGGCGCCGCTGGAGGTAGAGACCGGATATAGCGGACGCCCGCGCGTGATTTTGCGGGCGGCGCGCTGAGGTTCGCGAGTTTTTTGTTTCGTTAGATGGCGAAGGCAGAATTTGTCTTCGCAAACGGCTGGCTTGCAGATGATGCAGCACGCCGTTCACAATTACCCGAGACTCCGCGGACGGGAAGACGGTGAAAAGCCGTCGCCGCCGCGCGACTGTAAGGCGGGAATTTTCGGCGCGTGTCACTGTCGTTGATTTTGAGTTGCGAGCGATTGCAATTTAGAACCTGCGATGGGAAGGCCGCGCTGATGTTTTGGCGCTACCGCGTAAGCCGGTGGCGCCAGGCAAGCCGCCAAGCCAGGAAACCGAGCGGAATCTCAATCTTGGCAAACATGCGATGAGGTGAGTTTGCGATCCGTTTAATTCAGTAACGGGTCGCAAAGACTCAGCTCAAAACGCAGGTGCCAGGACAACCTTCAACTCCCGCGCGAGAGGGAGAGGAGGAAAAAATGAGACTGCTCCGCTTTTTGGTTCTTGCTTCAGCAAGTTGTTTTGGAATTCTGTTTCTTCTGCCGACCGTAACGCCAGCACAGCAAACCGCCACGATTGCCGGAACATTAACAGACCAAACCGAGGCCGCAGTGGCGGGAGCTGTTGTAACAGCGCAGCCTATCGGTGCAACGGGAGCGAGCGTTCACACGGACAGCGGGTCAGATGGCAGGTTTTCGCTGACGCTCAATCCCGGAAGATACCGCGTAAGTGCGGAGCACACTGCGTTCCAGAAAGAACGACAGGAATTCACGCTTGTTGCCGGGGAGACGCGGGCTTGGGATGTCCGGCTGCAGCTTGAGCCATTGTCCGCGGACGTGGTGGTGAGCGCGTCGGCCGAACCGGCCACGATTGAGAACACGGCGGCGCTGGTGAACATCGTGACGCGGGAGGAAATAGACCAGCGCGGAGAGATTTGGCTGACACCGCTGACGCAAGGGATACCGGGAGTGAGTTTTTCGCAACTGGGCCCCATGGGGGGCTCCACGACATTTTTCTTGGATGGCGGTAATTCGAATTACACCAAGGTACTGATTGACGGGGTGCCGGTAAATCAGCCGGGCGGGCTGGTGGATTTTTCGAATTTCTCGCTGGACGGAATTGACAAAATTGAAGTGGTGCACGGTGCGACTAGCGTTCTTTACGGGTCGGACGCGGTGACGGGCGTGCTGCAGATTTTCACGCATCGCGGCGATACGAACCAGCCGGTACTGGAATTGAATGCAGACGGTGGAACGTTTAATACTCAACACACTTCGGGCCAGCTAAGCGGGCTGCTAGGGGCTTTCGATTATTCAGCCGGCGCGGCTTATTTCGACAGCGACGGGCAGGGGCCGGACAATTATTTCCGCGACACGACGTTGTGGGGGAATTTCGGATGGAAGTTTTCGGACACGGACACGCTGCGACTAACGCTTAGGAATAGTTCCAGCGACGCGGGACAGCCGGGACAGACGGCGCTTAACCCGCCAATTTTCGTGGCGGGGCAAAGCACGGGATTGCACGATTTCTCCACGGGATTGACCTGGGATTTTCAGACGGGCGATTGGCAGCACCAGATTATCGGATTCGAATCCCGCGACTACGCTCTTGATGTAGTGCCCCCGTTCGGTTCTTTTCCTTCGGACTTCAATCGCGCGGGGCTGAACGAGCAATCGAGCTACCTTTTTCCTAACGGCGGTGTATCTGTTGGATATTACTTCGAGGTGGAGAACGGCGGAGCGACCGCACGGCACAATCAAGCGGGTTATGTGGAGGCGCACTACCAACTTGTTCACAGGCTGACGGTCATTGCGGGCGGGCGCGTGGACGGCAACGGATTTTACGGCGTACGCGCGGTTCCGAGAGTAGGCGCGGCATACGCGTTGCGTTATGGTTCCGGTTTCTGGGGTTCGACACGGTTGCGCGCGTCTTACGGGCTGGGAATTAAAGAGCCGGAATTGCTTCCACCGGATTGCAGCCCGCAACTCGATCCCGAACGCAGCCGGACGGTAGATGTGGGGTTCGATCAGGTGTTGGCTTCGGACCGAATTCGTTTTTCGGCTACGGCCTTTTTCAACCGGTTTCAGGACATCGTGAGCTTCGCAGAAGTTACCAACAATCCCAACTGTCCGGCGTTCGGTGGAAGCTTCTTCAACACAGATCTGGCACGGGCGAACGGCATTAACTCAACAATTGAGGCGAAACCGTTGCATTGGCTGAACATCGTGGGGAACTACACCTACGATGATTCGAAGGTTTTGAAGACTACCAATCCGCTGATGGATCCGGCGCTGGCACAAGGCAATCGGCTTTTCAAGAGGCCGCTGAACTCGGCGAGTTTGATCGCTAATGCACATTTCCACAGGGCCAACATCAACCTGGCCGGGTATTACGTGGGGCGCCGAGCGGATAGTGATTTCGACAGCGTGATCGTGGGAGGCGTCTGCACCGGTTACTGCATTACCAGCGATCCGAGCTACGTACGCTGGGATGCGGGGACCGCTGTTCCGGTGGCAAAAGGGCTTTCGGCGATTGCGCAGGTGCAGAATTTGTTTGACCGGAAGTATGAGGATGCGGTGGGATACCCTGCACTGGGGCGAAATTACCGGGTGGGAATCCATTACGTTTGGGGCAGAGAGTAGCGAAGAAGGCGTCAGGGGTAGCGCGGATGTTATAATTCTGCGCTAGCAATGAGCCGGACAACAGAGGAGCGGCCGCGCGCCGCGCCGGAAGTCAAAGAACGTTATGAAGCGGTGATTGGGCTGGAAGTGCATGCGCAGCTCAAGACGCTGACGAAGGCGTTTTGCGGCTGCTCGACGCGTTTTGGCGACGCTCCAAACTCCAATACATGTCCGGTGTGTCTTGGTTTGCCGGGCGCCTTGCCGGTGCTGAATCGGAAAGCGCGTGATTTGGCGATTCGGGCTTCACTTGCATTGCATTGCGAAATCCACGAGCGGTCGGTGTTCGCGCGCAAGAATTATTTTTATCCGGATTTGCCCAAGGGCTACCAGATTTCGATGTACGAATTGCCGCTGGCCACAAAAGGCCGGCTTGAAATCGAGCTTGACGGCGAGGTGAAGCGGATCGGAATCACGCGCGTGCACATGGAAGAAGACGCGGCGAAAAACCTGCATGAGGGATTCGCGGATTCGGACCGCTGGAGCTACATCGATTACAACCGTTGCGGAGTGCCGCTGATAGAAATTGTGTCGGAACCTGATATACGGACGCCGGCCCAAGCGTATTCCTATTTGACGACGCTGAAACAGGTGCTGGAGTACACGGACGTGAGCGATTGCAACATGGAGGAAGGTTCGCTACGCTGCGATGCGAACGTGAGCGTGCGGCTGCGTGGGGCGCCGAGATTCGGGACTAAAGTGGAGGCGAAGAACCTGAATTCGTTTCGTTATCTGCAGCACGCCCTGGAATATGAAATCGAGCGGCAAATAGGCGTACTGGAAGCGGGCGGGCAAATCGTGCAAGAGACGCGTTTGTGGAACGTGGCGGCCGGGCGCACGGAACAGATGCGTTCGAAAGAATTCGCGCACGACTATCGTTATTTCCCGGACCCGGACCTGCCGCCTCTTGCGGCGCCGGAAAGACTAGTGGCAGAAGTTCGGGCCGAAATGCCGGAGCTTCCGGACGTGAAGCGCGCGCGATTCTTGAAGGAACACGGGATCACACCGTATGATGCGGAGGTTTTGACCGCCACGCGAGCGTTGGCGGACTATTTTGAAGCGGCTGTACGGGCTGGAGCGCCGGCTAAGTCGGCGGCGAACTGGATTTCAACGGAGTTGCTGCGGCGGCTGAATGAGGCTGGAAAAGAAATTGAAAATTGTCCGGTGCCGCCAGTAGCGCTGGCGGAATTGCTATCCAAGATTGAGAACGCTGAAATTACCGCAGCGACCGGAAAGAAAGTGTTTGCAACGATGTTCGACAGTGGGAAGCGCGCAGCTGATATTATTTCGGCCGAAGGAATGTCGCAGATCAGCGACGCGGAGGCGATTGAAAAGATCGCGCGAGCCGTGGTGGCCAAGAATGCGGAGAACGCGGCGAAGTATCGCGCGGGAAATGAAGGCGTGTTCAAGTTTTTTGTGGGCCAAGTGATGAAAGAAACGCGCGGACAGGCCAATCCGCAAATTGTGAACGACGTTTTGAAGCGAGTGCTGGCGGAATCGTAGTGAGGGTCGAAATGCAGAAAGAAGGCGATCAGGCTCCGGACTTTTCAGTGACGGCGGATAACGGGAAGACCGTTTCGCTCGCGGATTTTCGCGGACGGAATCTGGTCCTCTACTTTTATCCGAAAGCCAATACACCGGGTTGAATTAACGAAGCGTCCGAGTTTCGTGACGCAATGAAGGAATTTGAGAAGCTGCATACGTCCATTCTGGGATGCAGCGGGGACGACGTGGAAGCGCAGACGAAATTCAAGCTGAAGCATAAGCTGAACTTTCTTTTGCTGGCGGATACCGAGTACGAAGTAATCGAGCCGTACGGGGCGCGGCGAATGAAGAGTTTTCTGGGGAAATCATTTCTGGGAATCGTGCGCATGACTTTCTGGATCGGCCCGGATGGGATCATCCGGAAAATCTGGGATAAAGTGACGCCTAAAGGCCATGCGGCCGAAGTGATCGCCGCGATCAAGGCGGGATAAGCGACGCACGGAAGAACATGTATCGTCTAAACCCGCATCTTTTCTGCAACGAAGCGCAGAAAAGATGCGGCACCCTCAGGCCGCTTCTTGACGACGCCGGATTCCGATACGGGACGGGAGAAGCTGCCGCAACGGAGAAAACTCACAAACCAGCCGCATCCGAGATTCGGCTACAAAGTCACGCGGAAACTTCCGTCCTTTTCCTCGATCAGAGCGTTATCGATAAGCCGCGTTTTCCCCAACTTCGCTGCGAGTAATATCAGGCAATCGCCTCGCAGGCTCACTACGGGTTCAAGAGTTTCCGCGTCCACGATTTCTGCATAATCGAGAGCGACACCGGGCTCCGAATCAATCACATGGCGCAATGCCGCGAGCAAGGTAGCCGCGCTGCGTTCGCCGCCAGTGATTTTCTGGCGCGCGGCTTCGAGCGAGCGGTACAGCGCGGTGGCGGCGCGGCGCTCGTCGGCATTCAAATAAACATTGCGAGACGAAAGCGCCAAGCCGTCGGGTTCGCGAAGGATCGGGCGCACGACGATTTGCGCGGCGAGATTGAGGTCTGAGGCCATTTGGCGGATGATGCGGGCTTGCTGGGCGTCCTTGCGTCCGAAATACGCGCGATTGGGCTGAACGATCTCCAGAAGTTTCAGCACCACGGTTGTGACGCCCTGAAAATGTCCGGGGCGCGAGCGGCCTTCTAGCTTTTCGCTTAGGCCCTCCACCGCGACGGTGGTGCGGAAACCGCGGGGGTACATTTCCTCGGGAGCGGGCGCGAACAAATAATCGACACTGAGATTTTCCAAAGCGGCGCGGTCGGCTTCGAAAGCGCGCGGATATTTTTGGAAATCTTCGGAAGGACCGAACTGTTTGGGGTTTACGAAAATCGAGACGACTACCGGAGAACATTCGGACTTTGCGGCGCGGATGAGCGAGAAGTGGCCTTCGTGCAGGGCGCCCATGGTTGGAACCAGGCCGACGATACGTTCCTTTGCGTGCGCTTCGCGGACTACCTGGCTCATCCACGATATGGTGCGAATTATTTCCATGGCATTGGTTAAGGATGAGACTCTCAGCGAATTGATTTGCGCAGAATTTGCGGGACAGGCGGCGTCATGCTTTGGCCTGGGCAGCGCGCTCGCGATAGAAAAAGATCAAGTCGGTAGAGATGGGCCTGGCATCGAGCTGGCGCAGCATGGTGGCAATTTGTCCGCGGTGATAAGTGCCGTGATTGACGAGGTGTTGCAACATTTGCGAGAGCGCGGCGGCCTGCGGAACGCCTGCGGTTGTTTTGTGCTCGATTACGCGATCCAAGTCCTCGGGCTTTAGCGATGAGATGTAGCCGAGGAGATTTTTTTCTACTTCAGCCCATCGCTGGCGGAGTGCTTCCAGTGTGGGGAAATCAGTGGCGGGCGGATATTTATCCGGCGAACGTCCCAACCACCTCTCGCGCCACAGCCATTCGACCAAGAGAATGTGAACGAGGGTGTCGCGGACGGAGCGAAAGCTGGAGTGTAAGTCACGCGTGAATTGCTCGCCGGTGAGCGGCGCGCAGGCTTCCAGGGTGCGATGGTTGGCCCAGGAGTTGTAGTCATACAAGCGGCGGAAGTCTTCGATGTTCATGCGGATTCGTCTCCCTCAGAAATTCGAAGCGCGCGTTTCGGAATAGACAGATCGTTCAGATGCGCTGGCGCGCGAGAAGTTGTTCGCGCAATTCGGCCGACGAATGAAACGATTCCGCGTCGGATGGAAAGCTGCCGTCGCGCACATCGTTGCAATATGCTTCGGCGGCGCGCGAAATCTCGGCGGAGAGATTTGCATACTGCCGGGCGAACTTCGGTTTGTGGCCGATGGTGAGCCCGACGAGATCGTGGAAGACGAGAACTTGTCCGTCGCAGTCAGGTCCCGCGCCGATGCCGATGGTAGGAATATGGAGCTTTTCCGTGATTCTGGCGGCAACTTCGCGCGGGACGGATTCCAGCACGACGGAAAATGCGCCGGCGGATTCGACGGCCCGCGCGTCACGTTCGAGCTGGCGCGCAGCGTCGGTGGATTTGCCTTGAACGTGAAATCCGCCCAGAGCGTTGATCGATTGCGGCGTTAGACCGACGTGACCCATCACGGGAATTTCGGCTTCGACCAGGCGCGCGATCAACTCCAAGCGGCGTTCGCCGCCTTCGATCTTTATAGCTTCGGCGCCACCTTCTTTCACCAAGCGCATGGCGTTGCGAATGGATTCATCGATCGAGACGTGGAAGCTGCCGTAAGGCATATCGGCGACCAGCAATGCGCGCTTCGTTCCACGACGGACGGCGCGGACATGGTGCAACATTTCTTCGAGCGTGACCGGCAGGGTGCTGTCGTAGCCAAGGACAACCATGCCGAGCGAGTCGCCGACCAGCAATATGTCCACGCCGGCTTCGTCGAGGAGACGCGCAGTGGGATAGTCGTAGGCCGTCAAACAGGTGATTTTCTTATTTGTTGCGGAAAGGCCAGAGCTGGAATTGAATTTGCGGGATTGAATGTCAGGCACGGTAATTTTACCGTTGCCCGCACGCGGTGCAACACTCATGTGAACCTCCGGTGCCGCTCCCAGGTTCGGGATACAGCCCATCTAACAATCCGATTCTAGCAAAAGGCGGCCGGTTGCACTAAAAATTTAATTGGCTCGGTGCGACGCCGCCGATCGCCGACTTGACAGACTCTATTGCGCGTCGGTTACTTTGCCGTTCACGAAGGTGACTTTCAGATCCTTGTAAACGTAGATCTGCTTGGTGCCCAGGTTGATGATCTTCTCCGGCTGGCCGAGTATGGAGACGACCTGATCGGGAGTTTGACCTTTGTCAACTGTGGCCGGCGGGGCTGGAGGAGGCGCTTCGGCTGCAGGAGCCGCATCCGCCGCGGGAGCCGCGTCTGCTGCCGGTGCCTGGTCCGCTGCAGGCTGCGCGTTTCCCTTGTCATCGCTCTTTGCGGAATCGTCTTGTTGAACTTTGAAGACTTCCGCGACGGTTTTCAAGACGTCGTCGGTGGAGGGCGTGGAGCCTTTGGGGTAAACGAATTTGAGCGTGCATTGGTAACGCACATCGTTATAAGCGTCACTGAACAGCGTGAAAACGACGCCATCCGACTGGGTGGCAATCCCGGTGACCCAGAATTTTTCGCCGGTGACGAAGTGCCGGGACTGCGTCTGAGCCTGTTGCGGAGGCGGATGGCCGATGAAGCTGCCAAATTTCTGCACGTTGTCGTGCACACCGAAAGCGCCCTCAGATAGCTTTCCGGCTTTGTACGTGTTCTGGGGCAATACCTGGTTCGCGGTGCTGTACATGATGATTTTGTCTTTTTGCAAAATCAAAACGGCGCCGGCGGTGACGATGTCACTCTTGTCGTCGGTGGGTTTAGTGAGCGCGTAGGTAGATTCCAACTGCTGCTGGAGTCCCTGGGCCGCGCTGCGGGGACTGATGCCGAGCGATGAAAACACCAAAGCCGCGACGAAGCTCAACTTGATAATTGGTGGGCGCGAGAACATAGGCTTCCTCACTGAGAAGAGTTTTTTAGGAGCCGGGGGGAGCATCCCTTTGGACGAAACGCCGTAACTATAGGTAAGCAGATTAGCCATGTCAACAATTCCGTGACTCTGAACTTCAGTCGGACTCCATGAGCTTTCATCTGCAGTCGTAATGCAAACCGGAAGAGCCAGTTTTAAGCTGGCTCTCCCGGTTCCGTAAACAGGCTTGTTATCGTTAATGGGATTCAGCGCCGTTAGTTGCTGATCCCATCGTTTTGGGCTACCTGGACGTCTTTGTCCGCCTGGTCCGCCTCTTGGTCTTGTTGTTGCAATTCGGCAGCAGCGTTCGGATCGGGCGTCGCCTGGCCATCGGGATTTGGCTTGGAGACAGCGGAGCCAGCCGGAGCTGCAGGCATGCCGTTCTTACCCTGATTCTTCGCCAGTTGCTCGAGACCGTCATCGATCTGCTCGCGGAAATGATTGTGCATTTCCTGGAGGTCGTTGAGGGAGACGGCAACTTGAGCACCGGAACTGCAGTCGCCCTTCTGGCTGCCGCTCACGAGCACCTTTACGTTCGAATTGGCGTCAGGCGTGTCATCGATGCGCGTGAGCACATCACCCTGGGTCAACGAACATTCGGTGCCATCGGGCAACTGTGGGTTGAGTGCGTCGGCTACGATGAACGTGCGATTGTTCGGATTGAGCGCGTCAGGCACAACCTCTGGTGGCGTCGCTGAAGCCGATTGTTGAGCATCTGCAGCCGGCGCTGCCGCTGCCGGAGTAGCCGCTTGTGCAGCCGCTGCGTCGCGCTCGGCCGCGATTTGTGCTTTCACTTCGTCAGCAATGGCCTGCTTCACTTCCGGAGTGAGAACGACGGCACTCTGACCGCCACCACCTCCACCATCGGCGGGGGCAGCACCACCGTCACCTCCAGCAGCGGCATTGGCGTCCGCAGCGGCAGTGGCATTCGCCGCCGCCGAAGCTGCGTAGGCGGCTTGGAGATTTGCTGCGATCAAGTAATCAGTGATCCAGAATGCCGGAGCTGCGTAGACCGGATACGGGTTGAAGTAGTAGCCATAGAAACCGTACCACGGCGCTCCGCCCCATCCCCAACCCCAGCCAATTCCCGGTCCCCATCCGCCGTACGCCCATCCATAATATCCACCGCCCCAATAGCGTCCGGGGTAGTAGTGATTGTAGTAGCCGCCATGATAGTAGCCTCTGCCGTACGCGCGAGCATAGGCATGACCGCCTCTGTAGTACGTGCGGCTAGTGTAGCTACGTCCGCCGCGTGAGAAGGAATGCTCTGTGTATCCGTGGCCGTGACCGGTGCTAACGACGCGGGTGCCGTTGGCACGCGTGCTTACAGTACGTCGGCTGCCGTTGCTACCGTGGTTGATGGTCGCGCCGCTCTTGGTATGAACCGTGCCGACCTTACCGCTGGAGGTGAAGCTCGCTTTATTCCCGCTCTTAGTCGCGACGCTCGTCGTCTTGCCCGAGGCGTTTGTTGTCCTGGTATTTCCATGAGCAGTGGTTACGGTCTTGCTGCCCCCCTTAGCGCCACCTGCTGTGTTTCCCTTAGCGCCAGCAGTATTTGTCTTGGCACCCCCGGCCGTAGTCTTGGCGCCGCCGGCTGTAGTCTTGGCGCCGCCGGCTGTAGTTGTTCTCGAGCCGGTAGTGGTCTTGGCGCCGCCGGCTGTAGTTGTTCTCGATCCGGTAGTGGTCTTGGCGCCACCGGCTGTGGTTGTTCTCGAGCCAGTAGTGGTCTTGGCACCGCCCGCTGTAGTTGTGTGGCCGGCGTTGGCAGTGGTTGTGCGGCCGCCGTTTGCGGTAGTCTTACCGCCTCCAGCAGTGGTCGTATGAGAGCCGCCGGTAGTGGTATGCGAGCCACCGCTCGTATTCGCATGCGATGGAGCGGAAGAATGCGCCGGTGCTGACGCATGCGACCCACCTCCGCCGCCACCGCCCTTATTTTTCTGGCCCCAAGCAATCGTTGGGAGCATGAGCAAAACGAGAAACACAACCCACTTTGCAGCGAGCTTGTAAGTTGGTTGGCCCGATTTCATAGTTATCTCCTCTTTTCGGAACTTATTTGTGATTCCACTTCCGAGAGCGATTGATATCGAAAAATTTGCACGGCATTAACTTAGATTCCTACGTTTTTTTGCCTTTCGACAGTACCTACCAGAGGGCGCTTTCAAATTGACTATGCAGGAACAAGCCTCAGCGAGCGCCATCCTCTGAGTCGACTGCGAGCCGGCCACCATCCAGCCCCGGAATGGGCTTACTACAGACCTCTGCAAGAGCCAGGTTACAAGGGTAGTAATAAGTGGGGAAACTATAATCCGAGCTTTGGCGAGCTGTCAATTCGAAACAAGAACTGCTAGTACTCTTTGCACCACGCCCCGCTCGAATTTTCATCATCCGCTTCTTTCAACCCGCCTCGCGCAGAAAAGTTGCGAGGTTTTGATGTTCAACCGTGGTTGAAAGAATGGGTCTCCAAAAAAAGGGCGCAGTTGTTTAAATGACCGGCGGAAAAGAACCTTCATGGATCCGTCAAGATTGGACGACGGGGGTGGGCATTTGGGGTTCGACGCCACGCCAGCCAACAGGGCGCCCCTGAACGGCCTCTTTTAGCGCGCGGAAAAGCACGACGTACATCATTTGGCGATAGTAGAAACGTTGCAGGATTAACGGCGCTAATAGAGTCCAATCCTCGTTTCTTTCCAGGGCGAAGGCCACGACGCAGGTTAAGAGGTCGATGACCATGAAGATGGCAAAGAAAATCAAGGAACGCTCAACGTCTTGAAGAGTCCACAACTGGGGCAAGCGGGCAATTCGAAGCTGCGCGAGTCCCCACAGCGCGATGGAAAGTATAAACAGGAGATCGATGACGGGCGACACTAGCGGAAGAATAATCTGGAAAAGAAAAATGTTGGGAATCGCAACCCAGCCGAGGGTGCCGTAGCGAGGCTTGCCGACTGCGTCGCGATGCTTCCATACGGCTTGCAGCGTTCCAAATGTCCAGCGGAATCGCTGGCGAATCAAAGCTTCGACGGTATCGGGAACCTCGGTGCGTCCGATGGCGTCTTCGTCGTACAAGATTTTCCAGCCGTTACGCCGGATGGTAAGCGTCAGGTCAGTATCTTCCGCTACTGTGTCGCCTGAAAATCCATGGTTCGCGCGAAGCAAATCCGTGCGCCACGCTCCGGCTGCGCCCGGCACTACCGGAATGCAATTCAGTAAATCGAATGCGCGTTTTTCCAAGTTTTGGCTGGTGATGTATTCGAGAGCTTGCCAACGTGTGAGCCACTTGTTGCGGTTCATTACTTTTACGTTTCCCGCAACCGCGCCTACTTTCGGATCCGCGAAATGCCGAACCAGGCGCGGAACCGCTTCGGGGTCCACAATCGTATCGGCATCGATGGAGACGACGATTTCACCCGCTGCTTCTGCAAGCGCGTGGTTGAGCGCCGCGGGCTTTCCGCGATTTGGCTGCAGCAGGAGCCGCACGCGCGAATCACGTCCGAAATTTGCACGCACCAGCTCGGCAGTGCGGTCGGTGGAACCATCGTCTACTACAAGAATTTCCAGGTTGGGATAAACGGAGGCGAGTGCTGAGCGCACGGTATCAACGATGACCGTCTCTTCGTTGTAGGCCGGAATCATGATGGTCACTTCCGGTTTGTACTCAGGATGGTCCACCGGAGACGGCCGCAATTTTTCGGCCAGAGCAAGCAGGCCAATGACGAGAGCGCGGCCACTTACGAGCAAAATCCCGGTCATAAAAATAAAAGCAATACCGAAGCGGAACCAGCGGAAGGCTTCGAAGGCGAACGCGTCTGCACGCGCCAACAGCCATTCCTGGTGGCTGAGCGGCGGCATCACTTGTGCGCGCGTCTGACCCAGCAAACTGCCTACCGAAACGAATTCGTAGCCTTTGGCGCGAAGTCCGTCGATGATCTGCGGCAGCGCTGCGATGGTGTGGCTGCGGTCGCCGCCGCCATCATGCATCAAGATGATGTTTCCTTTTCCGGTTTGGGTATCCGCCATCACGCGTTGAACGATTGTGTCTACCGGCGGAGGCGCGCCGCCATCTGTTTCTCCCCAATCGTGCGGGTCGATCTGTGCGCCAACGATGATGTAACCCATCGCCTGTGGAACAGGAAGCATGGCGATTTCGCTGGCCGTTTCGGGCTGGTGGTCGATTCCAAAAGGCGGCCGAAAGAGCAGGGTTTTTACTCCGAGGTTGCTCTCCAAAAGCAGCTCGGTAAGGTTCAATTGGAACTGAACCTCAGATTTCGTGATGTTCTCAAAATCGGGATGTGTAAATGTGTGGTTTCCCACTTCATTCCCAAGCTCGAACTCGCGCTTTACGATTCCAGGGTACTGATTCGCAGCCTCTCCGATTACAAAAAAGGCCGCCGGTGCCTGCTTCTGATGCAGGATGTCCACGATTTTCGATGTCCACTCGGGGTCGGGACCGTCGTCGAAAGTGAGGGCTACTTTGTGCGGGGCGTAACCCATCTGGTCGATGCGCCAGGAAAGCGGATAGGTCTTGAAGGTTTCGTCGGTGAAAAGATCGGTGTCGGAATCGTATTCAAATTCACGGCGGCCGCTTTGCGGAGTGGCGGTAATGCGCCAGATGTCGCCTTGGCCTTCGAGGATCAAGTCGTAACCCGGAGGAACTTCCTGAACTTTGCTGCGAATCGCATCGTCGGGATGCGTGGCGTCCCATATGAACCATATGGACGGATCTTCCATGCCCAAGCGCCAGAGCGCCGTGCCACGCACTCCGGCGCGCTCGGCGGCGCGCAACTCGTTGTAAGCCGTGAGGGCGTCCAGCATCCAGACCTGATGGACGTTGTTTTTTTCGTCTTCGTAGGAATAGTGCGGATTCAGGGAATCGGCATCGAACTCTACGTCCGTTTCAGACTCCACAGCGGTGACAATGGCCTGCTGGAATGTGACCGGCTGGGCGATAGGATGCGGAGCGGTCTTCGATTTTGCCTGCCAGTCGTACCCATAATTGGCGATGCCCATCACAATTTTTTCGGCCGGTACCAGTTTGGTGATGTTCTTGATGTTGGTGACGAACCAGTCCTGAGAGGCGATAGGGCCGGGATCGGAAGTTGGGTAGTGCAAATCGTAATTCATCAGAATCATTGCGTCGGTCTGAGCCGCTAGATATTTGTAGTCGTAGCTCCAGTCGGCTGCCGGAAGCGCGATCATTAATTTCAGATTCGCGGCGCGCAGCGATTCGCCTAAATCGTGAATGAAACGATTGAAGTCCGGCATGCTGGATTGAGGAACCTGCTCAAAATCCACGACCAGGCCGGGCTGGTGCTGTGATTTTACGAAATCGCTGAGTTCTTTGACCAGGCGGTCGCGCGCGGCAGGATGGGCGAGCATGTCCGCCATGTCTTTGATGGCCCAGTCTTTCCCGTTGTAGTTGTTGACCATGGACATGATCGGGAGCTCGAGGCCGGTAGGCTGCATGGATTTCATCCAGGCGTCGAGTTTCGTGTGGGTGTCGATTTCCAGGTGACCATCGGGCCAGGCGGCGTGCAGCGCGTCGGGAATCAGCAAGTCTATGTCGTGATAGTGCAACTGCAGGGAAGCCAAGCTGGAAGCGTCATCTTCTTCATAAAACGCGGCACGCAGCGGATCGTAGTTTTGCGGGATCTTGCCCAGCGCGGCGATTTTGCGTTTGCGGCCGCGAGTGGGTTTGGGCTTCAGAAGAGGGAGGTGCGCGCGGACGGCATGGAGGCCGGCATGCGTGTCAGCCTGCAAAATATCGGGAAGCTCAGGATTGCGGCCGACGTTAATCAGGAAAATTATGAGAACGACGGCAAGAAATCCGCCGGTGATTTCCAACACGCGGCGAGTGCGGCGCCAGCGGCGACGCTCCTGGTCGTAGAAAATGGGCTTGCGTTCAGGCATCGGGACAATCCAAGCTAGCCGTCCATTGAGATGGTGTCAATTACCCAACACACTAAGATGCGTGTAAATGCTGGCCTCGCTGTATTAGCTGGGTTGGCCCTGCGAGTGTTCTTCGTACTGAAGTTCCCCGTCACGGACTCGGGCGATGCTCCATTCTACATTGAGTTGGCATGGAATTGGTTGAAGAACGGAGTGTACGGATTCGCGGTGAGCGGGCGGCTCACGCCCGTGGACATGCGCGTGCCGGGTTATCCGGCGTTTCTGGCGGCAGTGTTTGCGTTTGCGGGAAATTCTCCGCGCGCTGTGATGCTGGCGCAAGCGGTTTTGGATTTGGCTTCATGTTTCCTGATTGCGCTGATCGCTTCGCGGCTAGCGCCCGAAGCGGCCCGCAGGCGCGTAGCGCTCGCTGGATTGTGGCTCGCGGCGTTTTGTCCGTTCACTGCAAATTATACGGCGGTGGTGCTGACGGAAACGCTGACGATATTTCTCACAACGTTAGCGATTCTAATTTTGCTGGAAACGGAGCTGGGCAGAAAAATCAGCGACGTTCGCGATGGCGGCTTTGCGCGAGGCCTCTTGAATCGGTGGCTTCTGGCTGGAATTGTGGTTGGGTTCGGCACGCTCGTGCGTCCGGAAACGCCGCTGCTGCTCTTTGCCGCGGGGTTGGCGCTGGCGATCAAGTGGTGGCGGCCGGCGAATTGGCTGAAGCTTTTGCGCGCAGGCTTACTGCTCGCGGTTGGAGTGGCAATGTCGTTGATTCCCTGGGCTGCGCGGAACTGGCGAACGTTGCACGATATTCAGTTTCTGGCGCCGCGTTACAGCGAGTTGCCAGGGGAATACACGCCGCTTGGTTTCAACGAATGGACAAACACATGGCTGTGGCATTTCCGCGATGTGTATCTGACGCAATGGAAATTGAATGTGGAAGAGATTTCTGTGGACGACATTCCGCCGACGGCGTTTGACTCGTCTGCTGAACGCGAACGAATTTCCGATTTGTTGGACCAATATAATGAGGAGTTGACGGTGGGGCCGGCGTTGGACCGGCAATTTCGCGAAGTGGCGCAGGAGCGGACATTACGCCATCCATTGCGTACGTACCTGAAGATTCCATTTTTGCGCGCGCTGACTTTGTGGGTTACGCCTCGGCTTGAACTACTGCCCTATTCCGGGCATTTGCGTCCGGTGCGCGTGGAATGGGAGGATGATCGTCCGGATTTTCTAGTGACGCTAACCTTGATTATTGTGAATTTTGTTTATTTGGCGCTGGCGCTGATGGGGGCGTGGATGGCGCGGCGCGAGCCGGGTGTGGCGTTTCTGATAGCGTTCATTATTATTCGCACGTCATTTTTCACCACGTTTGTGGAGTCGCCGGAGCCGCGCTACGTGCTGGAATGTTTTCCCGCTGTGATCGCGCTGGCGGCGCAGGTTTTTGCCGGGCGGGCGTTCGCTGCGCGGCGGTTGAACTAAGCGTCTTCCACCGGCTCGGGATGGATCGTCAGCCTGAAAATTTGCGGAAATTTTTCTTTTACGCGGTCTTCCAGCGCGGCGGTTATATCGTGAACATCGGTGATGGGAAGGCTTCCGTCCATGGCGCAGTGGCAAGAAACCAGGATTTTGTGATCGGCGCTGCGCACGCGCACGTCGTGGCAATCGGTTAACTCGTGATACTCCGATTGAAGGGAGTTTAAGAAGTCCTGAACCGCGCGCGCAAGGTCTTTCATTTCTTCTGCGCCGCCAATTTTTGCGCCCAGCGGCTCGATGTGAATGTTGACGCGGGTGCCTGGTTCCGTGGCCTTTAAGATTTCGTTTTCAAGCTCGCTGGCGCGGCGGTGCGCTTGGCGGAGACTGGATCCCTCTTCGACTTCCAGGTGCAATTCGATGAAAAGATGGCCGTCATAATTATTGGCGGAAATTTCGTGAATGGCGAGGCCGCGGCGTTGGGCGATGGCGCGGATGGTTTCAAATAAATGTTCGTTTTTGCGGGCGCGTGGTTCCACATGGACCACCACGTCCGCGGGAACAATCTGGCCGATGCGCTTTTCCACCGACTCGCTGGCGGCGTGGGCTTCCTCAAGGCTGGCGGTGCGGGGGACGCTGATGGTGGCGTCCACAAAATAACGCTGGCCCGCACGGCGAACACGCACACGTTCCGTGCGCAAGACGCCTTCGGTTTTGTCCAAAGCGGCGGTGATGCGTTCGCGCAAGCCGCTGGGAGCAACGTCGAGGAGCGCGTCAGCGGTGCGTTTGCCCAGGCGCGAACCGATCCAGATAATCACGCCGGCGACGCCGAGGGCTGCAACCGCGTCCAGTTTGCTAAGCCACGGAATGCCATACTTTTGCCCGAGCAATGCGCCGGTGATGCCGAGGATGACTACGAAGGTGCTCCAAACGTCGGTGGAAAAGTGCAGCGCGTCAGCTTCCAACGCTTCGCTAGGATACTTTTGGGCCACGCGATTCAGTGCGCGCGAACGGACGAAATCGATGCCCATGGCTATGGCGAGAAATAAAATTGCGGTAATGCTCGGGTGAACTTCGACGGAGTGGAAAATCAAGCGTTGGATGGCCTCGAATATGATGTAAACCGCGGTGAAAAGTAAGAGCGCGGTTTCCACGAAGGCGGAGAAGCTTTCCACTTTTCCGTGGCCGTAAAGATGATCGGAATCGGCGGGCTTATCAGCGACGCGAACCGAAAGATACGTAATTACAGCAGCCACCAAGTCAAGGATGGAGTGTAATGCTTCCGACAAAATTCCCAAGCTACCGGTCAGCGCGGCGAGAAAAACTTTTAGTGTGACCAGCACGACGGCGGAGCCGATAGAGGCGAGCGCCGCCAACCGCTTTTCACGCGAGGCCTGTTCGATGGAAACTGACGCCGATGGCATCGCCGGATTATACGCTGAGTCGAATGGCGCTTCGAAGAATCAGGCGCATCAGTGCGCCCAATGACGGAAATGCGTTCGGTCATGTATGTTAGTGGAATGCACTTGAGACAGGGGATGCGAAAAAACGTTTTCATTATTGTGGGTCTGGCATTGTTCTGCGCAGCGGGCTGCGATAGACAATCGGCTGTCGTAAACCGCACACCGGCGGGCGCCGACTCAGCCACGACCCAAGCTACGATTCCGGCAGTGGCGCCTCCGGCATCTTCGACTGGTGGGTTTGATGGGGCTAAAGCTTTTGAACACGTGCGCAAACTGGTGGAAATCGGGTCGCGTCCGCCAGGATCGGAAGGGATTCATCGCGCGCAGGATTACATCGTCGGGCAGCTCAAAAGTTTTGGATGCCAGGTGGAGGAGCACAATTTCAACGGCTCGACCCCGCTTGGCGATATTGCGATGAAAAACATTATTGCCAAGATTCCGGGCACCGGACGCGACATTGTCTTGTACACCACGCATTACGACACTCTGCGCATGGCAAACTTCGTGGGCGCTGACGACGGAGGCTCGGGCACTGGCACTATGCTCGAGCTGGCGCGCGTTTTTTGCGGCCGGCAGGCAAAGAGCGCTCTGAATGTGTGGATTGTATTTTTTGATGGCGAGGAAGCGCAGGATAATTGGACCGACAAAAACAGCGTGCAATGGCTCGATACAAACAGCACCTTTGGCAGCCGCGAGATGGCCGCGAGTATGGCGCTGTCCGGAGATCTTGAACGCGTGAAAGCGATGATTTTGGCGGACATGATTGGGCCTTCGGATTTGAAGATCAAGCAAGACAGCAATTCAACGCAATGGCTCACGGACCTGATCTGGACGACCGCTTCGCGTCTGGGTTATGGAAGTATCTTCCTGAATGAAAAAACCAATGCCGTGGGTGGAGACGATCATTTTTCATTTATTCGCCGTGGCGTGGCCGGGTGCGACATCATCGATTTCGACGTTTCGACAACGTATTGGCATACGCCCGAAGATACGTTGGATAAAGTGGATCCACGCAGTCTTGCCGTTGTGGGCCATGTATTCGTGGAGACATTGCCAGCTCTGGAGAAGAAATTTCATTGACAGGGACTGGGAAGGAGATTTGCCGATGTGCAGGAACATCAAAACGCTCTTCAATTTCGAGCCGCCGGTCACGCCGGAGGAGGTTCGGGACGCTTCGCTGCAATTCGTGCGAAAGATAAGCGGGTTCAACAAGCCGTCGAAGGCGAACGAAGCTGCGTTCCTAGGCGCGGTGGAGGAAATCGCGGAAGTGTCGATGCATCTGCTGAAGTCGCTCGAGACGAACGCGCCACCGAAGAATCGGGAAGAAGAAGCTGCCAGGGCGAGAGCGCGCGCCGCCGAAAGATTTGGCGCCCAAGGATGACCAGGTTAGCGATGCGAGCAAATGGCGCTTAACGGACGGGCTGAGAGCGGAAGCAGGCCCGGGAAACTGCCGAAGAAATCAACGGGCAGAAGCTGTTTGGCGCAGGAGTACGACGTCGCTATCGTTGTGAGTGCGAAGCAAGCCGAGAGTTTTGTTGTCCACAGTCCAGTGGAAATCGGAAATGTGATCGGCTTCGAAGTCCGTGACGAGGTGGCCGGGGGAGCCGTCCACTGGCGATACCCACAGCGCGTACAGACCATTTTCACGAATTGGATAGCCGATCGTTTTTCCGTCGGAGGTGTAGCGAATCTCGCCACCTGCGCGCGGATCACGTTCGATTGTCTTCACCGGCTGCAAGGTTTCAAAATCCAGAATCTTGATGACCACCGCGCCGCCCGTAGTAGGTTGGGTCTGAAACGCCAAATATTTTCCATCCGGGGAAACGTTGACACACCCGCAAGTAAGCAGCGCTTCGGAAAGTTGCGTGGGAGTCCCGCCGTCCACAGGGATCTTTTTCGCTACAAATTTCCCTTTGTCGAAACTGGCATAAACGAGCCACTTGCCGTCCGGTGAGCACATAGCTGGTTCGTCATCTGTCCCGGTGGTGAGCTGTTTCAGGTTCCCGCCGGCGGCATCGATGCGCCAGATGTCGATCGAATTGCCTCCACCGCGCAGCGCGGACGCGAAGATGACGTAGCGTCCATGATCGCAAGAGATCGGACCGAAGGAAGGAAAATCATCATGAAGTAGAGGAGCGCGGTTGCTACCGTCTGCGTTCATCTGAAAAATTCCATTTTCCTGCTCGACGAGAAGTTTACCGTCAGGCGTCCAGGCAAACCAGTTTGTGGGCGGGCGGGTACTAATAGTGACTGGCTTTCCCGCGCCTTTGGCGTCGTAGGAAGCAGTCTCCAATGTTCCAACATACTGGGATTGCACGGTTGTAATGGTTTTGCCGTCCGCTGAAAGGCTGATGATTGGATAAGAATTGGTGTCGTTGGTGATCGGGCGATAAACGCCTTGCGGGTAAGAAACAATGCCGATCTGACTGCGATTGAAATTCGAATCACGTCCGCTGGCGATTACCAGGATGCCGCTTTGATCGGGCAACCAAACCGGGAAATCGAGAAACATATCAGCCTTCATGAATGTTTGTTTCTGGCCGGTCGAAGAGTCAAAAATATCCAGGGCCGACAACCCGGATTGGTCCGCAAGTATTTCCGCCGCCACGATCCTTTTCCCATCGGGAGACCAGGCAGCCTGGCGCAAGCGAGTGGATTGCTGGGACAAGACTTTTTCGCCTGAACCATCCGCGTTGGCGATGACCAGGTCGCCTTCTCCTTCATTTCGTTTGTAGCGGACAAAGACGAAGCTTGTGCGGTCGGGTGAGAAGCTTATGTTCGAGTTAAGATCATGGACGATGCGCTCGGGGTTTCCGCCCAAGACCGGCGCGCGGAATAAGCTGGTCACACCCTTTTCGCCCTTTTGTTCCTTGGCAAAGTAAATCGAGTTGCCGTCCGGAGAAAAATTCAAGCTGAAGTAACGATCGTCGGAAGGCGGAACGATCTGCGTGTTGCTGTTCGTTGGAACGTTACGCAGCCATAAGCTTTGCTGGCCGCCGTCGCGTTGCACATTCAAGATGTAATTCCCGTCGGGCGATATTGCGGCGAGCGAGGCCTTGCCCGTTTCGGTTATGCGCGACACCGTAAAATTCTGAAAGCTCGGTGTTTTCTTGCGTGAAAACAAGGAATAAACGCCGAATGCAGCTGCAGCTACCAACACGAGCAAAATTGCAGACGTAAAGACCAACCCCAATTTGTGCTGTCCCGCTACTTGCCGCACAGAAGAGCTCGATGGGGTTGATACAGCGGCTGAAGAAGCAGGCAAGGCAACTGCCGGCGTGGAACCTGAGAGCGGGACTGCTCCGCTGGCGGCCGCTTGTGAAGCACTGGTTGACGAAACGCGTCCTGACGAGTCTGCCTCACGACGTAGCCGTTTCAGATCTGCGCGAATCTCGGCAGCTACCTGGTAGCGCAACTCGCGATCTTTTTCCAGAAGCTTTTCCAAAATTTCTTCTAGTTTTACCGGCACATCAGGATTCAGGCGCAGCGCGGGAGGCGGCACGCGATTCAAAATAGCTTCAAAGGTTACTCCGGTGGTATCGCCGCGGAAAGGCATCACGCCCGTAGCCATTTCGTACAACACTGTTCCGAAGGAAAAAAGATCGCTGCGCGGATCGAGTTCCTTACCGCGAACCTGCTCCGGCGACATGTAAGCGACGGTACCTACGGCAGTCCCAGGGCTGGTGAACATGTCCGCAGACTCATCCGCGCCGTACGTTGCGGTGCCGACAGTTTCGCCTACCCGCGCGCTTCCAGCGCGTGCCGGAAGCAATTTCGCCAGACCGAAATCGAGAATCTTGGCGTGGCCGCGGCGAGTGACGAAGAGGTTGGCAGGCTTAATGTCGCGATGAATGATTCCCTGGGAGTGCGCGGCATCCAGTGCGTCCGCAATTTCGATGGCGATGTCGAGCAGGCGATCCGTTTCCAGCGGGCGTCCGTTGATCAGGTGTTTCAGAGTCGAGCCGTCCAGGAATTCCATGGCGATGAAAGCTTTGCCATGGTCCTCGCCGATATCGTAGATGGTGCAAATGCATGGATGATTCAGAGCGGAAGCGGCCTGTGCTTCGCGCTGAAAACGTCCCAGAGCCTGCGGATCACGGGCTACTTCGTCCGGCAAGAATTTTAGAGCCACGAAGCGGTGCAGGCGCGTGTCTTCAGCTTTGTAAACGACACCCATACCGCCGCCACCGAGTCGTTCCACGATGCGGTAGTGTGAGATGGTTTGACCGATGAGGGAGGGAATCTCAGTCATGTGCGCGCGATTTTAATTTGCGGGCGGTTGCAAGTCAACGACGGCATCGGTCTAAGACTCGGAATGCACTGTAATTACGACAAGGCCCTCGCGAGTGCGCTCCTCGACTGGAGGACGGTTACTGGTTGGCGCTGTACTATTGCGACCGGTGTTTTCGGAGAGGAAAATGGGAGGTGGTAACTGACGCCAAGGACTGTTCAAAGATAGGCCTGGGCAGGGCGGCAAAGACTGTAAATCCCGTAGGATGTGTGTAAACGAATGGCTGATCCTGTGCAAACTGCGCAAGCGACCGCGCTCGAAATCCCGGTCACGGTTCAAGGGTCGAAGACTGTGGAGGGAGCGGAGCGCCGGGAGTTATTCACGGAGACGACCAAGACGATCCTCGTCTCTGACAACGGCGCGGTGCTGAAATTGGACGCGAAAGTCTCGCCGGGGCAATGCGTCTTTCTGCGCAACGACAAATCCGGAAGAGAAATTCTGTGCAAGGTGCTGGGTTCGCGGGAAGCCGGCTATACAGACTTGGAATTTACCGTTTACGATCCGAAATTCTGGGAAGTACCGGCGGAACAGCCTCCGAGCAGCGCGCCGAAGCCCGAGGCGAAAAAAGAAATCGAAGAGGTCATGTCGAATTCGGCTCCGGTACCGAGTGCGGAATCCTGGGCGCCAGCCAGCGCGGGAATTCCCTCGGCAAATCCGGAAAATGCCGATTCAGCTCTCACCGCTTCTTCAGCCGAAACGACGGAGAGTTCACCTGCGCCGTCAAAGGGCGCCGCTGGGGCTGATACAAAGGACGCGGTGCCTGATTGGGATGAGGCAAGGGATGCTCAGCTAGTTGCCTTGCTGGCTTCCATGGATGGTAAGTCGAAGGCTCGCCGAGAAACTCCAAAAGCGGCAAAAGATGCTGGAGACGCCGCGAGCGCCGCGCCAAGCGGGGATGCGGCAAACCAGGCCGTCCTGACAGGTTCGAAGATAGCAGGAGCCGGAACAGAAAGGCTCTCGTCGATACTGTCCACGGTTGGCAGGATTCGCGAATTGATGGCAAAGCAGAATCCGATCTATGTCGGAGTTGTTGCTGTTATTTTGATCGCGGTAGTCGCGGTCGGTGTTTGGCACGCGAGGAGTTCTCCGGCGCCCGTCAACAATCGACTATCCGCGTTCTCCGCGCACTCGCCGGGAACACCGTCTTCGGCAGGGGCTGCGGGCTTGAATACTGGCGGACCGGCGTCTGGCGGAACATCACCAAACGCTAAGCCGCTGATTGAGGCTCAAAAGAATGGTGCTCCAGTGGCACAAAGTGTAACTCCGGCGACCGCGGGCTCTGACGCCACGCGATCCGGCAAAGATGTGGATTCCGCAGAATCGTCACAACCCCGCTTTGTGGAGCCTTCGGCGAACTCCGACGAAAACGGGGCGGGACATGCAATACATCGAAACTCAAATGAAACGAAAAATGCGGAGAACGTCCCTGCAAGAATTGTGTCCGAAACTCAGCCGGTAATACCTGCCTGGGCAGAAGACCTAGACATGGAACCGGTGGTGAAACTCGATGCGCTGATTGACGAAAAAGGCAACTTGGTTGAAGCGAAACCAATATCCGGGCCGCGCATGCTGCAACCTTCGGCGGAAAGGGCAGTTGTTCTGTGGGTATTTGAACCGGGACTCTCCGATGGGAAACCGGCCGCGACGCACATTACGCTGACTGTCGAGTTCCAGAAGCCAAAGGGCGAAACGAACTAGCTGTGGGCTCACCCGAACTTTATCCAAGTCCCATAATAAGTGGAATTTCCACAGCGGAATAGCGTAGAAATGGAGTTATGTGGGGTAGAAAACGCTGTTCCGGTCTCCGTTCAAGCATTTCGACGCGAATTTCTCTGGGGTCCTTGGCCTTATGGTGGTCGCCAACTCCCGCCATCGTTCTACTGTTGATGTGCTCGTTCTTGCCGTCTGCTGCCGCGCAAACTTGTGGCTCGCAAGGTGTCGCGGTGCAAGTGCTTGGTTCCGGAGGGCCGGAGTTGCAGGACAAGCGAGCTTCGAGCAGTTATCTGGTGTGGGAAGACGGTCAAGCGAAGGCGCTCATCGATGCGGGCGGAGGAAGCGCGCTGCGGTTTGGCGAAAGCGGCGCACAGATGTCGCAACTCGAAGTGATTTTTTTCTCGCACTTTCACGTCGATCATAGCGGCGACTTTTCCGCGCTCATTAAATCATCCTGGTTTGAAGATCGCAAAACTCCGCTGCCTATATACGGTCCGTCCGGAAATGATTTCATGCCTTCGACCACCGAGTTTGTGAGCGATTTGTTCGGAGACAAGCACGGAGCTTACCGCTATCTCAGCGAGCTCCTGGAGCCCGACGAAGACGGTAGTTACAAAATGCAGCCGCACAACGTGGAGGCGAGTTCAACACCGATCGCTGTATTTCATAATGCTGACCTTGCGGCCTCCGCCGTGCGCGTGATTCATGGCGGCGTTCCGGCGCTGGCTTGGCGCATTGAAACGCGGGGGAAAGTGATCGTTTTCAGCGGAGATACAAACGGGGAAGGTGCCGGACTTGTGAAATTGGCGACGAATGCTGATTTGTTTATCGCGCACAACGCGGTGCCGGAAGGCGTTACGGGCGTGGAGCGGAACCTGCACATGCCTCCTTCGGTGATCGGCGAGATTGCGCAGGAAGCGCAGGTGAAGGAATTAGTTTTGTCTCATCGCATGCTGCGCACACTGGGAAAAGAGGCTCAAACGGAATCTGAAATAAGAAAACGGTACGCGGGGCCTCTCCGGTTCGCCAACGACCTAGACTGCTTCCCCATCAAATAACGACTGCGTGTCCTGCGCGATCGGACAGCGCAAGGCAAAGCGAGGCTAAGGTGACCGAAAGAATGTGGAATGAATTGCAAGAGCCGGAGAATGGCGCCACACGTATCCAGCGGCTTCGTGCGAAGAATGGCGCCGTGGGCGCGCTGGCAGTCGGCGCATTGGCCTTGGGCGCGGTGGCAGTGGGAGCGCTAGCGATCGGCCGTCTCGTGATTGGAATGTTGCGTGTCGGCAACGCGAAGATTCGCGGCCTTGAGATTGAAGAGCTAAAGGTGAAACGTCTGCATGTCGATGAGCTTGTGATCACGGAGACGCTGATCACACCGGGCGAGAACGATCAGAGAAGCTAATTATCAGAGCGGGCCGCGTTAAATAAGAGCCCTCAGTCAATTGCTTGGCGTGGCTGGAAACCGCGATGTCAGGCACTCCGAACTTATAAATTTTTACCTCTGGTGTCGCGCCTTCTCTAAACCTTTTGTTATCACTACAGATGTACGATAGAAATTATTAATCTGAGCGATAACGAAGTTCTGGCTGCCGTCGCGCCAACCTTGTTGGTATATTTTCTAATCAAGTCGCCCCGTTTTGGTTGACCGAGCACAAGGAAACCGGAACGCACAGAGTTTCGAGTGAAGCATTAGGGGATCGCGATTGAGCATTAGTCGCCTGTTGATTTTTTTCTTTCGTCGGTTGTGGCTGCCGGTCGCAGTGTTTGCGGCCTTCAGCCTTTTGTGTGTCCTGGTTTATATGCGGCTGGAAGGATTACGATGGTTAGACGCGCTTTTTTGGACCGTTCATCCTCACGCGATCGACTATCGATCCGTTCACACCGCGACCAAAGTGTTTTCACTCTTCGTGTATATCGGAGTGTTTACGTTTCAGGTTTGGATTGCCGAGCGTGTTCTGGTGACGATATTCAATCGCCAGGGTGTGGAGGCATGGAAATCCATGATCAACGACATGAACATCGGAAAACTGCAGGATCATTTCATCATTTGCGGATACGGACAGGTTGGCCGCACCGTTTTCGATCAGTTGACGCGGTATCAGATTCCGCTGGTGCTCATTGAGACCGACGAGGGACTTTATCGCCAACTTTTGGGCGAGGGCGTAATGGTGATTCACGGAGACGCGAAAAGGCACGATGTTTTGCTGGCCGCGGGAATTGAGCGCGCCCGCGGAATATGCATCGTAATCGACAACGACGCGGACAATCTGTACATCACAGTGACGGCTCGCTCGTTGAACGCAAAAGCCAAAATCATTACGCGCGCGGGCCAGCAGCGTTACGCTACGGCCATACGCAATTCGGGCGCCGACGAAGTGATCATTCCGGAATACGAGGGCGGCATGATGACCGGGCGCATGATTCAACGCTACTATCCGGTAGCCGTGAAGCTGCAATAGGTTGCGCGGACGTGAGCTGCTAAACGGAATCGAGAAAGTTGATTGGATGACTTGCAAGCTAATATAAATCTACATCAACGGAAGCATGCCGCTGCATTGACTCACCTTTGGGATGCGGAATAAGATTATGCGTCCACATGAATGACCTCAAGTCTATTTGCACCCCGATTTTCCGGACCCTGCATACTCTTCTCCTGCTACGCGTTTGTTTAGCGGCGGTATTTTTCGGGGCATTTTCCGGGATAGCCGCGAACGCGCAATTGCCGGAGCAATCCAAGTCTGCCGGCGCCGCGACGGGTTCGCTACCGCCCATGCCGGCAAAGAACGATTACAGCAACGGAGATACGTGGATATGCCGGCCTGGGCGGCAAGATTCCTGCACTGTCGATCTGACAACGACGATCGTCGAAGCGGACGGGAGGTTGTCGCTTGAGAGGTACGTCCCTAATCCGAAAGCACCGATAGATTGTTTTTACGTTTATCCCACGATTTCCGCACAGCCCACGCCCAACAGTGACATGACTCTGGGGCCAGCGGAAAAAGGCGTGGTTCGAAACCAATTCGCGCGGTTCGGCTCACGGTGCCGAATGTACGCGCCGCTGTACCGGCAAGTAACGCTAACCGCGTTGCGCGCAGCATTGATCGGCATACCACCCGCGCCGGAAGTGATCGACCGGGAACGAGCGGTGGCTTACAACGACGTGGTCGATGCGTGGCACTACTATCTTGAGCACGATAACCACGGCCGGGGCGTGGTGCTGATCGGACACTCTCAGGGCGCCAGCATATTGATGCGACTGATCCACGACGAAATTGATGGCCAGCCTGTGCAGTCGCGCCTGGTTTCCGCGATACTGCTTGGGACGAATTTCCCAGTGCCGAAAGGAAAGGAGGTGGGCGGCGTTTTTGAGCACATTCCCTTGTGCCAGTCCAACACGCAAACCGGATGCGTCATCACGTATGTCTCCTTCCGAGCGAACGCGCCACCACCGGCCGACAGCCGTTTTGGCCGGGTGAAGGAGGAAGGCGTGATCGCCGGCTGCACAAATCCGGCAGCACTCAGCGGCGGCAGCGGCGAGTTACACGCGTATTTGCCAGCCGGAATCGGCGGCAATATCGTGAGCGCGGTATCGGCTGATCCACCTTCATGGGTCACTCCGTCGCAACCGATTGACACAGTTTTTGTGAGCGTCCCGGGAATGCTCACCGCCGAGTGCGTTTCGAACGAGCACGGATCCTATCTTGCAGTCACAGTGCATTCTGACCCCGCAGGAGCGCGTGCCAACGATATCGCTGGAGACCTGGTGTTTCACGGAATGGTGCTGCAGGACTGGGGATTGCACCTGATTGACGTGAACTTAGCGATGGGCAATCTGGTCGATATCGTGCGCCAGGAATCCAAAGCCTATCTGGCAGGTATAGGAAAAAAATAAAGAGTAGTCATGGCTACGGACAAGGTAGCTTCGACGCGCGACATCGCATTTCTATATACTGCCTCAACACGTTGGCTTAGGAGGTAGGACCATGTCTTCTGCGGCGCAACCGGTTTCAACGCTAGAAAAGAACAAACAACTGCTTATTCGCTGGTTTGAAGAGGTGTGGAATCAAGGGCGGAAGGAAACCGTCTTCGAACTTTTCCCTGAAGGAATACTTCATGACGGCTCTACACAATTGAATGGGCCGGAAGAATTTTGCAGCTTTTATGATGCGCTGCACACCCAATTCTCAGATTTTCATTTCAGCCCGGTCGTTTCCTTGGCTGAAGGCGATCTTGTTTGCGTGCATTGGAGCATTGCGTTCCGCCACACTGCCAGCGGCAAGGCGCTGAACGTGACCGGTACGACGATTGTGCGCGTGGAAAATGGCGTCTTCGCGGAAGCTTGGCAAAATTGGGACGCCGCGAGTCTGGGCGCTCAACTCAGCGAACAGCCCCCGGCCCGTTTATGGTGACTTCACGTCGCGTGCGATCAGCCACCATGCAAACAATGCGCTGATCGTCGACAGCGCTACGCAGATAAGCATTACGACGCGAAATCCGTACACAAAAGAGTGGTCAACCGCCGCTGTGATTTTAGTCGCCGTCGAGAAATCAACCCCCGTGGGAGCGGTAACTGCCGCAAGCTTGATCTCATTCGATTGCAGATCGCGCGTTATCTCCGCTGATAGGCCCAGACCGCCAAGACTTGTGTCCAGATGAGAGCTGAATGCGCTGACCATCACGATTCCGAGCGTTGCAACCGAAAGTAAGCCTGCCACGCGCGCAACGGCGTTATTGATACCCGAGGCGGTTCCGGCGCGATTTTGATCCACCGCGCTCATTACGATGGTGGTCAGTGGGGCCACACTCACTGCCATTCCCAGACCAAGTACCAGAAACGCCGGGAAAAATGTTCGCCAGTAACTGCCACCTGTGGATGGAAGGGCGCAGAGAAGAAATCCAAGAGCCGCGATGAGCGGGCCAACGATCAGTGGCAGTTTCGGCCCGTAGCGCGCGACCAACCCGCCGGACCAGCGCGAAAGCGAGGATATCAGCAGTATCAGGGGGAGGGCTGCAGCGCCGGCGGCGGTGGCCGAATAATGCTGGACCTGAATCAGATTCAGAGGGTATAGGAAGAAGAAAATTCCGAGAGCGGCATAAAGAAAAAGCGTTAGCAAGTTAGCGCCGCTGAAATTGCGCGACCGAAATAGATTCAGCGGAACAATGGGAGATTTGACGCGAGATTCAACGTAGAGAAAAGCGATCAGCGATGCGCATCCGGTAGCCAGGCTACCCCAGACCGACGGTCGGCTCCAACCAAGACTGGAGGACTCTATGAACCCATAAGTGACGCCCGCCAAACCTACCGTGACGAGTAAAGCTCCAGTCCAATCCACGGTTGCCGGTTCCGCGTTCTTGCTTTCGGGCACGCGCCAAAGCGCAAGCACAATGACTGCGGCGGCGATGGGAAGGTTGATGAAAAAGGCCCAGCGCCAGGAAACTTGTTCAATAAGCCAGCCACCCAACACTGGCCCGATGGCGATGGTTATGGCGGTGAAGCCGGACCACGTGCCGATCGCCCGGCCACGCTCTTTCTCACTGAAAGACGCGCTGATGATGGACAAACTGCCGGGCACAAGAAACGCCGCGCCAACTCCCTGGATGGCTCGCGCGATTACAAGTTGGTGGATATTGGCAGCGAGACCGCATCGCGCAGACGCAATCGCGAAAACTGCAACGCCGGCGAGAAACATCCGCCGGCGTCCAAGCAAATCGCCCAAGGAACCGCCTACCAGAATCAGCGCGCTCAAGAACAAACCGTAGCCTTCGACAACCCATTGCATGTCGACGACGGTGCCACCGAGATTTCTCTGAAGCGCAGGCAGCGCTACATTTACGATGGTGCTATCGATGAAAGCCATGCTGGATCCGAGGATCGCCACTGCCAGGATCCACGGCTCGGCACTTTTTGCACATGGAGCTGCCAAGCTTCCGGACTGGATTGCGGCCTCGTCACATGCGCCCTTCATAAAATAGTTTGGAGAAAAAGTAATTCCGCCGCGGCGGGAACAGGAAGATTTGTACCGCATCGATTGAGCCGCCACATGCTCGATGTGGAGAGTTTACTTGGCGATGGCTTGACGCGCTACTTTGGTGAGACCAGGCGACCAGTCTTTTCAGCAGCGTTACAGATGACTCGCTATTTTAGGGGAGGAGCAGGCACGATCGGCAGACGCCGTGGCTCGCCGTGGAAGCCGCGGACTTCGATTTCGTCGAGCAGTAGCGACGGCGCGGTGACTGTGCTGGGAATGCCGCCTTGCGCCGAGCCGAAGGCCCCAAGCGCGGTACCAGCGAAGCCACCGGCAGGATTCTGCATGTAAGTGCTTACTGTGCTATCGCCGCCGACACCCAGAATATTGCGCATGGATCGCAGCGTGAGCCCCTCGATGTGGCCGCCGCGAACCATCTCCTCGCGGCCATCGGCAACGTATACGCGGTAAACGGTCAACGGCATGCGCTCGCCGCTGGAAAGTCCGCCGGCAATAGAGCCGATGAAATCGTTGAAATCCTCCTGGCGAATCGACGAGAGCGCCGGATTGTCCATGCGCTTTACTTCCAGGCACCATTCGTGGCCGTCACTCTGGCAAGCATCCAGAAATTTCTTTTTCAGCGCTGCGGCGTTCAATGAGTCGCTGGCTTGAAATATCAGGTTGCTGGCAAGCGGCAGGGTGTCAGAAAGGATTGCCGAGCGCGCATGGCCATTTGATTTCTGGAAGTCAGGGCCCGGGCGTCGCGACATCAACAAATCTCTGAGAATCCCATTGTCCACTAGCGTGACGCGCTCGGCTTTCACGCCTTCGTCATCCACTGCGTAATTACCAAGCAACGGTCTTCCTTGAAATTCCTTCAGCGTCGGATCGTCCACGAGGGTGACATTACTGGGGAGCACTCGCGTGCCCACGCGCCCGGTCCATTCGCTGCGGCCGCCAAATCGCTCCATGATCGCATCGAAAGAAGAGCCCACAGATAGCGGCGGACGCGCTCCGGACAGTGAGGGCGCAAGAACTTGCGCTAGCACCGAGCCGGCCGCGGGCGCATCGAAAAGCACTGGACCGGTGTAATCCGGCACCAGCGGGCTCCCGCGCAATTGCATCAGCTCAGTTCCAGTTTGTGCCAGCGATTTGCTCAGAGCTGCCGGATCCGGAAGGTCCGCGGGCCGCGCTACGTACAGCGAATAATAGTTGTGCAGCAGCATGCCGTCGTCGGCCTGCGTGTCGAGCGCTGCTTCCACGGCAGCAAGACTTCGCGACGTGCGCAGCGTGGTGCCTTCGCTGTTCATCAAATAATAGGTGACGTACACCATGTAATAATTCAGGCGCGAACCGTTGAGCTGCGGAAAATCCTTCAAAACTTCGGAAGCCTTGCGCGCCTCGTCTTCCCAGTTGCGCGACGTGAAGTCGGCATCCATGCGCGGATCAATCTGTTGCGTGGGCGGCTCTTGCGCGAAATCATCAATCTCGGGCGGCTTGGTCAGACTGCGCAGAAAAGCTTGCTTCAGCGACATTTGCGTGGCGGCCTGTTTGTAAGCTTGATCGGTGGCCAGCCACAAATCCTGCCGGAGCGAATTATAGTCGCGGTCGATTCCCACTTGGCCGGTGGAACCGAGAAAGCCCTGAAAGCCGTCTTCACTAATGAAATTCGAGCTATCCAGGTGATAGTCGCCCACCCGCACATCCACGCTCATGATGCGGTCGCGCGTGGTGGAAGTGTTCACCAGCGAGCCGAAAGTTGCGGTCACCGTGCGCACGTCCAGATCCATCAAGCGGTACTCGATGTAGAAAGGCTTGCTCACTCCGGGAATCTGCAAGCGCGTTCGGGCGCGTTCCATTTCGTCGTGCATGGCGTGGAGTGTTTGGTCGGTTTCGCTGGACGGCACAGGCGCCTGAGCAGCGGCTGGAACGGGCAGAGGAGAGGCGGCCGGCAAGTTGTGCGCGGGCGTGCCTGCAAACAAAGGAATCGCAAACGCCGCAATCAAAGCAAACACTGAAAGGTTCTTCAAGGCTATTGTCCCTTTGACTGCGAATTGTTTTTCGTGCTTTTAACGGAGCCCGGGTAATGTCCCTGCGGGTCGTGAGCCGGGGGCGGAAGAATGGGCGGCTTGTCCGTGGACGTTTCCTTCTTCTGCACTTCCATTTCCGAAATCAAAATTGCCGGCGCCACTGCCGAAACAGGAACGGAGCCGGATTCGGCCCCACAATATCCGTTGAAAATATCGGGTGTGTCGCCGGTGGCCACTATTTTCGTTAGCGAGACGAGCGGCGTGCCAACGATATCAACGCCACGAACCAATTGATCGGGGCGGCCGTCTGCGAAAACTTTGTAAACAACCAACGGCAGCACTTGAAATGCTTGCGGCTGAGAGCGGCCAGTAAAGGTGAAGCCGCCAGCGATATCGTCAATCAGCAGGCCAAACGGTTTTCCCTGCTCTTTCACCAGTTCGATCAGCTTGCTTCGCAGTTCCGCGTCCGTCATGGTTTTGGAACTCGAGACGATCAAGTTTCCCTGGCGCGCGACCGGGACATATCCAAGCTGTCGGCGCCCGTGGCCGTTCGACTCCGGAATGGTCACCAGCGGCGAGCGCGACATCAGAAAAGTTTTCAACACGCCGTGATCCACCAACGAAACGTTTTCGCTGGGAACGCCTTCGTCGTCAAACGGATAATTACCCAGCAGCATTTGCCCGTGGAGAGCGGCCTCCGTGGGATCGTCCTTGATGGAAATAAAGTCGGGCAAAATTTGTTCGCCGACTTTGCTGGTGAAGGTTTGGCCTTCGTTGATGTCCTTCTGCCGGAATCCTTCGGCGCGGTGGCCGAATACTTCGTGAAAGAAGACGGCGGCAGCGCGGCCGGTCAGAAGCGCTGGACCGGCATAGGGCTCGACGAGCGGCGCCCGGTCCAATGCCTCGGTTTCGGCAATCATGGTCTGGATGCGATCGAAAACGATTTTGTCGGTGGGAGCGTCTTTGGTGTCCAGCCAATCGAAATTCGCGTAGCGATTGATGTCCATGCCGTCGGGCGCTTTGCTTTGAACGTAAAGCTCGAGCCGGTAATGCACCTGGCCAAACGCGAGTTTGGTTCCTTCGGTGTTCACCTGATACTGATTCATGCCGAGGGCGGTGAATGTAGCGATGGAATTCAGCACCGCCGGCGATTTGCTGAAAGCGGCGGTATATTTCCGCACGCGCTCTTCCCACGGCGTGCGATCGACCTTGATTTCAACGCGCGGCCCGATGGAGACGTGCGGCTTCTCGCGCGAAAAATCCGGGGCGTTTCCTTCGGCGGTTTGAACCTGAACTTGCTGGCTGGTCTCCACCTTGATAAGCGCTTCGGTGGCGGCGCGGTATTGGCGGTCAGTTTCACGCCAGATTTCACGGCGCAGTACATCCACATCATTGTCGAGCGCCATGGTTGTGCCGGGGCTGGTCGCACTCGGCGGGCGATCGCCCAGCTTGTGCGTGTCATCAAGCTGATAGGTGCCAACCCTGGTCTGCACTTCGAGCCAGCGCGCGCGATTTTCCGAGCTGGAGAGCAGGGCGCCATTCGACCCGGAAACTTCTGTGTACTGGCGGTCTGCAACCGTATAGCTGATGAAATAGTCGGGAGGCTCGGACTTGGAAATGCCCGTCATCGAGCGGTTCAGCTCTTCCTGCATGGCGGTGAGCACGGGCGGAGTTGACGTTGACGCGGGCTTCGCGTCGCCAGCGACACAAACCCACGCGCTGACGAGCACGGCTGTGGCAATTGATATTGTTGCGGTCTTCAGTTTAGTTTTCATCGTTGCACAAAGCCTTACAGTTTAAGATAGGATGCCTCGAATCCAAAATGAAAACCGGCAGGATAGGAAACCCGGCGCGGAAACGGCAATAACGGCACAAGGAGACTTAGATGCGCGCCATGGTCGTTAGGAAGTATGGAGCACCTGAAGTTTTTGAGGCTCGGGAGGTTCCTGACCCCCAGCCCAAAGCCGGGGAAGCACTCATTCGCGTGAAAGCGATCGGCGTAAACTTTGCCGACCTTCTTCAGCGCATGGGCATTTATCCGGGAACGCCCAAGCCGCCTTTTATTCCAGGCATGGAAGTTGCCGGGGTGGTTGAGAGAGTTGCAGAGGGTGGAGGTAAAGCGGCGGAAGGTGAGCCGCTCAGACCCGGCGAAGCGGTTGCTGCGTTTACGCAATTCAATGCTTACGCTAGCTGGGTCGCCGTCCCGGCGCGGCAGGTCTATCGCCTGCCCGCAGGCATGCTGTTTGATGACGCTGCTGCCATCCCGGTGAACTATCTCACTGCCTATCATTCGATGTTTGCGATGGGCAACCTGCAGCCCGGAGACAGGATTCTGGTTCACGGAGCTGCTGGCGGCGTGGGTATCGCCGCAGTGCAACTTGCGCGAGCTCGCGGTCTGGTGATTTTCGGCACGGCGGGACCCACCAAACAGGAATATCTTCGCAAAATCGGCGTGGACCACGCTATCGATTACCAGAAAAGCGATTTCGTGGAAGTGGTGCGTAAATTCGCGCCGGACGGAATCGAAATGGTGATGGACCCGATCGGCGGCAAATCCTTTTCGCGGAGTTATGAGTGCCTGGGGCCCACCGGGCGCCTGGTGATCTATGGCCTCTCCGCAGCAGCAGGATCTGGCGGAAAAAGAAGTCTCACTCGCGGACTCAGTGCGCTGGTCCAGACTCCGCGATTTCATCCGCTGAAACTGATGAGCGCGAACATCGCGGTGATTGGCGTGAATTTGGGCCGCATGCAGTTGCGCGGGCCTTTGCTGCGCGCCGAACTTGACGAGATTTTTCGCATGTACGCCGCGGGCAAGATCAAGCCCGTCATCGGGAAATCGTTTCCCCTGGCGGAAGCTGCCGCGGCGCACACCTACATTCAGGAGAGGAGAAACATCGGCAAGGTCATCTTGACCGTGAAGTGAAAAGACCATCAATTGTTAACAGCAGCTCCCGGCTTGGCGAATAGCGATTCGTCCAATTTAGGATTCAGCTGTACGTTTTGGATCGTTGATTCGAAAAATTTTGTTCCATCACGATAAGTCACGGTTGAAAACGCAAACACCCGGCCTTCCACCGTGCGGTAATCGCTCCAGCGCTGCTCATTGTCGGATGTACCTTGCGCTCCTACGGATTGAAATCGTGCCGCCGAAAGCAAGTGCGTTGTCGGATCGAAGTAAAGTTTCACCGGGCCGAAAGGTCCGTCGATGGATACACCCAGCGTCTTCTTTCCGTCGATGTCGGCTTCTCCGATGAATTGTCCGTTCATTTTCCCGGCGAGCACTTGCTCGTAAACTCCCCATCCGCCGCCAAAGAGCGAAATTCCGCGCTTGAATTCTGAAATGACGGGGGTGGTGTCGCGCGTACCCTGCGGTAGTTGCAACCATGCAGAGTTTCCATCGCAAACTTGCACTACTTTTTGCCCGCCAAAATCTACTTCGCCATGCGAACGGTCGGGATAGGCAACCATCCACTTCACCGCCAGATTTGTGTCGCCCTGCGAGGTTATGATTTTTCCGGTTTCATCAATTGCAAGCGTTGCGACGGAACTGAGTTTTTCACCACCGGCGGCGTTTGCCGCTTCCCGTAGCACTTCGTCACCTCGCCTTGCTGAATCGTTGGTGTTCGCAGCGGATTGGGACGGCCGCATGCTTGCAACTAATGCCGCCGGCGCCGCCGCTAGACAAATAATTGCACCGAGTTGAGCCCACTTCGTCATGTCGAGAACGCTCCTGTTGAATAATAGTTAGACGTGTACCGCGCAAAAAAGGATTGCGCGCGACTTTTGCCCTTTTCACAGTGCCGAATTGTCCTCGTTGCTCGCATGGAACTCGTTTCAGCGCAAAACATTGCGGAATGCGCGCATGCCGTAAAATTGAAGTACGAGGGACTCATGAAAAGCTTGGCTGCAACTCTGGTGGTCTTGGTAATTTCGCTGCTGGTTTACAAATATTATTTCGGGAAAGCTGAGTCCGACGGAGCCGGCACGCCGGCGCAAACGATCAACATTGTCGGCGTGAAAAACGACCTCATCGCCATCGCACAGGCAGAACGGGCCTATCAGGCTGAACACGGCAGCTATGCTTCTTTGGACGATCTCACATCCAGCGGAGGGCTGACGTTCGAGAAGCGAGGACGCCAGGGTTATACCTACGAAATTCAAAATCCGGCCGGCGGTTTTCGCGTGGTAGCGCATTGTCCCGCGGCCACAAATCCGGGCTGCTCTGATTATTTCATCGATCAAAGCATGGAGGTTCAGACCGGGCAGTAAGAACCTTCGCGGTTTTGGCTTCCTCTGTATTGCTCACCCACGTTCGGCAGAAATTGTGTCCTCTTCCTGAGTCAACGGAACATCGCCGCGCCCATCTGCGTACCTTTGCATGAAGTTCAAGAAGCCCGGAAAAAGAGGAGGTTTGTTATGGAACCAATCGGATTTGCTGCAGTTGTGCTGTCTTTTTCGGTGCCGCTGGCAGCCATTTACGCCTGGTATCGCGTGCGAAAACTCAGGACGGAAGAACGCCTCGCGGCTATCGCCAAAGGAGTTCAGGTCCCTATCGCGGAGGAATTGCCGCCGCACGCGCGTTCCCGGCATGCAGCAATTTTGTTAATCGCAGCGGGGCTCGGCTACACATTGACGTTCGGTCTGCTGGCAAAATTTGACGCGGACGCAATACAAGCTGCCGTTTTCGGCATTATTCCCGTCTCGATCGGAATCGGCTATTTGATCGATGCGGTGCTGGTCCGCCGCGAACTTGGGCCGTCAGCGTGAAACCGATTCGGTTGACTGCCGCCTAATTTGTGGCCGCTGGCTGGCGTGAAATCAGGGAGTGCGCTTCTGGTCGGCAACGGTTACGCCGGCCTCGGCGTAGTCCGTTGCCGGCAAATCGACAAACGTCACCTGAATATTTTCGCGCTTGGCTTTTCCGTCTTCGATCAACACTTGCGTAATGCGCTCGGCCAGTTTGCGTTTCTGCTCCGGAGTGCGCCCGGCCACCCAGGTTACCTGTACGTATGGCACAAAGCCTCCTCGTGTTTCGCTGCGTTCTACCGAAAGTGTATCAATCCACCCGCTATCTTTGCTATGCGATGCGGGCAGTTAGCGCGGGCAATTGTGTCCCACAGTGCGGGCAGTTCGACCAGCCTCGCTCCACGCCACGTCCGCAATTCGGGCAGGTGGCCTGAAGCGGCGTGCCGCAGTGCGGGCAGAAAACAAATCCAGCCGGAACTTCCTGAGCGCAGCCCGGGCACGGTCTCGGCAATGCACTGCGCAAGATGAAGTACAAAATCATGCCGATGCCGTCGGGAATGAAAATCGCCAGCAGCGTCCACATTACGTAGCGCATGCCGCGACGTTTCGCGTCCCCGTACACGTAGCCGGCAAGCAGCACATAGGCAAGCAGAAAGAGCGGAATGCCAAAAGAAAACAGTAGCTGCAAGCCGGGATCCCACGTGCGCATGTGGTTGTCGCTCGGCAATGCCACGGTAAAAAGCAGCAATCCCATTCCAACGTAAATGACAAAACCAATAATCCAGGCAATCCGTGGAATCACCTTTAGTTCTTTCTGAAATCGGCTCATGCCAAGCTCCTCTCGCGCCGCTGCTGAAGTGACAAAAACACGGCCGCTGCGCCACCCGATACCCAAACAACGGTGGTAAAAATTGCGAACGCTATCCAGGCATGGTTCAAGCCCGGATCCAACATTCCCAGTATTCCGCCGCTCACCAGCTTCACTACCGGCCAGCTAATCAGCGTCATGGCCCAGGCGAACAGAATCACGCCCAACATCACAATGCGGTGCCAGCGATGTTCCGCTTCTTCCGCCAGCCGTAGGGCTGCTTGCGCCCGGGCGCGCTCCACAATCACGGGCCGCGGTTGCGGTGTTGGCAGGCGGCGCATTCCGGCCGCAAGCAGACGCCATCTGTCCACTTCAGCCGAGCAGTCCGCGCAGGTTCGTATGTGGTTCATCACCTGCTCCTCTTCCGCGCGTGTGAGCGCATCGGCTGCCGACAGAGCCAATAGTTCGCGGATTTTCTCGTGGTCGCTCATTGCCATACTTCCCCCGGATAATTTGTTTCCAGCGTATTCCGTAAACGGTCAAGCCCCCGGCGCAATCTCGTTTTTACTGTTGAGAGCGGGGCATCGATTACGTCGGCGATCTCTTCAAGCTTCATTTCCTCTTCGAACCGCAGCGTCAAAACTTCCCGCTGACTGACCGGCAAAAGTTCCAGCGCTTGGGCCAGACGGCCCGAGCGTTCGCGGTCCATCATTCCGTCGAGCACAGGACGCTCGCCCGACGGCAAACGCGTGGCCGGCGATTCCCCCGGCATTCCCGGGATCGGCTCGTCCAAACTTTCCGGCCGCATTCGACGCAAATGATCGATGGCAATATTGCGCGCCACGGTGAAAAGCCAAGCTTCAAAATTACGTTTCGAATCGTATTGCCGGATCTTTTCCGCCACGCGCACCCAGGTCTGTTGAAACAAATCTTCCGCCTCTGCCGGCTCACGCACGAGTCGCAACAAATAACGGTAGAGGCGATTTTGATAACGCGCTAGTAGCGCCGAAAGCGCGTCCAGGTCTCCGCGCTGAAGCTGGGCTACTTCGCTTTCGAGCCCCACACGCCCCTCCCATGCAATGGCTGCGCTGGCTATCATATCCATACTACGGACGAGGCCTCGAAAAAGACTCACCCGAAGTGCCGTGATAGGGGCCCGCAAATGCCCGGCTCTCAGCGGGGCTGGGCGGCGGCGTGTGTTAGAATGTTTCTACAGTGCTGAAGATTCTTCAGGATCTGCTCGAATTACAGGCCGTGGACATGCGTCTTCAAGACGTCCACGCGCGGCTGGCAGCCTTTCCCAAGAAAATCGCGGATGCGGAAGCGCGCACGGCCGCGGCCAAAGCGGAGCTCGAACGCAGCAAGGCCGCGCAACTCGCTACCGTGAAAGACCGCAAAAAGTACGAGCTCGATGTGGAGGGTTGGAAAGAGAAAGTCCGCAAGTATAAAGATCAAACCTCTCAGATCAAAACCAACGAAGCGTACAAAGCGCTGCAGCACGAAGTGCAAATGGCTGAAGAGCAGATCGCCAAGGCCGAAGACCGTTTGCTGGAACAGATGGTTTCCGGAGAGGAGTACGACCGCCGAATCAAGATTTCCGAGAAAGCGTTGAAGGAAGTGGAAGAAGTCGTGCGCGGCGATCGTTCCAAGATTGGAGCCGAAAAAGCCGAAGATGAAAAGGCTCTCGCGGAATTAAATGCCAAACGCGCCGCTGTAGTTCCGCGGATTCCTGAGAAACTGATGGATCATTACGATCGCATCGTGAAGAAACATCACGGCGTCGCGCTAGCCGAGGTTCGCGACGAAAAATGCACCGCTTGCGGAATGCGTGTACGCCCGCACGTGTTTCAAGAGATGCGCCGATCCAACAGTGAAGAAATGTTTCACTGCGAGACTTGTACGCGGATTCTTTATTACTTCGAACCGGCCTCTTCGGCGGCTACCGCTTCTTCCGCCACTCCTTCCGCTCCCGCTGGCCCCCTCTCCAATGAAACTTAGGCCGCGAAAGTTTGACAGTTTTTTTCGCTTGAGTCCCTGCAAATGAAAGCTGGATTCAAGTCGTCCAAATCCGGCGTTCCGGGAAGCGCGCGCCTTTTCGGCGACGCTCATTCGGCGCCGCCTGCCGTCCACATTGCAAACATTGACGGCGCGTCGCGCGGCAATCCTGGTCCGGCATCTTACGCGGTAGTTTTGCGCGACCCTTCCGGAAAAATCGTTCTTGAGCTGGCGAAAAATATCGGACGCGAAACGAATAACGTCGCGGAATATTACGCGCTGCTCGCCGCCCTGGATTACGCTACCTCGCACGATATTCACGGCCTGCGAGTTCGCAGCGACTCCGAACTACTCGTGCGCCAAATGCAAGGCCGCTATAAAGTGAAAAGTCCCGACTTGAAGCCGCTGCATGAGCGCGCGGCCAAGCTGGCGCGGCAAATTCAATACTTCGCGATCGAACACGTTCGCCGCGAATTGAATTCGGATGCAGACGCACTCGCCAACATCGCGCTGGACCAGGCAAGCGAGCGCCGAGCGCCGCAATTGCAAACCTCCTCCGCTAAGGAAGCTCTCATCGCAGAATCTCGCGTGCCATCCGCGCGCGAGTCCGCTCGTTCGTCTATTAAAATACGTGCTCGTTTTCAAAATGGCGTGTTGGTCCCGGCGGAGCCACTCGATCTTCCAGAAGGCAGCGAAGTCACCTTGAGTGTCTGTAAGTAGCTCAATAAGAATCACTTAGACGTTGCTTTCTGCGCAGCACTGTCTCGGAGTTTGGTACCAACGCTCTATTGTTTGACCTTTCTTCGGCCTATAACCTCAAACTTGAAAGACTGAACCTGTGACTCCACTGCTCGACAAACTCCCGACGATACTTGTGCTTGCCGTGCTGGTGGGCATATTCCTTTCGCTGCGCAAACACGCCCCCTCCGCGCGAATCCGGCTATGGACTTACGCGTGGGCGTTAATTTTCCTGCACTTCTTCATTCAAGCATTTGAAACGCACACGGGTACGCTGGAAACGATTATTGAATCCATCGATATCGCCGCGCTCGAACTTTCCGGAGTCGTTTTCGTTACCTCCATGATTCAAGCAGTGGAAATCAGGTCGAAGCGTCTCGCCCTGCTAGCCTTGCTTGGGATTCCGGTGGCTTTTCACGCGTTTGCCGCTAGCTTCAATTGGCCGATCCCCGTGATCATGTCCGCTGCGCTCGCGATTGTCTTTTTCGGCGGGGCTGTTTTTGCACTTCTGGCTCGCCCCAGACCGCAACGATTTAATATCGGCGTGGCAGTCGTTTTGATCGCCGCCGGCATTTGGTCGGTACGCAATCAAATGCACGGCAGCGCGGACTTCGGCATCAACGCCATCCTCACACTCTCCTTTGGATTATGCGGGCTCCTTTTTTGGAAGCGCTACCCGCGAATGTCTCCCGGAGTAGTCGCGGTCTCCGGCGGATTTCTGGCCTGGGGCGCGGTGTTTCCGCTTGGAGCGGCGTTCGACCACTTCTGGCCGAAGCTGCAGATGAATCCGGAACTATGGAACGTCCCGAAATATTTCGTCGCATTTGGAATGGTTCTGGCGCTTCTGGAAGACAAGTCGCGCATCATCGAACAATCCAGCGCGCGCGAACATGCTGAAAATTTGCTGCTCCAGCGCCTTTCGCACATAACTTCGCGGCTGCTGGCCGGAAAGGATCCTGCTGCGCTCTGCAAGGAAGTCGCGGTTGCGATCACCGACGCGAGCAGCTTCAACAAAGCTGCCTTGTTGCTAGCCACGGAAGAACGCTCATTCCATCTTGCTGGTGCAAATGGGCTTTCAATTGATGAAACTGATGTGCTCGAAGAGCGCGCCAGAATTCTTACCGTCGAGCAACTGAAGAAGCTTTGCGACAATGCCACAAAGCTGGGCAACAATTCTTATCGCATGACCGACCCTCAAAACGAAGTCTTGATTCCGCTGATTTCATGGCGAGGTTCTTACGTCGGCTGCCTGTTCCTGAGTTGCGAGAATTCCGCAACGTCTCCGGATGTCTCCGAAATGGTAAAGCTGGAAGTTTTGGCCTCCGATCTTGCCGTCACTATAGAAAACACGCGGCTACATCACCAGCTTGTGCGTGCGGAAAAACTGGCCGCGCTGGGCCAGCTGGTCGCGGGCGTAGCGCATGAATTGAACAATCCTCTAACCGGCATCATTGGCTATTCGGAATTGCTGGCGGAGGAGGTACAGGGTGAAAAGGTCGTCAAGCGCTTGCAGAAGCTAGGACACGAAGCCCATCGCATGAAGCGCATCGTGGACGGGTTGTTGCGTTTTGCGCGCCAGAATAACCCCGCGGCGCGCGCGGCCGATCTTGACGCCGCTCTGCGCGACGTCATCCAGCTTCGCGAATTCCATCTGCGCAAGCTTGGCATCATCGTAGAGACGAACCTGGATCCGAAGCTGCCAACCATCGCTATCGGCGAGGACGAACTGAAACAAGTGCTCCTGAATCTTTTGAATAACTCGATGGACGCCGTGGAAGAAAGCGCGCAACGGACGATCCAGATTCGCGCGTCTCGGCAGCAAAACACGGTGGTGATTCAGTTCGAGGATTCCGGCCCGGGCTTTGCCGATCTCAACCGAGCCTTCGATCCGTTCTTCACCACCAAGCCGGTAGGCAAAGGCACCGGACTCGGCCTCAGCATTTGTTACGGCATCGCGCAGGAATGCGGCGGGGAAATCGTGCTCTCTAATAAGCAGCCTTATGGCGCGAGCGTGGTGCTGGAACTTCCCGTGTCTCTCGCGGCCGCACAGCCTGTTGCCGCGCTCTCAGTTTAGTCCCCGATATGAAATCCCGTTGAATCTAAATCCTATTGGACTTGTTTCAAGACGTAGGAGCGGTACAACGTGTCGCGTTGCGCCGGGATGTAGCCTGCGTCGGAGATGATGCGGCGCAGCTCGGCCTCGTTCGTGCGATTGCGCACGCCCGCGGCGTAAACCACATTTTCTTCAATCAGGATGCTGCCCACATCGTCCGCGCCGAATTGCAAACCGACCTGGCAGATTTTAATTCCCGGCGTGAGCCAGCTCGACTGAATGTGGTCAATATTATCGAGATAGAGGCGGCTGATCGCCAACGTCTTCAAATAATCCAACGCCGTGGCTTCCGGAATCTTCTTCCCCAACGGAGTATTTTCGGGAGCGAAAATCCAGGGAATGAACGCAGTGAATCCGCCGGTATCTTCCTGAATGCGCCGCAGCAATTCCAGATGGTTCACGCGATGCCGCGCTTCCTCGCCGCAGCCGAACATCATGGTCGCCGTGGTGCGCATGCCCAACGAATGCGCGGCGCGATGCACTTCCACCCATTCTTCGGAGCGGCATTTTAACCGCGATATGCGCGCGCGTATTTCGTCGTCCAGAATCTCTGCTCCGCCGCCTGGGATGGAATCCAGGCCTGCGTCGCGCAGCCGTGCGATGGTGTCGCGCAGCGAGAGTCCGGAAACTTCCGCGATGCAAGTAATCTCCGGCGCGGAAAAACAGTGCAAGTGAACTTGCGGGAAGCGCTCCTTGATCGAGCGCAGCATGTTTTCGTAAAACTCGATGCGCAGGTCCGGGTGCAGGCCACCCTGCATCAGCACGCCCGTTCCGCCCAGCTCGATCATTTCCTGAATTTTCTCGTAAATCGTTTCGAGCGGCAGAATGTAACCATCTTTGGCGCCGAGCGGACGGTAGAACGCGCAGAAGGAGCAATACTCCGTGCAGAAATTCGTGTAGTTAATGTTGCGGTCGATTTGATAAGTCGCTACTCGCTCATCCGTCTTTTTGCGGCGGACTTCGTTCGCGGCCATTCCGATTCCGATCAGATCGTCGGAGTTAAAAAGATCAAGCGCTTCTTGTGGTGAAATGCCCATTTTGCTTCGTCCTTACCGGCATCAAGCTAAATAAACCGGATTATTAATGCGTACCACGCCTTCGCGAAGAACGGCGCCGTAAACTCCCAAACATCCCTGATGGCGAAGGGCCACGCTTTGCAGCACGGCGGGAGCGGGTGTAGCAGTCTCCGGGTCCAGGTCGATCATCACGCAGCGCTCGTTTTTCTTCACCAGCTGCAGCGTGACTTCGTCGCCAATTTGCAACTCACTCCCAATCAATTCGTCTTCGTAATATGGCTGGTCATTATCCCAGCGCACATAAAAGTTAGCACGAAATCGCCGGGTATCGAGGTCCAAGCCTACTTCGTTCGAAAGCGCGCTAGCCGTACTCAAACCCAGGACGGAAACCGGGCGCGCATCCGTCTGGCAACGCTCTGAAAAACGCAATCGCAAAGACCGCCCGAAGCGCTCTTCCAAATATCTGGTGAAGCGCGAATCGCCCATGCGGAAAACTTCCCGCTCGGGGGTGGTCACCTCGACCGCATAACTCGTCGGTTCCGGATTTTCGTCTTCTATCTTCGGCGCTTCAAGAAAACGCGGGCGAAAAAGAATGAGCTCGCGGCCCTGGCGCGCCGTCATCCAGGGAAAATTCGAGCGGTTGCGGTTGTCGATGAACGCAAAGACGCGGTCCCCGATCAAGCCCGCAAAACTCACGCGCGCTTCTTCCAAATCCTCGCCCGCCATGCTTTTCACCGGATAGCGGCGCAGAATGCTCAACTGGCCGATGCGCTCCACACGTCACGCCCCAAATCTTGCCGTGGTTTTCACCGGAGAATGAAAAGATTCCAATGGACGCGCGCGAGGGATAAGCCCGGCCGCGGCCGCCTTTTCATAATATAGGCGCAATCCTGCGAGATATTCTTCTTCCAGCCCGAAATGAATATTTTCGGATAAGTAGCGCTCCAGGGCGCGGACCGGTAAATCGAGTTTCAACGATGCGCCTTCCGCGATTTCTCGTATGCGCTCGAGTCCGTAAGCTTTCGAAGCTTCAAAATCGGCGAGAACTTCTGCATTGATTGAATCTCGACGTGCGGTCCAGACTGCTAGCACGCAAGGTTTGCCGGTCAGTTCCTGCCACTGGAAAGCGACGTCGTACACGAACAAAGTCTCAAAGCCCGGCACTGGCATCGATTCGGGATCGCCCTTGCAGCACTCCTCGCCACTGGGAACCTTCCCGGACAGCGCTTCCATCTTCAGCGCGATGCGAAGCGCGGGGTCGCCAATCACCAGCGCTGCGTCGGCGATCTTCAGCATTTCGGAAACGTCCGGCGGAGCATCGACAAACTCTGGATGAATCTTCCAGTGTTCCGCGGCGAGCAAACGCACCAATGCTGCCGAACTGCGCGAACTGGTATCCAGCGCAATCCGCTTCACCTTCTCGATCGGGCGTTTCGCCACCACCAAAATGCTGCGGACCTCGCCTTTTGCCGCCACGCTCATTCCCGGCAGCACAACCATATTCTCCATACGCTGGTATTCGATGGCCGGAATAATCGCGATGTCGGCAGCGCCGTGCCGTAGCGCTTCGGCGCACTGCGAAGGCAGAGTAAACGAGAGATCGTACTTCCCTGTCAGCGGTCCATCAGTAAAACCCCACACCAGGGGAGCCGTATTTAGAAACTCAACAATTGAAATTCGCAGTTTGGCCATATTCAGTTATTTCACACGCTACGTACCATCGTAGCACATCGATTTAGACCCCGGCGGCTTCCCAAGCGGAATCCGCGAGAAGGAAATCGATTAAGGAATCGGAGCAAATCGGACCACTTCATCCTCCAGCGGAATTTCCATTTCGTGTTTCACGGCCGCTTCGTGCGCATCCGAGGGTTTCCAGTTTTCTCCTTTTCCCTCAACATCAAACGACGCGAAGGCGTACGGCACCCCTTCGCAAGCAAGCATCGAACTTGCATTACAAATATCAAAGTGCAGGTGAGGCTCCGACGAATTCCCGGTGTTGCCTAAGAGCCCGAGCACCTGCCCAGCTTTCACCTTATCTCCAATCTTTACCCGCAGCGACCCCGGCTGCATATGCGCATAAAACGCATAAAGCCCATTCCCAATGTCCACAATCACGTGATTGCCGCCGATGGTCTCCAGAGTTATCGGTATTGCCAACGATTTTGCGCCAGGCGTATTCTGCGGAATACCGTCTTTCGTCTCGGTGACTGTTCCGTCGGCCACCGCGTGAATCTCGTGCCCGTAGGCGCGGTAATTCTTGTTGTCCGCCGGATCGCCTTGATACGTCTTGCCGTCCGGATAAGCTTCTACCCAATCAATCGCAAATCGTTGCGAAATGTAAGCGCGCCCGTTGACTGGAATTAGCGCCCGCCGATGCGCCGAGGTGTTCGAAGGCCCATTTCCAGCCACCCAATCCTCGCCCGTCAATGGCGCGTTAATCACCACAACCGGCTTTCGATCCACGGGAGTCGCTGGGATATCAACCGAAAACGCTTCCGGATAATCTCCGATTTTCGCCGTTACACGGTGACTTATGGAACTCGGCACCGCGTCTAGAGTGTCAAACGTCGCCCACATGTACACGACAGCGAATTGCGCGGGCCCGATTTTTGATTTTTGCGCAGCGTCTCCGCCGGGATGAACCACCATCCCATCAAGCTCGGCTCTTGAAAAACTCGCCAGCGCTTTCTGTCCGCCATGTGCATCCAACACTTCTATACGCGTCAGTTCGCAATCCCATTTCCCAAGATTGGAAACGTGCAGCTCGTACACCAGATGCCATTTTCCATCCGCTTTGAACGCAGTAGGCGCAACTGGAACCACAATGTCCAACGGAAAGGTCCGTGGCTTCGGAGTATGCTCCGGACTTTTCGCCGCGTCCTCTTGAGACGGTTTCGGCGCTGCGCCGCGCTTGAACGAAAGGGGCTGCTCCGGAACTCCATTTTGCGTCCAGGTTCCGGAAATCTCCGTGCCTTGGTCATTCATCTTTCCTTCGTATAAGCCGCCGATCCGGCTCACCTGAAACTTAACCTTGTTCCCCTCCAGCGAAGCCTTCTCGATGGGCAGCGTCGCGTTCTGGTCCACGCTATCCAGCTGTCCAGCCAGTTCGCCGCTGCTCGCCTTATAGATGGTGACTACCAGGTGCAGGCGGCCGCCTAGAATTCCTTCCCAGGTTCCTTCCAGGCCAGTCGCAGCATTGGTTTCCTGTGCCATTACGCGCGAGCCTGGAAAAATTAAGACGACAATCGCCGCCAACACAACCCAGCAGCCGCGAGCCATCCGTCGCGAACGCGCAAAGTTCGTTTGTAATACCCGTGAATTCCCGTTTTCGGTGCCCCACACCCTTCTCATTCTTCGCCCCCTTGCGGCATTGTATTCTTACCGCACTCCAGCCGCATGTCCAGCGCAAGCCGTTGAGGTGAATCCAAGGGCATTTGAACGGCGTATTTGCCGGTTTAGAATTCAACAGCCGGGAGATTTCGATTCGCTCGAAACATTCGTCCACAATCTGCGTATTGTATTGAGGAGGCCCGAATTGTTCGGAGGATCCATGAAACCGCTTGCCCGCTATGCCGCGATCCTTTCTTTAGTTCTGCTGATCCTCTTCCCCGGAATCGCGCGGGCTCAAACGACAGTGTCAGATAGCCAGGCGCTCGTGCTTACCGGCGCGAAGATCTACACCTCGCCTACCGCTTCCCCGCTTGCAAACGGCGTGGTCTTGATTCGCGATGGAAAGATTGTGAGCGTGGGCCCAGCCTCCTCCGTAACAGTCCCCACAGGTGCGAAAAAACTGGATTGCACCGGTGACGTAATCGTCGCTGGATTTCAAAACAGCCACGTCCATTTCACAGAAGATAAATGGAATGGCGCCGCAGACCAGCCGGCAGAAAAATTAGCCAAACAGCTCGAAGACATGCTCACACGCTACGGTTTTACAACCGTGGTCGACATAGGCTCGTACCTTCCCAACACCGTTGCCATCCGAAAGCGAGTCGACTCCGGCGAAGTCCCAGGCCCGCGCATCCTGACTGCGGGTAGCGGCCTTTATCCTCCGAACGGTGCGCCATTTTATATTCCCGACTCCGTCAAGCCGTTTCTTCCGCAACCTGCCACGCCGGAAGCCGCAATTCAAGTTGTCCAATCGCAAATCGCTGGTGGAGCGGATGTGACTAAACTTTTCACCGGTTCGCTTGTGAGCCGCACGGAAATAAAATTGATGCCGCAGGACGTGGCCACTGCGGCCGTTACCGTCTCGCATCAGCACAATCACCTGGTATTTGCTCACCCGTCAAATATTCCCGGCCTGGAAGTTGCGCTCAATGCCGGTGTCGATGTGCTCGCGCATACCACTCCAATATCCGGAAGGTGGGACGATGCGTTGATCGCTCAAATGCTCGCACACCATATGTCACTGATCCCAACCCTGAAGTTGTGGCTTTATGAAGCGAGAAAAGACGACGCCACACCCGAACAAGCCGAGAATTTTGCGGCAAAAGGCGTAGCGGAGCTCGGCCAATACCAGCGCGCTGGCGGCCAAGTTCTTTTCGGAACGGATGTTGGCTACGTAACCGACTACGATGTCACTGAAGAATATCGCTTGATGTCCCAAGCAGGCCTCACGCCGATGCAAATTCTAGCTTCGCTGACTACCGCGCCAGCAGCTCGCTTCAGTGAATCGCAAACGCGCGGTCAAGTAGCTTCTGGAATGGACGCGGACCTCGTCGTCCTTAGCGCCGACCCTGCGAATGACGCAAACAACTTCGCCAAAGTCCGTTACACCATCCGGCGCGGCCAAATAATATACAAAGCGCCCTCAAACTGACTCGGTTCGGGAGATCGAACCAGGATTGTGTCATTTCAAAAAGGGCAGAGTGGCTAAAATCGCAGAACTGCGTATTCACCCCTACTCCAAGTTGAGTACTATCACCGCTAGACAATTCAGCAACCCCCTGCGTAATCTCAGCCCCGAATCCGCCTTTTTCCCAGAATGCAACCTGACCAATACTTGGGTTGGTTGGCGTTAGGTTTGACGCCCGGGCTTGGCCCGCGCATGGCCGGAAAGCTGCTACAAGAATTCGGCAGCCCGGAAGCAATCTTTAGCGCCCCACTTTCCGCGCTGGAATCCAAACGTTTGCCCGCTGCTGTAGCCCAAGCAATCCATACACGCCTGTCACTCAGCGCCGCGTCGAAGGAATTGGCGCAGGTCCAAGCAGTGGGTTGCCAGCTCGTCACTTGGGACGAGCCACACTACCCGCAGCGCCTGCGTGAAATTTACGACCCTCCACCCCTCCTCTATATCCGCGGAAATGTTGAACTTCTGAGCCGTCACACAATTTCCGTGGTCGGCTCGCGTCGTCCTACCCCTTATGGGAATCAAATGGCTCAGAGGCTGGCAAAGGACTTAGCTGATTGCGGCCTCGTAATCGCGAGCGGATTGGCCCGGGGAATCGATTCGTGCGCTCATAAAGGCGCGTTGAGTTCTGACACAGGGGCGACCATAGGAGTTTTGGGTTGTGGTATCGACGTGGTCTATCCCAAGGAGAATAAGAAGATTTTCGAAGAGATCACCCGGCGCGGCGCGATCATAACGGAATTCCCTATGGGGACTTTTCCTGCACCTCAGAACTTCCCTATTCGCAACCGGATCATAGCCGGAATGTCGCTAGGTGTCCTGGTGGTGGAAGGCGCTCAGTACTCCGGTTCGCTGATTACCGCTCGGTTGGCTATGGAATTTGGCCGTGAAGTGTACGGCGTGCCGGGCAACGCGACGCAACCTTCGAGCTTTGGTCCGAATCAGCTTATAAAGCAGGGTGCCAAGCTGGTCACGTCGTGGGAAGATGTAATTGAGGAGCTACCGACCCCGGTTCGGTCGCAACTTCTGCCGGTCGAAGCGGCAAACTCCGAAGAACGGGCTAGGCTGGTGCACGAAAGTCTGGCCCCGGCAGAACGCACGCTCTACGATCTTCTAACGGAGGACGAATCGCGCCACATCGATGATATGGTCGAACTTTCCGGCCTGACTTCTTCGGAAGTGCTGGCGGCCCTATTTGACCTGGAGCTCAAAGGCGTGGTACGTCAGTTACCTGGTAAGCAATTCCTCAAAGTCCTGTTGTAACCTTCCAGGGGATAGCAGGCTAGGATGGGAGTGCGCCGGCGCCTTCGTGCGCTGGCCCAAAAGCTGTTTCACGAGGAACACGACAGAAAATGGCACGATCGCTCGTAATCGTTGAATCGCCGGCTAAGGCGAAAACAATTAATAAGTATCTCGGCCGCAATTATACGGTCAAGGCTTCCTATGGCCACGTGATGGATCTGCCGCGGAAGACCATCGGTATCCTTCTGCCCGGTGAAGAAAACGGAAAAGGCAAAAAGAAGAAGCGCAAGACCAAGAAGGCTAAAGGCACGGAGGCTGCTCCGGAGAAAAAAGCTCCCAAGCCGGTGACGATTACCGCTACCAACATTTTCGAGCCGACCTATCAGGTCATCCCGGGGAAAATTAAAGTTATCAACGATCTTCGCAAAGCGGCGCGCGGCGCTGATGCCATCTACCTGGCCGGTGACCCGGATCGTGAAGGCGAAGCTATCTGCGCGCACCTGGAAGAGATCCTGAGCAATCCGCGCGAGTACTCAAATCTGAAAGAAGAGGGCGAGGAATCGAAAAATGGCGAGGAACCAAAAGAAAGCGCCAAAAAAGAACCGAAGCTCGCCAAGGGAAAATTGGAAGTTCCGCCGATCTACCGCGTGATGTTCAACGAAATCACGCAGAAGGCCATCAAGGCTGCCTTCGAAACGCCGTCGAAGGTGAATGGGAACTTGGTGGATGCGCAGCAAGCTCGCCGCGTTCTGGATCGCATCGTGGGTTACAAAGTTTCGCCGCTCCTGTGGAACAAAGTGCGCCGCGGTCTTTCCGCCGGCCGCGTGCAGACTGTCGCGCTCCGATTAATCGTTGAGCGCGAACAGGAAATTCGCGCATTCGTTCCCAAAGAATATTGGACCATCCACGCGCTGCTCGGCGCGGACGAACCGCCCTCCTTTGAAGCCAAGCTGATTAAGTACAAGGGCGAAGACATCGAAGTTCCGGACGAGGCGGAAGCGCAGCGCATTCTGGCTGCCGTTCAACACGCCATCTGGCAAGTCGCCAGTGTCGCGCAAAAAGAGAAGCGCCGCTTCGCACCGCCGCCATTCACTACTTCGAAGTTGCAGCAGGCCGGTTACAACCGCCTGCGTTTCACCGCCAAGCGCACTATGATGCTCGCGCAAAAGCTGTATGAAGGCGTCGAGCTCGGCACGGAAGGTTCCGTTGCGCTCATCACCTACATGCGCACCGATTCCGTCAAAGTTTCAAATGACGCGCTAGCTCAGGTTCGCGAACACATCGGCTCGAGTTACGGCGAAAAATATCTTCCGGAAAAGCCGAATTTCTTTAAGTCGAAGAAAGACGCGCAAGAAGCTCACGAAGCGATTCGTCCCACCGACGTTTCGCGCACTCCGGAGAGCGTAAGGCCGTATCTCGACGAGTCCATGTTCAAGCTCTACCAGATGATCTGGCAGCGTTTCGTTGCTTCGCAAATGGTCCCGGCCGTGTTCGACCAGACCACCATCGACGTCGATGCCAGCGACTACACCTTCCGCGCCACTGGCTCAGTCCAAAAATTCGATGGCTACCTCGCCGCCTATCAGGCTGTGAAAGAAGAAGAAGAAAAGGATGATGAAGGCGATGCAGCGGGCAATCGGCTGCCGCCCGTTCGCGAAGGCGATCAGCTTCGCCTGGAAACCATTCGGCCCGAGCAGCATTTCACCGAGCCGCCGCCGCGCTACACCGAAGCGACGCTGGTGAAAGAGCTGGAAGAAAAAGGCATTGGCCGGCCTTCTACCTACGCCACGATTATCTCCACCATCGTCGAGCGCGAGTACGTCACCAAAGATCAGGGCCGCTTCACGCCCACGATGCTGGGTGAACGCGTCAGCGTGCTGCTGGTCAAAAGCTTCGAGGATATTTTCGACGTCGGCTTCACCGCCCGCCTCGAAGAAGAACTCGACGAAATCGAAGAAGGCAAATTGCCTTGGCGCCAGGCGGTAAAGGAATTCTGGGATCCTTTTCTGCTCGACCTGGATAAGGCCTCGGACGAAATGCTTTCTTACAAAGCAGGCATTCCCACCGGACAAAAATGCGAAAAATGCGGCCAGGGTGAATTGCTGGAAAGGATCAGCCGCCACGGTTTTTTCTTGGGATGCGACCGCTATCCGGAATGCGATTTTATTAAAGACCTGTCGCCCGAGCTGCCCGCGGACGATGGCGAAGTAAAGATCGAATATTGCGATAACTGCGGCAAGGAAATGGCCATCAAGCGCGGCCGCTTCGGCGTGTTCCTCGCTTGCACCGGCTACCCGGATTGCAAAACCACGCGCCGCCTGGTTAGCGGCACACGCACCGCGCGCCAGCCGGATGTCCGTCTTGATGAAAAATGCCCGCTCGACGAGGGCCAGCTTCTTCAGCGCCAGGGCCGCTTCGGCGATTTTATCGGCTGCGAAAATTATCCCAAATGCAAATACACGCGGCCCATCACCTTGGGCATTAAGTGCCCGAAATGTGGCGAAGGCGAATTCGTTCGCCGCGGCACGGCCAAAGGACGCGGGCGCGGCCGGATATTTTATGGCTGCAGCCGCTATCCCGATTGCGACTACACTTCGCCGCATGAACCGCTCAACGAGTCCTGCCCGAAATGTGGCGCTCCCTTTATCGTCGAAAAGCGCACCAAGGCTGGCAATTTCCGCTCTTGCGTGAAAGAAGGATGCGATTGGGAAATCGAAGCTCCGTCTGAATCCTCAGGTCCCCCCGTCGGCGCCCCGGCTCCCGCGGCTCCTTTCGTGCATCCACAAGAGCCTCGCACAGAAAACCATCTCGCTCCCGTCAAATCCTAGCGAAACTCCAGCTGCGCTTTGCCGTGGGGAATCGCTGGCGCTCCGCCCTGCCGCCGTGGTTTCGGAAACCAGGCATGTCGCACGCATCGCTGGACGAAGCGTGCCTGTAGTTCTCGTGCCGGGTCCGATTTACGTGGGTGTAAATACTCATTTGCCGATATCGTATAAAACCGGAGCGAACAATAAACCACTAAGCCAGTTCTGTGGCTTATACTCTTGATATCGGCCGAACGGCCCACATGAAACAGCACATCGAACATTTCATGAAGTACTTGCTGTACGAGCGGAATGCTTCGCCCGCGACGATCAGGAGCTATCGCAACGACCTGAATCTGCTCCGCGAATTTCTTACTCCGCCGGGTGAAGCGACCATGCCGCTTGGCGAGGTGGACCATCGCATCATCCGCGAGTTCGTGAGCTGGCTCTACGACCGCAAACAGCAGAAAGCTTCAGTGGCCAGGAAACTCGCCGCGCTGCGGACCTTCTTCAAGTTTTGCGTGCGCGAGAAAATCACCAAACAAAATCCTGCGCGCCTGATCAACACTCCAAAAATTCCCAAGCGTGTGCCGCGCGTTCAAACCGCGGAAGAGCTGAATCGCTTTCTGGACGGATTGCCGGGCGGTTCAGCCGGTAGGAAACAAGCACGCCGAAAAAGCCAAACAGCCGCCGACGCCATTTTGATTCCATGCCGCGACCGCGCCATTCTTGAATTGCTGTACGCTTCAGGCATTCGCGTCAGCGAACTCGTCGGCCTCACCATCGGAAATCTGGACCGCGCGGGACAAATGCTTCGCGTGTTGGGCAAAGGGCGCAAGGAACGTGTGGTGCCTTACGGCGCGAAAGCGCATCAAGCGCTGGAAGCGTATTTGCCATTGCGCGCCAAGCTTTTGGAGCATCCACGCACCAAGCCCTGCCCCGAGGCAGTGTTCTTGAACCATCGTGGCGGACGGCTCACCGGCAAATCCATCCGCCAGCTGGTGAAGAGTTACGCCCGGCTCGCCAACGTGAACTGGGACCTGCATCCGCACTCGTTGCGCCACGCCTTTGCCACGCATCTGCTTGCCGACGGCGCGGACCTGCGCGCCATCCAGGAGCTGCTCGGCCACGCTTCGCTAACCTCAACGCAGCGATACACGCAGGCGAGCATCGAGCAGCTCATGGCCGTGTACGACAAAGCCCATCCGCACGCTTAATTTCTCCTCGTATTTTCCGACGTCAGCGCAGATCAATCGCCGCATCGGCTCGCAGCGCTTCGCGGATTTAAAAATTAACTGCGTTCGCTCTTCGCGATCAGCGGACAAATTTTCGATATCCAAAATCTTGATCTGCTAAATATTCAGGGTGAGAGAAGTTTCGGGGATGAAGCCATCGATGCTGTTTGATGAGGGCCGCGCGGGCGGAATCGGCATTTTCGCGCGGTCAACGGGATTGTAAAGCGTGTCGCGCTCTACCGGGACGCGGCCTGCGGCGCGGATCAGGCGCTCGAGCTCGGCGCGTGTCATGTGTTCGGGGGTGGTTGCGCCGGCATCGTGGTAGATTTTTTCTTCCACGACGGTTCCGTCGAGGTCGTTTGCTCCGAAGCGCAGCGCAACTTGCGCGATGCGCGGCGTCAGCATGATCCAATAGGCTTTGATATGGTCAAAATTATCGAGAAGCAAGCGCGAGCAGGCGATGGCCTTCAGATCGTCGAAGCCGGTAGGATTCGGAATGTGCGAGAGGCCGGTATTTGCCGGATGAAACGCCAGCGGGATGAAGGCGACGAAGCCGTGAGTTTTGTCCTGCGTGTCGCGAAGCTGTATCAAGTGGTCCACGCGTTCTTCATTGGTTTCAATGTGGCCGTAAAGCATGGTGGCATTCGAACGCAGGCCGATTTCATGAGCGGTGCGTGCAATTTGCAGCCACATCTGCCCGCTGACTTTGTGATCACATATAATTTTTCGCACGCGCGGATGAAAAATTTCAGCGCCTCCGCCGGGAAGCGAATCCACGCCAGCTTCTTTCATCGCCAGCAACGCGTCGCGAATGGACTTTTTTGAGATGCGCGCGTAATAGCCCACTTCCACCATGGTGAACGCCTTTAGGTGAACTTGGGGGAAGCGCTGCTTCAGTCCGCGAATTAATTCCAAGTAATATTCGAAGGGCAAATCGGGATGCAGGCCGCCGACAATGTGGAATTCGGTGGCGCCTTCAGCGACCCCTTGGGCGGCGCGTTGCCAGATTTCATCGAGAGCGAAGGTGTAGGCGCCGACAGCGCCGGGCGAGCGTCCGAAAGCACAAAGCTTGCAATGCGCCACGCAGACATTGGTGGGATTGATGTGACGGTTCACGTTGAAATAGGTGACGTTGCCGTGGCGCTTTTCGCGGACGTAATTTGCCAGCCAGCCTACGCCGAGCAAATCGTGCGATTGATAGAGGGCCAGGCCGTCGTCAGCGGAGAGACGTTCGCCGGCGAGAACCTTTTTTGCGACCGGCTCGAGCCGCGCATCCTGGAACGCGGGAACCGTTTGTGCGTTGAGTTGTAATCCTGTCGCCATTTGCGTTAGTTCATTCCTCTAAACCCGCCCGCCTGAAGGCGGCCGATACGCCTGAAATCCACGAAATCCGCGTCATGGGCGCACCACCGCGGCGCCCCAAAACAATAAGAACAACAAACTAATATAGCCATTCACGGTGAAAAACGCAGCATTCATTTTGCTCAGGTCATTGGGCTTTACCAGCGAATGCTCGTAGGCCAGCAGCGCCGCGACCACGGCGATTCCGGCCCAGGCGGGCCAACCGAGTTGGAAGCTGAAGGCGAGCCAGGCGAGCAACCCGACCATTACGATGTGCATGGCGCGAGCGATTATCAGCGCTCTCGCAATGCCGAATTTTTTTGGAATGGAGTAGAGGCCGGCGGTCTTGTCGAATTCCACGTCCTGGCAGGCGTAGAGCACGTCGAAGCCGCCGACCCAGAGCGTGACGGCGGCGCAGAGGATCAGCATGCGCCAGTCAAGCGAGCCGCGGATTGCGATCCACGCCGCCGCGGGCGAAATGCCGAGGCAGAAGCCGAGAACGAAGTGCGACCAGGAGGTGAAACGTTTGGTGTAGGAGTAGAAAAATAAGATTGCGAGCGCGACGGGAGAAAGTTTCAGCGCGAGCGGATTCAGTTGCCGCGCGGCGATGACAAGGAGCGCTGACGCAACCAAAGTGAACATTCGAGCGAAGCCGACGGAGAGTTCGCCTTTGGGCAGGGCGCGATTGGCGGTGCGAGGGTTGCGCGCGTCGTATTTCAGGTCGGCGATGCGATTCATGGTCATGGCGGCGGAACGCGCGCCGACCATGGCGACGATAATCCAGAGAATCTGGCGCCAGGTGGGAAGGCCGCCGGAAGCCCGCGCGGCGAGCAGCGCGCCTACCAGGGCGAAGGGCAGGGCGAAGACGGAATGCTCGAATTTGATCATCTCCAGGACGGTGCGGACGCGGCCTTTTGTCATCCCAAAATCCGCCAAATTGCGAAATCGTTAATCGTGGTTCTGGCCCCGGGTAGGAATTTTTCCGGTGATTGTTTTCTGGGAGTTACGTCGCATTCTGCTTGTGAGGCAGAACCGGGTAGAAGTGGTCTAAACCAGTTGTAAACTTGTGCTGAAACTTTGGATTTTTCGGTCCTGAAAGCAGGTCCTTTGTGCTTCCGGGTAAACAGGGCGGAATCCTCAATCCCTAGGATATGTGCAGGTGGCAGGAGCACGATTCGAGTCGGGTTGTGGCCGCTGCGCTCTGACCGGCCTTCGCCTATTTTGCCAAAAATAATCACAATTTACGCTAGCACTTCGTTCCGGGAGATTCAAGGACCGGGAGCCTGTGGACATAGAAAGCTACGGGCCGTAGGTGAGGTTCATGCCTTCCACGGCGGGAGATGATTTTTCTTCGAAAATGATCTGCGTGTCGAGGTAGGTCAGATTTCGACGCCACTCGCTTACGGCCAGCCAGATTCCTAGGAAAAACAGAATGAAGACGAGGAGTCGTACAGGATCATCGAGTGTCCAGCGCTCGGCTATGGCAGTAAAGGTGGAAAACACAAAAAATCCAAAGGTGTAAACCAAGACGGCGACGATCGCGTGGCTCTTGAAGGACGGCGCGGAGCAGGTAAAGGGAACTTTGCGGAAACGCGCCAGTGAGACTTCGGTAAGCGCGACATACATCGCAGCAACAATCGCGGTGTGGATTAGGGACGTGCGCCAACCCCAGAAATAAGCGTAAAGAGGAAAGCAAATCAGAATCAGCCCGGGAAACAGCAATGTGAATACGACTTTTCTCGCCAGCGAAGCGCATTCGCGTGTTTTGGGATTTATCTGCAAGCGGAACAACCAGTTCGCACGAAGATTCGCGGGAATATCGAACGTACATCGCAGGCCGAGAACCAGAAAGTAGGCCAGCGTCAGTGGAACGCTGAGAATTTCTGCGGACGGAAGGCGTTCAATGGTGTGTGACGGTGCGCTAACCGCGACAAATAGTGTCTGCGAAGCGATCACTATTCCCAGACCCGCGAACCATCCGATTACCAGGGCCTGATTCGGTCCACGAACCAACGCTCTGAGAGTGAAGCGGAACGAAGCGCGTTCAAAGGGGCTGCGAAGGATCAACCGATCAAGCAATGCAAACAGCCACGAGGCGACACTACCGCCTCCGGCTGGCAGAGTGACCATTGTCTCCGAACTGCGGGTGAAGCACCGGTGGTAGCTGAAGGCGTAAGAACCGACCCCACAGACGAGCGCGATGCAGGTTGCGACCAAAGCCGTCCAGCCCAGAGAATGGAGCAAGGGATCGGCCCGCCCTAGGAGCGATTGACACAGCGCGAGGAACCAAACCACAGGAAGAAGTCTGAGAAGGGAGTGCGGATGCTCCGCGAGAGTCTGAATCATTGGCGGCACGGCGAAGCTGGTCGAGAGGACCGTCATAAGAAACAAGATGATGGCGAAGCGAACATACAGCGATGATTTTCGGAATACCCGGAATGGCAGGATGGTCATGAGGACGCCGAGAATCGCGAGGACCAATAGGAGGCCAAACATGCTGCCCAACACTACGGATACAGAATGAGCTCCGAGAAATCTTGCGAAGTAAGCGAACGATGTTCGTGATCCGCATACGACGAGAGGAAAGAGAACAATTGAAGCTGCATTTACATCGAGGGAAAGGATTGCGGTGAGAAGCAGAAGCGCAAGAAGGTTCGCCAGAAAGAAACTGCGGCTGCGAACGGGAAGCGGCGCGAGGTTGTTATAATCGCGGCGATCCGGAAGGAGACTATCCCATTTCCAGACGGCGACAGACGCAGTGACAACCATCGAGAGTACGATAAAAAAGTATTCGTCAGGGAGCGAAGCTATATAAGGATCGAAATCTAAATCTCCCCGAATAACCTGAAACAACGATCCGTATTTATCGATGAGAAAAAGCGAGGCAAATATTCCAGGTAAAGCGAGCAGCCCCAAAACCACTCCAATGCTGAGATCCAATCCGTCTGCGTCCGAACTTTCGCCACCGTGAAAGATTCTGTCAACGCAGTGACAGACGAGACGAGGGAAAGGTCTTCCAAAGAACTGCCGCCACTTCGACGCAGGTAACGGACTGAGAGAGGCGATCAAGCGCCATCCATGACTTGAAGGATGTCTCGTGCGGTTTGCTCGGGATCGCGACCTTCTACGAGGTGCATGAAAGCGTGTTCGAGATTCGGCTGTCCGGCAGCCTCTTGCAACTCGCTAGTGGGAGCATAGGCGAGGACGCGACCTTTGCGGAGAATCATCACATGGGAACAAACTTTTTCGACAACTTCCAACACGTGCGAGCAATAAAACACCGCTTTTCCCCGCTCACCTAGACCCTTTATCAAGTTCTTGACGATCATCGCAGAGGTGACATCCAGACCCGATAGAGGCTCGTCGAGTATCAGAAGCTGGGGGTCATGCAATAGGGCGGCTATCAGCAGGATGCGCTGGCGCATTCCCTTGGAATACGATCCCGTCGCGGTATGGCGATCCGGATAAAGTGAGAACAGTTCGAGCATGGCATCGATTTTCTTGCCGAGATGCGGCGCTACAAGACCGCGCAGTGTTCCGACTAGTTCCAGATATTCCTGGCCGGAGAGGAAGGGATAAAGATCGGCCTCTTCGGGAACGTAGCCCAGACGTTCCCGGTAGCCGACGAGATTGCTTTGAATATTCTTCCCACCGCAAAGTACTTGGCCGCGGGTGGGTTCGAGCAAGCCTGTGAGCATGCGCACCGTCGTGCTCTTGCCTGAGCCGTTGGGACCCAAGCAGCCTAGGACTTCGCCAGAGCTTAGGGAGAAGGTCACATCACTCACGGCGGGAATGGCGGTGTAGCACTTCATTAGGCCCCTGGCTTCGAGCGCAATCATAGAATTTCTCGAGTCAAGACAAGTTACCACCAAGAGTTGTGAACAGGGCCACGGTGTGATTTGACACCACAGGGCGAGCAGAAGTTCCGGGTAGGCGCCAAACCTAAGGCGAAGGCTTGCGCTGGTGAGGCTGCGCAAAAGGTGTAGGAACGGATTGGAGTCTTTATTGGGGACGTTCTAGACCAAAATCCTCCGGAATTTGCGTTCCGCTTTGGTTTACGAATGCGCTCGATTTGTAAAGGTAAGATGAGTTGGATTCGTGGATAAGCTAGTTCGTGGAATGTCAAAATAACCTTTGCCGAGGGCCGAATATGTCGTCCCCCGAAATATGTGCGTGGAAGAGCGAAAATTTACGTGGTGAAACTGGGGGCGATGGGCGTGTCTACAGAGCGTGCTGTAACTGGTGCATTTGCTTGAGGCTGCGGGGCTGAAGCGTGTTGAGGCTGGCAATTGGATTGCTGTTTGTGGTGGATTGCAGGATGCCGAGTTATCCGGGGGCATGTAACTGGACATTTTGGTTTGGGAGGAGAGCCATGAAGGTGACGTACGATATCTTCAGGAGACTTCCTGGCGGGCCGATGTGGGTGGAGACGGTGCAAGATTTGGAAGATGCGAAGAAGCGACTCGCGAACTTGATTGAAAGCCGTCCGGGCGATTATTTTGTGTTCGATGCGTCCAGCGCAAAGATTGTCTTCGTTGTTGAGCCTGCTTAGAACCAAATTTCAAAACATTTCTGCTGCGCGAATTAATTGGACAGTAGGAATCCGTTCGCATCAAACACCGCAACAGCAGATCCCTGTTCTCGGCAGCAGGACCTGAAGCCACCCGCGATATGCGGGGTTTTGGGGTAACAACGTAAAGAAACATCGCCGCGCGGTTCGGTGCCATCGTCCAACGGAAAGAGCCGGCAGGATGCCGGCGCTACGAGAGCATGACCTATAGAAGCAAGATTTAGGCAAACGGCACGGCAGCAGCAGGTCCCTCGTCGGCCAAAATGCGGCCTCTGTCGGGATGACAAATTAAAGATGCTCGCCGCGAAGGTCCGGGATGACAAAGTGAAGAAACTCGCCGCGAGGTTCGGTGGCGTCGTGCAACAAAAAGAGCCGGCAGGATGCCGGCGCTACACAAGCTAAAGTCAAGACCGAGCGCTTTAGAAAACCAAGGATAGGCTGCGCACATTTTTCTCTCGCGCTTAACAGATAGGTTCCCTTTCGTTTGTGGGACAAAGAGCCGGCAAGATGCCGGCGCTACACGAACAAGGCAAGATGCCGGGCGGAAGCGATGCCTACCGGCAGGCAGGCTCGGCGTTAGGAATTTTTGCTGCCGCGCCAGCGGTATTGTTTTTCTTGCGGCAGGCCCAACTGAGCCAGGACGCGGTAGGCGAACTGGGTGACGATGTGGTCGATGGATTTGGGCGCGTAGTAGAAGGCGGGCATGGCGGGCATGATGGTGGCGCCGGCGTCGTGGACGCGGAGCATGTTTTCGAGGTGAATACGGTTGAGAGGAGTTTCGCGGAGGCAGAGGACGAGGGGGCGGCGCTCTTTCAGGCAAACGTCGGCGGCGCGGGAGAGCAGATCGTTGGCGATGCCGGTAGAGATGGAGGCGAGTGCACCGGCGGAGCAGGGGATGACGACCATGGCGTCAACGGGCGCGCTGCCGGAGGCGATCGTGGCGCCGATGTCTTTGTTGGGCAAGTACTCGATTTTTTTTGCGGGCGTGCCGGTGAGGAGTGGAGCGAGTTTTTTTGGGTCGGTCGAAACGATGTCGAGCTCGGTGGCGAGGAGGCGGAGGCCGGCATCGGTGACGACCAGGAAGACTTGTTCGACGCGTGGGTCAGCGTCGAGCAAACGCAGGACGGTTTGCGCGTAGATGGCGCCGCTGGCTCCGGTGACGCCGACCGTGATGTGAGTGCCTCTGGTTTTCGCCATGTGTATGGCCGAATCAACGAGTCTAGGTGGGCGGTTTCTGCAAAGTCAAGGCGAAGGCCAGGCGTGCCTTTCAATATTTGGTGGTCCATCCGATGTCGGCACTCTCTTAGTAATCCACTGGTGGAATATCCTGCCGGATTCCGAATAGCCGTCTTCGATCTGTATATTCTCCTATAAGAATATTCCTTGACAAGAATATTCCAATTGGGGCATATTACGGCTTGTGATGATCGAGACACTGCAAGCGCTGGCGGAGCCGAACCGGTTTCAGATTGTGGAACTTTTGCGCGGGGGACCGCGGCCGGTGGGTGACATGGTGGGGCGGCTAGGGCTAAGGCAGCCGCAAGTGTCGAAGCATCTGCGGGTGCTGAGCGAGGCGGGGCTGGTGGATGTTCGGGTGGACGCGCAGAGGCGGATTTATGGGTTGCGGGCGGCGCCGCTTCGCGAGCTGGAGCAATGGATTGGGCGGTACCGGCGGATTTGGGAAGGCAATTTTCAGCGGCTGGACGCGGTGCTGGAGGAATTAAAAGCGAAGGAGAAAAAACGTGGAAGCAAAAAGCCAAAGAGCGCCGATTAAGAAAAACAGCGGGACGTTGAAAGTGGCTACGCCGTCGGAGCGCGAGGTGGCAATGACACGCGTGTTTGATGCGCCGCGACGGCTGGTGTTCAAAGCCTGGACCACGCCGGAACTGATGAAGCGCTGGCTCTATGGGCCGGAGGACTGGCGGCTGGCGGTCTGCGAGTTCGATATGAGAGTGGGAGGCAAAGTTCGTTTTGAATGGCGCAACCCCGGAGGGAAAAGCATGGGGCTGAGCGGAGTTTGTCGCGAGGCCGTGGTGCCCGAGCGGCTGGTGTTCACGGAAGTGTGGGACGAGGACTGGACTGGAGGCGAGACGCTGGTGACGATCGTGTTCACCGAGGACGCGGGCAAGACCACGATGACGCAGACGGTACTGTATTCGTCGCAGGCCGCTCGCGATGGCGCGTTGAAAACCGGCATGGAGCATGGCGCGGCGATGAGTTACGACAGGCTGGCGGAGTTGTTGACGTCGATGGCGTGAGGCTCCCGGCAGCAAGAGCATCTATGCCATGAAAGCGGACGTCAAAACCCGAACCTTTTCTGTACAAACCACAGAAAAGATTCGGCACCCCGCGAGTTTCAATAATGATTCAAGTGAACTCCGGTGCCGCGCGGAATGATCTGCCACTTGCCGATGGAACTTCGTTTCTCGCTGCGCGAGACGTGAGAGAAGCGCAGGGATAAAATGGAGGGATGCAGAAGAAGATCTTCTGGGCCACGTTCACAGTGTTGGGACTGATCGCGGACATGGCGCTGCCGTTGTGGTGGGCGCTGGCGGCTACTATTCCGATTGGCATTGCGAGTTGGTGGTTTGCGTACCGAACCGATTGGTTTATTTAGGTCCTCATCCTAGCGTTATCCAAGCGTAGCAGCTAATGTATCGCGGATGCGGAGCATATAAGAAATACGGAGGCAAGAACGAATGATAGAACGCCAACAATCGAGGGAAGACGAGACCAACCCCTCTTGGGAGCGATGTTCCAGTAACGCGAGTACAACTTGAAATCCTTTGCAGTCCGCCAAAAACTTAAAGAGAACCCTAGACTACGCATCCTGCCAAGTATGAAGAACGCGCATGCGCTTGCGATCCCGCCGAAAGCAACCGCAAGTCCAAAAAGCACGTCTCTAAACGTCCAGCTCATGACAGTGGATTATAGCCCGAACGACTTTTGTAATGTTGACGATGCCACAACAGACCGAAAATAGGCGGCACGGGGGCGGGATGTGTGTTATACTGCGTTTGCGCTTAATACCGCGGTTGTGTTGTGCGGTTCCTCTGGTTGAGTAGTTGATCTGAGAACACCCGCCATCAGTCTTCTCCGTAAGTCTTCAGCGTAATTTAAAACAAAAGAACTGGATTTGAGCTGATCGTCGTGCCCCGCCTAAATGGTGTGTGTGCGCGGCGACAGCCAGCCAGACAAAAAAGGTAAATGATGCAAAGTTCCACAGAAGTGATTTCAGAAGTAGAAGTATTTTCAAACATGGCGATTTCCGCCTACACCAAGGAGCGGCTGGCAGCAGCCGGGTTTTCGATACCGACTCCGGTGCAGGCAGCGGCCATTCCAAAGGCGTTGGAAGGCAAAGATGTACTGGCCACCGCGCAAACGGGGACAGGCAAAACTCTTGCGTTCCTGATTCCGATGATCGAGCAGCTCTTGCAGCAGGTCACGCCGGGTATCGCAGCACTCGTGCTGGTTCCCACGCGCGAGCTTGCGATGCAGGTGGTGGCGCAGTACGACGCATTGCGCGGCAAACAGCTTTCGCCGGCGGCGCTAGTGGTGGGCGGATTGTCCGAAGGGACGCAACTGAACGCGCTGCGCCGAGGGGCGCGCGTGGTGGTAGCGACTCCAGGGCGGCTCGAAGATTTTCTCGGACGCAAACTGGTGAACTTCCGTTCGCTGCGCGTGCTGGTGCTGGACGAAGCAGACCGCATGTTGGATATGGGTTTTCTTCCGGCGATTCGCAGAATTGCAGCGGTACTGCCGAAAGAACGGCAGACGATGTGTTTTTCGGCGACGATGGAAGCGTCGGTAGCGCATTTGGTGCACGATTACATGCGCAACCCGGTGCGGCTGGCGTTCGGGTCGATACTGAAGCCGTCAGAAAACGTGCAGTTGCAGGCTTTCGAAGTTTCGAGCGATCGGAAATTCGGAGTGCTGCACCGCTTGCTGGCGAAAGAAAAAGGACGCTGCCTGGTTTTCGTGCGCACCAAGCACGGCACTGAGCGGTTGACGAAAAGTTTGAACCGCGAAGGGATTGCTGCCGCCATGATTCACGGCGGACGTTCGCAATCGCAGCGCACGGCGGCCCTGGCCGGATTCCAGCAAGGACGCATTCGCGTGTTGATCGCGACGGATTTGGCTTCGCGCGGCATTCACGTGCAGGACATCGCGCACGTGATTAATTACGACCTGCCGGACATCGCGGAGAATTTCATTCATCGCGTGGGCCGCACAGGGCGCGCGGGCGAACGCGGAATTGCCTCCACAATCTTCGGACGCGAACAACGTCTGGAGTTGCAACAGCTTGAGCGCACGCTTGGCATTCGCATGGAGCGAATACAGCTTGCCGATGAGCCGATGCCGGCGCAACTCAAGCATAAACCAGCCGCCATGGGGCGCATGGAAGCAGCAATGCGTGAAAGGAACGGGCGAATGCCTCGGCTGGCCGGCGAGACTCTGCAAGTGCAATACGAGAACTAAATAACCCTCACATTAAACGCCGCCGGTTTAGCTTCGGCTGACCGGCGGCGTTTTTTTTTGCGGCCACACACGCCAATCGCTTGTGATCTCCTCGTAAGCTATCGTCTCTGGTGGAAATGCGTCTAAATTAAGTTACTGGAGGTGTGGTTTGCCAGCGGCGGCGAAATTGTGGACAATGAAACCCCGAATTGGGGAGGAGAGAAAATGTTTTTGAGGCGGAAAGCGATTGCGACTTTCGTCGCAGCGATAGCCCTGATGGTGGGCACGAGTGCGGCGTTGAATGCGTCGCCGGCGGATAGCGAGCTGAAAGTACCGAAGCTGGAATTTCAAGAGGTAAAACTGGACAACGGGCTGCGTGTGATTCTGGTGCCGGACCACAGCGCGCCAGTGTATGCCATCGACGTTTGCTACAACGTAGGCAGCCGCAACGAGCGGCCGGGGCGCACGGGATTTGCGCATCTGTTCGAGCACATGATGTTTCAAGGTTCTGAAAATGTCGGCAAGGGCGAACATTTTTCGCTGGTGTTCAACAATGGCGGCGGAATGAACGGCACAACGAACGAAGATCGCACTACTTATTTTGAACAGATGCCGAAAAATCAGCTGGACTTGGGATTGTTTCTGGAATCCGATCGCATGCGTGCGCTGAACATCACGCAAGCGAATCTGGACAACCAGCGCAACGCGGTGCAGGAAGAGCGTCGGCAAGGCATCGACAATCAGCCGTACGGCCGCGCGTCCTTGGATTTGGACAACCTTTCCTACGACAATTTCGCGTACAAACATTCCACCATCGGGTCGATGACGGATTTGAATGCGGCCACGATCCAGGATGTGAAAGACTTCTTCCGAATTTACTACGCGCCAAATAACGCGGTACTCACGCTAGTGGGCGATTTCAATCCGGACGAAGCACTGGCGAAGGTGAAGCAATATTTTGGCTCGATTCCTTCGCAGCCCACACCGCCGAAAGTGCAGCTGGACGAAGAGCCGCATTATGGCGAGCGCCGGGAGACTATTTACGATCCGCTCGCGCGTTTGCCGGAAATCGATATCGCCTATCACATCCCCCCGGGAAACACCCCGGATAACTACGCGGTGCAGCAACTGGCCATCGTTTTGGGACAAGGCGAAAGCTCGCGCCTTTATCAGCATCTGGTGAAAGAAAAACAGCTGGCTTCGGATGTTTCGGTGCAGGCGGACGCGCGCATCGGCGTGAGCCAGCTATATTTTTCGGCAAACCCGCGGCCGGGCGTGAAAGTGGAAGACCTGGAAAAAGCGATGGATGAGGAAATCGATGCAGTGCTGAAAGACGGGATTACCGCGCAGGAGCTGGCGAAAGCCAAGACGCAGCTTTTGCGGCAATTCATCGAGCGCAGACGGTCGGATCTATACACCGCGATTCTGATCGGCAGTTACACGGTTTATTTCAACGATCCGAACCTGATCAACACCACGCTGGACAAAGAGAATGCGGTGACCTTGGCGCAGGTGAATGCAGCGACGAAGAAATTCCTGGCGAGCGATCAGCGCACGGTGGTTATCACCTTGCCGGCGGCAGAAGACGCCTCTTCGACGCCAAAGGCGGGAAAATGAGCGGAGCGACAGTGTTGTTCGCGAGATTATTCACGGGCGAGAAGAAGATAGGGGAAAGCACCATGAAAAAAGATGGTTCGAAGCTTTGGTCTGCGTTCCCGGCCATCGCGGTATTCGCCGCTTTGATTTTTATGGTTCCAGCCGCGCGGGCGCAACAGGGGCAAGACAAATCGGCTCCGCTAAGCCAAGTACAGCGGCTGAATCGCGCACCGGTGAACAAGGAAATATTGAGGGTTCAACTTCCGCGACCCGAAGTGCAAAAACTGCCGAATGGGCTGACTCTTGTGATGCAAGAGGACCATAAGCTACCGACGATCGCGTTCACTATGTGGATACGTCCGGGACAGCTTGCGGACCCGGCGGATTTGCCCGGGCTGGCGTCGTTCACCGCGGAAATGCTGCGCGAGGGAACGGAACGGCGGACGAGTGCGCAGATTGCGCAAGAAGTGGATCAGCTGGGCGCGAGTTTGGACGCCAGCTCGCGATTTGGGGCCAGCTTTTCATCGGTGAACGCGTCGGGCTTGATCAATAGCACGGCGGAGATTCTGGACTTGATGAGCGATGTGGTACTACACCCGGCGTTTCCCGCCAGCGAGCTTGATAAATATAAGCAACGCGAGGAGGCTAGCCTGGAAGAGCTTCTGGGAAACCCGAATTTTCTTGGGCAACGGGAGTTTCGGCATGTGATTTATGGCGACACGCCCATGGCCATTGCGTCGCCGACGAAAGAGTCGATCGAGAAATTAAGCGTGGAGGACTTGAAGAAGTTCCACGAGCAGCATTATGTTCCGGGCAATTCGATTCTGGGTGTAACCGGCGATTTCAAGAGCGCCGATATGCGCGCGCTGGTGGAGAAATATTTTGGTGCGTGGAAAGGCGCGGCAGAAGCGCCGCTATCTTTCCCAGACGCGGTAAGTCCGCAACCCGGGAAAATCACGCTAGTGGATCGACCGGCCTCGGTGCAGACATACATCGTGGGAGGCAACCGGGGAATTCGGCGCGTGGATCCGGATTATTACAAACTAGTGGTGATGAATCAGGTGCTAGGCGGCGGGCCGCAGGCGCGTCTTTTCCTGGACCTTCGCGAAGAGCATAGCCTTACCTATGGCTCGTACAGCCGGTTCAACGCGGATATATATGCCGGTGACTGGCAGGCGTTCGCGCCAGTACGAACAGTGGTCACCGGTGACGCGATGGAACGCTTTGTGTACGAATTCAAGCTCATCAATGACGAACCGGTGCCGGCGAGCGAACTCGAAGAAGCGCGGCGCGCGATTATCGCAGGCTTTGCGTTGTCCTTGGAGCAACCAGCTCAGCTGCTGAGCGACTGGCTCACGGTACAATATTATGGTTTGCCGGTCGATTATTGGGATAAGTATCCGGACCGAGTCTCCGAGGTAGATGCAGCGGGCGTTCAGGCAGCGGCGAAGAGATTCGTGGACTTAAATCATATGCAATGGGTGGCGGTGGGCGATCGCAAGCAGATTCAGGATAAGTTATCGAAATACGGACCGGTTACAGTAGTGGATGTGAACGGAAAAGCGGAAAACTAAAGGTAGCGAGATAGTGCGCAGTTGAGGTCTGAGGGCATGCACTGGCAATCGCGCATGCCCTTCATTTTTTCTGCTAAGCGCGCTTGATCAAACGTACAAGCAGCAGCAGAACCACAGCGCCGACGACTCCCATCACTAACTGTCCGATCAAGCCGTAAGCGGCGAGGCCGAGCAGGCCGAATATCCAGCCTCCCAGCAACGAGCCGATGATTCCCACGATCAGGTCAACCAGCACGCCCATGCCGTGGCCTTTTACGATTTGTCCCGCGAGGAAACCGACAACGATACCGATCAAAATTTCCCAAAGCAGCCACATAGCGTTCCTCCAAAATTGAATGGGATGGTCTAAAAGGCGTCCTCCAATGGTGGGGTGCGGACGCCGACTGGGCGCAACTCTAGCACAGGTGGAACTCGGGAGCTAAAAGAATGCTCGCGCGAGGAGATGCTAGAATGCGAGGGCTGCAATTCAGGATTCTCAAGCGCAGCCGAGTGAAAAAAATCCATGGATGAGCATGACGTTAAGAAATTTCTAGCGGAGGTGCGAAGCGGGAAAGTCAGCCTGGAAGCGGCGCTGGAGCGTTTGCGCGGGCTGCCCTACGAGGACGCGGGGTTTGCGAAGATCGACCATCACCGCTCGCTGCGACAGGGCTATCCGGAAGTAATCTTCGGTAGAGGCAAAACTCCCAAGCAGGTGAGCGAAATCGCGCGGCGGATGTTGCGCGCGAAAGCGTCACATAACATTTTGATTACACGCGCCGACAAGCAAACTTTTGCAAGTGTGAAAAAAATTGCTCGCGCGGCGGAATTTCATGCGTTGTCGGGCGCCATCGTGATTCGGCGCTCGCGCGCGGTGCACGGAAAAGGCTTGATCCTGATTGTGACGGCGGGCACCAGCGATATTCCGGTGGCGGAAGAGGCTTTGGTGACCGCGGAAACCATGGGAAATCGAGTGGAAGCGGTTTATGACGTGGGCGTCGCGGGGCTGCACCGATTGCTGGAGCACCGCGGTAAACTTTCTGAGGCGCGCGTGATTGTTTGCGTGGCGGGAATGGAGGGCGCGCTGCCGAGCGTGGTGGCGGGACTGGTAGGCGTGCCGGTGATCGCGGTGCCGACCAGCACGGGATATGGGTCGAGCTTCGGAGGACTGACGGCGCTGCTGGGCATGCTGAATAGTTGCGCGTCGAATGTGAGCGTGGTGAACATCGATAATGGATTTGGCGCGGGTTGCGTGGCCAGCGTGATTAATCGGCTGTAAGTTCGTGTTAACTGAGCGCGGCGGCTAGAGCGTTGGCGAGTTCGGATTCTTCGCCGGGCGATACGGTGCGGAGATCTAGAATTAGCTGACCGTGTTCGATACGCGCGATTACCGCGGTTGCGTTGGCTGATTCGCGCAAGCGCTGTTCCAGTTCGTCGGCAGAGCGGCGTACGCTGGCGATTGTGATCAAAGAAGTGGGAAGCTGCTGATCGGGTGTGGAACCTCCGCCGATTACCGAGAACCCTGGAGTTATCCGGCAAGTTACATCGTTCGATATCGTGGATTTTAGCCGCGCGAGAAATTTTGTGGCGCGCTCGGCGATGCTGTCGGCAGGGAGCCGAATCATTCTCAAAGCGGGGATTTCGTCCAAGGCTCCGCGCAGATAGGCGCGCAGAGTAACCTCCAGCGTGGCGATTGTGAGCTTATCTACCCGCAGCACGCGGAAAAGCGGATTGCGGCGGATGCGCTCGACGATTTCTTTTTTTCCCGCGATAATTCCGGCTTGCGGGCCTCCCAGCAATTTATCTCCGCTGAAAGAAACGACCGAGGCGCCGATGGCACAACTTGCCGCAACTACAGGTTCCGAGATGCCGTGCGCTGAAAGATCCGCGAGGCAGCCCGAGCCGAGATCTTCGAATACGGGAAGTTGCGAGCGGCGGCCCAGTGCGACCAAATCTTCGAGCGAAGGACGCTCGGTGAATCCGCTGATGCGGAAATTCGATGGGTGGACGCGGAGGAGCAGGCGGGTGCGCTCGGTGAGGGCGCGTTCATAATCGCGAATGCGCGTGCGATTGGTGGTGCCCACTTCGTGCACAATCGCGCCGCTTTCGGACATGATGTCAGGAATGCGGAAACCGTCGCCAATTTCTATCAATTCGCCGCGCGAGACGATGGTTTCGGCGCCTTTGGAAAGCGTGTTGAGCACTAGAAAAACTGCAGCCGCGTTGTTGTTGACCACGATGGCGGATTCCGCGCCGGCCAAATTCGCGAGCATGCGCGAGGTGTGGACGTCGCGCTGGCCACGCGCGCCCGTTTCCAGATCGTATTCGAGATTCGAGTAGGTGGCGGCAACTTGCGAGATGCGCGCGGCAGCTTCGGCGGAAAGTGGCGCGCGGCCAAGATTGGTGTGCAGGATCACGCCGGTGGCGTTGATTACGCGGCGCAATGAGGGCGCGAGAAGGGCTCCCACGTTGGCGATGATTTGTATTTCAAGATTTTCCGGGTCGATTGCCTGCGGAGTTGCGTTGGATGCGTCGGCTTTCATGCGGGCACGGACATCTGCGAGAACGGAGCGCGCGGATTGCGTCACCAGGGCGCGACCAGATTTTTCGGCAAGGGCCAGCAAACGCGGGCGACCGAGGAGTTCGTCCACAGAGGGAATTTCGCGCATTTTGGACGAACCGCTTCGCGGTTTCTGCACGGGATGGGCGCGGGAAGTCATCGCAGAGCTATTGGAACACAGCGAAAACTCGCTTGCAATCGGCGCGCAGATGAATGATTTCTCTTGCGACATAGCTGCGCACGACTACATTGACGGGTGCCGCGGCAGACCCTACGCTGGAATTGTTCACAGACATTATGGCTGCCTCCATTGATGAAGAACTGAGCCAGATCGAGCGCGATGTGCGCACGCTGAAGATTGAGTACGAACAATTCTTCGGCGGCGGGCGTTCGCGGCCTCCATCGGACACGCAGTGGCGCGTGGAATCGCTTTTGCGGCGATATAGCGAACGCACGGCCGAATTGAGTTACGCGCAACGTTTTCGATATAACGGGCTTGCACAGATGTACGCAAAATACGTGGAGATGTGGCGCAAGAAAACCATGCAGAAAGAAAGTGGCACGCAGCAGCGCCATTTTGGAGCAGCGGCGAAAGCGATTGAAGCGGAACGAGCGCGCGCGGCCGCTGCTGCGGAGCCTCCGAAGAACGCGCCGGCGATTTCTTCGGCGGAGCGTGCAGCTTTTGTTGCGGTAGCTGAGCGAAAAGCGGCGGAGGCGTTTACGGCGTCATTTTCTGACCCGGAGCGCGAAACCGAAAAGGTGCAGAAGCTTTATCAGAAGCTGATCGAGGCGCGAACGGAAACGGGGGAAAAGGCGGGAGCCCCCAACCTGAAAGATTTTGAGCGCTTCGTGCGGCAGAAGACGAAAGAACTGAAGCGCAAAGGGACTGAAGAAGTGGAGTACACAGTTAGCGTGGAAGGCGGGCGTGTGAAGCTGAAGGCTCGCGTTTCCAAATAATCTCCAGTTTAAGTCAATCCTCGCCTATTTTGACCCAGGTTCCGGAAGTCGGCTTAGAACTTTGCCCGTCTGGTCGAGAAACCGCATGGTGGGAGAGCCGTCCGCGGCTACTTCAATTACGATGCGATCGTGTCCGTCGGCGTCTTTCAACTTCAGCGAGGCGGATTTGTCGTCGTTGCGGCCGAGATAAATACGGGTATGCGACGAAGGGTGCGTAGCCAGGAAACTCGGCCACTCGTTGCGCGGCAGACTAAGGATATCCGTGATGGGCCAGTCGGGCTGGTCGTTTATGGCGAGGCCAGATTTCCTGCGAGTTCCGTCTTCAGTAGCTTCCAGATTCAGAACTTGATCCTGATCGTAGCGATCGAAACTGAGGTGGCCGTAACTTTGTATGCGGCCATTCTTGTCCTGCGAACCACCAAAAATCAGGCCGCCGTTTTCCGAGCCTTCCTCGTTGAAAAAAAGGATGCCGGCCGTTTTGCGGTCCTCGTGAGGATATTCTTTTTTCTTAATGATTACACCTGGAAACGCCGCCTGGTTTGAAATCACCATGCGCAATGTCCCATCCGGTTCGATTACATTGATTCGTTGCACATCGATTTCATCGAATTTTTCTTTTTTGCGTTCGTTAGCGGCGCCCATCACGAAAAGGGCGATGATCAGCAAGGATGAGACAACGGCATAAGCTTTTAGAATGCGGAGCTCTTTTGCAATCTTTGAATCCATCGGGGTTCACCTCATCATGTGGAAAACGCAAGGATACGGCGTCTGAGTTGATTGTGAGCGCCGCGAGCCCCAGGTTGCCGGCGATTTGCGGTCAGTCGATGTCCTGGCCTTCGCCCTCGTCGGAATCTTTGCCCGGTTCCAGATGAATTTCAGGACGGTTTGCGGCGCGAAGCTGACGATTGAGCGCAGGCAATTCCTGGGACTTCAGGCTGTCCCATTGTTTTGCCGCGGTTGCAAAATCCTTTTCGATTTTTGACACTGCTTCTGCTTGTGCTGAAGTGGGCCTGGCGTCGGCTCGATCTAATTCCGCGTAAACAGCCGTGGCGGACGCGTTGACGCCGGTGAGGCTTGGTTGGCTTGGTTGCGTACCGTCATTTCCAGCGGGGCCTTCCAAGACGGCCGAGACCTTCTTGTCGAGGTCTTTGAAGGATGTGACGAGCGAATCATTTGGGTCGGCAGACAATTTGTCGAGCTGTTCGTGAAGCGAACGCGCTTGCTGTATTGCGTGGGTACTGTTAGTCATTACGGATGCGAGACGGCTTTGTGTTTGAAATTGTTGTTCCAGATCGGCGGCAGATATTTTCACACGTGGATCCATTTTTATAGTGAGAGGCGCGCTGAAGGTGCGGCCGTCGGCGGCGAGACGGACGGTGTATTCGCCGGGCACTGCTGGCGGACCTTGCGGGAGGCGCGGCGTGTCATAAGGAACGGCTGCGATGGGATATTCGTGGCGTAGAGAATCCGGCGCGGGGTAATGGAGATCCCAGACCCATCGATGCATTCCGGCTCCAGTGGAAAGAACGCGGAATGGACGCACCCAGTAAATGGGGATGAGCTGTTTTTCCAACTGCTCCTGGGTTAGTTCAGGTTTGTCTGTGCTGGAGTATGTGCGGACTACATTGCCACGGGCATCTAAAATTTCTAAAGTCACGGGACCGCGAGGGGAGGAGGCCAGGAAATAATCAATGATCGCGCCGTCTGGAGGATTTTTTCCCGACGGTTCATCGGGCGGAATTGGAGTATCGGTGTTTGTGTCGCGCTTCACACGATAGGCAGGCGCAGGTTTAAAGAGAAGTGCATCAGCGTTTCCGGTGGATGGATCGATTTGGCGCAGCGGGGAGATGTCGTCGAGGATCCAGAAAGAGCGGCCGTGGGTGGCGACGATCAAGTCGTCGTCATGAATCCAAAGGTCGCGCATGGAGGTGTGCGGGAGATTCAGTTGCAGGGACTGCCAGTGGTCGCCGTCGTCGAACGAAACCCACACGCTATTTTCAGTGCCGGCGAAGAGGAGGCCCTTGCGGAGGGGATCTTCGCGCACGGTGTCGACCGGCGCGTTATCGGGAAGGCCGTTAATGATCAACTGCCACGTCTTGCCGCCATCATGGGTGCGATAAATGTAGGGATGCAGATCGTCGATGCGGAAACGGCTGACGGAAGCGTAGGCGGACTGTTCGTCGTAATGCGACGCGGTCATCTGCGTCACTTTGCTCCAGGGGATGATTTCCGCGGGAGTGATGTTGGTCCAATTTTTTCCGCCATCGCGAGTTATCCAGAATAGGCCGTCGTCCGTTCCCGCCCACAGCGTATTGAGGTCTTTGAAGGATGGGGCGAGAGCATAGATCGCTCCGCGTATCTTTTGAGCTTTAGGGTCATCGGCGGCCATGTTGCCTAAGCTTGCGGGGATGCCGGGCTTTTCGCGCGAAAGATCGGGACTGATGGTTTGCCAGGTTTCGCCGCCATCACTGGTCTTAAACAAAAAATTGGTGGCGTAATACAGGACGTGCGGATCGACGGGCGAAAACATGACTGGCTCGGTGCGATCGGCGCGGAACTTTGGACCGCTGTCGGGAATCGGCGTGACATTTTTTACTTGCCCGGTACTCCAGTAGAATCTGCTGACCTCCTTTCTGCCGGCGCCGTAAACAAGTTCGGGATTGAGCGGGTCGGGAGCGACGTAACCGTACTCGATGGCTCCTACGGGGTGCCAATCTCTAAAGTTAATTTCGCCATCGTTGCCGCGGCTTGAAATGCACACCGAGCCGCTCTCTTGCTGTCCACTACATACGCGATAAGGAAATTCATTGGTGACGCCGACATGATAAAGCTGCGCGGTGGGCTGGTTGTACCAGGAACTCCAGGTGTCTCCACCGTTGACGGTGACGAGCGCACCTTGGTCGCTGACGAGCAAAATCGTTTTAGGATCGTTCGGATTGATCCAGATGTTCTGATAATCATCGCCGCCCGGTGCGCCGCGGAAGCTGACCCAGGTTTTTGCGCCGTCCGTTGAGCGCATGGTGACGATGCTGGTGCTGTAAACCACGTCAGGATTTTTTGGATCCACTTTGGGGATGGGCAGGTCGCCTCCGCCGATACGGTAGGCTGGGCGGCCATCGGTGGTGGCGGCATGCCAGCTCTCGCCACCGTCGTCCGATCGATAGAACCCCAGGCCGCTTGCTGAAGAGTAGTCGCCGGCTTTTGTGGTGCCCACAGTTGCATACAAGCGGCTGGGCAAGCTTGGCGCGACGGCGACGTAAATCTGCACCAGGTCCTTAGGCAGGCCGTTTGTGAGCGAACGCCATGTATTTCCACCGTCGGTGGACTTAAAAAGGCCTCCGCCGGTTTTGTTGTAGTCATTGCCGTCTTCCCAGGGACCCTGGCGAATTTTCCAAAGCGAAGCATACAGGACGTCAGGATTGGTGGGATCGATCTGAACGTCCGAGCCGCCGGTATCTTGATCTTTGTAGAGAGATTTTTTCCAGGTCTGACCGCCGTCAGTGGAAACAAAAATTCCACGTTCTTCATTGGGGCCGTAGGGATGACCGAGAACGGCGGCGAAGACATGATTGGGGTCTCGCGGATCGACGGCGATTGCCGGGATTTGCTGGCCATCGCGCAGGCCGAGGCGAGTCCAGGTCTTACCAGCGTCGGTGGATTTGTAAATTCCGTCGCCTACTGATAGGTCCGGGCGCGCCAAGCCTTCGCCGCTCGCCGCGTAAACGATGTTCGGGTCAGAGGGAGCTACGGCAATAGCACCGATGGATTGCGACGGTTGATCTTCAAAGATGGGCGTCCAGGTGCGGCCGTAATCATCCGACTTCCAAACGCCGCCGTCGCCTTGCCCAACATAAAAAACATTGGGCTGACTTGGGACTCCGGTGGCGGCGCGTGTTCTACCTCCGCGAAATGGACCTATCATGCGCCAGCGCATTTCCTGATAAGTGCTTACAGGATACTGCTGGGCATCACTCACGCGCGCGTTAAAAGCAAGCACGAACAGCGCAAACAGAACCAAGCCAATGCGCAGAATTCGAGACAACATACACCTCCCCGATTTACCGTCGATAGCATACATAAAATCTTGATGGCAGCAGGTTAGAAAGTTAAGCGCCCTCCGATTTGCGCGGCGAAAGGAATTCCTACGGTGGTGCCAGGACCGAAGAAATCTCCCAAGGCCCCGCCGGGTACGCGCAACTGATTCAGGCTGGTGATGGGCTTTGTTGTGGTACACGCCGCGTTCGTGCAGATGTCAGTGATATTTCCCGCAGCCACTTGTGCTGGCGGGACAGGTAACGCTCCAACGTCGGTCACGTAATTGGCGCCTGGGTTGTTGCGGTTGAAAAGATTAAAGAACTCGATGAAAGGTGTTAACGTCCAGCGCTCGCGAAAATGAATCGGCCGACTCACGCGCAAGTCAACTTGGATATAGGGGGTTCCACGGAGTTCATCCAGGCTGGTGGGAACACCATTCACTACCGCGCGATCGTCAAAATCGTCGCCAAGCCCGGTAACCGGAGTGGTGGTGGTCAAAGTAAAAGGCCGAGCGCTTTCCGCTTGCGTGAGGGTAGTTAGCTCGAATCCGCCGGGAACTTTAAGCGTTCCGGCCAAAACAAACCGGCTCAAGACATCTTCGCCCGACGGACCGTAATCCCCTTTGCCGAACGGATGCAGTGGATTGCACACGCCGTTGACGTAATCAAAAAGCTCGCCGAGCACGCAGCCCCAAGTGCTGCCTCGCGACAAAGTATAATTTGCAATGAGATTAAAGCGGCGCGAAACATTTCCCTGCAGGTGAAGCAGCAAACCGTTGTAGCTCGAGCGATTATCCGATTTGAAGACGGTGATGTTCGGAACCACAGCGCGCTGGTCGTTTACATCGTCGGGCACCAGCGGAGAAAACAGCGTGAAGCCTGCCTGATATTGGTAGCGGCGGAAGCCGTGATTCCCCTGTTCGTGGATATAATCGGCGCTCGCCATCCACTTAGAATTGAAGGCGTGCTGGACGCCGCCGCTAACGTGCATGGCGTAGGGTGTCTTATATCCCGGCGCGATGATGGCGCCCGCTCCGGTAACGGTGCCGACCGGGCCAGTGGAGGCCGCCGGAGGCAGACACCCCGACCCGACCAGCGTTTTAGATGCGGAATCAAAGGTACAAGGTCCGACAGGGGTATTCACGGCCTGTAGGGCTGGCACCCACCCATTCTGCGCGAGGTCGTTCGAGTAGATGCCGATGCCGGCGCGAATCACGGTGCTTGTAGATTGGCCGGGTGAGTATGCGATACCAACCCGTGGGCCGACGGCGCCATTGAAGTCGTGCGGAGCTCCGTTGATTAGAGGAATATCGAGGGCCTTCAGAGTGAGGTAGGCGGGATTCTGCAATTGGCTCCGATCCGATGCGGTGAAGAGGCCGAAGCTCCTGTCATAGCGCAAGCCGAAGTTTACGGTGAGGTTCGGGCGCACGCGCCAGGAATCCTCAGCGTACAGACCGAGGCGTTGCACGTTCTGCGAAAAACTGCCGTTGCTTGCGGGAACCGACATGCTTCCATTGGCCAGGTCGGCGGTGAACTGCGCGGGATTGGTGAGATAGAACGTGGGGTCATTTGGAAATGTCACCAGCGTTTCCGCGTTGGATGCCAACGCGCCGTCCAGAACAGGTTCGTGGATGAAATTTACGCCAAACTGGAACGAATGCGTTCCAACGGTATGAGTGACATCGTAGCGGAACTGATATTTTTCCTGATTGCGCAGAATGGGAAATGCCGTAATGGGCGTGAGGAACTGGTTGTCGCCAAATGTTTCCAGGCCGGATATGGTTGCCGACGTAGCGGTGAACGGAAACGCGAGCGCGAAGCCGAGGTCGGAGTTACGCGCTTCGGTGAGGTGCAAGCCTCCGGCGCTGAATACGAATGACCCAACCCAGGTGGGACTCCACGTGTATTGGTTACTGACGACCAGGTTCATGTAATTGTTGTGGGCTTCAGCGCCGGTGGAAGGTAAAGCGGCTTGCTGGACTCCGGCGTTGTGCGTCAGGTAATTGTCGATCCCTGCGCGCAGGAACCATTTCGAGCGGGGAGACTGCGCCCAATCGAATCGCACGGCGCCCAAATAGTCGCGAAAGGGGACTGGAACAAAATTTGGGACCGGGATGGAGGTGACGACTTTGCCGTTTACGTCCACCAAATCTTCGGCTGCCAGCTGCGCGAGGGCATTGAATTGCGTCTGGCTGGCCGGGCTGTAGGCGATGCTGGCGTCTTCATCCACGTATTCGAAGGAAGAGAAGAACCACAATTTGTCACGAATAATAGGGCCGCCGACCGTGCCGATATAATTCTGACGTGAAAACGGCTGCTTCGGATTGGGGGATGGATTTTCAATGGGGAAGCGCGCATTAAGCGAAGCGGCGCGCTCGTAGAAAGCCTCATCGCCGTGCCATTCGTTGTTTCCGCGTTTTGTCGTGATAACCACGGAACCGGCGGTGGTTCGGCCGGTGTCGGCATCCTCTTGGGCGGTGCGGACGGCGAATTCCTGGATCGTGTCGGGTGAAAAATTCTGCAGGAACCCGCCGATATAGTCGTCAGAATCGTCGCCGCCATCGACGGAGAGTTCATTATTGAGTCCAGAACTGCCGCCAGTGGAAACTGCGGTAATACGCGCTTTCGTGGGGTCGGACGGCTCGACTGGCTCCGTTCCTGCAACTAGGTAAGCGATGTTAGCGAAACTGCGTGCAGCTAGTGGAATTGTTTCCAGGTCTTGCGAAGTGACGACTCCTTGATGGACGGCGCTGGCCAAGTCGATGGGCTCGGTGGTAACGGAGGAGGGTTGTCCCTGCACACTCACAGCCTGTTGAACGGCGGTTGGTTGCAGGGTGATGGTGATGTCGCGGACGGAACTAACCAAAACTGTTACGTCGGAGAGCGCCTGCGCGAATCCCTTGGCATTCACAAGCAGGTGATAGGTTCCGGGGGCAAGATTGTCGACGCGGAACTCGCCCTGTTCGTTCGCGGCTGCGCGGACCTCGACAGACGATTCAGCGGCGCGTAGAACAATTGTCGCCGACGGGACACGGGCTTGGCTGGCGTCCTGCACGATCCCGCGAAGACTTCCATGGAATTTTTGCGCGAGAGTGAAGTGACAAGCTAGCAGTATGGTGGCGATTAGGATTACGATCTTGGACGAGGTGATGATGCCGCAGCGTCCTATTTTCATTATATTATTGGCCTGTGCGCGCAAAAATCAGCTTCTACTGCTGAGGCGGTCTCTTTAGTTTAAATTCGTGGCGTAACCTTAACCTGTCAGTATCTAATTTTCCAGACGATTTTCAGCTGACGAAGAGCAGATTTCGGGCACGATTGAGGCCGCGTTTGAGGCATGTTGCCGCAAAACGCTTCCCGCTTGGAAGAATCTCTGGTAGCATGAATCTTCAAGGGATTTGAAACTTTTCCGTCTGGAGTAAAGCAACATGGCAATGGTATGTGAACTTTGCGGCAAAAAGCCGCGCTTTGGCAATACGATCAGCCACGCTCACAACGTGACGCGGCGCCGCTGGAATCCGAATCTGCGGCGGGTAAGAACCGTGATCAAAGGTACGCACAAGCACATTCGCGTCTGCACTTCCTGTATCCGTTCCGGCCGCGTGAAAAAGGCTGCTTGAGGCCTCCTACGAAGGAGTTTTCCGCTTGAAACGAGAAATCCTGATTCTTGCGGCGGTGGCAGCGTGCATGTTTGCGGCTGCTTGCAAGAAAGAAGCTGCCGTGGGTCCCGACGTGTGGGCCACGGTGAACAGCAAGGAGATTTCGCGCGCCGAGGTGGAAAAATACTTTCGCACGCGCGTGAACGCGGAGGCGCCGGCGCCGTCTCAGGAAGAAGCTCTTTCGCTGAAACTCAGCATTCTGGATGAACTGATCAACAACGAAATTCTGCTGGAGCGCGCGAGCAAGATGAATTTGATTGCCAGCGATGCCGAAGTGGAAGATAAATTCACTGAATCGAAGAGTCCCTACACCGAAGAAGAGTTTCAGAGGAAACTGCACGACACAGGACTTACCGTGGATGATTTGAAAAACGATATTCGCCGGCAGCTTTCCGTCCAAAAGCTGCTGAACCGCGAAGTGATCGCAAAGATTTCGATCACGGACCAGGACGTCACCGACTTTTACAACAAGAACCGCGCACAGTTTAACGTGGCCGAGCCGCAATATCACATCGCGCAGATTGTGGTGACTCCGCATCCGGACCCGTCGGTGCACAACCGTAAAAATGACAAGGCTACGACCGACGCGGAAGCCAAGCGCAAAGTAGCTTTGCTGGAAGAGAAGCTCGCGAGCGGCGCCGATTTTGGGCAGTTGGCCATGGATTACTCGGAGGATTCTACGGCTACGACTGGCGGCGACTTGGGATTCGTTCCGGAGTCCGCGCTAAATCGCTCTGATCCGGCGCTCAAGATGCTGGTTCTGAGTATGAAAGTTGGATCGGTGAGCCAGCCCATCGGCAACCAGGGCGGGTACCGCATATTGAAAATGATCGCGAAGGAAGCGGCGGGGCAGCGCGTACTTTCCGATCCGCAGGTGCAGCAGTCCATTCGCGACATGATGCGCAATCGCAAGGAACAACTCCTACGCTCGGCCTATATGATCGAGGCGCGCGATGACTCGCACGTCACGAATTATCTGGCGCGGCAAATCCTGGAATCCGCAGGGAAACTCCCCGCTTCAAACTAGAGAACTTTTTTCTTCGTCACAATGATCTTGATTCACGTTGGAATTAGCCAGAGGATCGCACGGCGGCGTCTAGATGCGCGGAAGTGAGGCGTACATGAAGATTGAGAGGCGAATTAGCCACGGCTTGCGGTTTCTGCCAGGGAGCGCGCGGTTCGCGGCGGTTTGAACGATAGAACCAGTAATGTGCCGGCCAGCGGGGTCAAGAGAAGCGAGAGCGCAAAAGTTTTCCAGAATGCCAGGCCTTCTTTTTCGCCCCAGTGGGCGGTTACTCCGCACAGCATGGTCCACAACAAGGCAACGGTGATCAGCACGAGTCCCGCAGCCGACCAAATCAAAAAAACGTGAAGCATGGTGTCTCCCAAGTGGATCAGGCTCTGCTTGCCCGACTTCGTTAGAAGGTATGTTGGCAGCGGCTGTAACCTTTGGGAAGACACTGTGAAGACAAAGCGAACGTAAAGGTAAACGGCTAGCGGAGGGAATGCGCAGTCGGCGGAACATTCGCCGTTTCGGGAGTCTGGCGGATGCGGACCGGTCGCTTGCGGGCCGTGCCACCGGAGCTAGGTCCAATTCTTCAGCTGACGATAGCGACCACTTCGCCGGCGGTTACGGTTTGTCCCTGCGCAACCAACAAGCGCTCGACGATGCCGGATTTGGGTGAGCGAATTTCATTCTGCATTTTCATGGCTTCCATCACCACAATAGCTTGTCCGGCATCGACGCGATCGCCGGCCTTTAGCAGCAGCACCACGATTTTTCCGGGCATGGGAGCCCGGAGCTGCTGACTTCCTTCGGCTTCCGCGCCCAGCCCGCGATTGCGTTTCCATTTGCGCGGGTTGCGAATGGAGGCGCGGTACTCCCGGTCTGCAACGCTGACGCGGAGTTCGGAGTCACGCTGCGGAGCCACGCGCGCTTCAAAAGATTGGCCGGCGATCAGAATTGAGTAGATGCCGGACGATACTTCTACTGCGTCGGCGTCGATAGCGCGGCCATCGATGGTCCAGCGGGCTCGCTCCCCGGTGTGAGTCATTTCAATGCCGCGTAATTTTCCGTCCAGCTCGATTTCAATTTTCAAAGTGTTCGCTCAAATTGCTGGTCCAACGGGAACGACGCGGTCTTCGCACAGCTTCCTATTCCTACGGCTCGGGCTCGCCTCTTAATTGTTCGCGGCGTGCTTCTAGTTTCCAGCGCGATTCGGACTGACTGATGATTGATCTCGCGCCCGGAGAATCCTGGTGATGGGACATATTCCAGAGCGCGGCGGCAATTGTGGCGGCATCCTCTTCGAGCGAGCTAGTCCCGGACGCCGTAACGGCGTGCTCACGAGGTTTGGAGAGAAAGTCGTCGAGCCAGCGAGTGTATATTTCGCCCGCTTGGAAATCGGAGGCCGCGAGAATCCGTTGAAAAAACTCTGCGTTTGTTTTTATTCCGTTGGCGTAGAACTCGGCGAGCGCCCGTTGAAGCCTCACGATCGCTTCCGCCCGATCTTTTCCATGGGAGATTAATTTTCCGAGCATAGGGTCATATTCATTCGGCACGGTCCATCCACTGTACACGCCGTCATCGAAGCGTATGCCGGGACCTGCGGGCGCGCGCCAATCCAGGATTCGTCCGGGCGAAGGGAAGAAATTATTGTCCGGATCTTCGGCGTAAATGCGGCATTCGATGGCGTGGCCGCGCAGCGTGACGTCTTCCTGCGTGAATGGGAGCGGCTCACCGCAAGCAACATGAATCTGAAGTTTTACAATGTCCTGCGAGGTGACGAGTTCGGTGACCGGATGCTCCACCTGCAGCCGCGTGTTCATTTCCAAAAAATAGAAGTTGCAGTTCGAATCGACCAGGAATTCCACGGTGCCGGCATTGGTGTAGCCGCCGGCGTTCGCCAGTTTCACGGCGGCCTCGCCCATCGCGCGGCGAAGTTCGGGCGTCATGATCGGCGAGGGCGCTTCTTCGATCACTTTTTGATAGCGGCGCTGCACGGAACATTCGCGTTCGCCGAGATGCAGGACGTGGCCGTGAGTGTCTGCGAGAATTTGAATTTCAATATGCCGCGGCTTCAGGAGATATTTCTCGAGGTACAGGCGGCCATCGCCAAAAGCGTTTTGGGCTTCTGAAGAAGCATCGCGCCAACCGGCAGGAAACTCGCTTTCGCGTTCAATCAAACGCATCCCTTTGCCACCACCACCGGCTACGGCTTTCAGCACGACCGGGAATCCAATTTCGCGAGCCGCTGCGCGGGCATCTTCGATTTTTTCGATGGGATCGAGCGTGCCGGGGACAGTCGGCACATTCGTTTTGCGAGCCAGGTGGCGCGCCGCGGTTTTTGAGCCGAGAGCTTCCATGGCCTTGGGGGAGGGGCCAATGAATGTGATCTTTGCGTCCGCACAAGCGCGAGCTAGCGCGGGATTTTCGGCGAGAAATCCATAGCCGGGATGAATCGCGTCACATCCGGCGTAGCGCGCGGCGCCGACGATTTTTTCGACCACCAGGTAACTTTCGCGAGAAGGCGCGGGGCCGATGGGATAAGCCTCGTCAGCAAGACGCACGTGAAGCGAGGCACGGTCCGCGTCGCTATAGACGGCTGCAGAGCGCACGCCAAGCTCTCTGCAAGCGCGCAGGATGCGAACGGCAATCTCACCGCGATTGGCAATCAGGATTTTCTTAAACATCTGCACTACGCAAAAAGCATTGGCATTCTAACATTTTGGTTCTCAATCGTCTGCGCGTTGAGGTCGTGCGGTCAGGCAGAATCTAAGAACTCCTTTTGGCGGCGTGTACTAATGTTGGCAAGGACGGCATGTACGGCTATGATGTGCGTCGCCGGAGATGCCGAGATAATGAGTTCACCTGCGAATCTATCGCCGCAAGATCAATGGAAGAAGGCTGCCGCCGAAGCCGCTGCAAAGTTGGTCCAGAGCGGAATGGTCGTGGGATTAGGAACAGGCTCGACGGCTGCATTCTTGGTGAGCGCGCTGGGACGTCGAGTGGCGCAAGAAAATCTGCGCATCGTGGGCATGCCTACGTCGGATCGAACGGCGGAGCAAGCCCGCTCGCTGAATATTCCGCTCAGCACCTTCGCAGAGCACACGGAAATTGACCTTACCATTGATGGCGCGGACGAAATACTGCCCGGGCCGCTCTACCTGATCAAAGGCCACGGCGGTGCTTTGTTGCGGGAAAAGATCGTGGCGGCGGCAAGCAAGCGCATGATTGTGGTTGCCGACGAATCCAAAATTGTAGAGCGGCTGGGCTCGCTGGTATCTGTTCCAGTGGAGGTTGTTCCGTACGGATGGCAGGCCACGGAAAGGAAGTTAGCTAAACTCGACGGGAAACCGACGCTGCGGCTCGGGTCCGACAAAAAACCGTATGTTACGGACGGCGGACATTACATCATCGACTGCGCATTTGGGCCAATGAGCGATCCCAAAGAGACCGCTCATCACCTCGATCATGTGGTGGGTGCCGTTGAGCACGGATTGTTTTTGAAATACGCTACTGAAGCATTCATTGGCGGTGCCACGGGTGTGAGGGCGCTAAAGCGCGAGTGAACTCATGGAAGGACTCACCGGGTTGACGGATTGGCTTTCCTCCACGCAACCACCAGACCTACGAGTGGAAATAACTCTAATTTTTCGATGCACAGCCATGCGGGTACACGGCATCGAGCGCACCCCACAGAGCCTTCAAACTGCGCTCGGCGGCGCATAACACCGAAACTGTGTCTGCGTCGTTTTGTTTCGCGAGCCAATCACGCCACGCGGCGCGATGGCGGACGTCCGCTTCTTCGTGTACCGCGAAATAGGCCAGGGCGCGCGGCTCGGTGATGTCGTAGAAGCGCCGCAAACCGGAGATCTTTTGCGTGGCGATTTCAGGGACCTGCGCTTCATACACGTAAAACGCGGCTACTGCCTGGGTTTTGGAACCTTGGGCAGCGACTTCGTCAAACGTGTCCAGCAACGCAGCGATTCCGGGTAGCGGGCGGACATCTTCCATCGACGCTTCGCTTACACCGAGCGATTGCGCGAAATGCCTCCAAAGCATGGGGTGAGACGCCGCGGGATCGAGCTCTTCGGCCAGGTTTTCGTTTACCAGCGCGCGAAGGTTCGCGTCACCATTCACGCGGGCCGCGAGCTGCTTCAGATTCTCCGGGAACGAACGAACGTGTTGGTAGTATTGCTCGGCGTAAAGTGCGAGCGAATCCTTGGAAAGCTTACCGGCGGTCCAAGCCTGGTAGAAAGGATGCTTCAGCAGGTGATATTTTTCAATCAGCGCATCGAGCGCTTCGACCAAAGTCTTCGTCTTCGGGGCATTCTTGGGCATTGCATCTCCAATTCTTAGCGAAAAATGGCGGTGAGGCAAACCACGGCATGCTACCGGAAATCGAACCAAAAAGCCAGCTTGGCGCCACTCAGATAGTTTTCTAGTCAACTACGCCCGAAGGCGCCGGGAGGGACTCCGTGCCACCTTTGAAAAGCGCGATGGAACACACTGTGTTCCGCGTATCCGAGCGCTTCGGCGGTTTCCGTGGCGGTCATGTGAGCGTCGAGAAGGAGATGCTGCGAGAGTTCGCGGCGAGCCTGCTGGACCAAGCTTCGATGAGACGAACCTTCCTGCTGTAATTGTCTTTGGTACGTACGGCGGCTGACGCCGAAGTGCCTTGCGAGGGCCTCCACGTCGAATTCCCCGTGAGTCAATCTTTGCCTGATAAAGCTCAGTACGCTCTGAGAAAAGCTAGCCTCACGGGCAGTGTGCATCAGGAGTTGCTCCGCCATCGCTGTGATTGCCGAGTGCGAAACGGGCTTGGCATTTTCCAGCGGAAGATCGAGTAACGCGGTATCGAGAAGTACGGCATTCGTCGGCATCCCGAATCGGACCGGAGCTCGAAAAATGCGCGAATGTTCGGAGGTGTCTCGCGGTTTCGCGTGACGGAACCAGACTTCGCGCGGCGTCCAGGCCGAACCGGTGGTGAGCCGGTTGAATCGTGCCACGGTGGCCATGGACATTTCGCAGTCGTGGCGAGGCTCGGGGAGCGAAGGATCCGAATACTCCCATTGGAAATGCGCGACCGAGCCGTCTATATCCAACTTAAATACGCCCACATTCGTCCAGATGGGCAAGTAGCGTACAAGGCTGCGAAGCGCTTGGCCGAGAGTTGAACTCGTGGTGACCGAATATCCAACCACGCCGTACTCGTGTTGATCGACGTGTTCTCCTACGTGCAATCCAAAAGCGGAATCTTTCGTCATCCTGGCGGCATGCTCGGATAACAACATCATGTCTGCGTAAGGAATTCTTAGGGAGGAATCACGGAGGGCATGGCGGTCGAGGCTGACGCTTCGAAGTAAATGATCGGTATTCGCGCGTGGAGCTACAGCATCGGCGATTTTGCGCGCCGATATCGCAAACACTGTAGAAACATTAGACATAGAAATGGCCGGCAATTTTCAGGTGATGCTTTTCTTAGACACCAGTTTCATCGAATTGGCGCAAAAAATCATACTTTCTTCCTGGAACCGATGCTAGCGTTCAAGCCATGGACAGGCAGATGTGGCGGACGGCGAGTCTCTTATGCTGCATTATTTTTCTTTCGACCTGTGCGCAGGCGCAGGAAATTGACCCCATGACGGGGCAGCCGGCGAGTCTTGGCGCGCCGGCGAACCTTCCTGAACCCGATGTGCACAAGTATAACGGCGCAGATCAAGAGAAGAAGCTGGTGCTAAGGTCGCGAACGGTTCTAATCCAGGTACCCGTAGTGGTTTCTGACAAATCCGGCAGTCACGTGCGGAAACTGACGCGAGACGATTTCAAAATTTTAGAAAACGACAAGCAGCAGCGGATCGCCATCTTTCGGGAAGTGAATGCAGGCAACACGCGACCTGTGCGAACTACTAACGCGCCGGGCACATTTAGCAATATCACGCTCGAGCAACAGCCCTCGTCTATTACCGTGATCGCTTTGGACACTATCAATACCCCGTTTCTCGATCAGACTATCGGGCGAAAGCAATTGATCAAGTATCTGGCCGACAATCTGGAATCAGGGCGTGTGTTCGGACTAGTCGTGATTGGGAGAAAAGGCTTGCAAGTGCTGAGCGGGCTGAATAGCGATCCCGCTTCGATCGTGGCCGCGTTGAAGAAAGCTAGCGGAGAAATGTCGGACATGGAGTCATTCGGCACAGAAGGAAAAATCATGTCTGCGTCCGGCGACACTAGCGAACTGACAGGAGGAATCGGTATGAGTGAAGATCCCTCCATGAAAATGCGCCAATTTATCGCTGGTGCGGACGCGGTCCAAGGCGCCTACCAGCAGTCGCGGGCTGTCGAAGACACCATGAAAGCTTTTCTGGCCATTGCGTGGTCGCTTTCCGGAGTTCCGGGAAGGAAATCTCTCATATGGGCGACGGGAGGTTTTCCATTCAGCTTGGATTCTCCTTCTTCGCTGCCGGGCGGCAGTTCGTCAGTGTTGTACGAGCGGACGATGGAAGCGCTGAATGATGCGCAGATCTCAGTTTATCCGGTGGATGTCCGCGGCTTGGTGAGCACTTCGCCGACGGGCGATGCCACGTATTCAAGAGGGGTGAGCGGTCCCGGATTTGCTGATGCGGCCAGTGGCAGGAGTTTGCTGCAAGCTTCTACTGTGCAGAGCCTTGAAAATTTCGCAGAGATGACGGGCGGCCGCGCGTTTTTCAACAACAACGATCTGGCTGCAGGCTTTAAGCGCGCCGCTGATGATTCCGCGAGCTACTACTTGCTGGCGTATTACGTCGATAACACGAACAACAAGCCCGGCTGGCGGAAATTGCAAGTGCAGGTAGCGCGGAAAGATCTGGAGGTGCATGCGAGAACCGGATTCTTAGTCACGAATGCGACCATCGATCCGCAATTGACACACACGGACGATGTGGCGTTTGCTTTGAGTTCTCCATTTGAGAGCACGGGAATTCAGGTCACGGTTCGATGGCAGGGCGTCACACGAGATGGAGACAAGAAAAAAATTGGGTTCGCAGTGCATCTCCCAGCCACAGGTGTAATTGATGAGAGAGACAAAAACCGTTTTGACATCGATTTTGTTGCCCAGGCTACCAAGACTGGCACGCCGGTGGGCAACGCGGGCCAGACCATCAAGGGAACGGTCCCTTCGGCGGCACTAGGCAAAATCAAAGCGGACGGAATCTTGTATCAGAACGCGCTGAAACTTCCCGCCGGGAATTATCAAGTACGGTTTGTGGTGCGAGACAATCTGAGCGGTAAGATCGGAAGCGTCTCGGCGCCGCTGACCGTGAACTAGCACAACATTTCTTCCATCCCAATGGCCCAGCCGCGATTCGGCCGCACTCGGTTTCCAGTCAGAGAGGGATGTTTCCGTGCTTTTTGCGCGGGTTGGTGTCGCGCTTGTTTGCCAGGGAGCGCAGCGCGGTGATTAATTTGGCGCGGGTTTGGGCGGGCTCAATGATGGCGTCGATGTAGCCGCGTTCGGCGGCGACATAGGGGTTCGCGAAACGGTCGCGGAAGTCGTCGATTTTCTCGCGGCGAATTTTGTCGCGGTCCGCTTCCGGGGCACGATCGATTTCGCTCTTATACACGATGTTAACCGCGCCTTCCGGCCCCATTACGGCAATCTCGGCGGTAGGCCATGCGTAATTGATGTCCGTGCGAATGTGTTTCGAAGCCATCACGCAGTAAGCGCCGCCGTATGCCTTGCGAGTGATGACAGTGATCTTCGGCACAGTGGCTTCGGCGAAGGCGAAAAGAAGTTTTGCGCCATGCTTTATGATCCCGCCAAATTCCTGCTGTGTTCCGGGTAGAAATCCGGGGACGTCTTCCAAGGTAATGAGCGGGATATTGAAGGCGTCGCAGAAGCGCACAAACCGCGCGCCTTTTACCGATGCGCTGATATCGAGCACTCCGGCAAGAAATGCCGGCTGATTCGCTACGATCCCTACCGTGTGGCCGTCAAGCCGGGCGAACCCGACCACAATGTTTTTGGCAAAGTATTCGTGAACTTCAAAGAACTCCGAATCATCGGCGATGGCGTATATCACGTCCTTGATGTCGTAAGGCTTTTGCGGATCTTCAGGAACCAACGCGTTGAGCGCGGGATGCGCGCGGTCCCAGGGGTCGATGGTGGCGCGGAGCGGAGGGTCGTCGAGATTATTCGAGGGCAGGTAGCTGAATAGTTCGCGGATCATGGCTAGGCATTCCGCATCGTCGCGGGAAACAAAATGCGCTACACCGCTTTTTTCGTTGTGGGTCATGGCGCCACCAAGCTCCTGCTTGGTGACTTCCTCGTGCGTGACGGTCTTGATCACGTCCGGCCCAGTAACGAACATGTAAGAAGTGTCGCGGGTCATAAAAATAAAATCGGTGATGGCCGGCGAATAAACGGCGCCGCCGGCGCACGGTCCCATGATCGCGCTGATCTGCGGAATCACGCCGCTGGCTAGGGTGTTGCGTAGGAAAATTTCCGCGTAACCCGCGAGCGACTTTACGCCTTCTTGAATGCGCGCTCCGCCGGAATCGTTCAGGCCGATCACGGGAGCGCCTGATCGCATCGCCAGATCCATTATTTTCGTAATCTTTGAAGCGTTTGTCTCGGAGAGCGAGCCGCCGAAAATTGTGAAGTCTTGCGCGAAGACGTACACCAGGCGGCCGTCAATGCGGCCATAACCCGTGATAAAACCATCACCGGGCGGGCGCTGGGTTTCCATGCCGAAATCGTGAGATTGGTGGCGAACAAATTTGTCGAGCTCTTCGAAGGAGCCTTCATCGAGCAGCAAATCGACGCGTTCTCGCGCGCTGAGCTTGCCCTGTTTGTGCTCGCGTTCCCGGCGCTCGGCTCCGCCGCCAGCTTCGGCTTCGGCGTTAAGTTTGCGAAGCTCTTCAATACGGTCGCGATGTTTGCGGTGTTCAGTCACCGCAGGCCCGTCACTTCAGTGCGAATTAGCACGCCGAAGAAACGAGAAAGAAATTGAGTGTGAATAGAATGTTTAAGAGTGGCGCGTTTGCAATTGCTCATCCGAACAAATATAGCGGAAGCCAAGAATTAATCAAAGTTTAGGCTAGGACAATTTGGGCGCTTGCCGCGCGGCGCCGGTTCCCCGGCCAGATGATTCTGACTCCATGGTGGGCAGCAATCCATCATTTTCATCGGCTCGCGAATCTGTTTGCTTCGGCATGGTAGTGATGGTGACTACGCTGATTAAAATAAGCAGAGTTCCCAGCAACGTGCGGGGACCGATCGCTTCTTTGCCGATGAAGTAGCCCACCGCGACTGCAACCACCGGATTCACGTAGGCATAAGTGCCAACTTTCGTGGGAGATTCATAGTGCAGCAGCCATATGTAAGCGGTAAATCCCATGATGGAGCCTGCGATAATCAAATAAATTAGGGACCACCACGCCGTCGCGGAAACTGCCTGCAGATGAAACCCCGAAAACTCATGCGTCAGCGCCGCGAGAACGAATAGCTGGAGTCCGCCGGAGAACATTTGAGCGGCGGCGCTCATCGGCTTTGAAGCCGGGAGCGGCAGGCGACGCGTAAGAATGGTGGCGATGGACCAAGTGAAAGCAGCGAACAGCAGGGCGAATGCTCCGGCGCGATTGATGGGAACTTCTCCGAAAGTAAAAGAATGGTTCACCAGCACGGCAACACCGCAGAGTCCTACCAGAAGCGCCAACGATAGGCGCACCGTCAAGCGTTGCGTGTGTAGAAAGATAATTTCCATCAGCGTGATAAATACCGGTATGGTCGCCAGCACCACCGCGGCGATGCCTGATGGAACGCGCTGCTCGGCCCAGAATAGGCAGCCATAATCGAGCAGAAAAATTAATGCTCCGAGAAAAGTGGCTGCCAGCCATTCGCGACGGCTCGGCGAAGGAGTACCGGTCAATCTCAGCCATCCGTATAAAACGATTCCCGCAGCGGTGAAGCGCATGCCTGCCAAAAGGAAAGGCGGAACTTCTTGAACGCCTACGCGTATGGCTAAATAAGTTGAGCCCCATACGAAATAAATGATCGCGAACGCGAGGAGAATCTTCCACGAAGGAGGACGAGCGGTTGACAATTTGATCTCTCCCGTTCGCAAAACAAAAGCTAGCCTACTTGGATTCGGATTTCCGGGCTACAGATTCGAATGGAACACGTTTGAGAGCCAGATCGCAACAGCCAAATTGGACATTCGATACGGAGTTTCGGGTCGGAGAAAATACACTCGCCTGAAGGTGGCCGCTACAAAGTGATTGAATGGCCCGGCCTATCCATAGTGCCGCCTTTGGGGTGCTAGGTTGCATTTTTTGAAAAACCCGGCAAGATGCGGGACTAAAGCCCAGCGCTACATTGAAACCTTATCGCGCTCGACACGCGTCCGGAGTGGCCGATGCGCTCTGCGGAGCGGGAAGCGGGGCCAGGTTGTACTTGGCCAGCAGCGAGTTTATTGGAGCAAAACCCTGGGCCGCCATATCGTGCCACGCGGCAATACTTTTATTTAGACTGCTGCACGATTCGTCCAAAGCGGCTTCCGCGGTTTGTGATGGAGCAGCGTCGCCGCTTTGGATCATGAAAGAGAGCCGAGCCAGATCTCGATGCGCCGGGCCAACTCCGGGATCGGTGAACGTGCCTTCTTGAATTAAGGCAATCTTCTTGACGAGATCTTTCAACGCGTCGGCCAAATCCTGTCCTTCCGCCACCTCAACAGGCTTCGAGGCCGCTTCTTTCGCTTTGGCGTTTTCCTTTGGTTCAGCGGCTACATCTTTCGCATGAGGACTTTGTGCCGCAGCATCGGAAGAGTTTGGCGGCTGAACGGTTGTGGGCGCTTCGCCGGTCGTGCTTTTTCCCGGCGGATTTTGTTTCTCCGCCAGTGGATGCTGCTTCATGAAATCTTCCAGGTTTTTCTGGCGCGCGACGATCGCTTCTCGAATCGGCGCGATGACTAGATAAGCCTGATAACTCGAAGCCAGCCCGGCGTCAATCCTGTTCACCGCGTCCAGTTGTTTTACGAGATCAGCTTGCGGAATGTGCACCCGCGGATCGAGTGTGATGGTGAAAGGCTGCTTCATCAGCACGCCATTGGCGATGAGTATCGCTTCATATTGCCCGGGAACAGCAATCGGCCCCAGCGTTTGCTCGCGTGGAGTATCTTCAGGAATCGCGTGGTCGGAAAGCGTGTACTCGATGTAGTCGAGAATGTTGCCGTAGTAGCTGAAAGGCAGCGTTTTCGGAGAATCGTAACGTAAGTCCCATACGAAGCGATTGTGCCCCACGTTTTTCGAAAGTGAAGGCAGTGGACCAAACCAATATTCGGGCACGTTCTTTGGCGTGCTATCGGGTGTGGGAGCAATACTCGTAAATCGGCGCACAAATTTTCCCTGCGCATCGTGGATTTCCAGCGTGAGCACGCCGGCGGGAGCGGACTTCAAGTAGTAATCGAAAATGGCGCCGTCCGGAGGATTCTTTGCGGCGGGCGTTTCGGGCGGCAATGGAGTTTCCTGATCGTTATCCCAACGCACGCGGACAGTGTTGGCCGGTTTTAGCAGGTACGCATTCGCGCCGGCTATTTCCGCGCCGGCTTGGCGCAGCGGAGAGAGATCATCAAGAATCCATAGCGCTCGTCCATAGGTGGCGGCCACGAGGTCGTTGCCATGCACGGCGAGATCGCGCACGTCGGACGCCGGGAAATTCAGTTGCAATGATTGCCAGTGGTCGCCATCGTCGAAAGAGACGTAGAGCGCGTTTTCGGTTCCGGCATACAACAATCCTTTGCGCACAGGATCTTCGCGGACAACGCGAGCGAGCCAGTTATCTTCAAGACCGTTGGTAATCTTCTGCCAGGATTTGCCGGCATCGTGAGTGCGATAGATATAAGGATTTTTGTCTTTGGCAGCCTGCGTGACGATGTAGGCTGTGGCAGCATCGTAATGCGAGGCCTCCATGGCCATGATTGCGCTGTGAGCCGGCAAGCCTGCAGGTGTCACGTTTTGCCAGGTCGCGCTGCCGTCCTGCGTGAGTTGCACCAAACCGTTGCTGGTGCCGACCCAAATCACCGTTGCCTGCAAGGGCGAAGGCACCATCGCCATGATGGCAGCGCGCCTGCCGGGGCGCTGGACGTCGAATTCCTTCTCGTCAGAGTCGGCGTCTGCGCCAAATGCGTTCGGTTCGTCGGCCTCCGATTCAACGCTGGGCGAAGTATTCTGGTCCGTTTCGGGTGTGTGTCCCGAGGCGCCCGCCGGTGATTTCTCGCCGTTTGCCGGAGCGCCAGGAGGGACGGTGAGATCCGGGCTGATGGTTTGCCAGCTATTTCCTTCGTCCGTGGTTTTCAAAACGAACTGCGTGCCGAGATAAAGTGTCTTTGGATACTCAGGCGAGAAGACCAGCGGGGGCATTTGCGTGGTTCGGAAATTTCCGGTGCGCACGAAAACGTGGGTAATTTGCCCCGTAATTTTGTCGAAGCGCACGACGCTGCCGTACCATCCCCCTGAATAAATAATATTGGGATTCGCGGGATCCGGAGCGATATAGCAGAATTCAAATCCGCCGGTGGAGAACCAATCGCGGAAGCTGATCTCTCCATAGTCGCTGCGATTTGGCACTACCGCTGTGCCGCTATCCTGCTGCGGCGCGTAAGAATAGTAAGGAAACTGGTTGTCGGTGATCACGTGGTAAAACTGCCCGGTGGGCTGGTTATACCAACTGCTCCAGGTCTTGCCGCCGTCCACGCTGATGGTGGCGCCTTGATCGACCCCGAGAAGCATGCGCTGGGAATTTTTGGGATCGATCCACAGGACGTGATAATCGTCGCCGCCCGGCGCGCCTTTATATGCAGTGAAGTTTTTGCCGCCATCGGTCGAGCGATAAGTGGTCGTTTGCATCACGTAAACGATGTCCGCGTTATTGGGATCGACGAAGACGCGGCTGAAATAAAGATTTCCCACCACGCGCGAGTCATTCGTGATTTTGCGCCAAGTCTGTCCGCCGTCGTCGGAACGAAAAAGCCCGGGCTCGGTGATGGCGAACACTCGTTGTCCGTGCGTGCCGGGAGCAACGGCGAGTCCGATGCGGCCCAACGGTTCGTCCATTGGGAAACCCGTGGTGGGGAGCTCCTTCCAGGTGGCGCCTTGGTCCTCTGATTTATAAATCCACGAATCCGGCTTTCGGACGTCGGGAGGTCCACTGAAGAAATCGAATGGCTTCCACAGTGCGGTGAAGAGCACGCGGGGATTGTTAGGATCGGCGACAGTATCTGGTGCGCCCGCGAAGTCATCTCGGTATAAAGTTTTTGTCCAGGATTTTCCGCCGTCCGTGGACTTGAAAATGCCGCGCCAGGGACTGGCTGCAGCTACACCAAGAATTGGATGGCCGAGCGCGCCTACCACCAGGATATTGGGGTCGCGCGGATCAACAATAATGGAATTGATGTAACGAACGTCGGACAAACCGATTCGCGTCCAGGTTGCGCCGGCATCGATGGACTTGTACATCCCGTTGCCATCAGTTTGCTCGCCCGTTCCTACGTACACGATGTTCGGATCTGAAGGAGCGATAGCGACCGCGCCGATGGAAGCGACATGCTGATCGTCAAAAATCGGTTTCCAAACGCGGCCCGCATCGGAAGTTTTCCACACACCGCCGCCGGGGGTGCCCATGTAATAGACCGCGGGATCGCCTGGAATTCCAGCCACCGCGGAGACGCGTCCCGCTCGGTACGGCCCAATCAAACGCCAGCGCATGGCGGAGTAAAGATTTGGATCGACCGGCTGCAGAGTCTGCTGCTGGCCATGCAGGGAGGCGGCTGAGGCGATGAAAACAAGCAAAGCGGCGAAGATAAAACGTTGTGTGCGAATCAAATTTCCCTCCAGGCGAATGATGAGTGTACCACCGCTCGCCGCGACTATTTATTGCGCTTGATTAGACGATAGGCGAGACGATTCAGTTCTGTAAACTAGGCAGCAACAATAGGCCTTAATGCAAGCCTGACCAGTCATCGGCGAGAAGTATCGAGTTACTTGGGTTTGACGGGTCGTATTTCACGCTGGCTGTTTGACCGGCGGCGACGCGGGTGAGATGTAATCGCTCCTCCAGGCCGGTCACGTCCTGCGCGGTTTCGTAGGTGACGCCGGAAATGGAGTATGTGTAGTAGAGAAGTTTTTGCGCGCCGTTGGGGGCAATACCGGTCGATGAAAGTTTGTTCTTCACCAGAATGCCGGCAGGCTTTCCCGCGTGAGATTCGCGGAAGTGCTCGACGATCTCCAGAATCTGGCCTTCAACGATGCGTCCCACGCGATTCAAAAACGCGCGGCGCTGACGTTCGATTTCGGCCGGATCTACGGGCTTGCGTCGTAGCCAGAAAATAATTCCTACGAGCACCAGCGCTGCGAGGCCCGCCAGCGGAAGCCAGTTGTGCCAATCTCTCAGAAGTTCTTTCAAGACTCGCCTTGCGCGCAGTGCGGCATTACATCCGGAACCCGATTCGGCTCAATTTGCAGCGTCTTCATCCGGCCCGATGACAAAGTTTCGCAGCGTGCCGACGCCGCTTACGCTCACTTCCACTACGTCACCCGCAGCCAGCGGGCCGACTCCGGAAGGCGTGCCCGTGGCAATAACGTCGCCGGGTTCCAGCGTCATCACCTGCGCGATGAAGCGAATTATAACATCAAGGGAAAATATCATTTCCGAGGTATGTCCAAACTGTTTCCTGGTTCCATTCAGAAAAGTTTCGACGGTGGCGGAGGCTAAATCGAGAGAGGTTTCGATCACCGGGCCGAACGGGCAGAAAGTGTCGAAGCCTTTGCCGCGCGTGAACTGACCGTCCTTTCTCTGGAGGTCGCGCGCGGTGACATCGTTCAGACAGGTATATCCAAGGATGTAAGCAGAAGTATCTTCGTTAGCCGGCAGGTTCCGGAAGCGGCGGCCGATGACCGCGGCGAGTTCGCCTTCGTACTCCACACGCTGCGAAAGGTGCGGCAGGACGATGGGTTCGTCCGGTCCGATCACCGAAGAAGGCGGCTTAAAAAAGAGCAATGGTTCTTTGGGGACTTCGTTTGCCAATTCTTTGGCGTGCTCCGCATAATTGCGGCCGACGCAAACGACTTTGCTCGGCGTGCAAGGCGGAAGGAGCTTCACGGAATTCAGCGGCCAACTGGGACCCGCAGTTTCGTAGCTATCCCAAAACTCTCCGCGGATTTCGCGAACCTCGCTGCCTTCAATGATTCCATTGCGGATGTCGGGATGAATCTGGTGCGTCGAGCGATGGACTTCGTCGGCAGAGAAGCGGGAGGTTTGAAAGCGGCAGAGTTTCATCGATGATGCGGAGCCGGATGGTGCTGACGTCGCCGCGATTCGATCGCCTCATGCCGGGCATGCAGCGCCATGGCCACAACCCAGGAACCGACCGCGAAAACGCCATATATAACAGCGCCTTCGATCAACGCCTGAAATGGCGTGCGCGACAATACATCAAAGAGATTGCGGAAAAACATACCCGCGATGTAGTAGCCCAGTACGAACATTCCCCAAGCAATCATGGCGGAAGTGAACATCTGTATCGGGCGATTGTAGAAACGCACGATCGGAATCAGCATGAAAATCACAAAGAGGCCACAAAAAACCGCATTTCGTTCCAGCGCGTGATTATCAAGCCAGGGCATGCGATTCGCGGCTACCAGAGCTCCGAACGTCACGATTACGAGCAACGCGCCGGTGTAGGTTCCGGTCGTCAAAGCGGGCCGAGGCAGCGGTTTGTCCGTTTTGGCGCCGATGATTCGATCGATGGGCGAATTTTCAGTCATGGTTTTGTTGCTTGACCTTCCACCGGAATGCTGCCGGAAGCGGGCGCACTGGCAGAGCTTTCATTGCCTGCGCGGTCCACTGCGGTTGCAGTATAGACGTATTGGCGGCCGGGCCGCGCATTCATATCTCGAAATGCAGGCGTAAGCAATAACGCCGAGTTCTGACGCGTACCCTGGACACCATCCCGTTCACTTCTATAGACGTTGTAACCGGCTATGTCGGTTTCAGGACTGATGGCCCAGGAGAGGTCCAGGTAGGCAGGATTTTCACCCTGCGGCGGGACTAGAACTACGGTTACGTTCTGCGGCGCCGCCGGCGGGAAAATATCGCGCGGAGTTACGATGGCCAGGTTCGAGTCCGCGGATTCAAGTGCTACATCGGGATATTGCGCGAGGCTGCGAACCGAGTACACGTAGGTCATTCCGAATTCAACTTGCATGTCCCGGAACGTGGGTTCGGGCGATTCACCGATGCGGGCGAGAGGCGCTTTCAACTTGGGGACTCCAGCAGCAGATGCAGATGCGTTTGGAGGCGCTTCTGGTTGTAACTCCGAAACCGCTTCCGTGCGATAAATGTGATATGCCGGGATCGGCGGAGCTGAGCCCACGACTGTTTTTTGCGGCGGGGCCCAAGTGAGCACTATTCCGCTGTGCGTGACTTGGGTTTTGAGGTCGGCAATGGGGTCAGCGGCCGGATAAACTCGGACGCTGGCACGATTCGAGTCCGCCGATTCCTTTTTTGCGGATGCGCGCGTTCGGATTGCGTAAGATGCTGTCCATCCCACGTGCGGGGCCAGATCGCCGGCATCCAGCGAATTCACCACGCGGACATGATCTTTGTCCGAGTAATTGGCCACCATGGCCGGCGGAATCGTGAGTATCAGAAACAGCGGTTCGTGCGCGGCGGAAGCTGTCGTCGCCGTGGGATCGAAACCGCGATAAATCTCGATTGCCGGATTTTTTTTCAGCGGGTGCTGGTCCACGGTATCTTTTGGCAGAGTGAAAGTGAGGATTACGTCATTTCCTTGCTGATGCGCGGCCAGATCCGTCACTGCGGCAGGTACCGGAGGCTTTCGCTCGGAAGGTTCGCCGGGGGCCGCGCAACCCGCAAACCAGATTGCAGAACCAAGAAGCAAGAACGGAAGGATTGAGAAAAAGGAGCGGGCGCGCGTTTCGAAGGTCGGGCTGGGAGCCAGTTCCCCTTTTTCGTGTGCCATTTTCTATTTTCTAGAGAATGTAACGGCTGAGGTCTTGATCCTTCACGATGTTCGCAAGCTGTTTTTGCACGTAGGCTGCGTCAATCTTTACTGTCTTCTTCTTCATCTCCGGAGCTTCGAAGGAAATTTCCTCCAGAACCTTTTCCAGGATGGTGTGCAGCCTGCGCGCGCCGATATTTTCGGTCTGTTCGTTCACCTTGGCAGCGAAACGCGCGATGGTTGCGATGGAGTCTTCGGTAAAGGAAAGCTTCAGTCCTTCGGTATCCAGCAGCGCGATGTATTGTTTTATCAGCGCGTTCTTCGGCTCGGTCAGGATGCGGACAAAATCGCCCTCGGTGAGCGAGCTGAGCTCGACTCGAATAGGAAAGCGCCCTTGCAGTTCGGGAATCAAATCGGAAGGTTTGGTGGTGTGGAACGCGCCCGCAGCGATGAAAAGGATGTGGTCCGTGCGAACCATCCCATAGCGCGTGTTTACCGTGGTTCCCTCCACGATCGGAAGAATATCGCGCTGTACGCCTTCGCGAGAAACGTCCGGACCGTGTCCGGATTCGCGGCCGGCAATTTTGTCAATTTCATCGATAAAGAGAATTCCCATCTGCTCCACGCGATCGACGGCCAGCCGGGTGACCTGGTCCATATCGATGAGACGATTTTCCTCTTCCTGTATCAAATAATCGAAGGCTTCCGACACGGTCATCTTGCGTTTCTTTTTCTGCTGGCCGAAGAAACCCGAGAGCATGTCCTTTACGTTGATGTCCATTTCCTCGACGCCCTGGTTGGTGACGATTTCAAAGGCAGGCATGGCGCGTTCGCGAACCTCCACCTCCACCATGCGCTGATCGAGTTTTCCTTCGCGGAGCTGGGCGCGAAGCTTGTCGCGCGTGCGTTGCAATTGCTCGCGTCGTTGGGCTTCGGCGGTCGGATTGGCATCCGCGGCGGGCATCGGCGAAGGCGGCAACAGCAAATCCAGCAAACGCTCTTCCGCGGATTGCTCGGCGCGCTCGGCTACTTCATCGAGCTTCTCTTCGCGCACCATATCGATGGAAGTTTCCACCAGGTCGCGGACCATGGACTCCACGTCGCGGCCCACATATCCCACTTCGGTGTACTTCGAAGCTTCCACTTTCACGAACGGGCAACCGGCCAGACGCGCCAGCCGGCGCGCGATTTCAGTCTTTCCCACGCCAGTCGGCCCAATCATCAAAATGTTTTTCGGAAGGATGTCTTCGGCGAGTTCGGGCGTCAGTTTCTGCCGCCGCACGCGATTCCGCAATGCGATGGCCACGGCTTTTTTGGCAAGATTCTGCCCCACGATGTATTTATCGAGCTCGATAACGATTTCTCGAGGAGTCAGCTCATCAAACGACGGAATTGGTTCGGGCTCGGCTGCTTGCGATTCACCTGCCAAATAGATCACCATGTCTTTCTCCGACTTTCCGGTCATAGTTCTTCGATGCTGAAATTCGCGTTAGTGAAAATGCAAATTTCGCTGGCGATGCGCATGGCTTCCTGCGAGATGTCTTTCGCTCCGAGCTTTGTGAACTTCGAAAGAGCCCGTGCTGCAGCCAGCGCGTAAGGGCCGCCTGAGCCGATCGCGCAAATGCCGTCGTCCGGCTCGATCACATCTCCGCTGCCGGAAAGGAGAAATGTTGATTTCACGTCCGCGACGAGCAAGAGCGCTTCCAGATGCCGCAAAGAACGGTCCGTGCGCCAGTCTTTGGACAGCTCGACAGCCGCGCGAGGCAGGTTGCCATGAAATTCCTGCAGCTTGTTTTCAAAGCGCGAGAAAAGCGACAGCGCATCCGCGGTGCTTCCGGCAAAGCCTGCGATGATCTTGTCGTTATAAAGACGGCGCGTTTTCTTGGCGTTGTGCTTGATCACACCTTCGCCGAGGGTCACTTGGCCGTCGGCGGTAAGGACCACCTTGTTGTCTTTCCGCACGCACAGCACGGTGGTGCCGTGCATCGGTTCACTATTTCGCTTCAAGGGCATCCGATAATTATACATCGCGTAGCGCGGAAACGCTCAATCGCGGAGAACCGCCGTTATTTGCGAGCCTCTTGAGTGATGACCGCAAGCCGTTTGCCAGGCAGCGAGCACCCGTCTACAGTTGTGACGCGTGGAGCGGCATTCCCAAGAACTTTCCTGCAGTGGAAGAAATAAATAAACCGACTCAATTTTCGGCGTCTTTGGATTTCGACTTCTTGTCTTTCGTTTTCTTGCCTACTTTGTCCCAGCGCTCGTCGAGGGATTCCTTGGTAAAGAGGGATTCCGGAATGTTGGTGTTGTAATCGCACTTGTCGAAGAAGACTTGGTAGATCTTGATTCCATTGCGCTCGCGCGTGATTTGAAACGGTGTTTCGATTCCGGAAAAAGGATGGTAATTCGAATAGTATTCAATTTCTTCAGCGCGCATGCGCGTGTTGGCGTCGCGCGTATCCACCACCTTGCGAATCGGCAGGTGCGACGATTTCGCAATGGCGATGCGGATGGTGCGGTTGTCGCTGTCCACTAACTCCACCCAATCTGCTTCCTTCAAGTCCACTACGTCGGGACCGCCGTAGCGAAAGATCATGTCCTTCTCGTGGATTCGATGGCGCAGAATGTTGTCGATGTCTTTCTTCAGGTCTTCCTGGTACTGCATGAGGTCGCTCGCGCGAGCATCGTTGACGCCGCCGCGATCCAGGTCCCAGCCTTTGTCTCCGTTTTTCACTTCAATGATGTTCCGCTTCGGTAGATTTTCCAGGCGATCCTTGATAGGCGGAATCGGGATGGTGTAGTCAATGAAATGTTCAAAACCGTTCAACTCGCCGGAATGCCCAAACTGGCTGAGGCGCCCGGTGCAAGTAAGGTCGTGGACGTTCAAATATGCCTCGCCGCCCAATGCCTCGATGGCCTGCTGCAAAATTTCTTTGGCTTTCGCCGAGCTTTGCGCCGGCATCATCACTTCGGAGTCTTGGGCGGGCAATCGTGGGGCAATACAAAGCGACGAAATTATCAAGATGGCTGCCGCCAGCGCGCAAGCGGTTATCCGCAAAGGACCGAACCTCCATTAACGTTGATTACTTCTCCGGTGATGAAGGTTGCCAGGTCGGACACGGCAAAAAGAATAGGTCCTGCAATTTCTTCCGCGGTTGCCGGACGCTTTAAAGCAATGGGCGCCACGGCTGCCTTGATCAGCGTCTTCTTTCGCAACACGGACGCGGACATATCGGTGTCCACCCAACCGGGCGCTACGCAGTTCACCAGGATATTGTGCCCGGCCAGTTCCGAGGCTAATCCCTTTACGAAACTGATGATGGCGCCCTTGCTAGCGCCGTAGTGCGAGTGGAAAGCTTCGCCGCGCTGACCCGCCGTGGAACTGATCGCCACGATGCGGCCGCCTTTTTGCGCGATCATGTGCGGCACGCTGTAATGAATCACGGAGTAAACGCTTTTCAGGTTTACGCGCATCATTTCTTCCCATTCGCGCTCAGTGAGCTTTTCGATAGGAGTGTCCTGCTCATTCCAGATGCCGGCATTGGCGACAAGGATATCCAGTCGGCCAAGCCGTTCGCGGGCGAAATCGACCAGCTTTTTGGCGTCCACCATCTTGCCCAGATCGGCTTTCAGCGATTCCACACGCGTACCGTGCTTGCGTGTTTCCTGCTCCACTTGCTCCGCCGCTTCGCGATTGCGATGATAATTGAAAACCACGTCCGCACCCGCCTGTGCGAAGAGCTTCACGGTTGCGGCTCCAATACCTCGCGAACCTCCGGTTATGAGTGCAGCTTTTCCAGCGAGTGAGATCATTCTTCCCCCGAGAAAGCAGTTAGATGCTTGGGTAGCCGATGTTGCTATAAATCAGACCGAATTTACGATCCTGGGAATATCGAGAGTCAGGTACTTCAGGAATGCACCGGCGCTTTGCGGGCCACTTCCACCAGCTCGCGAAATAGAGCTTGTGCCAGCAAATCGTCCTTAATCGTGCGCTCAGGGTGCCACTGCACGCCGGTGATCCAGTTCGCGTCTCCCGTCCATTCGACAGCCTCAATCACTCCATCCGCGGCTTGCGCTGTTACGCGAAGGTTGCGCCCAGGTTTTAGCACCGATTGATGGTGCGAGCTGTTCACGCGCACTTCATTTTTTCCGGCGAGTTGCGCTAGACGCGATCCCGGCTCGATCTTTATGAGATGAAACGGCTCCGGCGCGCCTTGTTCGCGCGCCCATTTGTGCTGGATGTCGGTCCGAATTTCGCTGGGAATGTCCTGGATGAGCGAGCCTGAAAGAAAAACGTTCAAGGTCTGCACGCCGAAACAGATCGCCAAAACCGGCTTGCCTTCCGCGAACGCATTCTCCAGCAGCGCCGAATCTGTTCTCTCGCGGTCGGGATCGCTCTCCGCGCATTCAGGACGACGAGCAGCACGGTAACGCTCTGGCGCGACATCCGCAGGGCTGCCGGGGAGCACGAACGCGTCGAGTGTATTCGATAACTCCCGCAACTCGTTGGCAGGCAACCCTAGTGAGATTTCAACCGGCTCGCCGCCTGCCAAGCGAACTGCTTCTCCATACCAGTTGTATTTACCGCGTTCTCCGCTAAGCTCTTCTTTTCGTGTGCGATACGGGATGCCAACGCGCGGTTTTTGGGTGGGCTGAGACGCCATAGAGAGCACATCGTACCATCGACCGTTCACTCCAGCAACCCGCGACCGGATAGGACCGGAAGTGTTTCAATGGCAAGTCGCAGATGAGCAGGAGAGAAAGTGCGGCGAGAGTAATTAGGCTAGTACGTGTTAACCGTCATCCTCATCATTGGCAGGGACGATTGTGAACGGCGCGATGGTATAGCAGGCTTGCGCGGTGGATTCGACTCCAGCCACTTATCGTAATTCTGTTTCATCTGCTCGATGTGGTGCGGGATATGGCGTTCCTGGATCTCAATCCACTCGCCCAGGGTTATACGACCCTGTGCTGGATGCTCCACTGTGTGTTCCCAAACAGGCTCGGGCAGACTCACCAGCAATTGGTAAGTCATCCTACGCAACCGACGAATAATCTCGAGCGCCTCTCGTGTGCTTTGGTGGAAATATCCTAAGGTGCCAGCCCAGCGTGCTCCGTCAAATTTCAACACCGGGCTTCCGGGCTCGGCGATGAAATGCCGGCAACGCACGTAGGCGCTGGCTTCGCTGTCCGCTAGGTGCAGAATAATTTCGTGAATGCTCCAGCGGTCCGCCGAGGGTTTATAGAGCCACATCTTCTTGGGAAACTGGCGCAATGCTACCGATAGTAACGCTGGAGCGCGTCCGAATGATTCCAGTTGTTGTTGCCTCATTCCACTGTTCATAGACACCTCCCGCGTTACCTCCTTAGACGCACCAACTTGCATTTTCACTGCCACGCATAAGTGAATAAACGTATAAGAGACGTTAATTGTTCCCACGCGAACGAAGAATGTTATCTAAGAGCTTTTGTTTAGCGTTCGACTTGGGGAAAACACTGTACGAGCATGGGACGAAAATCCATTTCCGATTTCGCAACAGTCGCGCTTGACGTTCGATGGTTTTCTGTTGTTTCGCGTAGACTTCCGTAAATCTGAAGCCGTAATTCAAAAAGCGGAAGGTGCTGTCATAGCTTGGATGGTGGCTCTACAATCACTTCTTTGGTCCTCGCGCGGACCAGAACCTAAGAACGTCGCCAACCAAGTACAGCGAACCTGTGACGAATATCGCGTCGTTTAGTCCGGCAAGTTCAAATGCGCGATCGATTGCCTGGGCGGGGTCGGAAACTATGAAGGACTGCTTCGCAAAATGGCCGGCGATTTCAGAAAGCACGGAAGCAGAGATTGCTCGTGACTGGCAGGGCGCCGTAAAGATCACAGCTTCGGCACGCGAGAAAAGCAGGCTGGCAATTTCGTCAACCGCTTTATCCCGCATCGCGCCGTAGACCAAAAATATACGGCGTCCGGCGAAATTTTCGTTCCAAAAGCTCAGGAGCTCCCGCGCGCCCGCGGGGTTGTGCGTGCCATCTACATATACATCGGGCCGCTGGGAAATTCTCTCCAGACGTCCAAGCCAGCGCACGATGGCGATCCCGCGCGCGATGGGTTCGTCGCTTACTTTGAATCCCTGCCCAGCCAGAAGGATGCCTGCGGTAGCAGCAGCCAGCGCGTTTTGAATCTGGAAACGCCCCGGTAGCCGGGGTGCCAGTTTGATCGTGTTGGATGTTTGCGCGAACGTAGCTTCTGCGCTGTAAAGCCCGTTCGACACCTTCAAGTTCTGGACTTGCCAAACCGAAGATACCTCCGAGAGAGCGGCGTTCACTTCCACGCAGTGTCTGGCGATCACCGCACGGGCTTCAGGACGCTCCACTGAGCTTACGACTAGCATGCCGGCTTTGATAATTCCCGCTTTTTCTCCGGCAATTTCTTCGATGGAGTGTCCCAGATAGTTTTCGTGGTCGAAATCGATAGGCGTGATGATGGCGACTTTCGGCGCCACGATATTTGTGGCATCGAAGCGTCCGCCCATTCCCGTTTCATAAATCGCAAAATCGACCTTAAGGTCAGCGAAAACAACAAAGGCCATCGCCGTGACGCATTCGAAAAATGTGGGGTGGGCCGCGAGCTTGCCGGAAGCCATCAAAAACTCGATCGCGGCGCTCACACGCGTCCACACACTGGCGAATAGCTCGTCGGGGATATTTTCACCATTGATGCGGATGCGTTCGTTGATCACTTCTAGATGCGGCGAGGTATAAAGCCCTGTGCGCAGCCCGGCGGCGCGGAGAATCGACTCAAGCATCGCCGCCGTGGAGCCCTTGCCGTTCGTCCCGGCGATATGCGCGCACGGAACTGCCAAGTGAGGCGAGCCCAGAGCCTCGGCGAGTATCTTGATATTTTCTAGCCCGAATTTCTGCACCGGAAGCACACCGTAAGTTGGCGCGCTCGCGGTGGATGGGATCCGCGCGGGCTGGCGCGGCGCCGCAAGCTCCCTCCCTAGTGAAAAGAGGGCGCGAACGGATTCTTCGTAGTTCATATTTGCGGCTGGGTTAAGCGAGGAAAAAATTGAGCGCCTGCGAGATGTACGGCTTCAGTTCTTTGCGCGGCACCACGGCATCAAGAAATCCGTGCTCCAGCAAAAATTCAGCGGTTTGAAACCCCTCCGGCAATTTCTGGCGGATGGTCTGCTCGATCACACGCGGGCCGGCAAAACCGATCAGCGCGCCAGGCTCGGCAATATTCAAATCGCCCAGCATGGCGTAGCTCGCCGTCACACCGCCGGTGGTGGGATCCGTGAGAATGGAAATGAAGGGCAACCCCGCTTCATCAAAACGTGCCAGACCTGCGGATACTTTTGCCAACTGCATCAAACTGACCACGCCCTCCATCATGCGCGCGCCACCCGAGCAAGAAACGATAATCAGCGGGACTTTTCGCTCCAGCGCTCGTTCAATTGCGCGCGCCACTTTCTCGCCGACCACCGCGCCCATCGAGCCACCGATAAATCCAAATTCCATCGAACAGCAAATCACCGGCCGGCCGTTCAAGTGGCCCTCCGCGGTCAGTATCGCGTCTTTCATTCCCAGTTTATGCTGTGCGTCTTTCAGGCGCTGGGCGTAAGGTTTGGTGTCGGTAAAATGAAGGGGATCGTTGGACGCAAGCTCGCTGTCCAGTTCGGTATAAGTTTCGTCGTCCAGAAGAAGTTCCAGACGCCTGCGTGCACCCAAACGGAAATGGTATTCGCATTTCGGGCAAACTTCCCAGTTAGCCGTGAGATCTTTTTTCCATATGATGGCGCGGCACGACCCGCACTTTGTCCACATGCCTTCGGTGCGCACGCGGCGTTCTTCCACCGGAGTGGGATTTTCAATCGGCTTTTTTTCCCGCTTGAACCAGGTCATGGCTAATAATCGATTCCTCGCTGCGCCAGTATGCCTTTCGTGTAAGGATGTTTCAGTTCGCGCATTTCCGTCACTAAGTCGGCTGCTTCCACCAGCTTTGGATGCGCGTTGCGTCCCGTGCAGATCACGTGAATGCGTTCCGGACGGGCTATCAAGGATTCTACTATGCGTTCCGGATCCAGCATTTTATAACTGATCACGTAGTTTATTTCGTCGAGCACTACCAAGTCGTACTTTTCGCTGTAAATTTGCTCGCGCCCGTAGTCCCAAGCCTGCTCGCACAGGCGTACGTCTTCCGGATCGGTTTCTGCGCCGCCCAGCTTCACAAAACCGCGACCCATTGGCTTGATTTCAAATTTATCGTCGCCGAGCATCTTGGCCGCGTCCAACTCGCCATAATGCCAGGACCCTTTGATGAATTGCACCATTAGCACGCGCAGACCCTGTCCCACGGCGCGGAAAGCGGTGCCCAGGGCGCAGGTAGTCTTACCTTTACCGGGCCCGGTGTAAACGATCAGCAGTCCTTTACCTTCCGGCATCGATTTGCGCCTTTAAGCAATTCTCAATACTGGCCGTCCAAGTCTGAAAGGTCAAGTTGCAGCGAGCGGACGTCTATATAGGAACGGGGTCAGATAGGCCATCATCTTCGCGGTAAGATATACTTCGTGAGAATTGTTGCGCGAGAGAATGCACATTTAACTGTCGTCTTCAGGAGGCATACGTGTCGAAAAGGTTCGTATCGCTCACAGTAATTCTTCTGGCCATCGCGATTCTAGCGATTCCAATTTTTGCACAGCAGGACAAGGTCCAGCGCCCCAGCCCCTCCGCTAAGGCGAGTTGTTCTTTCTCGAACGGCAAGTCCATCACCATCGACTACTCAAGCCCGCGCGCCAAGGGCCGCAAGATTTATGGCGGTCTGGTTCCTTACGGAGAAGTGTGGCGTGCAGGGGCGAACGAGGCTACTACTTTCGTTACCGACACGGATGTAGTGGTCGGCGGCAAGACCGTCCCGGCCGGCACTTACACCGTTTTCACCATTCCGAATGAAAATAAATGGACCCTCATCATCAGCAAGAAAACGAAAAATGCCAAAGGCGGTCCGTTGTGGGGCACTCCTTATCCCGGCGAAGGCGACGACTTGGCGCGCATGGATATGGAGGTATCCAAGCTGCCGTCAAACGCGGAAAACTTCACCATCTCGTTCGATAAGTCCGCATCCGGTTGCACGATGAACTTGGATTGGGAGACAACCCGGGCTTCTATCGACATCTCAGAGAAAAAGTAAGCACCTTCCTTTTCCTGGTTGAGTTACAGCCTCATCACAGCCTTGATGCAACGGTTCTCTTTGTTGGAGAAGACGTCGTGAGCGTGCGCCTTCGTGTGAAACCTAATGTGTACGCATCGATCGGGCCGGCGGTATCCTCTAAATCCAGTAAAGCCTCGTTGATCGAACCGTAGAGCGCGCATCCCGGCAATCGCCGCGGTGAAATGTGCCGCGTATTTGCTCTACGACATCAAATAGATGAGCTGAGCGAAAGTTGCAGAGAACACGTAGCGTTTTATACTCTTGCAGCTCGTTAGTAAGCCCGAACCGAGGGAAGGACTGCGATGACATTAAACGAATATCAGAAGAAGCGTCACTTTGGCGTCACTCCCGAACCATCAGGAAAGGCTTCGGAGCGCAAAGATAAAGACTCCAGTCTTATTTACGTGATTCAAAAACATCGCGCCACAAGTCTCCATTACGATTTTCGTCTGGAATGGCATGGGACGCTTCTTTCATGGGCAGTCCCCAAAGGCCCTTCGCTGGATCCTTCCGTGAAACGTCTTGCAATGCAGGTGGAAGATCATCCGATCGATTACGCAAACTTCGAAGGCGTCATACCGGAAGGCGAATACGGCGGCGGCACCGTGATGGTGTGGGACAGGGGCACTTGGGAGCCCGAGGTGGAAGACGTGGACGCTGCGTTGCAAAAGGGAGATTTGAAGTTCATCCTGCACGGGAAAAAATTGAAAGGTTCGTGGGTCCTGGTGCGGACGCGCGGTTACGGACGAAGCTCCGATAAATCCTGGCTGCTGATAAAACACCGCGACCAATTTGCCTCTACGCGAGATATCACTGAAGATGCACGCTCCGTAGTCAGCAAGCGTATGCTGGCCGATATCGCCAGCGAAGGTGGAGGAGATGTGGCGAAAGCCGCTACCGGCGATCCGTCGAGCAAAGGCACGACGCCCAAACGGTCCGCGAGACCAAAACGCGCCGTAGCAGGCGCCAAAACCCGAAAGCGCGCAAGTTAAGATCAGAGCCGCACGATCGAAGACGATTTGAAAGACAAGATTCCATTTCGAATTCGCCCGATGCTGGCTACGCTGATACGCGAGCCGTTTAATCGAGAAGGTTGGATATACGAGGAGAAGTACGACGGCTACCGAATTGTGGCTTATAAGGAAGGCGACAAAGTGCAGCTCCTCTCCAGAAATTCCATCGATCGCACGGAGAGGTTTTCTCCCGTTGCCACCGCAATCCGAAAGCTTCCGTCGCGCACGCTCTTGCTGGATGGCGAAGTGGTTGTATTCGATCGCAAACGAGTTTCGCGCTTCCAACTTCTGCAGCAGGGAAAATCGGAGTTCGTTTACGCGGTGTTCGATTGCCTCTACAAAGATGGAAAGTCATTCATTCGCGAGCCTCTCTCATCGCGACGTCCAGTAATGGAAGCGGCCATCGCGCCCGACTCATCCCGTGCTTTAATGCCGTCGGGCATACTCGCTGCCGATGGCCTGCAAGCTTACCGCGTCGCGAAACGGAAAGGGTTCGAGGGCTTAGTGGCCAAAGATTTGGCCTCACCGTACGTGGAAGGGCGTTCCAATAAGTGGCTGAAGGTTAAGGTTCATCAGGAAGATGAGTTTGTGATCGTGGGATTTACGAAGCCTGAGGGCTCACGCGAACATTTCGGGGCGCTCCTGCTCGGCGCATACGACAAAGGAAAGCTTCGCTACGTCGGCAAAGTGGGCACAGGATTTAACCAGGAGACTCTGAGTTCACTTTACCGAAAGTTTCTAGCGCTCACTCGCAAAGAGTCCGACTTGGTCGATCCGCCGCGAGCCAAGGATGTCACCTATCTGTCGCCCAGACTTGTTGCGCAAATCGCCTATCAGGAATTGACGGAAGACAACAAACTGCGTCAGCCCGTTTTTCTTGGCCTTCGTGACGATAAAAGCGCGCGCGAGGTTTCTCTGCCCAAGAGTTCTCAATGAAACGCGCAAAGCCGTCGAAAACGGACGCCTCAGAATTTCCGGTGAATATTTCACATCCGGATAAAGTGTTCTGGCCAGACGACGGTTACACGAAAGGTGACCTTGCAAAGTATTACCAGGATATTTTTCCCAAGCTTGAACCGTACGTCGACGGGCGCATCCTTTCGATGGAACGCTGCCCGGACGGAATGCTCGGTTCATGTTTCTACCAAAAAGAAATGCCCAAAGGCATGCCCGCCGGTACACCGTCAAAGCGTATCAAGCATGTGGGAAAGGCCGCCGAGTCCACCAACTATGTGGTGGGAGGGTCGCTTGCGACTCAGCTGGCCCTGGTTAACCTTGGTTGCATCGCCGTTCATGTTGCGGGAACGCGCGCGAGTTCCGGACGCAAGCCCGATTGGGTATGCTTCGATCTGGATCCCCAGTCGGGAAAATTTTCCGATTCGGCTCAAGCGGCCATTGTAATGAAAGAAGCGCTTGATACGTTGAAACTAACCTCTTACGCCAAGACGTCTGGCAGTCGCGGCGTACATATATTTATTCCTATTCGCCTGGGGCCGGACGCGGATGAGGTGCTATCTTTCGCGCGGGCTGTCGTGGCTAGAGTTGCGGCAGCGCATCCAAAAGATCTAACCGTCGAACATTCCATCGCCGCACGGGGTCAGCGCGTGTATCTGGATCCATTTCGAAATGGGTTTGGCCAAACCGTTGTGGCGCCATATTCCGTTCGACGACGGCCCAAGGCACCATTTTCGACGCCACTGGAGTGGGGAGAATTGAAACCTTCGCTCGATCCCGCGGCTTTCAATCTCGGCAACTATGAAAAACGATTGAAACGTGCCGATCCCTGGAAGGATTTTTTCAAGAATCGCCAATCTTTGAAGCCTGCGGCTCAGCTCTTAAAGAAATTGTAACTGAAGCGCGGTTCGGGCTTTTGAGCGACGAATTCTGCCAGTTTATTGCAGAATCCAATCGATTGGTCTCTCCACAAACTCGAAGTCACATTGTTGACCTAAAGCCCCCGGCTCGCGCACTTGCGTTACTCGAGCTTTCCCGGTGAACGGCGCTCCTTCGACAGCTAGAAAAACTTCGACGATCGAATTCAGCCCTATTAACGCGGTACATCCGCACAAAAAACCGCTCGGACTGACGTTTTCAGTGGCCGTCACGATTTCGAATTCCGTTTCTGTTGAGTCAATTCCTCGCAGCTTCAGCATCAGCCTTAAACGAACACGAGGTTTAACCTGCGGAATATGATGGCTGACAGCGATTAACCCGGTCAGTTTTTGTTGCAACGCCTCGATGTCCACAGGTTTTTGAAAGAATCCTTTGGCTCCGATTTTCTCGCAGAGACTCTTGTAACGCTCGCTCGACTCGCCCGAAACGATCAGAATCGGAATGTGTGAGGTGAAACTCAGGCTCGAAAGGGTCTGGCAAACTTCAAATCCCGAGTACTTCGGCATCATTAAATCCAGCAGTATGGCGTCGGGTTTATGCTGTAGAGCCAGAGCCAATGCTTCTTCCGGCGATCCGCTGTCAACGATCTTGTAAGAACTCTTCAAACGGAAAGCCATTACTTTCCGCAACGACTCGTCGTCATCTATGATCAGCAGTGTAGGAGTTGTCGTATCGCGCTTTTTCGCGCCAGTTTCGCTCTTATCTATTTGTAATGTGTTCAGCATTTTGCTCTGCCAGTCCTCGGCCGGCGGTTTCTGCCAGCACTTCTCCAACACTTTGCTGCAATTGCTTCCGCGTGAACGGCTTTCTGAGAATCACAATTCCCGATTCGAGCACTCCGTGAGTGGCAACCGCTCCATCCGTGTATCCGGACATGTACAGCACTTTTATTTTCGGACGCTCCGCCAAAATTGTTTCGGCGAGTTCGCGGCCGTTCATACCGCGCATCACCACATCCGTCAGCAGCAATTGAATATCTCCGTAGTATTGCGCGGCGGTCTCGATGGCTCTGGCTCCGTCCTCCGCCTCAAGAACTTTATAGCCGTTCTCTCTCAGCGTATTGCAAGTCAGTTTTCGAAGAGAGGGCTCATCTTCCGCCACGAGTATGGTTCCCGGCCCATGTTTCGTGAACGATGGGTCGATACGAATCGTCTCGGCGGCCGCTCCTTCCGCTCGCGGAAGGTAAACCTGAAAAGTCGAGCCTTTTCCGATTTCGCTCTCCAGCCAAATATATCCGCCGCTTTGCTTGATTACTCCGTAAACGGTGGCCAATCCCAATCCCGTTCCCTTGCCTTGTTCTTTCGTTGTATAAAAAGGCTCGAATATGTGGGATTGCACTTCCGCGCTCATGCCCATGCCGGTATCGCTCACCTGCAACATCACGTAGTGGCCTGGCACCACGTATCGCAGACGTCTCGAATCGTTCGCATCCAAATCCGCGTCCCGCGTTTCGATTCTTAGCGTTCCGCCTTGTTCCATGGCGTCGCGCGCATTTACGGCGAGGTTCAAAATCACTTGTTCGATCTGTCCACGGTCCGCTTTCACTTTTCCCAATGTTGGATCCGAAATGATTTCCAGCTCCACATCGGCACCGATCAGCCGCCGGAGCATCTTTTCCACGTCGGCCACGATGGAGTTAAGGTCCAGTATTTTTGGTTCCAGAACCTGCTTGCGGCTGAAGGCCAGAAGTTGTTGGGTCAACGCCGCTGCGCGCTGTCCGGCTTTTTCTATTTCGTCAACAGCTTCCCTCATCGGATCATCGACGCCTATGGTCTCTTGCAAAGCCTCGCTGTAGCCAATAATCACCCCGAGAATATTGTTGAAGTCGTGAGCGATGCCTCCCGATAATTTTCCAACCGCTTCCAGACGCTGCGACAACAGCAATTGTTGCTCCAGTTGCCTGCGCTCGGTGATGTCGCGGTTTACGATGATCAACTTCTCCACCTCGCCCTGGGCGTTCCGCACCGCGCTGGCCGTGGACTCCAGCACGCGCCACTCGCCATTCTTGTGGCGAATGCGGTATTCCACTCGCCGGCCGATTCCTGTTTTTTTTGCTTCGTCCGCGGCCGTCTTCACAGCCGCCTGATCGTCGGGATGAATTTGTTCGTACGCGGAAGTTTTCTCCAGGTCTTCGGGAGTGTAGCCAAGCAATTTTTGGTAGGAAGGGCTGTTGTAAAGGCGTTCCCCTTGAACGGTGACCACCGCGATCATGTCAGCCGCGTTTTCCCCGATCAAACTGAACAGCTCTTCTTGCGCCACCAGATGCATGCGAAAGCGGTGAATTTGATGCTGTTGGTACACCACATAGACTACGAAGAGGAAGACCATTCCCACTAACGCGCGCATCGCCAGGTGGATGTTCAGCGCATCCCAGAAATCACGCCGAAGAAAAAATACGGTTAGGGAAAAGGCCACAATCCCCACCGTCAATATCAGCGTCACCAGAACGCCCGAGAATGACAACCACCACTGCCGGTGCTCGACACGCCGTCGGTCCGCTTTCAAGGACTCGGTGTCGCCCGCTTGGCTCAATTTGTGCAGCTTCATTCGCCGTTCCTGCGAAGTATTGAAATCATCGGCTCACTTTTGGCATGGCTCGCGCGGGCAATCATGTTGTACGACGGTGCAAGTTGACTGCCACGGCCGGTACTTCGAAATTTTATGAGAGGTACTATCTTGCTCTTACCACAGAGCTTGCGTTACGGGCAGGCGGAATAATCGTGTAACGCTATTGACGATGCTCCGAAACGGCACACCTTGGCTCTTTGCGACTCACTCTGCCATCCACCCGGACCTCCATCTATTGACAATCGCTCTCCGCCAAAAATAGAATTTGCGCTCATTACCAGGCGGCCTATGGATGTTCTTTAAGCTTGTCGCTTACACGCTCGGCTGTCTGGCGAGCCTCTCGGCTGTGGTTTTTATCAGTTCTATCCGCGTGCGCCAGATACTTTTGCTCGCTGTAAGCTATGCGTTGTACCTGCTGTGGGGGCCGTGGCTTCTCGGAATCTTATTATTCAGCTCGATATGCAATTATTTGCTGGGCGCATATTTGAAACGTCGCGCCACACTGGGACGTCTATGGCTGGGAATTGCATTTAATCTGCTTCTCCTCGGGATCTTTAAGTATCTTCCCGGCCTCGCGAACACGTCCTCATCTTTTTTTCACACGTTCCGCCAGTTAACTTTGCCGTTGGGAATTTCATTCTGGACCTTCCAGGCGCTGAGCTACCTTTTAGACATTTACCGAGAAGAAGAACTGGACCCGTCACTTCTGGAGTTCTGCTTGTACATGGCTTTTTGGCCTACGGTAGTTTCCGGCCCGATCTGCCGGCTCGGCAATATGCTGCCGCAATTTCGCGATCCAAAAAAACCGCTGTGGGAAGACTACGGCATAGGACTTCGGCGCGTGGCAATCGGTTTTTTCATGTTGGGCGTGGCGCAATTGCTAGCTGATGGTTTGGCCCCGGGGCAAGGCATCAACGGCGGCTTTGATCGCACGAACGTTCACTGGAGCGCTCTCGATGTTTGGCTCTTGGCGATCGGTTATGGTTTCCAGTTATTCATGGACTTTGCCGGATACTCACATTTGGTAATTGGCGCTGCCAGAATGTTTGGATTTGAGTTGGCAGAAAACTTTAACCGCCCCTATCTTTCCACTTCACCGTCTGTGTTCTGGACTCGATGGCATATGTCACTCTCGTTTTGGATCAGAGACTATGTCTTCTTGCCGCTGGCATCGCTGCGACGCAGTCTTCTGTGGCGGAACTTGGCTTTAGTAATCGCCATGGTTCTGTTCGGCCTGTGGCATCGTGGCAGCTTGTTGTTCATCTTGTGGGGCGCGTATCAAGGAATTTTGCTTGTCTTGCATCGCCAGTGGCAGCAAATCGAGCGCCGCGCGGGCATAACCTCCGGAAGATTTGCGATTGCGATCTTGGGATGGGCTTATACATTCGCTGCGATATGCCTGGGATGGATTTTGTTTCGAGCTGACTCGCAAGCCGAAGCCTGGACTATGCTCTCTTCGGTGTTTTCGGCGAAATCGTATTTTTATCGCGCCTTGCCTGATAGCATGTATTTGCTCGTGGTGACCGTCGTGGCCGGTTATTTTGCTTGTCTTGGCATCGCAAGTGTTCTGGACCGGCTCGCTGCGGCTGCGTCACCAACGCTGAAATATCCAGCATTAGTTGGAATAATTGCGAAAGACCGCTGGGTGTGGATTGCGCCGTTGGCTGTGATTGTCGCAGTCTACGTGTTCGTGCTCGCCCAGCCCGGCCAGACGATCACGCAACCGATGTTGTACCGCCTTTTCTAGCGCAAGCTCCGCGATTGAAGGGCTCGGAGGGATCCTACGTTGAAGCGATATTCGAATAAGTAATGCCCATCCCACTCAAAACATTCCTCGTACGATTTTGTGTATGTGTCACAATTTTGGTTGCACTTCTTATCTTCGGCGAGGCCATCTGCTATCTTGATCTGAAATACTCTGCTGCGGTTGAAAGCTCTCCTCCGCCTTCGGTTTATCAGGGCCAGCCTTGGACTGAATCGTACTGGCGCGAGTGGAAGGATACGATCAACCGCCTGCAGTACGAGTCCTATGTGATTTGGCGCCGCTCCGCGTTTTCAGGTCAAACGATCAACGTGGATAATGCCGGCATCCGAAAAACCTATTATTCTTCCTGCGACGCCCAAAACTACACCATCTGGATATTTGGAAACTCGTCGCTCTGGGGAACCGGGGTGCCTGATTGGGACACCATTCCTTCTCTGCTGGCGAAAAAGTATGAAGACGCCGGTCGCAAAGTCTGCGTAAAGAACTTCGGTGAAAAAGGCTGGGTCAGTACGCAAGAACTGATTGAGTTGATGCTTTCCCTGAAGCAAGCCACCAGAAAACCCGACTTCGTAATTTTCTACGATGGCGTGACCGATTCCTATCTGCCCTATCAATCCAACGTTCCGGATGCACACTTCAATTTTTTACAGACGAAGAATGAGTTCGAGAGCCTCGGTAATAACGGCGCAAGCCTGGAGTATCTGAAGCGGACGAATACCTATCGAACGTTGATGGAGTTGAGGTCGATGCTCGTCGGAAGCGGCACAGGTATCGACCGCGGGCATTTAACTCCGCAACAACTAAACGCCATGGCCAAAATTACCTATGACAACTATTTGAAGAACGTTCGTCTCGTGGAGCTGTTGGCGCAATCGTACGGATTTCGTTGCGGCTTTTTTTGGCAACCTACTTTGCTCGCCAGCCATAAGCCACTTACGCCTGACGAAGTCCGCCTCCGCCAAGCGGAACTAGGAGATCATCCGGGCGGCGACGCGGTATTTCAAGCGACCTACAACTTGTTTGAAAATTACCGAAATGAAGATTTTATCTACTTGGCGAACATTTTTGACAAGGACAGCGACGCGCTTTTCGTCGATTTCAGCCACACCAGCCCGGCCGGCAACCAGATCATCGCCGACAAAATGTTCTCCGTCCTCCTACATGGAGATTAAGCAACTCGGGTATTCTTAATTGATATGTCTGCCTCATACTCACCTGATTCAATTCCATTCGCCACGCTGACGGAAGCCCTCGCCGCAGCTCCCGAAGCTCAGCCCTTCGTTACCATGTGGTTTGACGATGACGACGAGCGTACCTTCAGTTTTGGCGAGTTCAGACGGTGGTCAAACTCTCAAGCTGGGCTTTTTCATTCGCACGGCCTCGGAAAAGGAGACACCGTAATTCTAATCATGCCCCAAGGAGTTGCGTTGATGGCCGCCTTCGCAGGCGCGATGCTTCTCGGTGCCGTGCCGGCCATCCTGGCATATCCAACTTTTAAAGTGGAACCAGCCAAATATCGATTCGGGCTGAAGGGCGTCTCGGCAAACTTGAACGCAAAATTAGTTCTGGTCGATGATTCATTCCCGGATCAGTTTTTAGAATCCGTAACTCTTGGCGATCAATCAAAGCTGATTCGTGTTGGCAGTGTACTGCCTGCGACGGAAGACATCCCAGCTCCCCAATTTCATTGTCATCAAGACGACCTGGCGTTCATTCAGCATTCAGCCGGAACTACCGGCTTACAAAAAGGAGTGGCTTTATCGCATGGAGCTGTTCTGCGGCAACTGGTCCATCTGGGCGACCGACTAAAAATTCAATCCAGCGATCGGATTTATAGCTGGCTCCCTCTTTATCACGACATGGGGTTGATCGCCTGCTTCATCCTTCCCATGGTTTATCATTTGCATTTGGTTATGCAATCGCCGACGGATTGGGTGATGCAGCCGGAGAGCATGTTGCATTTGATCACTCGCTACAAATGCACTTTGTCTTGGGTTCCAAATTTCACTCTCCAGTTTTTGGCTCGCCGCGTAAAGCCGTCGGATCAAAAGGAATATGACTTAGGGAGTTTGCGCGCCTTGATTAATTGTTCGGAGCCCGTGCGCGCGGAGAGCATGGACGCATTCGCAACCGCGTTCTCGTCGTGCGGCCTCCAGCCAACTGCTTTACAAAGCTCTTATGCGATGGCGGAGAATGTATTTGCAGTCACCCAATCGGAAATCAGTCGCGAGCCGCGCCGTATTTGGATCGATACTTCCAAATATCAATGCGAACGAATTGCGGTTTCAGCGGAACCAGATTCGGATTCGGCGGCATGTTTCGTATCCTCCGGAAAATGTCTTCCAAACAATGAAGTCAGGATTGTTTCCGAAAAAGGAGAAGCACTGCCAGATGGCCACGTCGGCGAGATTCTGATTCGCAGCGATTCCATGCTCGAGGGTTACTACAATCGGCCTGACCTGACTGCTTTGAGCTTGCGAGATGGCTGGTATCGGTCCGGTGATTTGGGATTTCTTCTGGATGAGGAACTCTACGTCACCGGGCGCAAGAAAGATTTAATTATCGTCGGCGGGAAAAATATTTATCCTCAGGACATCGAAGAAATTGCGTGCAGACATCCATCGATTCACGATGGCCGTGCTGTCGCTTTAGGATGGTACAATCCGGATTTGGGAACCGAAGAAATTGTAATAGTTGCCGAAATTGAACATCTCGCCGCTTTAGCAGATTCTTCCGCAATTGAGCGAGCCGTTCGCACCGCTATCGTTGAGGAATTGGGTATGGCGCCACGCACAATTTACTTGAAGCCACCTCGTTGGATCATAAAAAGTACTGCAGGAAAGCCGGCGCGTTCGGCGACCCGTGAAAAACTTCTGGCCGAACATCCGGAATTGCGAATAAGCTGATCTCGTTGCGCTATGGCTGATCCCGCTAACGAATTAATCGACTATATCTGCAAACAGCTCATCTGCCGGCAAGATGTGAAAGTCACGGCCGATACTCCCTTGGTTTCTTCCGGCCTCATCGATTCCTTCTCGCTGGTCGATGTGCTCTCAAAATTGGAAGAGGTGACCGCGATGCGCATTCCCGCCGGTAAAGTACAGCCGAAAGACATGGACACCGTCAGCCTGATGCTGTCGACCGCTCAACGCCTGGGCAAACCAAGGAAGTAAAGATTTCATTCGTTGCCGAACAGAGATTAGTGCTCCCCAGCCAATAGGATTGCCAGGGTGTTTGGTTTTCTTCGGGAATACGATTTCATCTGACGCGATTCTTTTCGCCGTAGGACACTAGCATCGCCGGACGCTCCAGGTGCGCAATGACTCGAAGACGAGCGATCTGAAATTCGTGGTCTCGCCGTGAAAGGTTTGCTAGAATACTAACTCGTACCTAAGTATTCTTAGCAACTTAAATCGAATCCCAATGCTGCTAGCGTGAGAGCAATGGCGATAGTACCAATCAAGCTGAGAGTTAAGAAAAAGCTCCCCGGCTTTAGCGTCCACACTTTTCTCGCCTCAGCAGGCGTGGCCAGAAAAATCCTGGAGAGTCCCAGATCGGAAAAAATTTACTCTCAAGGAGATCCCGCTGGGGAGGTGTTCTATATTCAAAAAGGCGGGATCAAGCTTTCTGTGGTCAACGAGCTTGGAAAGGAGGCGGTTGTAGCGGTTCTCGGGCCTGGCGATTTCTTTGGCGAGGGCAGTCTGGCTGGCCAGTCCGTTCGTATGGGAACGGCGACCACAATTACACCGACTACTTTGCTAGTTATTGAAAAAAAAGAGATGATCCGCGTACTCCACTCTGAGCACGCCTTCTCCGACCGCTTTATGGCTTACACGCTTTCGCGAAACATCCGAATTGAGGAAGATTTAATCGATCAACTTTTTAACTCCAGTGAAAAGCGCCTGGCACGTACTCTTCTGCTGCTCGCTCGCTACGGCAAACAGGACCAGCCTCAAAAAATGGTTCCGAAAGTGTCGCAAGAGATGTTAGCCGAAATGATCGGAACCACCCGCTCCCGCGTCAATTTCTTCATGAATAAATTCAGGAAACTGGGATTCATTCACTACAACGGCGGGTTGCACATCAACAGTTCGCTACTTAGTGTTGTCTTGCACGACTAACGATCTGCTTTCGCAATGTTCTCATTTCGTATCTTGCGGCGGGTTCGATGAGTTGAGGACTTAAGCGTCCCTTGCAACCACATCCGCCGGCTCACACCGTGCATTGCGGTTCTCTTTCTTACCTCGACTCTGGGACCGCGTGTTCTGGCTTTCATGGCGTACACAGCGATGTCTGCTGCGCCCATAAGCGTATCGATTCTTTCACCATCTTTAGGATAGATAGCAACGCCGATACTCACGGAAAGTTTGGGCTTCCTGCCGTCATGCGCAAGGTTGGCGCAGATCCGCCCGGCGACTAAATTCGCGGGCACTTCCCCGGTCTCAGGCAGCACAAGCGCAAACTCATCCCCGCCAAAGCGGGCGGGAGTGTCCATGTCCCGGCTGGAGTTGCACAAGACATCGGCCAGCCGGCAGAGAGCCTGACTGCCTACTAGATGGCCGAAAGCATCGTTGATCTTCTTGAGCCCGTCTAGGTCAAGGAACAAAAGCGCGAATTCCCGGCCTGTGCGCTCGGATCGTTTGATTTCGGTATCGAGAACTTCTACGAGATGCCGGTAGTTGGCCAGTCCGGTCAAAGGGTCTTTAGCGGCCTGTTGCCGCAAATGATCCTCCAGTTTGCGCTGTTGGGTCACATCTTCAACAATGATCTCGTAACTGTCCTTCTCACCCTCCGTAGCGACCTCGCGTCCGCTGAGCCGAACCTTCAGAAGCGTGCCATCCTTTCGTCTCCAGTCAATTTCAACGGGAACCCCGCCGTTTTTGTCCCCGTGATGTCCGAGCAATTGACCTCGCTTGTAGGGATCACAAAAAATGTCTCGAGCATGATTCGCTGCCAGAAGCTCCTTACGGGAGGAATAGCCGAGCATCGTAACCAGGGCCTGGTTCACGTCAAGAAAGTTGCCCTTCTCGCCGCAGCGGCACATTCCATAAGTTAGGTTTCCTACTAAAGCGCGATAACGTGCTTCTGAGTGGCGCAACTTCTTCTCAGAGTGATCGCGCTCCTCTCGCAGATTGTTCTCGTTGAGTGCTCGGCGAATAGCTATCGGGAGGTGACCCATGTGATCGGTATCGACACAATCCGCGGCCCCCTGCGTTATAAGCTCGGCTGCAATTTCCGGTTTGATCGTGTCGGCCAGGAATATAACGGGAATGTGTTTTTCCCTCGGACGTAGTATTTCGATCGGCAGGTGACCGTGCCAGTTGCGCAGAGGATGTTTGGCTAGCACAACATCATACTGTTTTGAGTCCAGATGCTTAACAAACTGCTCCGAATTGGTAACCACATCCGCGCTTACTTTGCAATGCGCCCGTCTGAGTTCTCGCAGGCACTGCTCAACATCCTTAGCTACATCATGAATAAACAGAACGCGCAGGGGCCGCCGTCTGTTTGCCGGCCCATGCAGGATCGGAGCAAAAGCAAGTTCCTTGGTGTGATTTTGAGAGGTTACAGCCATTGAATGCCCAGCCACATCGGAGGGATCGTCCCGCCGTTTCTGGCCCCCATAGTCGCTAAAGCTTCCCCATTTAGAACAGTAATCCACTGTGCCTGGATGGAACTGTCCAAAACAGCACACTCTTGTATCCGCAAGGGTTACTGTTTGCGCACATAATCAATCGGCGCGCTAGGGCGAAACGACCCAGCAAGCCTCAACGTAAGTCCTTACGTTTCAAACATGTCCGAATAGCAGCGGCGCACCAAGCTTGTGTGTGTACTTCGGTCTATAGCGATCGGTGTTATAGAGCGCGCCCACATCCACCCGGCGCGAGCCCGTGGTAGAGTCCGGCAACGACGTCGCGGCGTAACAACCGTTTTGGATTCCGACCATTCGCCCAGTCACACCGTCGCGAATCAAATCTAAAGCAATATTGGCAAACGTAATTGCGACGATCTTGTCGATGGCGTCAGGCTCTCCGCTTCGCAAGTCATAAGTTAAGTCGCTGGCCATGGTTTCTTCACCGGTTCGCCGTTGCAACTCTTCGGCCAGTGCGTGGCCGATGTCGGCTTTTTTGCGATGGCCGTAGGCATCCGCGTCGCCCACTTCGCCAAGCCGGCCTTCTTTCCACATAGCGCCTTCCGACACCACCACCAGCGAGTAGTTACTTGGATTATTTCTTTTGTCTTCCATCAACAAATCCGTGAGCCGCCCGAGATCGAATGCGTATTCGGGAATCAGGCATCGCGCCGCCGTTACATACGCTGTATAGAGCGCCGTGAAACCTGCATCGCGCCCAAAGATTCGGAAAATTCCAATGCGCTCGTGAGAACCCAGCGTCGTGCGTTGTCTCGTGATGGCTTCTTTAGCGCGCGTGATCGCAGTAGAAAATCCAATGCAGTATTCGGTTCCGTGGACGTCATTATCCATCGTTTTCGGCACGCCAATCACCGGAAATCCCGTGCTCGAAAGCGCTGTCGCGAAGCCAAGCGTGTCGTCGCCGCCGATGGCAATCAGACAACCGATTCCGAGCCGCTCCAAATTATCGATGACGATGGAAGTGAAATTATAGTTCTTGCCGTCAAACGGAAGTTTTTTCAGTTGCTCGGCGGAAAGATGTTTTGGAACTTTTGAACTCGAGACGCGGCTTGGATTCGTGCGGGAAGTATGGAGAATGGTGCCGCCAGTGCGGTCTATTGTCCGTGTGTTTTCACGCGTGAGACGACGATGATATATGCTGTCGGCATCAGCTTTATCGGCCGGGTTCACGTTCGTCAACCCTTGCCAACCTTTGCGAATACCGATCACGTCCCGCCCGATCTCGTTCGCGCCGTACACCACGGATTTAATCACTGAGTTCAAGCCAGGTACGTCGCCGCCTCCGGTCAATATCCCAATATTTTTGCTCGCGTTCATTGATTCATTGCTCCTTTGTCGCAACAGCAGGTCACTATGATACACAAGCGCACTGCATCCATTAAGCGGACAAGATTCAACCTTTGCACTTAGGGGAATCGCGCGGTAATTGGTCGAGTGACCGAATGCTGAGGATTAGGTGGATGGCCCCAATGCGCGAACCAAATAAGGAATTATAACTTCTCTGAAAATCACCGGGTCCGGCCACACTTTCACTTGCCGCCCAAGGTGTCCGCCGTGCGGGTTAATCCACGCGTATTTCGGGACATCTCCTTTTTCGAGCAATAAATTGATGTCCGAGATGGGAACCTGCGTATCCAGGACTCCGCCAATCACCAGCATCGGCGTAGTGGGTTTCCCTAAAAGACCCTGGGCCACCAAAGACATTTTCGGGAACATCGCCTTCAAGTCGTCCAGCGTATTGACGCCTTCAAAAATAGACATCAGTGCCGGGACCTGGTCGAACAAATATTCCTTGTTCCCCAAAAGCGAGCTGGTCAGAAAATCCACTTGAAAGAAGCGATCGACGGGAGGCGATTGAACGCTCACCACTTTCAACCGGCTGCGTTCCACGATCGACAGCTTTGCCCCCCAATAAGCGCCCCAACTGACGCCATGCATCGCAATCCTAGTTTTATCCACTTCAGGCCGCGTCTGAATGTAATCAATCACCCGCGACAACATGCGATCAGCTGTAGGGCTTACTTTAATAGGAGCCTGCCCTGTACCGGGGCCATCCACTGCCAGGAACGCGATGCCATAGGGCAATATCGCGGAGAAGCTTTCAGAGAGATCCTCTTTGCGGCTGTCCAAACCGTTCACGGCAATCACCAGCGGCACCGGACCGTTGGTATTTTTCGGCAGCCGAAGGTAGCCAATAATCTCGGATCCTTCAAATGGAATGTGAACGATCTCCATAGGTGGGTCCCAGAATTTCGCGTGAGCGCGAAACGCTTCCAGCGCCTTCGCGTAGGCGCGCTGTTTTCCGGGAGACGACGGAACCGGCCAGCGGCCGAATGAATAAATTCGCCAGGCTCGGATGTAGTCGGCGTTCGCCTTCGCTGGATCGGAAGACTCCAAAGATTTCCCTTCGGTCATGTAACGATCGCCCACCGCAATGAACGCCGCGGCCCATTCGTCTTTGTCCGTTGTCTTGATCGAACTGAATGCTTCCCGAAGGTCCGCGGGGTCCAACCCAATCACCGGATACATTCCATTTTCCGCGCGAGTCAGCGCTTCGGCTTTGATCTCGTCCAGAGTTCTTTCGCGGCGTTCCTGAGCATGCACGGCATTCGCCGCGAACAGCACGGCCAGTATCGATAGCAAGATTAAATGAAGACGGTCCAGGGCGAAGCGGGTCATTGCAGTCCTTTTAGCGAATTCAGAAATTCCGGAAAGCTCCCACGTACACCTACCGAGATAGCGAAGCGGCCGAAATTTGAATTCGACCGCTTCCAGAGCAGTGGGCCGATTGCGTTAGAAGAGAAGTTTCAGCCCGAGTTGAATCGCGCGAGCTCCGCCGGAGCCCAACACCGGGTTCGAAGCAGCCACGTCCGGCGTGGCGCATCCGCATCCGAATCCCGGACCAAGCACGGAAGGATCGTTCATTCCAAATCCATTCTGCCCGCCAAAAGGATTCGCAAAATTCGGATGGTTCAGCACGTTAAAGAATTCCGCACGGAACTGCGCGCCAAATCGCTCTTTGAACTTCCAATTCTTAGCCACCGAGAAGTCCCAGTTGCGGAAGCCCGAATCGCGAAAGGTATTGCGACCCATGGTTCCGAATGTTCCGATTGCGGCAGGAACCATGACAGATTTACCCTGCGCATAACAGCCAAAAAGATTCAGCGAAGTCACCATGCCGGGCGTGGTGGCTGCGTTTATGCAGGCAGCGGGAAGGCTGCCTGGCGCAAAATAAGGAATCGAATTCTGGTTTGATTTGAAATCGTTTGGATTGCCGAAGAAGTCCCAGCGATCGACGCCTTCTCCCGTACCGCTGATATCGTCCCCGGTATCCATTGGCCCCCAGGGCTGTGGGCTGTAGAGGCTTATGATCGAAATGAGCTGCCACCCTTGCAGGAGCTGACCGGGAGATTTTATTCCGGGGATGCTGTAGGTAAAAGAAAGAGTAAAGCGGTGCCGTATGTCAAAGTCGCTGCTAGCATACTCTCGGCCGGGATGCGTGGCGTCTTGTGGCAGACCCAACCCAGCCCCGAAATCCCAGTTGGCGCCCACATCGTCGAGTGCATGCGCGTACGTGTAACCGGCCGTGGCGGTCAGCCCGTGATAATCCCTGGAGGTCAGAGTCACCTGCAAGCCGTTGTAGTTCGACCTGTAAATGTTCGCCAGCTGATAGATGTTAGCCAGGTATGGAAATGACGCAAAGAACGGCCTCGCCTCCTGTTCTGCCACCGGGTCTGAAGCACCGGCCGCGATAGCCGCCGGGGTCCATCCGGAACCGACCGCAGGCTGATTGATATCCCGGATGCCCACCAAGTTCGAGCCATGATTGCCAACGTACGCAACCTCTAGAGAGACTTTGTTTGTAATAGCGTGCTGGACGTTCAGCGTCCAGGTCGTCACATAAGGAGTTGTAATGTTGGGATCAATGGCGGCAATCGCGCAAGTCGAAGAAGTCGCCGGAGACTCAGCGTTGAAGGCGCAATTGATCTCCGGAATTTGGAATGGAGGTGTCGTACTTACACCCCAAGTATCCCAATTCCCAGGGTTCGGGACGTTCTGCACACCAGCTGTAATTTTGCCGGATCCTTGCACGCCGTTAAGCAGCCCGCCCGTCGGAATGGTCCCAAGGCCGTACACGTTGTCGAAGGCGAGGAATGATTCCCAGTTCACCTGTTCATAGATGATGCCAGCGCCTGCACGAATCACCGTTCTTCCCGTGCCAAATGGGTCCCAAGCCAGTCCCACACGAGGAGCAAAGTTCGAGTGATTGCCGTTGTAAGGTTGGCTAATCTGCTGGCCCACCTGCACCAATCCCAGAGTAGGACTGAAATTGCCCAGCAGATTGTTCGATTCCTGAATCACTCCGTTGTAGTCGTATCGCAAGCCAAGATTTACCGTGAGGTTTTTCCGGATTCGCCAATCGTCTTGGAAGAATGCCGCTTCCGAAAAGTTGTGTATGTTTCGTATGGGAGTATTTCCGACCAGTGCACGCGTTGGAAACGGTACGCTCCCGCTGGGATCTCCGGCGAAGAAATCTTCCAGCGTCGTGGATGCTGAAGTGGGTGTCGTAAACGCAGCTCCACCCGCGCCGGAGAATAGAATGTAGCCTTTGCCGTCGCCAAACGCGCCGCCGCTAAAGCTGTTTCGGTGAAATTCACCGCCAAATTTTAGGGCGTGCTTTCCTACTGTGTAGGAAATATGGTCGATCCACTGATATCTCTGGTCCGGTCCCTGAATCTTGGGCCATTTAAATCCGCCCAATGTTTCAAAAAGTCCGCCGAAGCCATGGATTTTTATTCGAGGCAAACCGCCATAAAGAGGATTAGTAACACCGTCATCAATGCCGAGGCTAGCGGCCGATTCGTTGTGATCGGCAGAAAAAGTTGGCTGGTATAGACGGTTGTATCCAAACCGCAGCTCATTAGCCCAACGGGAACTCGGCGTCCAGGTCCAAGCCGTGCCGAAAACTTGCGCCCGCGTGTGAATCAGCGTCAGCCATTGTGGCTGCAACTGAATCGCGTCATCCACCGTCCCGGAATTGTTTCCAAAGAAATAGGTGCCAGTCAGGGTATTGCGGTCGTTGATGTGGTAGTCGATCTTTCCGATCGCATTGTCGGCGCTCACCACGTTGGGAAATCCGGTTACATAGCTCGTCGTTGGAGCGTTGTTCAGTGGGAAGCCCGTGCCGTTGCAAGTTACCGGCGGCCCCAGACTGCAGCCCGCTACCTTCAAACTCACGGCGCTGATTGGAATTGCGGGAGTCGCGGCTTGTAGATCTGCGATAGCATCCGGGATACTATTGGCGCAATCCCCCGTGGTAATAAAAGTGCAGGTTGGCGTCGCGGGAGTCGGCAGCGAAACCGTCGATGGAACATTAATTGAGAACGAATTTCCAACCGTGTAGCGCTGGCCCTCATATCCGCCGAAGAAAAATAGTTTGTCCTTTATGATCGGACCGCCAATTGTTGTTCCGAATTGTTCCAACTGCGTCGGAGTCTTCGGAGTGCCCACGTCGTCGAAATAGTTACGTGCGTCCAGCGCGGTGTCGCGGCCAAACGCATAAGCATCACCGTGCAGACCGTTCGTTCCGGATTTTATGGCCACGTTAACGATGGCGCCCGGCTTCCACCCGTACTCCGCGGGCGGGTTTTCGATCACGTTGAATTCCTGAATGCCGTCGATTGGCAGAATGGTCGCCGAGTCTCCCGCAATGCCCGCGCCGTTGATAATGCTCTGGCCTGAAAAAGGCTCGCTGTTATAAAAGCCGTCTATCAAATAAGCATTATCTTCCGCACGCAGACCGTTCGTGCTGGTCGTGGAAAATCCGCCGCCGGGATAGCGCACCACGCCGGGGCGCAGTTGAAGCAAATTCTCATAATTGCGTCCGTTCAGCGGCAAGTCGTTGATTTCCTCGTTGCTCAGTGTTCCGCCTAAAGTCGCGTTCGTCAGATTGATCAGGGGAACTTCTTCCGTAACCGTTACCGTTTGAGTTGCTTCGCCCGGCTCCAACACGATATCAATGCGGACATCCTTCGCTACTTCCAATTGCACATTGGTGCGCTCGTACGTTTTGAATCCCTTAGCCTGCACATTGATTTTGTAAACGCCGGGGAGCAGATCGGGAGCAACAAATTCGCCCGCGTCGTCAGTAGTCACGGTTCGCGAAACACCTCGTTGAACGTCCGTAATAACCACTGGATCTCCCACCATCACCGCGTCGCTTTTGTCGTGGACACTACCTAGGATCCGGCCGTTATAAGCCTGCGAAAATAATGGTATGGAAACAGCGAATAGGGCGAGAATTACTAGGAAGATTCGAATCCCTGACGAAAACCTGAGACGTGATCGTACATACGCCGTCGACGCGAAAAGATGCATTCGAACCTCCTCCTTACACGAATATTGTTGAGTGGACCCCTATGGTACGGCGACTCTACCACTGGATGGTTGGCGGATGTCAAGGAGTTTTGCATCCTGGTGGCTGCTATGATTTGTCACCTGATTACGGTAAATTGGCTGCTTGACATCCCATGCTTGTTTTGTGGTACGTTGGTCTGACCACAGAACCTTGCGAAATCGGGCCATCCGGTCTGGGTTCTAGAAAGACCCAACTTCCGACGAATTCTGCAATGGGGGTTGCCAAGTAGTGCGTTTAGCGTAGTACGGTAGTTGCTTCAATCTGGCGCGTAGGAGAGAGCTTTGTACAAGGTCATTCAGGCATCCAGACTTTACGAGCAAATTGTGCAGCAAATCGAGGGCTCGATTCTGAAGGGCGACCTCAAACCCGGTGATCAGTTGCCGGCCGAACGCGATCTGGCGCAGCAATTCGGCGTAAGCCGCACTGCCGTCCGCGAAGCGGTCAAGGCCCTTCGCGAAAAAGGATTAGTGGAAGCTCTTCATGGTCGCGGCACGTTCATCAAAGACGGGACGTCGAAAGCTGTCCGGCAATCGCTCGACCTGATGATCAAGATCGGGCAGCCCGACGGGTCAACTCATCTCGCTGAAGTCCGAGAAATTCTGGAGCCGGAAATCGCCGCGCTGGCTGCCACGCGCATAGAAGAACAACATCTGGCCATGATGCGCGAAGCCATTGCGGTGATGGACAACTCGCTGAAGGACGACTCCGAGGCTTTCATTGAAGGCGACCTCGACTTCCATCTTGCCTTGGCCGAAGCAGCCGCCAATCCCTTGATTCTTTCTCTGCTCGATTCGATCGTTGGATTGCTGCGCGAGCAGCGTTTGAAAACCTTCTATGTGGATGGCGGTCCCGAGCGCGGCCAGCATCATCATCGCCTAATTTTGGATGCGGTGGAACATCGTGACGCGGAGCGCGCACGCTCGGCTATGCGCGCGCACCTTCAGCAAGTTCGTCGAGATTCATCGGCGCGTTCCAAGAGCGCCAAGTAATTCGGAGGCTTTGAAAGATGGCCAATCTCGGATTTGTGGGCCTCGGAGTTATGGGCAGCCAGATGGTGAACCGGCTGCTCGATAAGGGCCACACTGTAACCGGTTATAACCGCACTCGCGCAAAAGCAGAATGGCTGATTAAGCGCGGAATGCGCTGGGCTGACTCGCCCCGCGCAGTCGCGCAAGCTGCTGACGTCGTTTTCACGATGGTGACAAACTCGGCTGCGCTCGCCTCGATTACCGAAGGCCCGGATGGTCTTCTGGCCGGGTTAAGCGCGGGCAAAATCCTGCTGGACATGAGCACCGTGAGCCCCGCCGTCAGCCGCGCACTTGCAGTCAACGTTCGCGAGAAGGGCGCTGACATGGTGGATTCGCCGGTGTCCGGAAGCGTGATTACTCTTCAGGAAGGCAAGCTCTCCGTGATGGTCGCGGGGCGCCCCGAAACATTTGAGCGCGTGAAACCATTGCTCCTGGATATCGGCCCAAAAGTTACTTATGTAGGCGACAACGGTCTGGCGCTTTGCATGAAGATTGCCACCAATCTGAGCCTCGCCGTTCAAATGCTGGCATTTTGCGAAGGCGTGCTGATCGCCGAAAAAAGCGGTATCGCTCGCGAGACTGCCGTCGATGTCCTAACGCACGGCGCCGTCGCTTCGCCTATGATTCAGTATCGCGGGCCGTTTGTTTTGCGCATGCCGGAAGAAGCCTGGTTCGACGTGAACATGATGCAGAAAGACATGTTGCTGGCGATGGAGTTGGGGCGCCAGCTCAATGTGCCGCTCCCCACCACTGCTGTGAGCAATGAATTCTTGACCGCCGCGCGCGGAATGGGTTGGGAGAAAAAAGATTTCGCGGTTGTCTTCGACGTGCTGGCGCGCATGTCCGGAGTCGAGAAATGAGCACCGTCACCCGTCAACCAAATCCAAAATCCAAGACGAAGCCCAGTCCCGATGCGGCCAAATGGCTGCGCATGTATCGCCAAATGCTGGCCATCCGTTTGTTTGAAGAACAAGTAAACGAGCTTTACACCCGCGCGTTGATGCCGGGCCTCGCCCACCTTTATGTTGGTGAAGAAGCTGTGGCCGTGGGAGTTTGCGAAGCGCTTCGCAATGACGATTACATCACCAGCACGCATCGCGGTCATGGGCATTGTCTCGCTAAAGGTGCCTCGCCCGACCGTATGTTTGCCGAGCTTCTCGGTAAAGAAGCGGGCTACTGCAAAGGAAAAGGCGGGTCGATGCACATCGCCGATCCTGCCACCGGCAACCTGGGCGCGAATGCAATCGTGGCCGGAAGTGTTGGAATCGCTACGGGCGCGGCGTTCTCCGCTAAATATCTTGGCACTACTCAAGTCGCCGTGTGCTTCTTCGGAGAGGGCGCTCTGGGGCAGGGAGTCCTATACGAAGAGATGAATATGGCGCAGCTTTGGAAGCTGCCGGTAATTTATGTGTGCGAGAACAATTCCTACACGGAGTACACGCACAGCTCGGAAACCACGGCCGGTGACATGGCCGCGCGAGCCACCGCGTTCGGAGTGCACGCTGAAACGGTGGATGGTCAGGACGTACGATCCGTGCATGACGTGACCGCAAGACTGGTAGAGCGAGCCCGTCGCGGAGAAGGCCCGGCGTTTCTTTTGTGCAACACGTACCGCCACCACGGACATCACGTCGGCGACATCAGTCGCGAATATTACCGCTCCAAGCAGGAAGAACGAATGTGGGCCACTGAGCGCGACCCAATCAAACTACTTTCCAATTGGTTGGTTGCCAACAAACATGCCAACGCCGCGAATCTCGAAAAAATCCATGCCCAGCTGAAATCCGAAATGCAAAAAGCCGTGGAGTTTGCCATTGCAGCTCCGTATCCCACCGTCGATGAAGCGAGCCAAGACGTTTATGCCTGACACGAATTCCCGCGAAATTACCTTTGCCGAAGCCGTCCGCGAAGCCCTGGCCGAAGAAATGCGGCGCGATTCGCGCGTGTTCATACTCGGAGAAGATGTAGCGGAAGCTGGCACACCCTTCAAGGTGCTTTCAGGGTTGGTTGAGGAGTTCGGCACCAAGCGTGTAGTGGACACGCCGATTTCTGAAGCGGGCTTCACCGGTCTCGCTGTCGGCGCCGCGATGACCGGCCTGCGTCCCGTAGTGGACATCATGTTCGGCGACTTCATCACCCTCACCATGGACCAGATGGCAAATCAGGCCGCAAAAGTTCACTATATGTCCGGCGGCAAGTGGCGTGTGCCGATGGTGATGCGCACCACCCTGGGCGCCGCGCGCCGGTCGGCTGCGCAACATTCGCAATCCTTGCACGCCTGGTTCAGCCACGTGCCGGGATTGAAGGTGGTTTTGCCGTCAACTCCCTACGACGCGAAAGGTCTTCTAAAGACCGCTATTCGTGACGAAAACCCGGTAGTTTTTTTTGAAGACAAAATGATGTTCAAAATGAAGGGTCCGGTGCCGGCGGAGGAATACACGATCCCACTCGGCGTCGCAGACGTAAAGCGCGCTGGGGATGACATCACCCTGGTTGCCACCAGCAGCATGGTTCAAGTCGCGCTCGGCGCTGCTGGCTTGTTGGAGGAAATTGGAGTCAGCGCCGAAGTGATCGATCCGCGCACTACCTGGCCGCTGGACGAAAACACTCTAATCGATTCGGTGAAGAAAACATCTCGTGCCATCGTTATCGACGAAGGCTACGGCCGCTACGGCGTTACCGCGGAAATTGCGGCCGTGATCGCGGAAGGCGCTTTTCATTACCTGGATGCGCCGGTGAAACGCATGGGTGCCATGCACGTTCCGATTCCGTTTTCTCCGCCGCTCGAAGACGTCACCGTGCCCACTGAGAAATCCGTATTCGATGTGGCCCGGGTTTTGTGTAGCCGATCTTAAGAAGCGAGTTTTAGAGAATTAAGCCTACGAATTGAATAGGAGGCCTGCCGTGGCACTGCCAACTTACGGAACGATGGCCGTCGATTGGGAACAGCGAATCGATTTCGACCGTCTGCGTCGTGAACGCCTGCAACGCGCGCAGTCTCTTCTCGCGAAGTCTGAGATGGGGGCCCTTCTCTGCTTCGACATGAACAATGTGCGTTATATCACCTCCACGCACATCGGTTCCTGGGCGCAAGATAAAATCAGCCGCTTCACCTTGTTGCCGCAGAACGATGACCCCATTCTTTGGGACTTCGGCTCCGCATCGCGCCATCATCAGCTTCACTGTCCCTGGCTGGGCGAACGTTCGCGCCCGGGAATTTCTCTCCTGCGAGGCGCCATGTCGCCCGAGATGGGCCGCGCGGAAGACGTCGCAAAAAAAGTTCGCATCGAACTCGAAAAACGCGGCCTGCATAAAGAACCACTCGGGATTGATATTGTCGAGCCGCCTGTTCTTTTTGCATTGCAACGCGAAGGCATCACCGTGGTGGATGGGCAGCAGATCATGTCCGATGCGCGCGTGATCAAGACCACGGACGAAATTGCCCTGCTGAATACCTCCGCGATGATGGTGGACGCCGCTTACGATGAACTGTATCGCGCTATGAAGCCGGGCATGAGCGAGAATCAGGCCGTCGGTCTCGTCAGTAAGGTCCTTTACGATCTCGGCTCCGAGTACGTGGAGGCGGTGAACGCAATTTCCGGCGAGCGTTGCAATCCGCACCCCCACGTTTTTTCCGACCGCATTCTGCGCCCCGGCGACCCGGTTTACTACGACATTTTGCATTCCTACATGGGCTACCGCACCTGTTACTACCGCTGCTTCACCATCGGCTACGCATCGCACGCAATGATCGACGCCTACAAACGGTGCCGCGAATATCTCGACGCGGCGATTTCTTTGGTCCGCCCCGGCCGCACTACCGGCGAAATTGCCTCGCTGTGGCCTAAAGCTCAGGAGTTTGGCTTCCCGAATGAAGAAGCGGCCTTCGCATTGCAATACGGCCACGGCATCGGATTGGCAATTTGGGAAAAGCCCGTAATCAGCCGCCTCGTCTCGTTGGATCATCCTTACGAAATCAAGCCCGGCATGGTTTTCGCGCTCGAAACTTTCTGGCCCTCGACGGACGGCTGGAGCGCCGCGCGCATCGAAGAAGAAATTGTTGTGACCGAAACGGGGCATGAAGTAATCACACGCTTCCCTGCGGAAGAGTTGCTCGTGGCCGGCGCTCACTACTTTACGGTGAAAGGTCCGCTCGCCACCGCACGCGAAACGGAAGCTGCCCCCAGTCAACGCGTGGTTGATATGGTTGAAGCCAGCGCGAAAACAGAACGAGTGGGAGTGACTGACTGAGGCCGTCTCTTCACCTCACTCTGCCCAATGGCTATCAGCGTCGTAATGCCCGCCCTGGAACTGACGCAAGAGACCGGCAAGCTTGTCGCTTGGCGAAAGGATGAAGGCGAACCGGTTGCCAGAGGCGAAGTTCTGCTGGAAGTGGAAACAGATAAAGCGGTGGTTGAAATTGAGGCCGCTGCCGACGGTATTCTGGCCGGAGTAAAAGCGGTCGCAGGTGACATCATCCCGGTCGGAAAAACAATTGCCTGGATTATTTCTCCCGGTGAAGCTCCTCCCCAGGAAGATCATCCACAAGATTCGGCGAAATCTCCCACAACAACGCGGACGCAACCCGCTCAGTCCGCCCCCGCTACTGAATCCGGTTCGCGCGGCGCAAGGATTTCACCCAAAGCGCGCCGCCTTGCGCGCGAACACAATATTGATATCGCGCGCGTGCGCGGCACAGGTCTCGATGGCGAGATACTCGCTTCCGATATTCTCGCTTTGGCCGAATCCACTTCCAAGGAAGTCCCTTCTTCAGGCGAGCTTAAGACTTTAAGTTCGATCGCACGCTTGATGGCTGAACGAACCACGCAAAGTTGGACTACCGTCCCTCATTTTTTCGTTGTTCGAGAAATCGATGCAGGTCCGCTCGTCCAAGCCCTCGAAAAAGCCAGAGCCTCCGCGGACAAAACGGCCGTCGTGCGCGTTACCCACACCGATTTCCTCGTTGCGCTCGTAGCGCGAACGCTTCCAAGGCATCCGCGAATAAATTCCAGTTGGGCCGGCACGGCAATCCGTCCGAATAAGGATGTAAACATCGCGCTCGCCATGGCCGTGGACGACGGCGTCGTCACCGGCGTCATACAAAATGCTGACCGGCTCGAGCTCATCCAAATCGCCGTTCAACGCCAGGGACTCGCTGAGCGCGCCAAGGCCGGCCAATTGCGCCCGGCAGACATCGCCGGCGCCACCTTTACCATCAGCAATCTCGGTATGTATCAGGTGCACGCCTTCAGCGCCATCATCGTTCCGCCACAGGCCGCAATCCTGGCCGTAGGAAGCATCTCCGATCGAGTGGTTGCCGTTGCCGGCCAACCCGCCGTTCGCCCGATCATGGCTTTAACGCTTTCTTGCGATCACCGTGTCATCGACGGCGCCCGCGCCGCGCAATTCCTAGCCGACTTAGCCGAAGCCATCCGCGAACCCGCCAAACACGTGCGCTGATCAGCAGCCAGGCAAATAGTTCTCATCACGACTCTTGCCGCGTTGCCTGAAAAAAATTCAAACAGCCGCAATTCGTTGGCAACAGTTACATCCGCTACAAATTGACGCGCCGGGGTATAATCGCGCGCACGAATGGCTCTCACTTCCGGCACGAAACTCGGTCCCTACCAAATTGAATCGCTCCTAGGCGCGGGAGGTATGGGAGAAGTGTATCGCGCGAGAGATACGCGCCTTGACCGCACGGTCGCCATCAAAACTCTGACGCAAGGCATAGCTGACACGCCGGAAATTCGGCAGCGTTTCGAACGCGAGGCGCGCGCCGTCTCCAGCCTCAGCCATCCCCACATTTGTGTGCTCTTTGACGTCGGCCATCAGGACGGCATCGAATACCTGGTTATGGAATATCTAGAGGGCGAGACCCTCGCGGTACGGATTGCGAAAGGGCCGTTGTCCACTGCCGAGTTCTTGCGATACGCATCGCAGATCGCCGACGCCCTGGATAAAGCCCACCGTCAAGGAATCGTGCATCGCGACCTGAAACCAGCCAACGTCATGCTCACCAAGGGCGGCGCGAAGTTGCTCGATTTTGGTTTGGCAAAAGGCGAGGAGATCTTTCAGGGAGATATTGATTCTTCACCGACCATGAGCCGTCCGCTCACGGTTCAGGGATCCATCGTCGGCACCATGCAATACATGTCGCCGGAACAACTGGAAGGCAAAACAGTCGACGCGCGCAGCGATATTTTTTCTTTCGGCGCCATGCTGTACGAAATGGCCACCGGCAGTAAGGCGTTCGAAGCCAAGAGTCATGCCAACTTGATCGCCTCCATTCTAAAAGAGGAACCTCGGCCGATGCGCGAACTTCAGCCGCTGACTCCGCCGGGGCTCGAGCATATCGTCAAAGCATGTCTCGCAAAAGATCCTGATGACCGCCCGCAAAGCGCGCATGACTTGAAGCTGGAATTCGACTGGATTCGCGAATCCAGCGGCATTTCGCAAGTGGCGCAGCCAGCGGTCGCGGTCGAAAGGCCCTCATCACGGCGCAAAACCTTGAGCGTCATCCTGGCCTCCGTTGTGTGCACGGCTCTCGTGCTAGGTACGCTCGCCTTTCTACTCAGGCCACAGCCCGCACCAGCCGAGCGCCTCGAATTTTCCATCCCCCTTCAGGAAGAAATGAGCCATTTGGCGCTTTCGGCGGATGGCCGCATGCTGGCATTCGTCTCGCCGGACTCGGTTTCGGGCGCCAACAAAGTGAGCGTGGAGCGGATCGGTTCCTCAACGGTAACAGCGCTGCCAGGTACCGATGGCGCCAGCTATCCGTTTTGGTCGCCCGATGACGCCTACGTCGGATTTTTTGCCGATGGCAAATTGAAAAAAGTTGCGATCTCCGGGGGAACTCCGCAAGTGCTGGCCACTGCGACAACCGGCCGGGGTGGCACCTGGAGTCGCCGCGGTGTCATTGTCTTCGCCCCTCAAGCGTCCGGCTGGTTATGGAAAATGAACGCGGATGGCAGCAATCTCACTCCGCTCACCGAAAAGGCATTCGACGGCACAAAAATTATTTCCCATCGCTGGCCCGTCTTTTTGCCCGATGGCGAACACCTGCTCTTTTCGACTCTGACTTTCACCAGCAATAACAGCATGAACGACCAGAATTTTGGGATCTACCTCGGCACACTCGCGGGCGAGGTCAAGAGGGTGGAGCCTTTGGGCCACTCGAACCCGGGTTACGCAAACGGCTACTTGTTTTACCTGGATGAAAAAAAATCGCTGCGTGTAACTTCGCTGGACGCCGCTAAGGGAGCGGTGGCGAGCGATCCTACCGTCGTCGCTGATCTGGTTGGTTTCCAGCCGTCCATCTTCTGGGGCGCGTTCTCCGTGGCAGAAAACGGAACCGTAGTTTACAACCCGAATATCGGCGGGGTGGTTTCGGCCTTCACTTGGTATGACCGAGCCGGGAAAGAATTGGGCACGGTGGGTGACGACGCAGTTCTCTCAAATCCCACCTTGTCGCCCGACGATAGCTGGCTAGCCATGGACCTGGCCGACGCAAAAGCGACCAGCGTCAACGTCTGGCTGAGCGACGTGAAGCATGGCACCCATTCGCGCTTTACCTTCGACAACGCGGAAGATGTGGGAGGTGTTTGGTCCCGTGACGGATCGCTAATCGCTTACCGCTCTCTACAAGCGACCGATACGAACGTTTTTGTCAAACAGGCGCACGGGTTGCAGCCCGCCAGATCTATTTTTTCTGTTAAAGACAGTGGCCATGTCAGTGATGACATCACTCCGAACTCCTGGTCACTCGACAATAAGGAACTTCTCTGCACCCTGCAGCCCGGCACGGGAGGATCACAGCTCGTGCTGCTATCCGCATCGGGCTCCAAAATGACGCCATTTCTTACCACCAAGACCAGCGAGACAAACGGTCAGATTTCTCCCGATGGCAAGTGGGTGGCCTATGCGTCGAATGAATCGGGCGATTGGGAGATCTACGTCACTACCTATCCCGCCGCAGCCGGGAAGTGGCAGGTATCTCGAGGGGGCGGCACCGAGCCTCGCTGGCGCGGCGACGGCAAGGAGATTTTCTACATCGCACCCGGCAGCATGTTGACTGCGGTCCCGGTCAGTAGTGAAGGAAACTTCGCCGCCGGCAATCCCACGCCGTTGTTTCGCACTCAGTTCCGAGCGCAGGTTTCTTCCACAGATCTGTTCTCGTATGACGTAACCAAGGATGGCCAGCGTTTCTTGGTGAATCGCTACGCCAAGCCCGCGCAGGTCGCTCCGTTGCACATCGTCCTCAACGCTACCGCCGGCTTGCAGAAGTAACGGAAGTAACCATGTCGTCTCATTTGAGATCGGAAAGAAGGGTTGCTACGATTTATGACTCTAGTAGTGGGCCCGCCTGGACTTGAACCAGGAACCTACCGATTATGAGCCGGACGCTCTAACCAATTGAGCTACGGGCCCCTCTAAGCTTCCAATAATACGATACTTCTTCCTTGCTACTTGTCCAAGCTTCTTTAGGTCAAACCATTCGCGATTTACCGATGCCAAGTGTGGCCGTTATCGGCCGTGATCCAAACTTCACCTGCGCTGGTTACTATCCTCCCGTGTTGCGCATCAGAAAATTCGATGCTTGTGATGTCGCCAGTCAGCGTCGCGCCGGATGAGGCCGGCAGCACGCGCGTCCAATGAGCTCCCGAATCGGACGAATGGTAAAGCATAGCCGCTGAACCGCCAGCCCAAACTTCGCTTCCGTCGGCTGCCACAGCTCGGAATCTCATATTCAGTTGTGCTTTAGCTTTGCTCTTATTGCTCTCGTATGCATCCTCGGTCCTTGTTACCTTTGAGCGGCTGGCTGGCGGCTCCGAGTTCACGTTCACATAAAGCCAAGTCTTGCCCGCATCGAGAGAGCGCAACAATGCGCCATCCGCACCGATGCTCCATCGCGAAGACGCAAGCGACATCCTGGCTACCTCTGTCGCAGTCGCGGCATCTTTGGGCGCCACCACACCCACAGTCGTAGAAGACTGATACGACGATGGATGCTGTTTCTTGTTTTCAATAATCTGATCCGAAACTTGGCTATCCGTAGTCGCTGTAACCGCCTCGCCCTGTGATTCCACCTCGATCGTCTGTGCAGAAGACGGGGCCGCACTTGGCTGCCCAGCGCTTAAACTCGGAGCGAGCTTTGCAGTCTCCGCAGGCGTCGCGTTCTGTAAGTTACCGTTAACGGCAACAGCGTCGCTCGAAGAAGGAGGTGGGGCCGCCTTCGGAACTACAACCGCGCCATTATTGGTGAACTCGAGAGCACCACGCGGCGCACTTCCTGCAGCCATGCCTCGCATTGCCTGGGCTTTAGGCATGGCTGGATTCGCTGGCACAACCAATCTGTCCGCAAATAAGTTATCTGTGCGGCTCGGGAGCGCTTTCTTTCGTATTTCCGCTTGTCTTTGCTGCGTCGGCGCTAGAGACTCTTTCATCTGAGGAGCAACCGGAGCCGGTGTTGCGGACGGCGAGGGAATTGCATCAGCCGTCGCGCTCGTTTCATTGCTCGATGTAAGACTGGAAACCAGAATCTCGCTCTTCTCCCGCTGTCTGTACTGCACGATTCCGACCGTAGCAATCGCCACGATTCCCGCTGCCACCGCGACCCATCGAAGCACGGGCCAGCCGAACCAACTGCCGCGTGTCGGCGCAACAGAAATGTTCACAGCCTCGGCTTCCTTAGCAGGTAAAGCGGCCACCGTGACCACTTCGCGACAGTCGCCACAACGCGCAAGATGCTCCATCACCCTCGCACGCTCCGTTTCACCAAGTGACCGCTCAGCAAACGCCGCAAGCAGGTCCGCGTCCGGATGAGTTCCTACCGCCGCTGTTTCCTGTAACCGCTTCAGCACGATTTTAGGAACGTCTTGCATTCGTGGTTTCTTCCGTTTCCTTCCGTCGCTTAAATTTCAGTTTCTTCCAAACTTTTGGTGCGCGGCGCAATCTTTCCCTGAAAATTTAGCGCCTTCTCCTTATCTGAGAACGCCGTTGACGGAGATTCTTGCCCCAAACTGCGCCGAATATTCACTTGCACGTCGCGCACATCCACTTCCAACGCCTCCTCGGCTGCGCGCCGGTCAACACCTTGCCGCATAATGTTCGCCACGATTTTCTTGCGTAACGACTTAGCCAGTTTCTCCAATTTGCGGCTGATCGTGGACTCGTGAACGCCAAGCATGCGCGCCACCTCCGCTAGCGTGCGCCCATCCAGGTAATAGGCGGCCAGCACCAGACGGTCTTCGCTCGTAAGCGCTCCCAAAGCTGCGTCAGTTGCCGATTCCAGTCGCGAGTCCGCAGTCGCGACTAACTCCGGCTCGGGCGCTGCGAATTGCGCGCCGTCTTCAATCTCTTCGTCCAGGCTCACCAGTCGTTTGGTTCGCCGGTAGCGATTCACAAATTCCTGCGCCAGCACCGTCCGCAGCCAGCCTTCCAGCGATCCTCGGCCGCTGAACGATTCAAGTTTCGAAACGCGTGCGCCGTCGCGCAAGCTGGTGCCATACAGCTCCGCATAGAGGCTGTCAGCCAGGTCGCGAGCCGCTGATTCTTCGCGCGCGATGCGCAGTGCCGTCAGATAAAGTTTTTCGCGGTAGCGCGTAAGAAAGATTTCCCAGGCTGAGTTGTCGCCGGCGGCGCACGCCCGCGCGAGAGCAAGTTCGTCCACGCGCAGAGTCCGCAAAAAAACGCAAACCTCAGGTTCGCTTGCTTCCGTAGGCAGGGACTTGCCGGCCACCGCACACAGAATCGCGGCAAAACTTTCGCAGCTAAGACCGAACTTCTCGCACCCGCTTTTCGCGTACAGCTCCGCCAGCATCTCGGCCACTGCCGATTGCACCGCGCCCGAAATCGGTAGCGTAGCGCTCATATCGTAGAAAAAAGAGAACCAGGCCCGCTGTTGCAGATGCTATCAATTCCTCAGATGCCGGTAACCTGAATTTTGTCTGCAAGGTCCCAATTTCTTCTCGTTCTTCCCCCAAGTCGAGTTGAGCGGCGCGAAGTTCGCGGCGGCAGGAACACCAGTCCTGGCGCGGCGTACCAGTCCGCCCAGAAGGAAGGATAGCTATGCGTTCAAAACGTCCGAAATTATTTGTCGCCCTGATTGCAATGCTGGCGGTCGCAGCCACACTCTGTCTGAAGCTGCGCTTGGCCCATGCCAGCCAGGAATTTTCCGATTCCGGCCTCAAGGTTCTGGAGTCTATCCGCAACGGAAGTCTCACTGTGTTTCCGGTCGTCGCTTCCAAGTCCTACCCCACCGGCGAGTTTCTTACTCTGGACGAGGGCTTGCGCTCCGGGGATGTTGTAGTCACCGAGTACGGAAATGTTCGCGGCCTGGTCCGGCGGCGCAATCCGCCGTCGATCCAGCACGATACTGCCGAAGTAAATCGGCTCGTGCTGATAAATAACTCGAAGCGTCCTCTGTTGCTTCTCGCCGGTGAAATCGTCGCCGGCGGCAAGCAGGACCGCGTGATTAGTAAGGATCGCATCGTTCCGCCGGAAAGCGATCCCGTGGACCTCAGTGTATTCTGCGTGGAGCCCGGCCGCTGGGTTGCGACCAGCGATAATTTCAGTACCTCGGGTGCGACTTACGCTGCGGGAACTGGCGCCGCTGTTGGCAGCAGCAACGGAAACGCCTCCACGCTCATGGTGCAGCCGTCGGTGCGCGCGAAAGCCATGGCCGAAAAAGATCAGGCCCAAGTTTGGGCGGAGGTCAGAAAGGAACAGCAATCAGTTACGGTCGAGGTGGCGGGCGCGACGCCTGCGGCCGCTGATGAACTAAACTCCACGAGCTCGTACGCCGTTGTGATGGAGAACAAACGCGTGAAGCAGGAAGTGGACAAGATAGCCAAGCCCATCGAGCAGAACTATCTAAGTCTAATCCAGCAGCTTCGTGATCGGAAAGCCGTTGGAGTAGTTGTTGCCGTGAACGGCCACGTCATCTGGGCCGACGTTTTCGCCAGCACCGAGTTGCTGGAAAAATATTGGCCGAAGCTGATCCGCTCGTATGCGTCAGAAGCCGTAGTGACCCAGACCAAAGGCGGAAAGGCCACCATGTCTGAAGCCCAGTCGTTCCTCGACGATATGCAGGGCCGCCGCGAAACCATCGAGAGCGAACCCGGAGTTTTCCGTCACACCGAAATCGACGGCAATGGCTTCAAAGCTTTCGCCCTCACTTCGTTGCTGCCGAAAACAGGCTTTGATGTGCACGTCGCGAAAATGTCAGAATAGACCGCTAGTGGTCAGTGGTCTTCAGAAAGAGATCACTGACCACTTTCGCCTTTTTTCATGCCGGCCCCCCACGTTCCTTCTCGCTCTCAGTTGCTAGCCGCATTCGACTCACCGCACGAAGCTCCGCAATCCTTCATAAAAAACAATCGGTCACGATGGGGTCGGTGGTGCATCCTTTCTTATTGGCTTTTGTCGCGACTATCGGAAACCATGAGCCACACGACTCAGACCCAAGCCAACGGAAGAAACACTTAAATGTTCTCTCCTGCTCTTGCGCATCTCCTGCTAGCGCTCATCGTCGCCGTCAGCATTTTGCTGATGTTGATCCGCGCGCGAAATATTCCCGAGGTGTATTGGATCGGCGCTGGAGTTTTTCTGCTTCTGATTCTCCGTTTGATTTCGTTGAAGCTGGCGGGCCGGGCCGCCGCAAAAGGAACCGACGTCTATCTTTTCCTCATTGGCATGATGTTGCTCTCCGAACTTGCCCGCGAACACGGCGTCTTCGATTGGCTATCCTCCGCCGCCGTGCGAAGCGCGAAAGGCTCCTACTCCCGCTTGTTTCTTCTCGTTTATATCGTGGGCGCCGTCGTCACGATTTTCATGTCAAACGACGCAACCGCCGTTGTCCTCACCCCCGCGATTCTGGTCGCCGTGCGCAAATCCAAAGTCGAACCGTTGCCCTATCTTTTTGCGTGCGCATTCATCGCCAACGCCGCATCCTTCGTCCTCCCAATTTCCAACCCGGCCAATCTCGTCGTTTTTCACAACCAGATGCCCCCGCTGGGATGCTGGCTGCTGTGGTTCGGCGTTCCTTCCATGCTCTCGATCGTGACCACGTTTTTGGTCCTCCGCTGGATTTTTCGCAAACAACTTCACGGAGTCATCGAACATGAAGTCAGAAATCCCTTACTCGACCACCACGGAAAGCTCGTGCTCGGCGGACTAGCCGCGACCGCCGTCGTTCTCCTGATCGCTTCGGGTCTGGATTGGGATTTAGGTCTGCCAACGTGCTTGACTGCTCTTGCCGTCACCGCCATCGTTTCTCTCAAGGCGCGAAACAATCCGCTTCCGCTTTTTCGCGAAATTAGTTGGAGCACCCTGGCCCTGGTCGCCGGACTTTTCATACTCGTAGATGCCGTGGAAAGTGTTGGCGCGATGAAACAGACCCGAGCCTGGCTGCTCTGGGCTCAGGCGCATGGCCCAGCCGCCGGAGCGCTGATTACCGGCTTCGTCGTCGGCATAGCCAACAACCTCGTAAACAATCTCCCGCTTGGACTGCTTGCCGGCAGCGCGCTACAAGCCGCTCATGCCAAGGGACTGCTTGCCGCCGCCGTGATGATTGGCGTCGATCTTGGCCCAAATCTTTCCATCACCGGATCGCTCGCAACCATTCTCTGGCTCATCGCGCTCCGCAAAGAAAAGCTCGACGTAGGCTTCTGGAGCTTTCTAAAAGTTGGCCTGCTGGCGATGCCCGCCGCCCTGCTGGTTTCCCTCGGCGGCGCCATCGCCATGCACGCCTGGCTCGGAGTTCACTGAAGCTGCCGCAATAGAATAAAAGGAGAAGCGCACGAACAACTCTTGGACCATCCTCTTTCATCAGTGACGAATAGCCATCGGATTTATCAGTAGCTAAGACTTGAAGATGCAAGCAAAGTATGAGAGCCGAATAAAGAGCGCGATGTTTCTAAGTCAAAGCTCCGCCGCTAGGATCTAAAGTTGTCCGAAAAAGTAACAGCTCTTCCGGTCTGTCTGAAGTGCGGTGTCACGCTTATACTGAAACCCGTGCCCGGAGCGAAACAATTTCCCCTCCGATTGGAATGCCCGGAACACGGCTGGCAACCCGAGGAACTACGTCCCATCCGCATGCGCTTTCACAAAGACCGCCCCGATTGGTGAACTCGGAGCGCCGTAGCCGCGGCACATCCGGAGGATTGCACTGGCCCAAAACTAAGAAAGCCCGCAGACGCGCATGCGTCCACGGGCCACAACTCACCGGAGGCTCTACACAACCTCTGGCTCTGTCGCAACTCCCAGTTTCAAGCCGTCCTGCTGCCGCGAACGAAATGCATGATGATCATGATGATCCCGATCACCAAAAGTATGTGAATGAAGCCAACCGTCACGTGGAATGCCAGAAACCCTAACAGCCACAGAATGAGCAGCACTACGCCGATTGCGGCCAACATGGATTCCTCCTGGTTACTAAAAACTTCGCAAGCCTACTCGCATGGCCGCCATCTCGGCTATACAAGACTCCCGTTATAATCCCGCTTAATTCAGTGTAATCGCCCGGCGGAAAAACGCGTCCCTCGCCGGCCCACGCGCTTTATTCCGCTTTCACCGTCCCGGCCACATCAAATCCGAATTGCGGGTCATGATATGTCCCGGTCATCTTTATCGGTATATCCGCCCCGGCCTTCTTTCTTTTGAACAAAGGATTCAGCGGCTTCAATAGCGTCGATTTAACTCCGGTAGTGTCCTGCGAAAGTTCCGCCTCCGTTTTCAACGTTCCGTGAAAATCGATTTGCTCATTTTCCAGATTATAAGTTCCGTTCATGCGCGCCGAAGCTCCCGGCACATTAAAGATCAATTGCGAAAACTTCGCTACGCCGTCGCGCAACTCTAAATGCCCGCGCAAATTCATCACTATATTCGCAGGATCGTCTCCGGCGGGGTCCGCTTGCGTTTTACTCTGTTCTTTACTCTGGTCCTTGCCTTTGTCTTTATCTTTTTTCTCGCCGCGCGAGCGTTCGCTCAACTCATCCACCTGCTCCTGCCTGCTGGGCTTTTTGAACGCAGCCTGGTCCACGCCAAAATCTCCGCGCATCGCCAGCTCTTTCAGAAACGGACGCCCCAGCGGCAGTACCGTCACGTGCGCTTTGAAACTCGTCGCGCCATTCATTGGCGCATTTTTCGTGGACGCAAGTAGTACCAGCAAGTCCTGAATCCTTCCGTTGTTCACTTCCACGTCCACCGAAGTAGTTTTCCCGTTCTGCCCCGCTTTGCTCACCACGCTGCCGGAAGCCGCCACCGAAGTTTGCAAAAATGAAGTTTCCACTTGCTTCAATGATACGTCCCCGTTTGTTGCGTTTACGCTTGCGTTAAACCGCGACGTCAAATGCACCTTGTGTTTGCTTCTCACCACTTGAAAGTCTGGAACATCCAGGGTCCCGCGTACACCGACTTCGCCCAACTTCCCCCCGAAATCGCCGCCGGACGATAGCGTTCCCGCAATTCCGTCGAACACGCTCAAATCCGCCTGCTGAAATTTATATTCTCCCGATAGCGGAGTCGTTTCCAAGTCCTCCACATTCAATGGTCCGAATTTTCCTTTCGAAATGATTTCTCCTGGAGGTTCCGCAGTCTTCATCGAAACCTGATACGACCACTCGCTGTTGTGCGCAAAAGACCTCACCCTCAACGAGTGCATTTCAAATGTAAGCGGCGGCGCGTTCCCCGACCGTCCAATCTCCAGCACTGCTCCGTCCGCCACGATTTCCCCCACGCGTACATTGGAACTTTCGCTCGGCGGCGAAGTTGGGCTACCCACATTCGCTCCCCGCGGCGGCACTTGCACCCGCAGCCCATTCAGTTTTACCAGCGCGATGTACCCCGGCCTCACGATCAGGTCCGCATAATGCGCTTCAATCTCCAGCTCCTGCACAGTAACCAGCGGCGGAATATCTGCCGCGCCCCCCTCGCGTGTGAACGTCACGTTCTCAGCCACGCACCCCGGATGCGGAAAATAAATCATGCGAAACTTCCCAAATGAAACCTTCGCCCGCACGGTCTCCTCCAGACCCTGCGCCACCTTCCCCTGCGCAAAAGGAGACTTGATCGCCACCACAATCACCAGCACACACACAATCGCCACCACCGCCGCTGCTCCCCATATCAGCCATCGATAAAGCTTCACGTTGCCCGCCGTAGCCGTATTTTTCTTCACCGCCATCGTCATGTCGTCTCGTCAGGAATGTTTAAGGTGTAAATGTAGCGCCGCGGCCTTCAGCGCGGCATCCTCGCCTCTGCTCAAAGCCTTGTGCCCCGCAAAGTCCACGCATACCGTTTCCCGACTCCTTCGCCGCAGCATCCATAGCGCTGGCCGTCAGCGTCTCTGTCGCGACCCCGATTTCCGTCAGGCCATTACTTCTTGTCCTGAGTTTGCGAAGGGTAGTCGTGCCGTAAGTGCCGCAAAAAAAGTACGGCTTCAACCGCTGAGGGACGCAAGAATAAGGTTGCCCGTTTCGATGTACCCTTATAGTAGATTGGCCTTAACCCGCGTGCGTTACCAGGAGATTCTCATGCGTTGGACACCCGGCGGAGTCAGCAACGACGTGGAAGACGACCGCTCCAGCAGCGGCGGCGGAGGATTTCCCGGCGGCATTCACATCGGCATCGGCGGAATCTTGATCCTGCTGGTTCTCAGTTTTATTTTCAAACGTGATCTGCTCTCGCCTTTTCTGGGAGGCTCCTCCACCACCGAATCCACGCAGAGTGCGCCTGCCACTCCCCAGCAGAGCGCCGCCGAACAGCGCGAAGTCCAATTCGTTTCCTTCGTTCTCGACGATGTGCAAAACACCTGGACCAAAATCATCCCGAATTATCGCCACGCAAAACTCGTCCTCTATCGCGGCGGCATCGATTCCGCCTGCGGCCTGGCGCAGACCGCCACCGGCCCCTTCTATTGTCCTGGCGACGAAAAGGTTTACCTCGATCTCAGCTTTTTCAGCGAGCTAAAAAATCAACTCGGCGCTGCTGGCGAATTCGCGCAAGCCTACGTAATCGCTCACGAAATCGGCCATCACGTGCAGAAAATAGTCGGCACCGAACAAAAAGTTCGCCAGGAAGTGGAAGAAAATCCAAAAATGGCCAACGCCATCTCCGTCCGCGTGGAGCTCCAAGCCGATTGCTATGCCGGTGTCTGGGCCAATTCCACCGAACAGCGCGATCTGTTGGAAAAGGGCGACGTCGATTCCGCCGTGAACGCCGCGGCCGCCGTCGGTGACGACCACTTGCAAAAAATGGAAACCGGCCGCGTCATGCCCGACAAATTCACCCACGGCACCTCCGCCCAACGCACCTACTGGTTCAAGCAGGGTTTCACCTCAGGCAGCCCTGCCGCTTGCGACACCTTCTCCTCCTCCCAATAACGCGTTGTTGTCAACGTCGAACCGTTTTTAGCACGCTTTGGAGTGCAGTCCCCAGCTCTTGAACAGGCACACGTGGAAAGCTCATCCGCCTGGAATTTCCACGCACCGAAATTCAACGCTTCGGCGATGTCGCAATTTTCTACAGCCAGTATTTGTACGAAACCGAAGAAGACGGCAAGCGTGAGGTGACCTCCGGCCGCGTCACCGAAATCTTCGTCTTTCGCAACGGCCAATGGACCAACCCCGGCTGGCACACCGACACCGAAAAATAAAATGCGCATCTCCTAGTTCAACGGAGTTTTCATCTCAGGCAGCGGCGCCGCTCGGCAAATCTTTCCGTCATCCGGATAGACCGTCATTATCGTCTAAGGTACTGTCAGTACTCGAAGCCGACACGCGAGAGCCGCAGAAGTGTGCGATGAGACCATGCAGATGCGGAATTTGAAATTCGGTTTCATTCTACCCTTGAGCCAGCTATGCATTGCCATATCACTGCTCGAGTGGGGACGTCGAATCCTCGGTCCGCGAGGTCTCGATACTATCTACGTATCGACTCCGACTTTGTTCTGCTTTGGTCTCAATGCCCCAGCAATGCTGTTTGAGCTTCCGGTCTTGTTTGCTATCCCCAATCCAAACACGATCCCGTCGGCACTTGAGTATCATTTAGTCGAATTCTCTCTGTTTGGACGTAGCGCGCGCGAACTCTTGTTCCTCGTAGGGGTAGTGGTCCTCTGGTTTCTTGATCGGACGAATGCTCGACCATTATAGTTCGTCGACAGTCCACGAAAGGTCGCAGATGACGGTCTTCTCGGTTCTACTCAAACTTCTCGTGATGTTCGTGGGAGTTTTTTTCTTCTTTGCAGCAGTACATTCTTTTAGCGATCGATGGCTATATAACAACATGATTGGTAAATCGCGCCCAAGGCCTTCTCTTCTTGGCTTGGTCGCTGGTCTTGGTAAGTCTGCCTGCCCTAAGCTTCGCTAGAGCAATCCGCAGCAAGGCGAAACCTGCTGGGCGGGATGTACTCGACTAGACCGTTGCGTCTCGTCGAGTACCAGTACGCACACACACACGACTCCTTGAATTTCGCAAAACAAAATGCTACCGTTCCGCGTGATTCAATTACAACAGTATCGGACGCTTCAACAAGACGCGGCAACGCCGTACCTCCAAGGATCTTTCCCCCTGCCTGAGCCTTCCTCTAAACGCAATTTCGCAACAAAAAGCCACTGCCTTTCCAGCCTTTTTTCGCCGGGAGATTTCGCTGCTCCCCGCGCCCGAAACACGCTGCGCCCGATGCCGGAAAATGAGGCGGCTTTTCAAAGTTGTTGTGCCACTTCTACCCGGTTCTGGTCGAAAAGTAGAAGTTATAGAAAACAAGCCATTAAACCCTTTCTACCCGGGGCCACAACCGCACCTAGAGATTTCCAACTATTTGCAAAAATGCATCCAAATTTCGGGCTCTTTTTCGCACCAATTTCCGGCGCAAAAAGCCGAGGAATCGCCTGACGCCCATGCCCCCCGAGCGCGAACAACTCGAAGCAGACGTCCTGATCATCGGCGCGGGCCCGGCCGGCTTGGCATGCGCCCTCCATCTCGCGAATTTGATCGAGCAGCACACCCAGGCGAATAAATCTCCCGCGCTCTCCGCCGAAAATATCTACGTGCTGGAAAAAGCGCGAGAAGTTGGAGCCCACCAGCTTTCCGGCGCGATCATGGACGCACGCGCCCTCCGCGAACTCGTCCCCGACTTCGAAAAAACCGCGCCGCTCGACACGCCTGTCACCGGCGATGCCGTTTACTACTTCTCCGAAAAAAGTTCCTGGAAACTCCCCATCACCCCGCCGCCTTTCAAAAATCACGGCAACTATGTTGTCTCACTCAACAGAATTGTGAAATGGCTCGGCGGCCTGGTCGAAAAAAAAGGCGTCAATCTCTTCACCCAGTTTGCCGGCAGAAATCTTCTCTACGAAAAGGAAGGCGGCAAGAGTGGCATCGCCGGGGTCCTCACCGAAGACAAAGGCGTGGACAAGAACGGCAAGCCCAAAGACAACTTCACACCCGGCTACGAGCTGCGCGCGAAAGTCACCGTCCTCGCGGAAGGCCCGCGCGGCTCGCTCACCAAGGAACTCGTCAATAATCTAAAACTCGATGGCCTGAATCCCCAGGTGTACGGCATCGGCATAAAAGAATTGTGGGACGTGCAGCTTGGCCGCATCGAAACCGGATTCGTGGCGCACACCCTGGGCTGGCCGCTTCACTCCGACATGTACGGCGGCGGATGGATTTATGGCCTGCGCGACAATCGCGTCTCGCTCGGCATGGTCATAAGCCTGGAGTATCACGACCCGCTCTTCGATCCGCACGAAGCTTTCCAAAAATACAAAACGCATCCGCACATTAAAAAAATTCTGGAAGGCGGCAAGCTCGTTCGCTACGGCGCAAAAACGGTCCCCTACGGCGGCTGGTATTCCATGCCGCGCAGCTACATGGACGGTGGACTCATCATCGGTGATTCCGCCAGCCTTCTGAATTCCCAGCGCCTGAAAGGGATCCACACCGCGATCAAGAGCGGAATGCTCGCAGCCGAAACAATTTACGACGCGCTGTGCTCCGGTGACACGTCCGCGAAATCTTTATCCGCATACCAGACCAAGCTCGACAATAGCTGGGTCAAAAAAGAATTGTGGGAAGTCCGCAATTTCCACCAGGCATTTCATGGCGGATTGTGGACCGGCCTCGCAAAATCCGGAATCCAATTCATCACCGGCGGCCGTGGCCTAACCGATCCGATGCGCACCGAGCCCGGTTATAAGGAGTACGAAAAGCTAAATCGCGACCGCACCCTTGTCGATCAGTCCACGCGATTCAAAGGCGACGGCAAACTAACCTTCGACCGCCTCACCGACGTCTATCATTCCGGCACGCGGCACGAAGAGGATCAGCCTTGCCACTTGATCGTTCTCGAACCGAACATTTGCGGCGACCGCTGCGTCCGCGAATACGGCAATCCCTGCCAATACTTTTGCCCCGCCGCTGTTTACGAAATGGTGCTGGACAAAGGTGAGCCCAAATTAAAAATCAGTGCCGCAAACTGCGTCCACTGCAAAACCTGCGACATCGCTGACCCCTACCAGATCATCAACTGGGTCCCGCCAGAAGGCGGCGGCGGCCCCAACTACGAAGGCATGTAAATTCCGCCGATGAAGAATGAATAATCGATACCACGAACGAACAACTTGTCATCCCGACCGGAGCGTCGCGCTGTTCTCTTCCTCCGCTTCGCGGAGGCGCGACGCAGAGGGAGGGATCTGCTCTTGAAGTCGCTCGTTCACGTGCAAGCCCGCGCAGTCACGAAGCCGCTGCGCAGTTACGCTCTTTACTTCCATCACGCTGCAAAATTATCTGCGGGTTTCGTCGCTGCCGACGAAGATACTCTTCAACGCGCCCCAAAATCCGCGCTTCTTTTTCGCGGGCTGGTTCGCATGCACCGGTTGCGGCTGCGGAACCGCGGGTGTTTGTCCCAGCGCACGGCGCATGTCAGCCGCAAACTCCGGCGCCGCTACGTGACCCGTGAATTCGTACTCCGGTTCCACGCGCGCCACGCGCACCAGCAGCGCTGTGTCGGCGGCAGGCTCTACAGGCCGCAGCAGAGACGGCCTCACCGAAACCATCAGCGGCTGCATGATTAAGGTGTACTGCACGATCACTTCGGGAGGAGCGGATGGTGCAGCGAAGTTCGTTGCCGGTACCACTGGATGCATTTCGTTGGCGCGGCCAAGCTCGCCGATCTCCACTCGGTAGCGCGGCGCGTCAGGTTCTGCGACGGCAACATTCATCGGCGCCACTTGCGGTTGTGCCTGCGAAACAACTGGCGGAGCTTCGGGGACGAGTGGCACGTTTTGCGCAATCTCCGGCCGCGAGGGTTCGAAGCGCGCTGGAGCCGGCGCCGATGCAGGAGGCGGCGCGGCCCGCGCTTGTAGCTGCGCGACGCATTCACAACTTCCTGGCGCGCCTACAACCGGGACGAGGTTTCCGCCTTCCAGAAAAAATTCACCCGCTTGCGGCACGATCAAGCCTTCTCCGCTGAATTGCTGCTCCAGGCGGACAGCGCCGCCGGTGGAAACCACGCACAGCGAATCATTCAAATCGAGCCCAACGTTAATGTCGCGAACCGCGCCGCCGATATCGAGCGGCGTGGCGATGATGGTGGGCGTGTAGATCCGCAGGGACGTCGTGGCGGGAATCTGCACGTGCATGCGCCCAAAATTCAGCGCCAAAGTAATCGCGCCGCCGGATTCAAGCACGGTAAATTTCGCGGGCCCGCAAATATCCACTTGCCCGCCGGCTGACAGTGTCATGCGCGCCTGCCCCACATGAACGGTAACCACATTCCCGTTCGAGACCAAAAAACTGGCCAGCTGCCCGCCCGCGCTTGGCGTGCCTCCATTTCCGGATGCGCCTTCTACCGATATGTCGTTACCTTCCACGCGCCCGATCTCGGCGCCGTTTTGCTGCGCGCGCAGTACGTTCGCACACGAAACAATGAAAACGAAAATGAAAAGCTCGCGCACGAGCAGAGAAAGAAATCGCGAAACGAAAGTATGCGGCCGAACCGTGTTGAAAACGGCGTTCTGCCTGTGCGCGAATTTTGTGCGGGAATACATCGGGATTGGCCTGAAGTTCTATAATATACCGCAGTGGGAAACGATGCGAATCCGGCTCTCCCGCCGGTCGATCAAAAGAGTCACCAGAAATTCGATCCGCGTCCACGGGAGCTGTCGCGCTGGCGTCGAATGCAAGTGCCGGTCATCGCCTGGTTGGTTTACGGAGTAGTACGGCTGATCGGTCCCACGTTGCGCCTGGAAATTGTCGGCGTGCAAAACGCGGTGCAGATTCGCGATGGGGGCGAAGTCGCCATCGGCGCGTTTTGGCACCGCTGCATTTTTACCGCGATCTGGATTTGGCGGAATCGCGGAATCATTGTCTTGAACACGGTGAATTTCGATGGCCAGTGGACCCGCCGCGTAATCGAGCGCCTGGGATTTGGCACCGCGCAAGGAAGTTCCTCCCGCGGCGCAATCGAAGGGCTGACAATTATGGCCGGCCGGCTGGAAGAAGGAAAGCATGTGGCGCTGACTATCGACGGGCCGCGCGGACCACGCTATGTTGCCAAGCCGGGAGCCGTGATTCTGGCGCGCCGCACCGGTTGCCCGGTCTCGGTTTTCCACGTGGGACTGCAAAGAGCGCATACCTTCAAAAACTCGTGGGATTTGTTTCAGATTCCCTATCCATTTTCACGCGCGGTGATGTTTGTAGCCCCGCCGATCCGCGTGCCGCTGGACGCCGACAGTGACATGGTCCATCAAAAACAAAAAGAAATTCAAGCCGCGCTGGAAAATGTCCGCGATGTGGCTGAATCCTGGTTCCACCTGACGGAGGGCGAACGCGATCGTTTGCGCGAGGAATGGAGCGAGTTCGGCGGCGCGGAACAGCCCTTGCATGCACCGAGACCGCAAAAGGATGAAACACGCAGCAGGTGATTTTCGCGCGCGTGTGGGTTGTGGATTGTATTGCAGCTAGTTTGTTATGCGCGAATCCGCGGCACGCCATAGCCCCCGGGACAGCGATTAATTCTTCGGCGGGATGTGTACCACGCGAAAACCAGTGTAAGCCGGATCGGCCGCTTGATATTGAGCTTTGGAATCTGCCGGTCGATCTGCGCTGCCGCCGAGAGTTTTTCCCGATCCGTTTGCGGCTATCACCCATTCCGCAACGTTACCACCCAGATCGAAAACGGGCTCTTCCGCTGGCTCGCCTTCGGGAGCGAAACTGCCCACTTCGCGAAGGAGCGGTGCATCGCCGGACAGTTTTTTAATATCTTCTTCCAGTTTCTGCGCGTCTTCGGGGTTCAACGAATATCCCGCCCAGTAGTCGAGCGTGTTCTCGCCCGGGCGATCCTTATACAGAGCGCTCGCTTCATTTTCTTTCGGCAGGCGATACGGTTCCGCGGTCAGCTCGCTCAGCCATTTGCAATACGCTTCCGCCTGTTCGAATGTAATTCCGTTCGCGGGATAATTTTCGGTGCCGGCGTCGAATTTATAGTCTTTATCGAACGCGGCGAATTGCGCGCGGGTGATCTCGAAACGGCCAATTTCAATGTCGCCGCGCTTCACAGTTTCAGGTAGCAAAACATCCGGCGCGGGATTTTCCGGGATCGAAGGCGGACGAAAAGCCACGCCGTAGAGCGCGCCGACTTTTTGAACGGAACGGCGCTCCAGCGCGACGTCGAGAGGGGAGCCTTTTTTCAGCGCCTCATTTTCCGTCGGATTGATCCTGAACAAATATTTGTCGAACCAGGCAGTTTCTTCGTTCAATTTGCGAAGCTGATGGGTGAGTTTGTTCGGGCCGCGCGCCTCTCCAGGAAAGAGAACCATCTTCACCGGGGCTTTTCCGATGGAGTAGAGCGCGCGGTAATGCGACCAGCCTTGCTCGGTTGGAACTTGCCGGTCGATGGTGCCGAAAAAAATCAGCGTGGGTGTCTCCACGCGGTCCATTTTGAAGAGCGGAGATTCCTGGATGTACAGCTCGGGATCTTCCAGCGGTGTCTGGCCGAAATAATAGTGGTCGAAGGATTCGCCGAAGTCCACATTGGCCCCGGAGCTGATCCATTCCACGTCGACCGCGCCGACGACCGCCGCTTTGTAACGATCGGGATTCGTTATGGCGAGCTGGATCGAAAGAATCAACCCATTGGAACAGCCCGCCGTGCCGATTTTATCCGGATCGACCAGGCCGCGTCCGATTAAATAGTCCACGCCATGCTCGATATCGGGAACTTCCAGGTCATAATATTTTCCGCAGCAGATGGATTCTCCCCATTTCAATCCGTAATCCGCGCTCCCGTGGTAATTCGTTTTCAGCACGAAGGCGCCGCGCTCGGTGAATAGATTCGGGGCGTATGCCATGCGCTCGCTCCAGTTGTCGCGGTCGGCGAGATTGGGCCCCCCGTGCGTAGCGACGATCAGCGGATAAATTTGGCCGCGCTGATAATCGTCGGGATAGTAGAGGATGCCCTCCACTTCGTCATCATCGGCGCCTTTCCAATGGACGATTTCCGTTTTCGCGATGGTTTTGTTTTTGAACTGCGGGTTTAGATCGGTAAATTGCACCGACGCGGAAATCTTTGTTCCGTCGAGCCGCGCGCGATACCACTGCGTGGGCAGACTTGCGGTGGAATACTGATAAACAAGCGTACGGCCGTCGTCTCCCAGCTCGAAATCGAAATAATTTCTGGGCGTATCGCCGGTAATCGATTTGCGCGACCAGGTTGCGCCATGGCGCGTATAACGCACAGGTTTGGTGTAAACGCCGTCGGCGAGTAACGCGATAAAACCGTCCTTAGTCGCGTGAAGCGACCCGTCCAGCGAGCGGTCCCAGTCCAGATTTACTTCTGAGGTGGTCGCAGAGCCGAGATCGTAGAAATAAACTTTTTTCACCGTGGCGGCTGGAAATTGTTTGTCGGTGGAGTACGGCGCGACGACGTAAAAGCCCGAGCTGTCGAGCGTCCACTCGAAATCGTCCGGCTGAATTCTTTTATCAGTGAAGATTTGGGTCGTTTTGCCGCCGGCAAGATCAACGATGTATGTGGCCGGAGGAGTGTTCTGATCCCAGGCGAAGCTTAATTCGCGACGAGCAACGGCCACGGCCTTCGTTTTGTCGCGGGAAACTTTGAAATCCAAAATCCAATCGTTGTTCTCGGTCAGGCGCGTCACTTTTTTGTCTTTCAGCGAAAGTTTGAACAGGCGGACCGGAGCTTTGTGCGCGGCGTCGTCCACCACGTCCGAATCATCCCTGCGCTCTTTGGTTTCGCGTTCGAAAAGCGAAGGCTGCTCTTCGGCGCTGAATAGAATCGTGTCGTCATTCAGCCACTCGAAATGCTGCACCGGACGCTCAAAATCGGTGGCGGGCCAGGCTTCGCCGCCGGCTGTACTGAGGAGCCAGATCTGCATGGGCGCTGCGTTGGACTTGGGTTTTGGAAGCGGACGGTTGCTTAGAAACGCGATGGTCTCGCCCGAAGGCGACCAGCGCGGTTGCGAGACCGTGTTGGCCCCACGCGTCAGCTCGATTTCTTTTTTCTCAGTAAGGCTGGAAAGATATAGATTGCTGACGCGCTCGTCTTTTTCTTCGTCCCCAGTGCTCTTTACCCAAACTACCCATTTGTTGTCGGGTGAAATCAGAAATTCCGAGGCCAGCTCCTGAAAAATCACGTCTTCGGGCTTCCACGAATATTTTTTAGGGGTCGTCGCAGATTCTTGCACTTTGGTATCAGAAGTCTGTTGTCCTGACAGACCTTTAGCGCCGAATAGAATTACCAACACAAGGACACTCGAGGCTAGCCAACGGGATGCGCATCTTGTAATCATGAAGCCCCCTAACGTCATCTTCGCGCAGAAAGCTTTCTTTGCGGCGTAGAAAGCTAACACAGAGTGAAAGCCTGCAGATAATCTCGCTGCACGTTTTATGCCGAGGATTCAGCAGCGCGTAGCCACGACGCTATTCGTTGCGGGCGTAGAACTGGAAGCAAACTCCGGACGGGACGATCATGTGGAATTCCCGCCGACCCCACGACTTCACTTCAAGCGGGCCGACGCGAGCGCTACTACCGCGGAACTCTTCGTAAAGCGCCTCGAGATCCGAGACGCCGATGCTGTAACTGGAATTTTCTATCCACTCCCGATTGTTGTTCTCCACCAGGTTGAAAGAAACGGAATCCCGGCTGATGCCCGCCCCGCTGTCCGATCGCCATAAGACGGAAAACCCCAACTCGTCTTTGTAGAACCTGACCGCGTCAGCCAGGCTGCCGCCGGTTGGGATCATTGGAGCGACGGAGAGAAAGACGCTTGGTTTGTTTGGCATCGCGTTATCTTACAGCGTATGTGAGTGAAATTCCTCGGAAGGGAACTCGTTCAAATTAGGCTGCGGATTCGCATTTTGGCTCGTTGACGGAGATGCGGCATAGCCCGTATAATTGGGGTTTGTCACTAGCTTCAGGAGGCAGCATGTACGCCGTAATTCGCAGTGGGGGAAAGCAGTATCGCGTGGAGCCGGGCAAGACCATCCGCGTGGAAACGCTGGAAGGAAAGCTGGGCGGCAAGGTCACGTTTGACGACGTGTTGTCCGTGCACACAGGCGAGAAGAAATTTGTTTCCGCCGATGATATTTCGAAGGTGAAAGTAGTAGGCAAGATCGTGGAACAAGGCCGTGGCCCGAAATTGAAGACGCTGAAGTACAAGACGGGCGGACAATACAATATTTTGCGCGGCCACCGGCAGAATTACACTGCCGTTCAGGTTAGCGACATCCAAATTCCGTAGGGGAAATTCATGGCACACAAAAAAGGCGGCGGGTCATCCACGAATGGACGCGACTCGCACGGACAGCGGCTCGGAATTAAGAGATTCGGCGGCCAGCTCGTCACGAGCGGCAGCATTTTGATTCGCCAACGCGGCACGCACTACAAGCCGGGAAAAAATGTTGGGTTGGCGAAAGACGACAGTTTGTTTGCGCTGATCGACGGCATCGTCCTGTTTGAAGATAAGGGCGGACACGGGCGCCATATCAGCGTTCTCACCGTGGACGAAGCGGATGCGCGGCAGGCTGAGAAAAAAGCCGCTGCGGCACCCGCCAATTAATCTCCACACTCTTTGTACGCGTTCCAGGGCACCGGAACGCGTATTTTTATTTATGGGCTCAGCATCGGCGTAAGCTCTCGCAGCATCTCTTGCAGCAGGTGAATCGTGTTTGCAGATGAAGCTAAAATCTCGATAAAAGCCGGCGGTGGCGGCAATGGCTGCGTCGCGTTCCGCAGGGAGAAGTATGTCCCGCGCGGCGGCCCTTCCGGCGGCGACGGCGGGCATGGCGGAGACATTTATATCGAAGCGAATCCGCATGACAATACGCTGCTGCGTTATCGCTACAATCGCGAATTTCGGGCGAAACGAGGCGGCCACGGCGAAGGATCGAATTGCCATGGCGCTTCGGGCGAAGACACGGTGCTGAAAGTCCCCGTGGGCACGGTGGTTTTTGATGCGGACGGCGGCGAACAGCTTTTTGATTTCACCGAAGCTGGTCAACGCTGGAAAGCGGCGAAGGGCGGGCGTGGAGGCCGCGGAAACGGCAATCCACATTTTGTGCGTCCGTGGCACCAGGCGCCGCGCGAACACGAAGACGGGCAGCCGGGGGAAGAGCGTCATCTTCGCCTCGAGCTGAAGTTGCTGGCGGACGTTGGGCTTGTCGGATTTCCGAATGCAGGAAAGTCCACTTTGATCTCACGAATTTCGGCGGCTCGTCCGAAAATTGCGGCGTACCCATTCACTACGCTAGAGCCGCACCTCGGCGTTGTTTCCGCAGATCCAGATGCCGCGCCGGGACAAGGGCGCACGTTCGTTGTAGCCGACGTGCCGGGGTTGATTGAGGGCGCACACGAAGGCGCCGGCCTGGGCACGCGATTTTTAAAGCATATTGAGCGCACCCGATTGATCGCGCACCTGGTGGATACCAGCGACGCAAACGATCGGGATCCCGTGAATGACTTTGAGGTGATCGAGCACGAACTTGCATCGTTCAGCCCGGCGCTCGCTGATAAACCCATGATTGTGGTGGCTACCAAGCTGGACGCCACCAGCAATCGCGAGCATCTCGATGAATTGCGCGAGTTTGCAAAAAAGCGCGGGTTGGAGTTTCATGCGGTTTCGTCCGCGAGCGGTGAGGGAATTGTGGAACTCGTGCGCGCCATGGCGGATGCGCTGGATCGAATTCCAAAACCGTCGATGCCTGCGGAACCGGAAGCTCCGATCGCACCGTCTCGCGAGCGTGACGAGGAAGAAGCTCGCGCCGCTGCAGCTATCCACGATGACGATTCAACTTCGTCGCCCGGAGCTAAAAGTTGAGCCCACACACGATGCATAAGGCGCATGGCGCGCCACATCGCCGCTCGGTCGCGCTTTTTGGCGGCACGTTCGATCCCATTCATTCAGGGCATATTGCCGTAGCGCAGGCGGCGCAAAAACGGTTTCACCTGGATTCCATTTATTTCATTCCGTCGTCGCGGCCGCCGCACAAGACCAAGCTCGCGTTGACGCCGTTTCTGCATCGTTACGCCATGGTCGCGCTGGGCTGCACGGATCACGCGGGGTTTCATCCGTCCACGGCAGAAGCGCCGCCGGATGGCGCCGCTATGCACGTTTTTTATACGGTCGATACCGTGCGGCGATTCCATCGCGAGCATCCTGATGATCGCCTGTTTTTCATTTTGGGTGCCGATCAGTTTCTTGAAATTCCTACGTGGAAAAATTACGAGGGGCTTATGGATAGTTGCAATTTTATCATCGCGAGTCGTCCGGGCTTTCGTCTGGACGCGCTACGGCTGGTGATTCCTCCTGAAAAGCTAGGGCGCACGGCGTCGAACGACCCGAATACAATTGTGTTGCGCAAGTCCGTAGTTCACTTGCTAACTACCGTTGCGAGCCATATTTCGTCCACCGAAATCCGGCATCGCCTGGAAAAGGGGCAGACCATACATGGGCTTGTGCCGGCGCGTGTAGAGGAATACATTCTGGAACAGGCTCTGTACCGGTGACAACTAACTCCCTTCGCCCCGAAATTCGAGCGGCCGTGGAAGCGGCTCAAGATAAACAGGCCGTGGACATCACGGTCCTCAACCTTTCTGGCGCCGGCGCGTTCGCCGAATACTTCCTGCTGTGCTCCGGACAAAGCCAGCCGCAGATTCAGGCCATCGGCGAGGCCATCGAAGAGAGACTGGAACGCGATGGACGCCGTGTGGCGCATCGCGAAGGGAAATCAAGCGCCGAGTGGGTCCTCCTGGATTATGGCGATTTTGTGGTGCACATATTCAGCGAGCGCGCCCGGCAGTATTACGATTTGGAGAGGCTCTGGCGTTCCGCTGAGCGCGTCACTTTTCCAGCGCCGACCGCGCATCCACCGTCCCAAAGCAATGTTGAAGGTGACGCAACGCAGCAATGACCGCACCGAATATTACGTGGATAGCGGAAGATCCCGTTTCGCGGCACGTTCTTGAAGTTGCGGAAAAGCTTGCAGACACTTCCACCACGCTTTTAATCACCGGCGAAAGCGGCACGGGAAAAGATCAGCTCGCGCGTTGGATTCACGAGCGCGGGCCGCGCCGCGATGCTCCTCTGCTGAAAATCGATTGCGCCAGCCTGCCGGCCGAGCTTGTGGAATCCGAACTTTTTGGCCATGAGCGCGGAGCGTTCACGGGCGCGGTCGCCCGAAAGCCAGGACGGCTTGAGTTGGCGCAAGAAGGGACTATCGTTCTCGACGAGGTTGCTGCGCTGGCGCCGGGAATGCAAGCGAAGCTGTTGCGCGTTCTGGAAGAGCGCACGTTCGAGCGGCTGGGCGGCACGGAAACGCTGCGCATGGAAGCGCGGTTGATGGCCCTGACGAATACGGACATGGCCAAGGCAGTAGAGAGCGGCCGCTTCCGAAACGATCTTTTTTTCCGGCTGAATGTTCTGGCGATTTATGTTCCGCCGCTGCGAGAACGCCGAGCTGATATCGTTCCGCTCGCCAAGCATTTTCTGGAGCGTCTGGCGCCGGTGCACGGGCGGGCGGAAGCCTCATTCGATGGCGACTCGCTGGCCATGTTGCAGGCGTACGCGTGGCCGGGAAATGTGCGAGAACTGAAGAACACCGTGGAGCACGCGCTGGTGTTCGGGGAAAAACCTTCACTTTCTCCAAAAGATTTTCCCGAGATCGTGCGAACTGCCGGAAACGAACGGGGGATTACCGGCATGCTCCGCTCGCTCGAGGACCTGGAACGCGAGGCCATCAAACTGACTCTGGAAGCCACACATTACAAAATTGGGCAAGCGGCCGACATGCTCGGAATCAGCCGCAAAACGCTTCTGGAAAAACGCAAGAAGTACGGTCTCATCTGAAGTTTGCGCGGCCCGAAGCGGTAGCATCGAATGAAAATTCGGCTAGTGATGCTTGGTAAAACACGGCGCGCAGAATCGCAAGCGCTTCTGGATGACTACGTTCGACGGATAAAGCATTACGCGGAAATTGAGCTAGTGGCGCTGCGCGATGGAGGTTCTTCCGCATTTCGAAAACTGAAGATAGATTCGAACGCCACGGTTGTCTTGCTCGATGCCGAAGGCAAACAATTCACGTCGAGCCAATTCGCTCGCTGGCTGGGCGATCTGCGCGACCGTGGGGTGCGCGAGCTGGTTTTCCTCTGTGGCGACGCGGACGGTTTTCCTGAAGACGTCCGAAATGCCACGAAACAAAAAATCTCGCTTTCCACTCTGACCATGCCGCACGAGTTCGCGCGCGTGGTCTTGGCCGAGCAAATCTATCGCGCGTTCGCCATCCTTTCCGGCCACCCCTATCCGAAGTAAGCGTCTTCTGCAACAATACGGTCATCGTGCCTATGAAAATCTCATACGATGCAAGCGCTCCCGCCGCTTCAGTGGAAATCATGATCACGGAGCCCTTGCCCGATTATGATCTGCTCGAAGTGGAAGCGCCGGTTCCGCGCGATGTGGATCCCATGCTCGCGTCACAAGGATTCAAGGATTTGCTGGACGAAGCGCGAATATTTCTGGATACGGAGCTTGCAGGAAGCGGATTGGAAATAGCGCAGCTAACCGGTGCAATCTGCCACGACCAAAATGTTCATCGCCCTGGAATTTGGCTGGTACTTCGAGAACATAGTACTGCAAAAAATCAATCAATGTCCGACTCCGCTCGCAAACGTGTAGCCGAGATTGCCTCGAATCTAATCAAACATTTGCAGGTTTCCTGAAGAAGATGCCGCGCTGAAGACCCGGCGCTACATTTAAACCTTAGGTGATTCGCCCTAGATGCGGTGCGTTGCGATTTACTTTGTGGATTCCTTGCGTTAGAAAAACTGAGATGCGCCACAACACCTGCCGTTAAGCGGGAAGTTTTTGTGAGTTCGGGTAATGATGTTGCTGCCGGCCAACTTCTCCATCGTATTTCTTGGTCGTTTTGAAAAGCTCATAGCGGCCGTCAGCGGCAAAAACTCTTGCGCGCTCTCGAAGCGCCTGCATCTCTTCAGGCTTCATGGGCTGAAACCCTTTTGCAATCGCCAGGTTCTGTTCCAACACGCCGATCGAATCCATGCCGCTAATGGTGGTCGCCACCGGCAGGCTCATCGCATAACGCAGTGCATCCGCCGGCGTCGCCGCGCCATGCGAAACAATTTCTCCAGAGCCGCCCATGCTCTTCATGCCAAGGACAGCGATTCCGCGACGATTCGCTTCCGGCATCACCTGGGTTTCAAAGCTGCGGAAAGTCGCATCCAGGCAATTCAACGGCATTTGAACCGTGTCGAACGGAAAATCCTGCGTCAGCATTCGCAGATGAATTGCAGGATCCTTGTGACCGGTAAATCCGACGAAGCGAACTTTCCCTTGTTGTTTCGCGGCTAACAGAGCTTCCGCTGCGCCGCCCGGCGCAAAAATTAGATCCGGATCGTTGTAATAAATCACTTCATGTATCTGCCACAAATCCAGATGGTCGGTCTGAAGCCGCCGCAGAGATTCTTCCAGTTGTTGCATGGCCACGTCTTTGCCGCGACCGTGCGTGCAAACTTTGGTCATCACAAACGCTTGATCGCGCTTGCCTTTCAACGCCGCGCCGAGGCGTTCTTCGCTAAGCCCGTCGTGATAGTCCCAACAATTATCAAAAAAATTGATGCCGGCATCGAGTGCGCGCGCGACAAGCTCATTTGCCTCTTGCTGGTCTTTCGTGGAACCGAGGTGGTAACCGCCCACTCCGAGCGCGGACACTTGTACGCCCGTCTTGCCGAGCTGTCGCTGAGGAATCTTATCGGGCGACCCCGTTTGCGGCGGCTGCCCTGCTAGTCCCAAACTGGGGTTTACCAGAGCCGAAGCTGTCAACACGGCTGCCCCCTTTACAAAAGTTCGGCGAGTGACGTCTTTCTCATTCGACACGCAAATTCCTCCAAGCTTTCAACTTACCTTGGAATTGAAGGGAATGGATGCCCAGTGTTCGCCGTCGCCTGGACCATTTCCTTCACTTCTTCCGATTGCATATCCAGAGGATAACCGTGCGCCAGACGGGCTTCGGGATTGTCAAATTTGATGGAAACTTTATACAACTCGAATCGCCCATCCCCGGAAACCGCTCGTGTGCGGTCGCGAAGCGCTTGCATTTCTTCAGGGGGCATCGGTTGAAAGCCTTGCGCAACTCTCAGGTTTTGGTGAAGCACGTCCAATTTTTCCATTCCCGTAATCGTGGTAGTTACAGGCAGGCTCATCGCGTAGCGCAGAGCTTCTTCCGCGCTAACTGCGCCTTGTTGGATCGCTTCTCCGTGGCCGTTCAAAGGCTTCATTCCCAGCGGCGCGATGCCACGGCGGATTAATTCCGGCAAAACCTGAATTTCGAAACTGTGAAAATTCGCGTCGAAGGCATTCAGCGGCATTTGCACTGAATCGAACGGAAAATCGGTCTGCAGCATTTTTAAATGAATGGTGGGGTCTTTATGACCAGTGAAGCCCACGAAACGAACTTTGCCTTGCTGCTTTGCTTTTTGCAGCGCTTCCGCTGCGCCTCCCGGACGAATAAAAAGTTCTGGATCGTTGTCAAAGGTTACGCCGTGGATTTGCCAAAGGTCCAGATGGTCGGTCTGTAGTCGGTTGAGCGATTGTTCGAGCATCTGCATGGCCAGGGAAGCATCCCGCCCGTGGGTGCAGACCTTCGTCATCAAGAAGACCTTGTCGCGGCGCCCCTTTAGTGCCTTGCCCATCCAATCTTCACTTTTTCCGCGATGGTATTCCCAGCAGTTGTCGAAAAACGTGATCCCGTTATCCACGGCTTCGTGAACGATGCGAATGGCAGTGTAGTCGTCCTCTGCGTCCCCGAGGTGGTGTCCGCCTAGTCCCAATGCGGATACCTGCACATCGTGCTTGCCGAATTTTCGCAGCGGGATTGAGCCGCTGCCGACTGGCGGAGCCGAAGCTCCCTGCTCTTGTCTCCGTGATGGGTCTGGTTGCACAGTCACCGTCTCATTCCTGGCTTTTTTGAGGAGATATCGGTCTCGTCGTTCAACTTGTAAACGTGCCTCAGGAGCGCGTTCTCGGCTATACGGGCTTTACCCGACTTCCCGTCTCTTGTGACTGTAGCCGTGGAAATATTCCTTAACATCGGCGACTAACACCGCAAGTAACGTCTTCAGCTCCCCGATATAGGAAATTTGCATAAAATAGTGTGCAAGCCAAGCTCGACCACGACATAAAATCTACAGATGGCGCGAGGGTGGGAAAGCAAAGCCGTAGAAGGTCAGGTCCAGGAATTTGAATCCAAAGAAAGCCGCACCCAGAAACTACAATTAACCCGCGAACAACTGGAAATCCGCCGCAAAATCGAGATATTGCTGCTGTCTCGTGCGCGCGTCGAAAAAGTATTGCAGTCCAGTGAAAATGCGCGCTATCGCGAACAACTTAACAGCGCATTGAAAGACCTCGATGCACAACTCGCCAAACTGAAGAGTACTGAATAGCCTTATCCCAATCGCTTGCGCTTATTTCGCTCCAGTGGATTTGATGCTTGGTGTTCAGCTGGGAGCGGGTATGTCGACCCGAGCGGTGCAACGCAAGTTACCTGACCCATTGCAAGTGAGGGTTATAGCGCCTGCCCGGGTCGTCTTGGCAGCGTCTCCCTTTTTCAAAATTCCATTGAACCCAGGCGCTGAGATACGGCATGCGGGCTCGGGCCGTGCGTTGGGCGTTTCAGAAAACGCCGCGAGGCAAGTGATGGTTACTGCTCCATCCGCATCAAATTTGTCAGGATGTGCGCCTGAAGCGTCGCTCGTCGCTTGCATCGAACGAATTTTCGCTCGATTTCTCGGCCTTTGCGCGTTGCCTTGATAGGTGAATGCGAAGATCGCAAGAGCCAACACAGCAAATAATGAAATGCGATACCACAGCTTCATCGCACGCTCCATTAGGACGTGAAATGTACACCCGTCAACAACGCATAGCAATAACTAGAAAGGCTGAATCTTGCAGGAATTAGAACCGGTCGACTACATGGAGCCGGCTCGGAGAAATCAATCGTGCGGGCGCGCGGGGCCCGTGTCGTCGATGAAAACCACTCCCACGCCGTTCTGTGTCTTCTCCCGGCCAGCATCGAAATGAACCACCGTTCCGCGCAATGAAAGAATGCTGGAGGTCGCCGGGTCTCCAGCGGCTTCAATCACCACACGCACTTCCGACTGCAATTTTGGCCGGTTATTCAAACACAGATACGCGCCTTGCAAACTCATATCGCGGACGGTGGCTTTCTCTTCGAAGTTCTTGCCGTCTTCCGACTGTCCGCTCACGACCGCGGAGAAACGCAAGCGCCTGCGCTGTCCCAGGCGTGTCTCGCGCATCTCCACATTTACGCCGCGCTCGCTCATGGTGATGGACATCCCCTCGGTGGCGGCCCACGTAGCGGGAAATTCCTGCCGTGCCGCAGAAAGAAAACCATCCACAACCTTGTCTTGAGAATCCGGGTCGTGGTGAAACAGAATCAGGTTCCGCACTTTAGCATCGCGCGCAATCTTCACTCCCTCCAGCCAGCTCGAATGGCCCCAGCCTTTGCGTTCCGAAGCCAGCTGCTCGGGGGAATATTGCGAGTCGTATATCAAAACGTCCGCTCCCTGCGCGAGCTGCCGAAGGTTCTGGTCATTTTGCGGAACGCCAGGCTCATTGTCCGTGGCGTAGACTACCGATCCGCCGGCGGTTTCAATTCGATAGCCCAAGCATCCCTGGGGATGATTCAGCCACGCACAGCTAATCTGTGTTCCGTTCACCGCCCATTTATCGCCGCCGTTGATTTCGTGAAACTCGCGTCCCGCCGTCATCATGTTCACATCCACTGGAAAATAGGGGCTGGCCAACTGCGCTTCCAGCACCTGACGAAGGCTGTCCGGACCCAGATATTTCGATTGAAAACTATAGAAGTGAAAGCGGTTCTGGCTCTGGAAAAAAGGATTGAAGAAAGGAATGCCCTGTATGTGGTCCCAGTGGTAATGCGTTACCAGAATATGCGCTTCGATGCCATTGCCGCCGTGTGAGCGCGTCCAGCGGTTGCCCAACATGCGCATACCGGTCCCGCAATCCAGAATGAAGTGGGTCCCGTCCGGCGCGGTCAACTCCAGACAAGGCGTGTTACCGCCGTAGCGCCAAGTATCGCGCTCCAGCGTCGGCGTTGAGCCGCGCACTCCCCAGAAGACCAGCTTGGCAACGTGGTGGGTCATCGCCGGCGCAAATTCGTAGCGCCCCGCTTCCGCTCCGTTACGATTTCATAAGCTTCGAAACTGTTGCAATGGTAGGCGGTGGCGGCGAGTGAAGTCAATCCAGTTTCAGCGCAGACGTTCATTCCCCGAGGGTTAGCCTGGCCATCGGTGCTGATGAGTGACAAATGCGAGCGCGGGGCTGTGCGCAATGACGGCCAGCTAGTAGAATTCAGACGTGCGCGCCCATTCCCATAGTCATGATCACGCGACCCACGAGCATGGCCACACCCACGGCTTGGGAGGGCATTCGCATGTTCACTTACCGACGGAAGGCATGACGGGAATTTTGGGTGCTGCCGTTGTTGCAACTTTCGTGCTGGTCGCGGCAGAACTGATTGCGGGGTACGCGGGCCATTCGATCGCACTGATTAGCGATGCGGTTCACAACCTTACCGATGTTCCAACGCTGGTCATTTCCTGGCTTGCCATGCGCTGGGCCAAACGTCCTCCCACGGCTGAAAAGACCTACGGCTATCATCGCGGTGGCATTTTGGCGGCGTTTGTGAATGCCATGCTTCTTGCCATCCTCTCGCTATTTTTGATTTACGAATCTGTCGTTCGATTGCGGCATCCTGTTGAAGTTCAAACCGGCATCATGCTCTGGATTTCTTTATTTGCGCTGGTCATCAACGGCGGCATCACGCTGGCTGTGCATCGCGGCAGGGGCGACCTCAATATTCGCGGCGTATGGATACACAACCTCGGGGACGCTCTTTCCAACGTGGCCATCGTCTTCGGCGCGCTTTGCATTCGCTGGACCGGCGCCGTTTGGATCGACCCTGTCATCGGCATCGGTATAGGCGCGATGGTTCTTTGGTCCGGCACCGGAATTCTCCGCGAAAGCAGCCACATTCTCTTGGAAGGATTGCCGCGAGAAATGCGCCTCGACGCGGTCGCCACCGCGGTGCTGCGCGTCGAAGGCGTTCAGGAAGTCCACGATATACACATATGGACGTTGGGGACGAATCTGACCGCTCTTTCCTGCCACGTGCGCATACCTGACATGCATATGGAAGACAGCGAAAAAATCCTCGATCGAGTGCGGGAAGTCCTGGCGCACGATTTCAAAATCACGCACACCACTATCCAGTTTGAACGCGCCGGTCTGCCTGCCGAAGCAGGGCCTTACATGCCAGCGCCCGCCGTCCGTTCAGAAACGTGATATTCGTAGCGGTTTCGAGTAAAAATCCGGCGTGGTCTAAAGAGGCGATTGCAGAGGTGTGCCGCGTTCCTGATTGACCCGCAACGTGGAATCCGAATCCAGCTCGTTTGCGGCGATGGTGTAACGGCTACCTGCCGTGGTGATGTAAACAATCGTGTCGTTTGAGTGCGTGAACGCTACTGCTTCAATCCACCTGCCATCATTGAGCACCAAAGTAAATTGCCCTTCGTCAGGAAGAGAGGCCGAGGCATTCTCTCGCACTTCGGACTGCGCCGCGGCGGAATCATCTCCGGTGAATTGTGAGCCGTCCGGGGGGCCTTGCTGCGATGCGTTTGGCCCTGGGGATCCGTTCTCGCCCGAATCGACGGACTGGCCTCCGCTCAATTGATCTGTGTTTGCCTGTTCAACCATAGATTGATCGGCGGCTTGATCGCCCTCGGATGGCACCCAATATGTGCCGCCGTCGAAAATCCAATAATAGCCAGTCGTCGGGACCCTGCTTACAGGGCTTACCGGTCGGCGCGGACCTGTGCGCGGGAATCGCGAACCGCTTATCAGAGCTGGGGAATTTTGACTGGCCGAAAGCCGCGGGAATTGTCGGTTTCGGGTTGATACGATACTTGCCGCATGTATGGCGTTGGCTTGTGAAGAAGCTGATCTAGCCGCGGGTGCCGCAGCGACGCCAACGGAACGCGCGCCACGCTGAGCTAGCGCAGGAGTCGCGAAGAATCCCAGGCCTAAGGCTAGTACCGCAATAACAGGCGCGAATTGAAGGCTACGTTTCATGGTCGCTTCGGCCGCTGTACATAAGACGCGCTGGCCAAACGCTTGGTTGCGCCTGAGATTGTACACCCGCGCGCCACTCGAGGTTCATTTCAACAGATCGTAAAGCGCTTGTTTTATCAAAGCCGAGGGAACAAAAACACTACTTTCGGTGTCTATACTGGTGCTTATCGTGGCCGGGCATTGCGTACGGCCTGCGGCGAGGTTTGCTTTTCCCTTTTCGCCGGATGTGCTATAAACATTCGTCCAAAGGACGCCCGGATTATGGCACAGCCCACCGCGGTTAATTTGCCCGCAAAGCAAGCTGAATCGCAGGCTGACGCCGGATCATTAAAAGAACAGCCGGAAATCGCGTCCGCGTTTTGCCCGAGATGTTCGGCTCGGTTGGCGCAGCGAAGTTGCAAGCTGATTTGCCCTGCTTGCGGGTATTATATGTCCTGCTCAGATTTTTACTGAAAACGGACTTTGTTGCTCTAAGGGGATTTAAGACTTCCAGGAGGAGCGAACGTGGCATTGAGGATGACGGATCAAGAAGTAAATGGCGTTACCGTGCTGGAGATTGAAGGACGAATTGTATTGGGCGAAGAGAGTAACGCGTTTCGCGAGAAGGTGAAGAGCCTGCTGGCCGCGGGAAAGAAGAAGATCGTGCTGAATCTCGCGAACGTCGGCTACATCGATAGCGCCGGCCTCGGTACGCTCGTCGCGACCTTTCACAGCGCCCGCTCGCAAGGCGCCACTCTGAAACTGGCCAACCTTGGTTCTAAGTTCAAGGAAGTGTTGCAGGTCACCAAGCTGATGACGGTGTTCGACACTTACGACAGCGAGGCGCTCGCCGTCCAAAGCTTCGCCAAGTAAATCCGCTTCTGAGGTTTTCAGACCGCGGCTCAGCTCAAATGGTTGGGCCGCGGTTTTGTTTTGCTGCGTTCTAGAGTTGATGCTCGCCATTGCAAACGCAATTACCGCTCGATGTGACCCTCTACCTGATAAATCGCGAGGCCACTAAGGAGCTTGGGGTAAAAGTCCGTGGATTTTTGTGGCAGAACATCCCCGCCTAATGCAATTTCCATAACCTGTTGCACTCGCACTGGATTCAGCAAACATGCTAGTTGCGCTTCACCGCGGTCTACCGCCGCAATCGCATTATCTATTTCGCGCTCGTAAACCACGTTCTTCTCCGCGGTGACTGCTTCAGCGGTGATGCCCAGTCCTTTTTCCAGAATCAATCGATGCAGCAGCACTACATCCAGCCCGCGCTGCGCTTCGGTCAGATCCGGCAACAGCGTTTCCAGATTCGCGTCGCGACGAAGCAGAAATAAAAAGAAAGAGCCAGCTTGGCCTTCTATCTTGCCAGGGTAAATCCCGATCGCTCGGCGTCCGTGGTTCTGCCTTCCCAAGTCCTTTCGAAAATCCGCGTAGCTCGTTTCGCGCTCTTCCGGATTCAGAAAGGGATACGAATACCAATCAAAGAATGGCGCGAGCGCCTTGCGGAACCGCTCGAAGTCAAAATCAGCCACATTGCGAATCAAACGGTGCGTCGGAAGAATGGTCAATCCGCGGGAGTGCGAATTTATAAACGTCATCATCGCGAATTCATAGGCAGCCTGCGGGTCGGTTTTGCCCAGCTTCTCGCGGCACTCGTTGCGAAAATTCAGAGCTGTTTCATAACGATGATGGCCGTCTGCGATGATGATCTTTTTATCCGACATGGTGGTCTGAATCCGCCGAATGAACGCCGCATCACTGACCGGCCACAGCCGGTGGCTCACACCAAATTCATCGTGTAACTCAAGCTGTGTCGGCGCACGTGCAATTTCTTCCAGATACGCATCGATCGTTCTTGCGCGCTCGTCGTAAAGCATGAAGAGCTGGCCCGTCTGGACGTGCAGATGCCGCAGCAATTCCGTGCGGTCCGCTTTGGGAGCCGTCAACGTGCGCTCGTGCGGAAAAACAACCTTTGCGCTGTAATCCTCCAGCCGGCCCAGCGCGATGAAGCCGATTCGCACTTTGCGCGTGTTCGTGCCGGAAACCATATACTCCTGCGCGTACACATAAATAGCGGGAGTCCGGTCTTGCACTAAAATCTTTTGCGTGATCCATTCGTTCAATTGCTTTTTGGCGCGCGTGTAAACGTTGTTTTCGGCGGTATCGCCGGGAAAAGTCTTGCCTTTTTCTATCGCGATCAAGTTGTACGGGCTGGCGGCGTAGTAGCGCTCCTGCATCGCCGGAGTGATTTTGTCGTAGGGCTGGGTAAGAACCTCGTCCAGCTTCACCTTGTTTGTGTCGTAGCGAAACGCGCGAAAGGGATGAATTTCGGCCATGTATACTCTCGTAGCGGAACGAGCGCCGCGGAAACGAAACATTGTAGCAGTCACCGCCGCCGAGTTGTAGCCTTCCTGCCTGCGCTCGATTAGGTAGAGCGCCGACAAAGTGACAATTCTCTGAACCCAACATAAAATCTCAGCTTTCTCGCAGAATAAAGCTTCCAAGGAGTTGCATTGGATGTCGCAAGGGGACAAACGCTTTGCCGCTGTGCGCGCCCTGATCTTTGATCTCGACGGAACTTTGATCGATTCGAAACTTGACCTGGCTCTTTCGATCAACGCCACGCTGAAGAACCTGGGACGCGCGCCATTGGCTCACGAAAGGATTTTTGGAATGGTCGGCAGCGGCGCGTCCGTCCTAGTCCAGCGCGCCTTGGGACTGAAAGACGTGACGGATGCGGAAGTCGAAACAGGCCTCGCCTATTTTCTCAGCTATTACCGCAGCCACATGCTCGACAATACCGTGCCTTACCCCGGAGTCCGCGAAGGATTGGCCCTCCTGCAGAATTATCCCATGGCGGTTTTGACCAACAAGCCGGTCAATTTCAGCCGCGCAATTCTCGATGGCTTGGGCCTTTCCCGATATTTCCGTTTTGTTTACGGAGGGAACAGTTTCGAAAAAAAGAAGCCGCATCCAATCGGCGTGTACACTTTGCTGCGTGAACTTGGCTCGCAGCCGCGGGAGGCCATGCTTATCGGGGATTCCGAAATTGATATTCAAACCGCGCGAAACTCCGGTATATGGGCTTGCGGTGTTACTTACGGTCTCGGAACTGAGAGTTTAAAAAGTTTTCCGCCAGATCTACTGCTGGATAGCCTGACAGAACTTCCGGCCCATCTGGATGGTCGCGCTGGTTGAGCAAAGGCCGTGCCATGCGCCTATTTTTTCCCGTAAGCTCCTTTGTACCACTCCCAAGTGCGCTTTAAACCTTCCTCGAAGTGCACCAACGGTTTGTAGCCCAAGATCTTCTGCGCCAGCGAGACGTCTGCTTGCGAGTCGCGGATGTCTCCCGTGCGCGGCGGATCGTATTTCGCCTGGATTTTCTTCCCGCTGATTTTCTCAAGCAATTTCAGAACTTGGTTCAGGGTTATACGCGCCCCCGTTCCGCCGTTGAATACCATTCCGGATGCGCCTTGCGCCTCGCACGCTCGCAACGTTTCATCCACAATGTTTTCAATAAACGTGAAATCGCGAGACTGCTCTCCGTCGCCGAACACCACCGGCTGCTGGCCCTCGATTACCGCCAGCATAAAGCGCGAGAGCACTCCGGAATATTGCGAACTGGGATCCTGCCGCGGCCCGAACACATTAAAATAACGAACGCACGCATTTTCGAGCCCGTAAACACGTCCAAAAACTTTCGCATAAAGCTCGCCGACATATTTCGTAATCCCGTATGGAGAAATAGGATCCGCCGGCATCGCTTCAGTCTTGGGAAGCGTGGGTGTCTCTCCATATGCGGATGAGGACGCGGCGAAGACAATCCGGCGCACCTTGGCATCTCGAGCGGCTACCAGCACGTTGAGCGTCCCATCGATGTTCACGAAGTTCGTCTCGATGGGATTCTGCACCGACCGCGGAACCGAAGTTCGCGCAGCCAAATGGATCACGTAATCGGCTCCGTTACACGCGGATTGCACCGTTGCCAAGTCCGTGATGCTGCCCACGCGAAGATCGATCTTGCCGCGTACATCCGCCAGATTGGATTCTTTTCCCGCGGAAAGATCGTCCAGCACCACCACTTTGTGGCCGCGGCGAACGAGCTCGTCCACAATATTAGAACCTATAAATCCTGCCCCGCCCGTAACCAGATAACGCATTCTGGAAATCTCCTTACGTAATGAGAATCAGTTATAAAATGATACTTCCGCTACGCTTTACTATAGCCCGGCACTTCGCGGGCGGGCATCATTATTCGTTTTATTTTTTGCTACTCGGCAACCTCACAACTGGATAAGTGCGTCTGAAGTTCATGAGGGCTATGGGGAAAAAATTCGCGCGACATTTATTACCAGTAGCGATCGCGGCGGTCATAGCGGCTGCCCTGTCGCCGCAAATTTACACCTTCGGCCTTCCTCAGCGGATAGAAGCCGCCAATAAAGCTTCACTCGAAAAGCCCGCCGCCGAACCGCCCATGCCTTTCCGCATCGGCGAAACGTTGAATTACGATGTGTCCTGGTCCGCCTTCGCGAGCGCCGCAAAAATACAGTTGTGCGTCACCGAGCATCGCGAAATTCTCGGCTCCAGAACCTGGCATTTCCGTGCCTCCGCCCATACCTTGAGCCCGCTCAGGTCTTTTCTTACCCTCGACGATCAGATCGATTCCTATACCGACACCGGGACGTTCGAAAGCCGTCAATACGAAATGTATCTCGATGAAATGGGAAGGAAGGACACCCAAATATTACATTTTTCGGTCCTGGGCCGCTCCCAGAAGACCGCTGCTCCCGCCGTGGTGGTAGCGTCCGGCACGCTTGATCCGCTGGGAGCGTTATATATGTTGCGTCAGGTAGATTGGCAGCGTACACCCGAATTTCGTGCGCCAGTGTTTGACGGCGAAGACGTCGTCGAGATGCGCGCACAAGTGGAAGCCGCAAAAGAAATCGTGGCTGTGAATGCTGGAAATTTTTCAGCCACGCGCATTCTCGTTCGCGAGTATCAACACGGAGTGGAGGTTAAAGGGGAAAGCCTCTCGATAAGTTTCGCAAACGACGCAGCTCGCACGCCCATTTTGCTGGAGGCTGAAATTCCTTTGGGCAGCGTGCGCATCGAACTTAGTTCCGTGCCACGCTAAAGGGAAATTTCGAGGTATACCAACCCGTCAGTTTTCCGGGACGACCCAATCTTCCGGCGGAAAATCAATCTGCCAGAACGACGGCGAGGGGGTCAGGAACTCCACTCCCATCTGCGCTTTTCCGGCCTGCATGTTGCCGAAATACACCACGCGGCATTCCTGCGTTTGATGTGTGGCGTTGTTCGAAACAAGCAATTTCTGATTCACCACTACCTGCGCCGACAGCGAAATCAGCGCGCCGTGCGCATTCACCACCAGCGTTCGCGTCTCTTCGTTGAAGTCCTGATTCTTTGCGTCCTTTCCTCGCACCAGTATCGGGACGCTCAACAGAACGCGCATGCTGCGACGCCGGCCGGGATCCGTGGCCCAAGTTTGACGCTCTTTTTGAGAAGTCTGCGTAGAACCCATAGTACCCACCATAGCCTGCGCCAGCGTTGCGAGCAATGGGACTGTGGGACAGGTGCGTGTTTCAGTAAACAAGAGGCCTGATGCGGGCAAAAATTAGAGGGGCCCAGAAACCGCCCGCCGTTAAATCACAGAAAACAATATAGTTGCGATCAGCAATTGACGATTTTTTCGCGGTGTTCTTTCACCTGCCTGGTGGCATTCCGCGTGTCGACCACCAGCTTCGCGTTTTTCACGATTTCGTCAACGTTGTAACTCGAGTGGTCCGTCGCAATCAGCACGCAGTCATATTTCGCTATTTGCTCCGGTGTTAAATCCACAGACCGCATATGCGAAAAATCGTAGTGACGCATCTTGTGCAGCGCGGGGAAATACGGATCGTTGTAGTCCAGTTTGGCGCCGCTGGCCGTCAGCAATTCCAGCAGCTTCAGCGAAGGAGATTCGCGCAAGTCGTCCACATCCTTCTTATAAGCCACGCCGAGCAGCAAAACTTTCGAGCCTTTCAAACTTTTCTCGCGTTCATTGAGCGCTCTTACCAACGCGTCCACCACGTGGTACGGCATCGCCGTGTTGATCTCGCCGGCCAGTTCGATAAACCGCGTGGCGAAATCGTACTCACGTGCTTTCCAGGAGAGATAGTACGGATCGACAGGTATGCAATGGCCTCCCAGGCCCGGTCCGGGATAAAACGGCATAAAACCAAACGGCTTGGTCGCCGCGCTGTCGATCACTTCCCATATATCCAGATCCATGCGCAAGGAAAGCTGTTTCAGCTCGTTCACCAGCGCGATATTCACGCAGCGAAAAATGTTTTCCAGCAGCTTCACCATTTCCGCGGCGCGCGTGGAGCTAACTGGAACCACTTTCGATACGATTTGGGCGTAAAGACCCGCAGCCGCGCGTCCGCTGGGAGGGTTGATGCCTCCGACAATCTTGGGTATCTGCGCCAGCCCATACTGCTTGTTTCCCGGATCTTCGCGCTCCGGAGAAAATGCCAAATAAAAATCGGTCGCAACGTTCTCTGTCCCTTCGCCTCTCGCAATCGGACAATGCAATCCGCCCTTTTCTAGAATCGGCAGCACCAGTTCTTCGGTAGTCCCGGGATAAGTAGTGCTTTCCAGCACGATCAGCTGGTTGCGCTGCAGATTGGGCGCGATCGACTGCGCCGTTTTTTCCACGTAGCTTAGGTCCGGCTCGCGGCGTTCATCCAGCGGCGTGGGAACGCAAATCAGCACCGCGTCCATTTCGCGCAGCCGCGCGAAATCCGTGGTCGCATCAAAACGCTTGCCCTTCACGTGATGGTTGATCTTGTCCGCCGGTATGTGCTGGATATAAGACTGCCCGGCATTGAGCTTCGTTATTTTTTCCTGGTCGGTATCGAATCCAGTCACGTTATGGCCCACGTCTGCAAACCGCAGAGCCAGCGGAAGGCCCACGTAGCCGCACCCAATAATCCCGATTTTCAAGTCCTTCCCCGCAAAAAACTCCGGCTTGCGCTCTACGGCCATTCTGTTTCCTCTCTTGGGAAGCGATTAAGACGCGGCTGCAGCGTCAAAGAACCGCAATTTGGGTGCAAAACACTATAGCAAGAATCCGAAGGAGCACAAAGATTCGCCCATCGTAGCGTGCAAAAACTGCAATCCGTTCGTACCTTCTCGCCGTCAAGCAAGCGCAGCTCCGCAGCAATCTGCACTGTCAGTTACCAAGCTTGACCGATCCAGGGTCGGTAGTGAAGGGCGGCCTAATACGCGTTGCGGCCAACCATAGCGGAAAGAATCGTTAACACGATGATGCGGAGGTCGAAAAAAAAGCTCCAATTCTGCAGGTAGTACAAATCGTATTCCAGCCGCTTCTGTATGGACGTGTCGCCTCGCCATCCATTCACTTGCGCCCAGCCTGTAATTCCCGCCTTGAGCCAGTGGCGGTTGTTGTATCGCGCTATATCGTTCAAAAATTTCTGAACGAAATGCGGCCGCTCGGGCCGCGGACCCACCACGCTCATGTCGCCCTTCAAGACGTTAATGAACTGCGGCAGTTCGTCCAGGCTTGTTTTCCTTAGCAATGTACCGAGTCTCGTTCGTCCCGCATCGTCCTCTGTGGTCCAGTGAGTATCGCTCTCGCCGCAGTCGCATACCTTCATCGTTCGAAACTTCAGCATGGGAAACAGCTTTCCGTTTAGTCCCAGCCGTTCCTGCGAGAAAAATACCGGCCCTGTTGACGTGCAGCGAATCGCAATCGTAATCAGCGCGAAGGCCGGCGCGGTGACGATCAACACGACAGCAGAAAACACGATGTCAAACGCTCGCTTCAGCAGATTGTAATCCAGCGACTCAGCCGGGGTGGTGGTGAGGTCCAGCATTTGCATGCGCCCGAGCTGGAATAGTCTTTCTCGCGCAACGATTCCTTCACCCAAATCCACAATCGCGCGTATCGGAATTCTTAAATGTTCGAGCGCTCTCAATATGTTAGGTATTTCGTGAAACTCAGCCGGATCGATTGCGATCACCGCTTCATCAAACCCTTGCTCCACGTCCAACTCTCCCAATGCCTCGAGTTCATGCACCGGCTTGTCTGTAAATACAGCTTGCTGTCCCGGCAAGCGCACGAACCCGGCTACTTCGCAGGGTCCCAAGGGCATTTCTTGCAACCTCACCACGGTCTTGTGCGCGAAATGGTCTGCGCCCACAACCAGCAGTCGCACCGGCCTACCGTCGCTCACTTTCAATCGCACATAGATGCGAAAGCATGCTCGCATCAGCACGGTCAGAAACAGCAGCAGCAAAGCCCAAATCGCAAACAAGCCACGCGGAAAAACAAAATCCTGGCTCAGGAACAATGCCGCCAGCAGCACTGCACTTGTCGCTCCATTTGCCGACAATGCCGCGCGTGTCCCGGTACGCTCGCGGAACAGCTCGTCTACATTCGTTACCCCATAGTGCTCCGCCAGAATGGCCCAAACAAACGCGGCAAGAGCCAATACTCTGAAGTGTCCATAGGCATCGAACTGCGTTTGTCGCTTGAAGCCGGCCCATATATGCGTCCATATCTGCCAGCCCATTTCGAAGGCCAGGAATGGAAGCAGATAGGTGACTACCCTTAAACAAAATCGGTAATATTTCAGGCGGAGAATCATTCCCTTGAATCCCGTGCTCGGTACTTTCCGGATTTAAGAATAAATGCGGAGTTTTACCGAGGCCAAACGCGATCGAGACTTGCTTCAGAATTCAGAAAAATACGGAGGGAAGACTCGACCAAAAATCGCGCAGAATGTAAATGCGTGCAACCAACCTAAGTTTCTGAAATTCCCTCCGTCGCAACTGAAATTCCCGTGGTGCACAGCACGCTCAGAAAGAATTCATCGTATGCTTCCAACACGCTTGCCTTGGCGAAATGTTTCTCAGCGTAAGCCCGTGCGTTTGCGCCCAGGTCGCGTAGCAACTCCGGATCATTCTTCAACGAACGCACAGCCGCGCTCAATGCTTCGGGATCCTCCGCCGCTACGATCACACCGCAATTCGCCCGTCGGATTACGCGAGCGGCTTCGCTATTCTCACTCACAGCCGCGACGATCGGACGCCCCGCCGCCATGTAGGTCAGAAGTTTGCAGGGAATCACGGCGTCTTCCATCGCCGCAATCTGGTTTAACAAAAGCACATCCGCCGTCGCGTACATCTGCGCCAGTGCCTCCGCAGGTTGCAGCGGCAACAGGCTCAAATTCGGGGCTCGTTGCTCTGCGGCAAGTTTCAACACCGGCAAATCTTCCCCCTGGCCCACCAGGACCCAGACGAAGTCTCTTTCGCCCTGCGAGTTAGCGGCCGCGTTCACCACATTCATCAGGCTTTGTTTGTTTCGCCCCGTTTCACGCCTCTGTTTGCAAGCGCTTGGCCAATGTCGTTTTCAGTCGTTAAGTTATTCGCAGCGCCTTCTTCCTCCTTCGTTGTTATCCTTTCTCCCCTGCGCTATTCTCGTTTTCAATGGTTGACATTCATACCCACATACTTTTCGGGCTCGATGACGGCGCTGAATCGCTCGAGATGTCCCTGGCCATGGCTGAAATGGCAATTGAAGACGGCACTACTCACATCATCGGCACTCCCCACGCCCATCCCAATCACGATTTCATCCCCGAATTGGTAAAAGCGCGCCGCGATGAACTTCAATCTCGCTTCGAAGGCCGACTCACCTTCGCCACCGGCTGCGACTTCCATCTCAGCTTTGAAAATTTGCAGAACATACGCCTCTACCCCGAGCGCTACACTCTGAACCAGAAAAACTACCTGCTGGTGGAATTCGCGGACTTTTCCATCCCGCCTTCCATGGACCAGGCTCTTCACGACCTTCAGCTCGCGGGGCTCCAGCCGGTCATCACGCATCCCGAAAGGAACCCGCTCATTCGCGTGAAGGCCGATCGTTTATTCCGCTGGATAAGGCAGGGTTGTTACGTACAGGTAACCGCGCAGTCTCTGCTGGGGAAATTCGGCAGGTCGGCAAAAGCGTCCGCCAAAGAATGGCTGGATGCCGGTGCAGTCCACTTCCTTGCAAGTGACGCGCACAATGTCACGACGCGCCCCCCAATCCTAAGCGAGGCCTTCACCTATTTGCGGAAGGCGCACGGCGAAGAAGTGGCCCGGGCGCTCCTGGTGGATAATCCGCTGGCAGCCTTCGAGGGCCGCCCACTCCCGTTTGTGCCACAACTCGCCGAAGACGCCGGCTTAAGCCCCGGCGCCACTCCCGTCCGCAAGAAAAAACGCTTCTGGATTTTCTAACCCGAGCTAATTTGTCGATTTGTCCGCCCCCATGTGAGCTGGCGTCGCAGAAATGGCTGTGTCCCATCCTCGCGTGCGATTCGTCGCGTTAGGTTTGAATGTAGCGCCGGGGCCTTCAGCCCGGCATCTTGCTGCTACGCTGGCTTCGCAGAGAGCGCTGACCACCGGACATCACGATTCGCAGCTTTTTGCCTCTGATTTCCCGGCGGGAATATAGGGCAACCCTACTTACTCGACATCCTAGTCTCGACTAAGTCATGTCCAAAACGGGTGGGTGCCGTCTCCTCCGTTTTGTGAAGGTTGCGGGGTCTTCGGGGTTTCATCTCTTACCTGATTCAGTAGACATTCCCAAAATGGGAATCGTCACACCGTAGTACTAGACCGTCCACACACACAGGTCCTTGCAATTCCAAAAATCCGTGCTATTTTTTTTCAGGATTGCTTTAGAAAAATTTAGAGCGCTTCACCGAGAGCCAGCCACGAAACACCGCGCGCCCTCCCTGTAGCCCACGAATTAAAAAACTGGAGAACAACATGAAAAGATTTCGAACCGGACGCCCCGCGCCCCCCTGGGCCGGCGGCCAAACCGGTCCCATGACCGTTGACGTAGAAGCACTCATGGCCACGCGCAATCAAGACTACCGTTACATGCCCGGCGCACTCGACTCGCCCACCTCTCAACCGACTCCGCCATCGCCGTCCGCAGAGGCAGCCGAGGCTACAAACGAGCCAGACGAACCTGCCGACACCGGTCCCTTCAGAACGGTCAAGCTTGTTTACGTCGGGCCTGGTTCAGAGCACGCACCTGCTGGCACTGAAAAAATTTCTCCGTCTCGCACAGTGCCCCCAGTAGAAGCCGAGCCTGCCGAAGAGCACCGGGATCCCCTCGAAGGTCACCCTTCCTTAAAAGCATTCCTCGAAAAGCACGGAACTCCACTGCCTCCCTCAGCACGCGCAAAATCCTCGGCCAGCCGCCTGCGCGCCAAAGCAAAGCGCGCAAAACCAAAACGCAATCTGCTTGCCGCCCGAAAAAGTCGCCGCCCGTCAGTTCCGCGAAAACAATCTCAGCCTAAGACCCAAGCGGAAATCGACCTCGACCGTCACCGCAGAGTTTGCACCATCTGCCATCATCCCGAACGGGAAGCGATCGAAGAAGCTTTTCTTCAATGGAAAACTGTCCGGCTGATCGCTCGTGAATTCGACGCGAGTGGCGGAGCTACCTCGATCTACCGTCACGCGCGTGCTTTGAACCTCTTCAAACAACGAAACCTCAACCTTCGCTCCGCTCTCGAACTCATTATCGAGGAGTCTCAGCGGGTTAGTCCTAGCGCCGAGGCCATCATCAAAGCCATTCGTGCGCACACGCGTATGAATGATCTCGGCGAGTGGATTGATCCTCCCACCACTCACATTATCAAAGTCATCCCCATGGCTCGCGATGCTCGTGACCAGGAAAATCCCGCTGCCGCCCTCACGCTCGATGTCAGAAAGGACCGTTCCAACATCGTTTACCCCCCAACTGGGCAGGTAGAATCCGTAGCTAAACAACAACTTCTACCCGGTTCTGCACAAAATGCAGAAAGCGACGTAACTCCCTGAAAATAAAGGAGAGGGAGAATTCTACCCGGGGCCCCAACCACTTGCCATGACCCCGGAGTGGGAAGCAACCCGCTCGATGATATACTCGGCGGTTTACAACCATGACGAAAACTAAGGTAGCTAGGCGCCCATGAAAATTGAAGCGTTCAACGAACGCCTTCGCGACTCCATCCTGGTCGTCGACGGCGCCATGGGCTCGCTGCTTTATGAATCCATCGGTCCGCAGCGCTGCGTGGACGAGCTGAACACGCTCGTTCCAGAAGCCGTCTTCCACGTCCACCAGCGCTACCTCGAAGCCGGCGCACAAATCATCGAGACCAACACTTTCGGCGCCAATCGACTCAAACTCGGCCTCTTCGGCATGGGCGAGCGCGTCGCGGAACTCAATCATCGCGGAGTAAAAATCGCTCGCGAAGCTCGCGAAGCCGCCAGGCACGAAGTTTTGATCGCCGGCTCCATCGGCCCGCTCGGAATCGTCCAGCACGTTCGCGAACTTCCCGCCGAAGAAATCTTCGCCATCTTCAAAGAGCAAGCCGGGGCGCTGGAAGAGCGCGGTGTGGACCTCTTTATGCTGGAAACTTTCAGCGACGCGGAAGAATTGCTGGCCGCGATCGACGCCATTCGCTCCTTCTCGCGCTTGCCCATCGTCGCGCAAATGACCTACTCCGACGAGGGCACCACCTTTGGGGGCCATCGCCCGCAAGACTCCTGGGAGAAACTGAAAGCAAAAAACATTCAGGCCATTGGCGCGAACTGCACGATCGGCCCGCAGCTTTTGCTTCCCGTTCTCCGCGAACTCGCTTCCTGCGCTTCGCTGCCGCTTTGCGTTATGCCTAACGCGGGCTTTCCCAAGCGCGTCGGCGACCGTATCGTTTATCCGCGCTCCTCGCCGGAATATTTCGCGCTCTTCGCCCAGGAAGCTGCTGAACTCGGCGCGCGCCTGATCGGCGGCTGCTGCGGAACAACTCCGGAACACATTCACGCCATCGCCGAAGCGGTAAAGGAAATTCACCTCGAAAAAGCGAGCGGCGCGAAACCGGTGAAGGCCCGTTCCATCGAAGTCTTCGAGCCCGCCGAAAGATTTCGCCGCGTCGTAGCGCGCGAACCGGATAGCAAGCTCTGGAAAAAAATCCAGGCCGAAAAGTTTGTCGTCTCCGTCGAGATTGACCCGCCCAAGGGCGTCACTGTCGAGCGCATCGTGGAGCAAACTGGCCGCGTGATGGCCTCCGGGCAGGTGGATTCAATTGACATCAATAGCGGAACGCTCGCGCGCGTGGGCATGGACGCCATGGTTCTTGCCGGCGCGCTGGAAGCTCACGGTTTCGAAACCATTCCACACCTCACCACCCGCGATTCCAACATCATCGGTCTGCAAGCAATGTTGCTGGGAGCCTGGGCCGTGGGAGGCGTACGCAATGTCCTTGCTATCACGGGAGACCCGCCATCGCTCGGCGATCATCCTGAAACCAGCGGCGTCTATGAAGTGGACTCGATCGGCCTGGTAAAGGTTCTCGCGCGGCTCAATCAGGGGACCGACTGGGCCGGAAAAAGTTTGGGCGGTGCTACAAATTACACCATTGGCGTCGCCGTGAATCCCGTCGCGGAGGATATCGACGAAGAGTTGCGTCGCTTCCAGGAAAAAATCGAAGCCGGCGCGCACTTCGCTATGACTCAGCCGATCTTCGATCCCCAACATTGGAGCACTTTTCTAAAACGACTCGGCGGCCAATCGCCCGTGCCGGTAATCGTCGGATTGTGGCCCCTCACCAGCTACAAGCAAGCTTTGCGCCTGAACAACGAAGTCCCTGGCATCGTGATTCCCGAGCCCACTCTGCGCGAAATGGAAAAAGCCGGAGATGCCGCCCGCGACCGTGGTTTCGTCCTGGCCCGCCGAATGCTCGATTGGGCCCGCGCCGCGAGATCCGAAGGCATCGCCGGCGCGTATCTGATCCCCCCGTTCAAGCGCTACGAAGAAATCCTGGAAATTTTCTGATGCTCACTAATCTGGGAGCCAAACGCCGATGCGACGGAATCTGCTGGCATTTTTCGCTGTTGCAATTGTTGTCGTCTTATTGACCGCGCCTGCTCGGGGGCAAAACCAGAACCCCCCGATTCAAATTACCGCTGACCTTTCGGACGCCCCGCGGAAGCTTTTCCATGCTGAAGTAGATCTGCCGGTGACCGCAGGCCCGCTCACGCTTACCACCCCCAAATGGATTCCCGGCCATCACCGGCCGAACGGCTTCGCCGATAACATTGTGGGCGTGGTATTCACCGCCAACGGCCAACCGCTCGCGTGGCGCCGTGATGATGTGGATCTCTACCAGTTTCACCTGACCATTCCCGATGGAGTCACCATGCTTCACGCGCATCTCGACTGCATCGTTCTCGGACTCGTCACGCCGAAAATGGCCATGCTCGACTGGGAGACGCTTCTGCTCTATCCCGCCAGCACGCCGGTGCGCGACATTCCCATTCAGCCTTCAGTGATTGTCCCGGCCGGATGGGGCGTTGGCACCGCGCTCACTCCGATCGGCGGCGGCGCTTATCCTGTTCCGGCGGCAGGCAGTACAACACGCTTTGCCATCACCAACGTCGAGCAACTCCAAGACTCGCCTATTCTCACGGGCCAGTACTTCCGCGAATTTACTTTGGCTCCGGAGGTTTCTCCCAAGCATTACGTGGACGTGGTCTCCGATGTCGCAGAAGACTCCGATCTTCGCCTGGAGTTCCTCGCCGAGCTTGCCAATCTTGTTCGCGAGGCAGACGCGCTTTATCGTTCGCACCATTACAATCATTACCATTTCCTGGTGGTTCTCTCCGACTCCATTACCGGCGACATCGGCTTGGAGCATGGCCAGTCATCGGAAGAGGGCGTCACCGAGAAAGCCTTTTCCGACGCAGATCATCAGCTAGCCGACGCCGACTTTCTTCCACACGAGTTCACACATTCATGGGACGGCAAGTATCGCCGCCCCGTCGGACTCTACCAGCCAGATTTCGCCACCGCGCAGCAAGGCGCCTTGCTGTGGGTTTACGAAGGCATGACGCAATATCTCGGCAACGTTCTCGCCGCGCGTTCCGGACTCAAGTCGCCGGCCCAGTACCGCGACGTTTTGGCGTTGTCCGCTGCCAATCTTGACTACACGCCCGGCCGCGAATGGCGCTCGACCGAAGATACGGCGGTCGCAGCCAGCATTCTCCGCAATGGCAATCCGGCGTGGTCCAACTGGAAGCGTGGGCAAGATTATTACGATGAAGGTGAACTCCTGTGGCTCGACGCCGATACCTTGATTCGCAAAATGAGCAACAATCAGAAGTCGCTCGATGACTTCCAGAGGATTTTTCTCGGCAAAGGTGGAAATACCGGGCCGCTTATCGTTACTTACACTTTTGACGAACTCGTCCGTGACCTGAATGAGGTGGTTCCGTACGACTGGGCTGCCTTCCTCCACGATCGCGTGGATAAAATCAACCCGCATGCCGATCTTGCCGGCATCGAGCGCGGCGGCTACAAATTAGTGTACGCGGACAAGCCGAATACTTCTGAGGCGCTCATACATGCCAACGCTACGCCAGGCCCAAACGCTACTGTTGTCGAGGCTTGGTATTCCATTGGGTTGGACGTCGGCGTGGACAATAACATCAAAGATGTTCGTTGGAATGGCCCCGCCGATAAAGCAAAAATCGTACCGGGATCGAAGATCATCGCGGTCAACGGGCAAGTCTTTTCTTCCGATGTCCTACGAGCCGCGATTCGCGACGCGAAAGGCAAGTCCGAGCCGATCCGCCTGATCGTTCAGTTGGATAATTTTGTTTCGACTGCCGACATTGATTACCACGACGGCGAACGCTATCCCGTCCTCCAGCGCGTCGAAGGAACCCCGGCATACCTAGATGACATCACCAAGCCCCTAGCATCGCCTGCGCGAGTGCAACCGAAGGCTCCTGACGGAAACCACCCAACTGCGATGTAGCGGTCCGGCTATCCAGGTGGGAACAAAACGCCCGCCTCAAGGCGTCCGCTACAAATTCAGAAGGTGCAAAAATGAAGAGCGAAAAACCACCGAGCCGATCAGGGTTGTGAGCTCGCGGGCTGAAGTGTGACAGCGACCAGGCGGACTTCGCTGGAGAAGGGCGCGGGAGTGGCGCGCGTGTAGGAGACATAGATTGTTTGGCCGCCGTTGGCTTCGTATTCGGCGTGGGCAAGCGCGTCGTAAACATTGCCATTACCGGGAGCGGGCTGCATGGCGACGAAAGCTAAAGTCTCGCGGGACCAAGGTCCTTCGGGCTTCACAGACGTTCGGATCACGACGTTTTGCGAGAAGGGTGGGCTGTAAAGCGCGACGTAGCATTGCAGGAATGTATTCCAGGAAATGCTCAGGATGTTGGCGTCGTTGAAGACGGTGACGGCGTCGCCAATTTGTGCGGACCAATTGCCACTGCCAGCGTAAAAGCTCCAAGCGTTGCGAGCTTGCGCGTTTGCAGCCACGACTCTGCCCAGCTTGCAGCCTGAACTGTAGTTGCAACCGTAGGCGTACAGCATTCCGTTGGTGATGAAAGCGGTGGAACCGAAGCCGGGCTCGTTCTGAGTGAATAGCAAGTCTGGGTGGTCCGGCACGATTGGCGGGTCCAAGCTTGGGCGTTGCGGCTGCTGTTGGATGTTTTGCCAAGCAGCGACGGAAGTGCCGATACCTTGAAAATTAAAATTTCCAGGCTGCGCGCTTACCACCATATAAAAGATCAAGGCGGTGTTGTCGGCAGGGTTGACGACGATCGCGGAGGGCCACAGTGCCCAGCGATCTCCGCAAGGCGGCGTTTGGCAGTTAGTGCCGTTGTGAGCCTGGTTGAACGCTTGCTCAGCGGGAGTCTCCGGCAAAATCATGGTGGGAACTCCGGCGGAGTCCAGGCGTTCCTGGAAACCGGTGATGCCATTTTGCGCGTTGAGGTCGGTGGTGAATGACCAAGAATCGCTGAGAAGCGTGCGGTCTTCATAATTTGGCTTGGCAAGAAATGTGTCACCGTAGAGCCAAACGGAATAGCCCTGAAATAGAGCACTGTAGCCGCCATCCCTTCCAAGAATATCCGGATTGGTCGGGATCGGTCCGAGATCCGTGGCTTGAACGACTGAAAGAGCTGGCGGAGGTCCGGAGGAAGGCGAAGAAGAAAAGAGCCCGCAGCCTTGCATGGCGATTGCTAAAAGCGTCGCGAGAAAAATGCCGGAGCTGGATGGCTTCATGAGGCGCTCCTTACTCCCGCCGGAGGTTATTAAGGGGCCGTCGTTCAGTATTGATGGAGGCATATTCTAAGCGAATTGTTGCCTGAGGCGTACGTTAAATAAAAGGTGATTCGTGTTTAACGCGGCGGGGCAGGTTGAGCGCTCGCGTGGGTCGGCGAGGGCGTCGACGTCTGTTGCGGCGAAGGTTTGGGCAGTGCGCTCGGAGAGGTCGAGGTGATGGGCTGCACGGATTTGGCGGGCTTGGCCGGGGGAGTCGCGCCCCGGGTTTGGGTCAAGCCTTGCTCCGCGGCGTCTGCCGGAGGCGCGGTGTCGGCGACGTCCACTTGAACCTGTTTTCCGGTGGCTAATTTTTCGAGCGGCACGACGTTTGGAAACTCTTCTGAGGGCGTTCCTTGCACGGCTTGTTGCATAAATTCCAGCCAGATGGGAAGCGCGGCGCGAGCGCCGGTTTCTTTTTTGCCGAGCGAAATGCGCTTGTCGTCATTGCCGACCCACACGCCGGCAGTGAGCTGTGGAGTGAAGCCGATGTACCAGGCGTCAGTAAAATCGTTTGTGGTGCCGGTTTTTCCGGCGGAGGGCCGGCCCAATTCTTTGGCGCGCACGCCCGTGCCGAACTGCACGACTTCCTCGAGCATGGCGACCATGGTGCGGGCCACTTCGGGCGGAACTACATCGGTAACTTGGGGGCGCGGCTCTTCGAGAACAGCGCCATCGTAAGAAGTGACGCGGCGAATGTAATGTGGCTCGATGTGAATGCCGTCGTCGGGGAAAACAGTGAAGGCGGAAACGTGCTCCATGAGCGTGAGGTCGGCAGCGCCAAGCGCGAGCGGAAGATAAGGCGGCAGCGGGCTGGTGATTCCGAATTTGCGCGCAAGGGCGATTACGTTCTGCACGCCGACGTGGTCGAGCAATCGAACGGCAGGAACATTGCGCGAATCAGCGAGAGCGCGGCGATAAGTGATGCGGCCTTCGAATTTGTTGTCGTAATTGTGCGGCGAATAATTCTGACCGCCGCTGCGGAAGGTAACGGGCTCGTCAACGATGGTGTCAAAGGGAGAGATGCCCTGCTCCAGAGCTTCGGCGTACACGTAAACTTTGAACGAGCTGCCGGTCTGGCGCAGAGCTTGCGTGGCGCGATTGAATTTGGATTCATCGAAACTGTAGCCCCCGACCATGGCTTTGATTTCGCCGGTGGGATTGTCGATGGCGAGCAAAGCGCCCTGGGCCGCGGGTTGCTGCTCGAGTTGGACGCGCACGGTGTAACCGGAAACCTCCTTGATGGAAACGCAGACTAGATCTCCGGCCTTCAGTAATTGCGCGGGAGATTTGCGGCCGGTCCAGGAAAAATCGGCGGGCGTGAGCAGGGCGTGGTACTGCCCGAGTTTGATGGAAGCGAAAGTGGGCTGGACGTTGGTGACCAGACCGGTGACGTAATCGCCTTTTTGCAGCGAGCCGCGCCAATCTTCATTTTGATATTTGTCGAGAGAGCCAAGTTTATTCTGCAAAATATTCGGCAAGTTGCCGCGCCAGCCGTGGCGCCGATCGTAAGAATGCAGGCCGTCGCGCACCGCCTGATCGGCGGCCTTCTGCATAGCGGCGTTCAGCGAGGTGTAAACGCGCAAGCCTTGTTCGTGGACGGCGGCGGTGCCGTAAGTGTGCTCGAGATACTCGCGGACGTCTTCGACGAAATAGGGAGCGAGATCGTTGCGTCCAGTGAAGATGTGCAGGCCCAGCGGCTCTTTCGACGCGGCAATGGCTTGCGCGGCGGTGATTTTACGGTCGTGAGCCATGAGCGAAAGAACGAGATTGCGGCGCGCGAGGGCGCGCTCGGGATGGCTTACCGGAGAATAGATTGGGCCACGGATGATGGCTGCGAGCGTGGCGGCTTCGGGAAGCGTTAGTTGTCCCACCGGGCGATTGAAATAATACTCGGAAGCGGCTTCGAAACCGTAATTTCCGGCGCCGAGGTAAATCTGGTTGCAGTACATGGTGAAGATTTGATCTTTGGTGTAATGGCGCTCGATCTGAATGGCCAGGATGGTTTCCTGAATTTTCCGGCGTAGGCTGCGGTCGGAGCGATTGAGGAAAAGGCCGCCGCCGAGTTGCATGGTCAGCGTGCTGGCGCCTTCGGCCATGCGACGGCTGGTAATGTCGCGATAGGCGGCTTCCAGAACGCGTGGAATGTCCACGCCCCAGTGCTCGTCAAAATGCTGATCTTCGGTGCTGAGGATGGCGTCTTTCAGAAGCTTCGGAATTTGCGAATAGGTAAGCAGGATACGGCGCTGTAGAGCGAAGGTGCCGATGGATTGGCCGTCGTCGGCGTAGAGTTCGGTGACCACATTGGGACGGTAATCTTCCAGCGCGTGAATTTCGGGTAAATCGCTGGTGTAAACAAAAAGCAGTCCCATCGCGGCGCCTACAGCGATTGAGCACAGCAAAAGAAATGTAAAAGCCAGGCGGCCGAAGAGCGTGTCGCCGGTGATCTTCATGGTTGCGCGATAGAACCTTTCCATGTTTCTCCATTCTAGCGCATTCGCGCGGAGGCGGCGGCGGGCGGAGTTGGCGGAATGTTCTCAATTTGACGCGGGCGGCCCAGCGTTCAAAAATATTTGGAATGATTGGTATTCGATGAATTCAGCGCGGGAGTCTTAGGGTAGTATTGCGGCGTGGAAGCGAACCCCATACTTTTTCGGGATTTGACCTATATATTTTTGGCTGCCGTGGCGGGAGGATTGATTGCCTGGCGGCTGAAACTTCCTTTGATCCTCGGTTTTGTGGTGGGCGGAATTGTCATCAGCCCCTTCACACCGGGGCCGCACCTTTCCGACCTGCATACCTTCGAAGTATTCGCCGAAGTTGGCGTCGTGCTGCTGATGTTTTCGATTGGGGTGGAATTTTCGATTCCGGACTTGATGCGCGTGAAATGGATCGCATTGGGAGGCGGCACTCTGGGAATCCTGGCTTCTATCGGCTTGGCTCTAGGAACGGCGAAGCTGATGGGATGGAACATGATGCAAGGTTTCGTGGTGGGCGCCACGACATCGGTGGCCAGCACAATGGTGCTGGCGCGAATGCTGGCGGACCATCACGCCATGGGGAAAACGTACGGGCGGGTGATGATCGGAATCACGCTGGTGGAAGACATGGCCGTAGTTTTTATGACCGTGATCATTCCTATTTTCAGCGGGCCTGGCGAGGGGCGTTTGGCGCGGGCGGCCTGGACGCTGGGGAAAGCGGTCCTGCTGCTGATTCCGCTGATATTTTTGGCTCTGACGGTGGTGCCCAGAATTCTTCGCGCGGCGGCGCGCACCAAGGATCAAGAACTTTTTCTGCTTTTTGCGATTGCGATATGTTTGGTTTCCGCCGGAATCGCGCAAGCTTTGGGATTTTCAGTTGCGCTGGGGGCATTCCTGGCCGGACTTTCGATCAGCGGAGCGAAAGATCTGCATGAAGCGCATACCGTTTTGATTCCGCTACGGGACGCGTTTGTGGCGCTATTTTTCGTATCGCTGGGAACGCTGGTGGTGCCGCAGGTAATCGTTCACCATTTGCTGCTCTTGGGGGAGATGCTTTTTCTCATCGTGTTCGGTAAATTTTTTATTTGGACGGGAGTGATGCGGCTGTTTCGGTACTCGATTTGGACATCCATAGCAGTGGCGGCGGGACTGACGCAGATCGGCGAGTTATCGTTTATTTTGGTGGAAGTGGCCAGAAAGTCAGGCCTGGTGGGCGACGAAGTGTTTACGGCAACTCTGGCTGCATCGCTGATTTCGATATTTTTGAACGTGTTTATCGTGCGCGCGGTTATGAAATGGGTGGAACCGAAATTGCCGGCGGAGAAGTTAGCGACTACATAGTTCTTGGGTGAGTTCAACGGGAGCATCCGCGTCAGGATTCCCGGCGGGCTCCTAAAGCAATTCTTCCGCTTCGCCTACCGTGTCAAAGGATTTAATAAGCTGAGAGACTTTGGTCATTTCTATCAGGGCTTTTACTTGCGCGTTCATCCCTACCACGGCCATTCGTTGAGGTTTTTTTTGAGCGGCCACATAGGCGCCGACTAAAGCTCCGAGTCCCGCCGAATCTATAAAGGGGACGCCGCTGAAATCAAGAATAACAACTGGGGAATTTTCAGCGCGCACGGCGGACTGAAATCCGAAGATGGTCTGGATATTCAGGGAGCCTTTCAGACGCACAATTTTCCGGCCTTCGCGGTTGCCGGGCGACACGACAATCTGCAGATTTTCATTTGGCATGGTGGGTCATCTTAGCGAAACACGCGGCGCGGATTGTTAACGTTGTGTTACAAACCGCGTCGCGTCCCGCAGATAGTTCCCAAGCTTGCTTTGGTGAGCCTTAACTTCCGTTTCTGTAGGTATTTCGAGCAATTGCCTCGGGACGTTCGGGAAGCTATCAGTATGAATGTTAGGGATCAAAACGCGCCCGCAAAGCCGGCGGGACGACCGGGCACAGGTCATCCTGGCGGCCGAACGCGCGGTAGCGCACCCGTGCGATGAAATCGTACACAACGTCGCGCAAAGGCCGAGGGATTAGACCCAAAATGTTGGCCAAGAGGCGCCAGGCGCCGCCCAAGCGGCGCATAACGTAGAGCGAGGCGTTCGAACGCATTAACAGCGTTCCATCGCGTGTGAGGACCACGAAGGAGTCCGGGAGGTTGGCGCGCTGCTCCGGCGCTAGCAGAGACTTTATTGTTTCGCCTTGCAGCGGCGCGAACCGGAAGGCGGTTCCTGAACGGTCATGTTTCAGAGTGAATTTTACGGCGCGGTGGCACAGGCCGCAGTGGCCGTCGTAGAAAATGTATTCCGTTTCTGGCGCGACTGGGAGCACAGAAAAGCATAGCACGGCGCCAGGAAACGTATATCTTATCGAGGTAGCAAAGAAAGATTTTGCTGTGGGCGGGGATGGGTGTAATTTTCGCGCGGGGGAAGACTAGCTATGTGCTTTTCTGCGGTGGCGAATTTTGTCGGCAGCGGGGCCTTGGCCGCGATTGGCGTGGTTACCTTGACGAAAGTGAAGCACCGACGCGAATTGCTTTTTGCGGCTCTGCCCACGCTGTTTGCGATTCATCAATTCATCGAGGGGTTCGTGTGGCTGGGATTGGATGGGAAGCTTTCGCCGCAGGTGACGCACGATATGGGAGCGGCGTTCATGTTATATGCGCAGGGACTGCTTCCTTTTCTCCTGCCGCTCAGCGTGCTGCTATTTGAGCCGGACGGCGCGGGGCGGAGGCGCATGCTGCCGTTTCTGGTGATTGGCACGGGAACGACGCTGTATATATTGTGGGCGCTCACGGCGTTTCCGACCCAGGTGTATGAGAAGGCAAACAGCATCGTGTACATCAATCAGGCCACGAACAATACGGCGGTCGCGGTGCTGTATGTGATTGCCACGTGCGGCTCGCTGTTTTTCTCGAAGGTCAGGGCCATGGTGCTCTTTGGCATAGCCAACCTTGCGATTCTGCTGGTGGTGATGGCGTTCAAGCGTTACGCGTTTACTTCGCTGTGGTGTGCGTACGCTGCGATTGCAAGCGTGATCATCCTGGCTTATTTCTGGAAGAGCAGCAAACTGCGGCCACTTATTTATGTCAAGCCGTTGTGGGCGCGAGCTTAGAGATCTACGGGCGACAACGGGAAGCCGGTGAGATTGCCAAGGTTGTCTTGGATATGACTTCTGCAAAGCAGAACGAACTGGAACGATAATTTGAGTTTCACGTTCAGTTCACCGGGGATTTAGCGGCTATCTGCGGTTCTTTTTGGTTTTCCCTGCATTTTTCGTGAGATGCCAGGAGTCGCACCAGGAGCAGAGATAGGCGCGAAGATCTTTTGGTGCATTGGCGGAAGCGATCTGATGCGCGGCGGTGGCCAGAGCTTCGCCTTCGGTTGCGTACCTGCGCTTGCCGCTGACGGGGCATTTTGATTCGTCGTCGAACACGATTTTTTCCGGTTCTTCTTCCTTGTCGCAATCCGGCGATTCAACTTTACAACGTTCCGTTCCATGCGCGGGACGCCGTTTCTGTTATCGCAAACAAATCAAGGAAACGCGTAGCAAAGGTATCAAATGCGCTGCGAATCGGGGTTATTTTGCGGTGCTTTCTGTATGACTTCCGAATGAGCTTTTGTGATTTAATTGTCGGCATGGAACAGGCTGAAATTAGTCCGCGGCCGGTGGTTGGCGCGATCATTGTGGTGAGCGGGCTGGCTGTATCGTTTCTGTTGTGGCTGCTGTACGTGCATCACGCCCCGACGGATTTCGCAGGGCGCTGGATGTTTTTGCCGGCCCTCAACGCGCTGTTGAACGGATTGTGCGCCATCGCGCTGTGTGCGGGATTGTATTTCATTAAACATCACAACATCGGAGCGCATCGCAAGAGCATGCTGCTGGCCTTCGCGTTCTCTTCCGTTTTTCTGGTTAGTTATATCGTGAATCACGCGCTGCACGGCGACACAATTTTCCCCGGGCACGGGCTGGTGCGCACGCTATACCTTTCGATTTTGGCCAGCCACGTAATCCTCTCCATCGTCGCGCTGCCGATGGTACTGACGACATTCTTTTTCTCGCTGACGGGCCGTTTCGCGATGCACCGCCGAATCGCACGCTTTACTTTTCCGGTTTGGCTCTACGTTTCAATCACCGGCGTGGTGGTTTTCGTATTCCTCAAGGCATACGCATACCAAATCCGATAAACGCATTGTCCGGAGCTACCCACCAGCAAGGCCCGACGCCGCTGGACAGGATTTGCAGAAGTCACTAAGCTTGAGATTCGTTTCGCAGGATGAGTTCGCACCAGGAGAAACGCGCGCATGAAGTGCAACAATATTTTAGAAGCGATGTGCAACACGCCGCTGATACGGCTGAACCGCATCGGGAAAGATTCTCCCGCCGAAATTTACGTTAAAGCGGATTACATGAACCCCGGCGGGTCGGTGAAGGACCGCATCGGCCTTTCCATGATCGACGAAGCGGAACGCACCGGGAAACTGAAGCCGGGCGGAACGATTATCGAAGGCACGTCGGGAAATACGGGCATGGGACTCGCGCTGGTGGCTTGTGTGCGCGGTTACAAAGTGGTCTTCACAATCAATGATAAGCAGTCGCGAGAAAAGATCGATTTGCTGAAAGCGTTTGGGGCCGAAGTGATTGTCTGTCCCACGGCCGTGGAGCCGGAAGATCCGCGCAGCTATTATTCCGTAGCGCAAAAACTGGCGCGCGAAATCCCCAATTCGTATTATCCGAACCAGTACGAAAACCCAATGAATCCGGAAGCGCACTATAAGACCACGGGTCCGGAAATCTGGAACGATACCGAGGGAAAAATCACGCATTTCGTTTGCGGCATGGGTACCGGCGGGACCATCAGCGGAGTAGGCAAATATTTGAAAGAGAAAAATCCGAACGTCAAAATTATCGGTGTGGACCCGATCGGATCACTCTACTACGAGTTTGTGAAGACGGGCCACGTTGGAAAGGCGAAAACCTACGTGGTGGAAGGAATCGGCGAAGATTTCTTTCCCGGCACCATGAACTTGAAAATTCTGGACGATGTGGTGCAAGTGAACGACGAAGAATGTTTTGTGTGGGCGCGGCGTCTGGCGAAACAGGAAGGCATTTTTACCGGCGGTTCCGGCGGAGGATGTATCGCGGGCGCGTTGCGCGTGGCAAAGGATTTGAAGAAAGGCGATCTGCTGGTCGCGTTTCTACCCGATTCGGGGTCGCGCTATTTGAGCAAGGTGTACAACGATGGCTGGATGCGCGAGCACGGCTACGTGGAGGCGGAGGTGACCTTGACCGCCGCGGATGTAATTCGCGGCAAGCGGCAAAACGGAAAGACGCGCGACTTGATCGTGGCACGTCCGGACCAGACCGTGTTTCACGCGCTGCATACCATGCAGAAGCAGGACATCTCGCAGCTTCCGGTGTTCGAAGAGGAACATTCAATCGGAACGGTATTTGAAGACCAAATTCTGAACCTCGCGCTCCAGGGGAAAGATCTGCGCAAGCTTGTGATTCGTGAAGTCATGACGAATCCGCTGCCGCAGGTCCCGTCAGACTCGCCGGTTGAACGCGTGACGCACATTTTGAGCCACGATAGTCCGGCTGTTTTCGTGGAGATGCCGGATAAGAAGCTGGAAGTACTGACCAAATTTGACCTGATGGACACCATCGCGGGGCTGGTGGGACAGAAGCGCTAGACGCCGTCGCTAGCGGCGGAAAGGGTCCCAGCCTCGGGGTATCAACGGCTTCCTCGTGCCGCGGGGACCGGTTAGGACGATACCTTTGCTGCGGGTGACTTTTCCGATGGGCGTTAGCTGAGAGAATCCCGGAGCTCTGGGTAGGTTCTTTATCTTCCTTGGCGGGACGGTGAACAGGAGTTCGTAGTCTTCGCCTCCGTTCAAGGCCATCTGTAGTGGGTCGAGCTTCAACCTTTCTTTAAGTTTCGACAAAGCTGCCGGGAGTGCCAATACGGGAATCGCCGCCGAGTGGATTTCCGCGCCTACTCCGCTTGCCGTGCACAAACGGGTAAGGTCGGTGGAAAGGCCATCTGAGAGATCAATCATCGCGGAGGCCGAGTGGTGTTTTGCCAGCCAAGCCCCGAGTGCGAGCCTGATTTTAGGATAAAGATGAGGCTGCAGGACAGTTTGCAGAGCGGGAGCTGTGCGGCCAGCATCCTTAGCTGCGAGGCCTTTCGCTCGGATATTCCCGTGAAGCAGAAGTTCCAGGCCGAGCTGGGCGCGGCCGAGGCGTCCACTAACATATATAACATCGCCGGCCCGCGCGCCCGACCGAGTTATGCCTTCCCCGCGCGGAACTTCTCCTATTACGGTAATACTGATGGAGACGGCTTCGCTCTTGGTAGTGTCGCCGCCGACGAGGACCATCTTCAGGGAGCGGGCGGCGCGTGCCATCCCGTTTAGGAACTGATCGAGCCAAGCGCCAGTGCGACTGGCGGGGATGGCAAGCGATAGAAGGAAGTATCGCGGAGTGGCACCCATGGCTGCCAGATCGCTGGTGGCGCGAACTAGCGATTTATAGCCGACCGAATCGGGCGGGTGCTTTTTGGTGAGGAAGTGAACACCTTCCAGGAAGGCATCGCAGCTAAACGCCCAGTCACTTTTGCCGCCGGACGAAATGATTGCGGCGTCGTCGCCGATGCCGAGGCGTAGCGCAAGACCGTCTTTGGCAAGCTTCTTCGCAGCGCCGGAGCGAAACGCCCGCGCAACCCTTTCGACCAGTTTACTTTCCCTGTCCATACTGAACGTTCGTACAGTTGTTTCGCGTTGCTCTAATAAGGTAAGGTGTTCCAAAGTGAAAGCAAGTTTAAAAGCGGGTTTGGGGAGAGATCAGTTGTGACTTGCACGTCCCAAGGGTCCTATGCAAAATGGAAGATTGGGGTTGACGTCAAGTAGACAGGTCACTACAATGCACGCGCCTTCGAACATATGTGTCCAATTCGCTAACAGCGTTGGCAGACCGCGAACGGGGACTGGCGATCTGAATCCAGCGAAAACAAACTAACTAGGAAAACTTAAGAGTGAAAGACAGGTACTACACGTTCTTTATTGCTTCGAGCGCTTCCGGCGGCATGCGCCGGGTACGCGTTCCTTTTTACATCCTTCATTTTCTGGCCATTTTAGCCGCTGTGGGCGGCATCACCGTGATTGCCGGCATGGGGTCGTACTCCCGCATGCTGTGGAAGGCCACGAATTACAACGCGCTGCGCCGCAATCAGGATGCTTTGAAGCAGCAATATCTCCAGTTGCAGACTCAGGTGAAAGATACCAACCAGCGGCTGGACTCCCTGCAATCGCTGGCCAGCGAAGTCGCTATGGCCTACGGAATCACCCGTTTCCGGCAGACACCGTTTGGTTTCGCCGAGGGGCCGCAAGAGCCCGAAGAGGAATTCGAGCAATCCGTGGATGAGTTCAGCTATCTGCAGAAGAACGCAACGGCCGTAGCGATGTCCGGCAATGGACTGCGGTTACTACCGCCGGCGCAGTTGAGCAGCTTAGGGGTGGTGCCCACACTCTGGCCGGTGAAGGGTGAAATCACGGGACACTTTGGCGAGCGGCTTGACCCCTTCAGTGGTGAAGGCGCGTTTCATGCAGGGATGGACATTGCGTCGCACTATGGCGACGACGTTCGCGCCACTGCGGATGGAATCATCAGCGTAGTGGACCGACGCGCAGGATACGGGCGCCTGGTTGTAATCGATCACGGGTTTGGCGTGACTACGTGGTACGGGCATTTGTCCGCGTTTAACACGCAGACCGGCATGCACGTGAAGCGTGGAGACGTGATTGGTTACGAAGGGGCCAGCGGGCGATCGACCGGTCCACACCTTCACTACGAAGTTCGGATTTACAATACGCCGGTTAATCCCTGGCGCTACCTCAGCACCGCTTCTACCGTTGCTTCCGGCGATTAGTTCTTCGGTTACCTGAGGTTCTTATTTATCCAGCCTGGCGAATCTTTCTTGCTACGCGCGTTCTTTAATTAGCCGGAGCGCTAACTCCTGTGCGAGCGGGCTTGGGAGCGCCCAGTATTTCAGGAGTGATGCGCAGGGACAGGCGCACCCATTTGTCCTGATGGGTGACTTTGGTTTGGCTGAGCAGAGAGGCAAGGAACGCCGCTTGTTGGCGAGTCATTTGTCCGCGCATCTTGGGGTCGTGCAGCGCCATGGAGCCAACCATGCGAAAGGTATCAAGCAAGGTGGAAATCTTAATGGCATTTGTCATGGAGTCGCATTCAGCGTCCAGAGCGACGTTCACGTCGTTGCCGGAGGGTTGGCCGGCGAGAGTCAAGCCGCGGATGCTGCGCGCCAGTTGATCGAGCTGCGGCGAGTTTTTGAAACTTGCGTAGAAGCTAGCTGGCAGGCGATCGGTGCGTGCGACGGCGAAGATTGCGGCTCCCGCGACATGCTTCACGCGAGCCTGCATAGCGGGATCTCGCGCAGGAACTCCGCTGGACGATATGGTGCTGAGCAAATCGGTGGCGTTTTTCCCCTCGGCGAGTGCCAAGCGCGTGGAAGAAAGAAATTCCAGTGATATGGGCGGATTGCCGGGAATTTCGTATAACGATTGAGCTCCGTGGGTGGTGAGTTTTCCCGCACGCAGCGCGTAGGTTTTGATTTTCTGTTCGTCGAAGCGACCTTCGGCGATAGCGATCGCACGATTCTCGCTGAGGGAATCGTCGGCGCCTAAGCTAGCGGGCCAGAAGGCAATGGCCGCGTGGTCTAAATCGCGCGTGTAATCAAACCCAGTATCGGCGACGAACTGCTGGTACTCACGATCCCCTTCGGGCCCAGGCGAAGTGAGACCCAGGACGGCGGCGAGCGGTGAATTTTGCAACTTTCGCAGCGCGGATGCGTCAATATAACCGACCACCGGAGCATCCAGCGGCAGCTGCGTGAGGATATCGGGCGGCGGCCCGGGATTGTTGGTTACGCCCGGCAGAGCCGGAAGCGGACCGCGCTGGCGGTAATAGAAGACACCCAGCGCGCACACCATGAGCAGAAACAAAATTGCTACGACGATCCAGGCGCGTTTTGCGGAAGAAGTTGGCACCTTAAAATTATGTCCGTTTCGCGAGATTTAGTGTAATGTTTGTTTCCTTCCAGCGTAATACAATTAGAGGATGTATTGTGCGGTCGTTGGGATGCGCACAATCCGTTTTTTTCCACCGGGCCCGACGGCGCGTATCGGTTCTCGTAAAGGAAGGCTCCTGATATGAAAAAAAACTGGATGAAGATTCTTGCGACCACAATCGCGAGCGTGCTGCTGAGCCTCAGCGCATTTGCGCAAGCGCCTGCCAGCACGGACCAAAAACCTGCAGCATCGGCCGCGGCCACTCCGAGCGCCGACCAGATACTGGATAGTTATGTAAAGGCGATCGGCGGAGAGGCTGCCTGGCACAAAATAACCTCCCGCATTGCCAAGGGAACCATCGAGCTTCCGGCGATGAGTCTTTCCGGCACGGTGGAATCTCACGAGAAGGCTCCGGGCTCGATGCTGGTGGTGGTGAATATTGCCGGCGCTACTTTTCAGCGAGGTTGCGACGGCACCACGGCGTGGTCGGATGATCCACGAAATGGGTTGCGCACGGAAACAGGCGCAGAAGCGGCGGACTCGTTGAGGCAATCCGATTTTTATCATCAAGTGAACATGCGCAAGTACTATTCGAAATGGAACGTTACCGGCACGGAGAAAATAGGCGATCAAGATACCTATGCGGTAGAAGCAACATCCACGGCGGGCGATGTGGACAAGATGTACTTCGATACGAAGACTGGTTTAATGGCCAGAGCGATTACAACCGTGCACACCCCAGAGGGAGTCGCGGTGATTCAGACCGACCTGTCCGATTACCGTGACATTGACGGAATCAAGCTGGCTTTTGCGGTGCACCAGAGCAGTGCGCAATCGGATTACACGATTAAGTTCACCGACGTTCAACAGAACGTGAAGTTGGCGGACAGCCAGTTTGCAAAGCCTGCAGGCGAGCCGACAGCTGGGCCGGAGGCAAAACCCCCTGCTCAATAGGGTAACTGATGCGTTTTAGGGGTACTGTAACTGTAGCAATGGCATTGGATTTGCCGGGGTTAGGAACTTGCTTGCAATCTGAGTGCCGGTATGATATTTTTGTTCGGTTTGAGCGATGCTGGCGTAGCTCAGTTGGTAGAGCATCTGATTTGTAATCAGAGGGTCGGGGGTTCAACTCCCTCCGCCAGCTGACTTTGACGGCACGACGAGATTTTTTGCAAGGTTGCGGACGGAATTCCTCGCGACATAAGCGCTAGGGCTGGTGTCTTCGGACACGAGCCTTTTCTGCATTTGCGGAGTGCCCCATATAAGTTGTCCGGTGAAGTTGCAGTCCGGTAAAGTTCTAATCGAAGCGCGGGAGAGAAAAGTTGTGCCCCGAGGATTCCGCGGGGGACGCGCTAGCGGGCGGCTTAGATGTTTTGCGGGACGAACGAGCCAGCGTCCCGAATGGTTCTGCGGGACGGGTGGGTGAGTGGCTAAAACCAGCAGACTGTAAATCTGCCGCTCCTTGCGGGCTACGGAGGTTCGAATCCTCCCCCGTCCACCAGTTTTGATGGCCTGGCAGTTTTAGCAAGGATTTCAGAACTGAGTTGGCGGTAATGCAGTAGACGGGAAACCGGAAAGTGCCTGGGTAGCTCAGCTGGTAGAGCGCGTCCTTGGTAAGGACGAGGTCACCGGTTCAATCCCGGTCCCAGGCTCCAGAAATCCAGTGCTTTTTGTTGAGCGCTGGTTGCTGTGAATGAGCGGGGGTAACTCAGTGGTAGAGTCTCTGCCTTCCAAGCAGATGGTCGCGGGTTCAAGTCCCGTCCCCCGCTCCATTGTTGCAGCAGGGATTGAAAGTCATAAGTTAGTCATAACGAAGTGAAGTGGTTCAGCGCGGCGTTTCTGGACAAGAGAAAGGTCGCGAAGCCTTTATAAAGAGCGAGGCACGATGGCGAAGGAGAAATTCGAACGAAATAAGCCGCACGTGAATATTGGGACGATCGGGCACATCGATCATGGCAAGACCACGCTGACGGCGGCGATTACGAAAGTGTTGTCGAAGAACAATCCGAAGGTATCGTTTCGGGCCTTCGATTCGATCGATAACGCGCCGGAAGAGCGCGAGCGCGGTATCACGATTGCGGTTTCGCACGTGGAATACGAGACGGCCAACCGCCACTACGCGCATATCGATTGCCCGGGTCACGCCGATTATGTGAAGAACATGATCACGGGCGCGGCGCAAATGGACGGCGGAA
>JBAVQB010000015.1:0-105004 GCA_049693615.1 Candidatus Acidiferrales bacterium | reverse complement strand
CCGTGCCGCATCCGCGCGTTCCTGCGCCGCGCGTTCTTCATCCTGCCGCTCCAGCGCGATGTGCCGCGCGTCCGCCGCATTTTGCACTGCGTCGCGCGACGCCTGAACGATCAGCTTATTGTTCCCATTCTTCGCCAGCAGGTTCTGCGCGTTTGACAACGAACTCTGCGCTTTATTCAGAGCCTCCGCCGCATAATGTTGTGCTCCCGCGTTGATAGCGATCTGCACCGCGTTTTGCGCCTCGAAAAGTTCCAACGGAACTTTCGAGTCTGACTTCGACGTCGGCGAACTTGCGCTCGATAGTTGGTAGCTATATGCGCCTTTGTCGAGCAGCTGATAACTCGCCGGCGCCTGCTCGATGGTTCCCACCGTCTCCGGGAGTACCACGTTTTGTAGCACCACCACGTTGCTCGGCTGCGACACCGCAAAGTACGGCTCTGCCGTCACAATCAGCCCAAACGTCTGCAGCGAAGTCGTCACATCGATCTTTGTCTTGTCGCCGTTAATCAAAATTTCGCCCAAGTTGTTCGATTTGCCTTCCGGAGTGATTGCCCACAGCACGTACGTCAGGTATTCCGGCCCAAATTTCTGCGCCGGCTCCAGCTTGCTGAATTCCGCATTGATCTGTATGCGCCCAACTTTCCCCGTCACCTTCGCGCGCCCTTTTGCGAAGGGCAGTAGCGGCGAACCCTGGAATCCGATGGCCGTGGACCCGCTGCGATGCTGATAATTAATCGTGACGATGGTCGCCGGAACCATCGTCACGTGGTAGCTAGGCTGCTGTTGCGAATGGTTCGCCCCCCATGAGGTAATTCCAAACGAAATCGCCAACCCTGCGATTGCCAACAACAAAATCGCCCCTCGTCTCATTTTTCTCCCTCAGTCCTGATCTCGGATGTTTCCTTTCGTATTTCGCATCCCCGGCAGTATTTCCAACGCCGGCAATTTGCAGGTTGAAATGTCGATGAAGTTTCAGCTTCGCGCAGTTTTTCAGGAATCGTTCAGTCCACCAGGAAGATTGTCGCGCTCGGCACGCCCGAGCTGCTAACCCAACGCCTGTTCTGCCTGAGCCAACGTCTCGTACGAGTCGAAAAGAGGCGCGATCCCTGTAATGTGCAGCACGTTCTGCACACGGTGATTCATCCCCACGAGCGCCAGCTTGCGCCCCGATTTGTGGCACGACACAAACGCGCGCACCAGCGCCCCAATCGCTACCGAATCCACCATCGGCACGCCGGTAAGATCCAAAATCAGTCGCGGCGCCGCCACTCCAATCACAGCTTCGGTGAACACCGAGGACGAAGTTGAAGTCAGCGCCCCCCGCAGCGTCAGTACGTGCAGCCCGTCGCGCGTCCCCGGCTGCGTCACAACTCGAAATGGCTCTACTTCCATAGCCGTGCATTCTATTACCGTTCCAACGCGCTATGCCAACATTTTCGCTCCCGCGCTATCCCCTTCAATCGTCCGTCAGCCACCCATTTTCTCGTTAGCTTCGCCGCAATTCTCGCTCCAAGCAAGCTCGTTATATCTGGAGGACGCGGCGGACCACGCCATCGCGCCCGCCGTTTTTGCGCTATTGGTCAGCGCCCCCTTTCCGACCGCTAGCCAGATACCGATGGAGCCTTCCTCAGGCTCGCGCCGCTTTTTACCACGAAACATGTTACGATGGGGGTGCGCTCCGTAAATGTGATGGGGACAAATTCACTCACGGGTCGTGCCTTGCCCTGCCTCACTTGATTTGATATGGTCTGGTCTTTCGCCGCGGTTTCCTGGGTTTTGTAGCCTGTCCGTCCGGCCGAGTGACCCAAATCTTTGCAGCAGTCGACAGCAATGCTTCAGGAGAAAACAGTATGAAGAATCTTTTTGTGGGCAATATGAGCTTTCAAACGACTGCTGCGGATCTGCGTGCTCTCTTCGAACCGTTCGGACAGCTTGCGCGGGTCCATGTGGCGACAGATCGTGAGACGGGCAAAGCGCGCGGCTTTGGTTTCGTCGAAATGGTGAACGACGCGGAAGCGGCCAAGGCCATCGCGGCGCTCGACGGAAAAGATCTCGGCGGGCGTAATCTAAAAGTGAACGAAGCGCGGCCCAAGTCCGAATCCGGCGGCGGTCCTCGCGGACCACGTAGCGGTCCCGGAGGTAACTCGGGCGGGGGCAATCGTGGCAGCGGCGGCAATCGAGGCGGCAGCGGCGGGGGCGGTCGCGAGAGATTCTCCAACGAGGATTATCGCGAAGTCGCGCGCCAGCCTCGCGAACCTCGCTGGTAAATTTTTTCGAATTAACTTTTGTTGGCGGTGGCGTTGCCCGCCTTAATTCCAACCCAAGGAGATAGCCATGACCACTACATTCAAAAAGCGCCAGAAGGAAATGAAGCGCATGGACAAGGCGCGCGCGAAAGCTGAACGCCGCGCTCAGAAAAAATTGGAACCTCGCGAGGACGGCTCATCCGTCGATATTTTCGACACTCGCATCGAGGACTTGCAGCCTCTGGCCCTCGACGACTCGAATATCCCGGCGGATCGCGAGTGAACAGCCTTAAGGTCCGGTTAAAATTGGCTGTATGAATCTTGAGACCCGGCGCCCCCTTCATCAGGCGCCGGGTTTTTTATGATCCCCTCGAATCCGTTATCCCCTACCGGCTCAATTACGATCCCAGACAAAACGACCTCTTACTCACAACGGCAATCCGCAACTCCCCTCGCTTCTCCGGGTTAAAATGAGTGTTATACTTACAATTCACCGCCTCCGCGTTTGCTTTTGGCGCGATTCGTTTTCGGCGCAATCCAAAGGAGTTCGAGCATGGCTCTTCAATTTCAGGAATTGTATAGCTGGATCAGGCGCCGAAAGATTTTCGCCACTTTGCTGATCATCGCCACGCTCGGCATCGGCATCGTGATCGGCACGGTAATTTCAGGCCGCGCTATGGCCACGCACGATCAAACCGCCTCCAGCGGCGCTTCGCTGCTCGTGATTCCCGATCCGGTGACGCTCTCCAATGGCTTCGCTATGATCTCCAAAAAGGTCGGGCCTTCGGTTGTAAACATTTCCACCACGCAGGTAATCGAGAAACCCAAAGGCGCCAAGCGCCCACACGCCCAAGGAGATTTCCAGGATTTCTTCGACCGCTTCTTTGATTCGCCCGATCGCGGTGAAGACGCCGAACGTAGCCTCGGTTCCGGCGTCATCGTCGATAAGAAAGGCTTCATCCTCACCAACGATCACGTCGTCGACCAGGCCACAAAAATTCAAGTCACCATCGACGGCGACCCCACGCACTACAACGCACACGTAATCGGCATCGACAAAGACACCGATCTTGCCGTTATCAAAATTGAAGCCGACCACGAATTCGCCACCGCCAAGCTCGGTAATTCCGATGGCGTCCAAGTCGGCGATTGGGTGCTCGCCTTCGGCAGCCCCTTTGGTCTGAATTCCACCGTTACCGCCGGAATCATCAGCGCGAAAGATCGTTCCAACGTGGGCCATCAATTTCAGCGCTTCATTCAGACCGATGCCGCCATCAATCCCGGAAATTCAGGCGGCCCGCTCGTGAATATGGCCGGCGAAGTAATCGGCATCAATACCGCCATCTACACCGAGAGCCGCTCGTTCGAAGGCGTCGGTTTCGCCATGCCCTCCAACGCGGTGATCAACGTTTACAACCAGCTCATTACCAGCGGTAAAGTTACGCGCGGTTCCATCGGCATCACTTTCCAGGACGAACGCAGCAATAATCCGGTCCTTTTGAAGGAACTTGGCGCCCCCTACGGAATCGTCGTCGAAGCAGTAGAACCCGGCAGCCCCGCCGACAAAGCTGGATTGCAGCCCGGCGACGTGATCACCAACGTCAACGGCCAACCCGTTCACACCGGTTCCGACCTTGTAAATCCCATCGCGCAAACCACCATCGGCCAATCAGTCCAGATCGATTACGTTCGCGCGAAACAAGCCAAGAGCGTTTCACTCGTCGTTGCGGATCGCTCGAAAATTTTCCCGCAGTCCGCGCAAGCGGGAGTTGACGACCAGCCCGAGCAGGAAGAAACTCCCGGAGAATTCGGCTTGCACGTCGAAGAGCTCACTCCTGACCTCGCGCACAAGCTCGGAATGGGCAAGCTCACTGGCGTGGTTGTAACCGAAGTCGATCCCGCAAGCTTCGCCGAAGATATCGATTTCACCCGCGGTGACGTAATCACGGAAATCAATCACGTACCCATCAACAACTTGGCCGATTACCGCCGCGAAATGGCCCAGCTCAAGCCGGGCCAGGACGTTCTTTTCAAAGTCGCCCAGCGCGGCAACAACGACCGCGTCTTAACCGTTTTCCTGGCCGGCGCCGTCCCTGCAGCCCAGTAAGTTTTCGCAGGGAAGGGACTGCTGCGTTCATCGCCGGGGTCCAGAGGGTTGCATCTTCGGCTGCGTTCTGTTCATTGTCTGATACGCGCTCGATCGTTGCGGCGCAGCTTGTCCGCGCCCTTGATTGCGCGATAATGGGGCAGGGGAGTTATCTCAGTGAGGCGAAGGTTTAAATTCCCGGCGCTGTTGTCGGCAGCCCTGCTGCTGGCCTGCATTCCCGCCTTCGGGCAATCGACTTCCACTAGCGCCTCGAAGTCATCGTCGACAACGCATTCGACCGGTACCGCCAAAAAGAAAACAGTCTCGAAGAAGCATCATTCACGGCGAGAGCCGATGCAGAAAGCCCCGACGCCGGCTCGCATTTCCGAAATTCAGACCGCGCTACAGCGCCACGGCTACTATCAGGGCAATCCCAACGGAAAGTGGGATTCCAACACCGTCTCCGCCATGCAGAAGTTTCAATCCGAAAATGGCCTGGAGTCTTCCGGCAAAATCAACGCCCTAAGCCTGCAAAAATTGGGCCTGGGTTCCAGCATCGCGGGCGTCTCCGCCCCCAAGCCCGTTCCACCCCAGCCCAGCAAGCCCGCAGCATCGTCTCCCTCGCCTGCGGCCGCATCCGCTTCGGCGCTAACCACATCCGTTCCCGCGTTGGCGCAACCCGCATCGGCGTCTTCGCAATCCGCCAGCGCCATCAACACCAACGCCGGCTCGCCGCTTTCTTCCAGCCCTTCGGTCAGCGACGCCAAGCCCCAGCAGCGCTAACCCCAAATTATTCCCTTGCCGTTCAAGCTTACGATTGATCGCCGGCCCGTTGAATATTTCAGCCTAGAGTTGACTAAATCAACGCCAATTCGCCGATCGCGCTGCCTGACAGGGCTACGTGCAACCGCGCATCCAATAGTTCTGCAAGGAGATACACAATTCCGGATGTATTGCGGAAGTTGGCACGCTAGGTGCATAGTATCCTTCGTCGCCAGGCAATAGGGCAGACCAAAACCGGAGGAAACAAGAACATGGCAAAGAAAACCCTGCAGAAGGCAAAAAAGCTCGAACCGACCAAGCCGTTGACCGTTCTCGGCCGTTAATATTAAGTTCGCTGCAAACTTTTCTGAATGGGAGGAGCCTCGCTTCTCCCATTTTTTTTTGCGGCGAACCTCCCGTCCTCAGGTGCACTTCGCGTGGCCTTCGTAGCGCAACCTTCAGCCTGCCTGCCGGCGGCCAGGCTAGGCGTTTTGTTTCAGGTTTTGTTTCCCGGAAAAGCTTCTAGCGGCGCAAAAGGGCGTCTACGGAGTAAGCGTTGTACTCGCGTGCGGCAATCAGCGCGGCGTAGATGGCGCAATAAAGAAGCTGTATCGCGACGATGTTCCAGTCCGAGCGCAAAGAGGTGCCGAAGATCAGCGCAGCCATTGTGAGGGAGCCCACCATCAAAGCCGCCTGCGTAAAGAGTCCCAACACCAGAAGCAATCCTACGATCGCCTCCACGAAAACGAGACAGAGTGCGAAGGGCCGCACCACCATCGCCGGCAGCACCGTATTCGCGAACTCCTTCACCAGACCGTCGGCGAACGCACTTATGTGCGGCAACCGTGTCAGCCCATGCATGAAGATGCTCAGTCCCAGCGTGAACCGCAGCACCAGGTAGCCAATTTTGCGGTCCAGCGCCGACGCGCCCGTTCCCGCGGCGTTCGATGATCCTCGAAAATCCATGTCAAACATTAGATGCCCGATTGCCCCAACTCGTCACAGGCCACCCGCAGTTTTAGTCGTAGCACAGGGCTTTAGCTTGCCTGCCAGCAGGCAGGGCCGCCATCTTGCCGTTGCTTTCGCTTTCCCTGGTTTTCAGGGCCGCTGGACAAAATAACGCCGCCCAGGTCCAGAACAGGGCTCTCGGGTCGACGGTTAGTCGAGCCTGGGAGATCAAACAGTCGAGCCTGGGGAAGAGGCCACGAAGCGGCCGGAATCGCGGGGCCGCCCAAGTCGACGGCTAGTCGAGCTTGGGGAAGAGGCCACGAAGTGGCCGGAACTTCTCGGACCTGCTGTTCTCCTCTTGAGTCGCGCTAATTTCGCTTCTATATTGGGCCGGGAAATGGGCGATGCAGCCCCCGCCTTTGTAGCGGCGGCCTTCAGGCCGGCGGTTTTTCGCTCTTTTCGTTTCGCGATCTCGGTTCCAGAGGAAGGAGTCCCGTGGCCGCTGCTCCGGTGCAACAAGAAATCGAACACCTCAGCAAAGCCTGGAACGCGGCCTGGCTTGAAAACGACGCCGCCACCGTGGACCGGCTCATGGCTCCCGAATACGTTTACGTCGCGCCCAACGGCCAAATCCTCGACCGCGCCGCGATTCTGGGCGTCATCCTCTCGCCCAGCTACAAACTCCATCACGCCACTTGGACCGAGCTTCAAATCAAAGTGTTCAGCGATGACGCCGCCGTCATCCTCGACCGCTTGCAAGGCGCCGGCACCCTCCACGGCAAAACTTTTACCGACGATAACCGCTGCGCCCGCCTCTGCCTCCGCCGGCACGGCACGTGGCAAATCGCCTTCGAGCAAGCCTCGGCAATCGCGCCGTAATTGTCGCTCCCGTTGTCCCACCTTTTGTGCATAGCGAAGTGAATCACCCTGGGTGCCTTCGCAAGGGGCTCCATGTGTTCGCTTTTGATTTTCTACCCTTTGGGCAGCCTCACCCGCTCGATGCCTTCGACTTCGAAGTTCTACCTTTTGCGCAGGTTCACCCGCGCAATGTTTTCGCGTTTGAGTTTTTGTTTTTTGCCCCGATTTTGTCGCGATTTCATTTGGTTCAAAGTTCGCGATTAGAACAGGGGCGCTTTGTTTGTTTTCAATGAGTTGCGACATGGTCTAATCCCAAGAGTTCGCGATTAGAAATCGCGTTTGTCTGCAGGTAAATGGTAGCGATCGGTGTGGCTGTAGTTTTGCTTTTCGTGGGAGTGGGTGGGGCTGCGACCGACACGGCGGGGAAATTTTCTGGGCGTTCGCTAAAGGGCGCCGCAGAGTCCGCGGCGGTGGCAACAGGCGACGAGCTGCCTGTGTTCTTTACAGGATCGGAATCCTTCTGGGCTTTCGCCGGGGGCGCCGCAGAAGGCGCGGCGGAGGTATGCGACTGTGAGCCGCCGCTTTTTTCTATGGGCTCAGCGCGATCAGCCTGTGGCGCCGGTTTTGCGGCTGGTGTCGCGCTGGCTCTCGGCGACGAGCTGCGAGTCTCCTTTACAGGATCGGAATCCTTCTGGGCTTCCGCCAGGGGCGCCGCGGAAGGCGCGGCGAAGGTGTTCGACGGCGAGCCGTCTTTTGTCTTTTGATTAGCTGCAGGTGCGCTGGCCGTGGCGGCTGGCGTTGGGCTCGCTGCCGGCGGCGAGCTGCCGGGCATTCTAGGAGTCGGACTAACGGCTCCGGATTCATTCTTGCTTTCGCTTAAGGGCGCCGCAGAGGGCGCGGCGAAGGTGTTCGAACGAGACCCATCGTCATTTCCCAAATTGGATACGTGAGTGGATGCTGCGTTGGTGGCGGCGCTCGCTGTAGGAGCGGCTGAAGCCTCGGCGGGCGGGCCGGCTTCGGCGGGGAGGCCAAAGTAGTGGTGTTCGACTATGTGGCGGCGGACTGGAGGCGTCCACTGGCCTTGGTCGTTGATTTGGGCGTAGAGGCGCACGGCGGATACCAGGGAGTGGGCGGTGACGCGGACGTTTTCGGCTTCCTCGATGAAGTGTTCGAGGGTGGCTCGGAGCGAGGCACGGCGTTGGGTGCGAAGGCCGGTAGCGTCGGCGTGGCGGTAAACGACGGAGTGATGGGAGATTTTGTATTGGCGGGCGATAGATTCGGGGCTGATCCAGCGGAGGTAGTCATCGTCGATGAATTCGCGGTCGGGGTGATGGCAGACCGAGCATTTGCGGGAGTGTCGGGCGAGGGAAGCGCGGTGGCGACGCTTTTCCCTGGATGAAATTTCTGCATTCCCGATTTGGGATTCTTCAGGTGGGATTGATTCTGCTTGTGCTTGCGTCTTGCTACTGCCTCCTCGACTGCTAGTGGCCTGGGCCATATGTCTTCCTCGTGGGGCGGTTATGACGCCCCAACGCATGATAACATAGTAGTAAACACGAGTCAAGGGTAATAATTACACAGCCCTAAAACGCTCACCGCTACATGATTCAGCTGAACTTCGCGATTCAGGTGGGCTCTGTTGGGCTGTGGTTCGGGTAGAATCTGGATCTGGGGTCAATCCGAGGTGAGTATGTTTTCACGATGGGCTTATATACTTATCGGCCAAGATCGCACAGGAAAAACATCGTTTCAAAAGAATCTGATCTTCTATCTCTGCAATGAGCGAAAACGGCGCCTGGATACTGATATTGTTACAGACATTACGCATCCTCGGGCGCCCAAGAATTTACTCACGATCTTTACTTGTAATCGCAGTTACCAAGAAAAACTAAAGCAATACAAGTCGATTGATAATTATTTCAAGCGTTTCTTCAAGGAAGCGGATATCTGCGTTTTGTCGTCACATACTTCGCATAAATCTGCGCAACATGTCGCAGAGATGATACGGAAGCTTAAACGGCGCTGCTATAACGTGGCCGGTGTGTTTTGGAGCAATGCCTACGACCAAAACGCTCGGGAAATCGCACTGTTGCCTTGGAATGAAGTTCTTTGGATTGAAAATCCGATTTTGACTGGTGACGAACAAATTGCCGCACAGCTCGATCAGATCGCATTACACTTCGCGGAATTTCTGATTGCGAGAGCCATTATCCAGTAAGAGAGTTACTCTATTTCTCTTGGAAACAGGGGAAATGTCAAGGCGACGTTCTGTTACAGCGAAAGGATCTCGATGTTGTCAGACAGTGGCAGAGCTCAAGAGATAGACAAGCGATTTGATACCGATATTTCCGAGGGGCAGTTCGCTAATCAGTTATTCATTCGCCTTGTTTCCAAAGGAAGATCTTTCACCAAAGTAGATTTTAAATATTCGATATTCGACACCTGCTATTTGCGATCGTGCAAATTCGATTCTTGTGACTTCACTGGATGTCGTTTCCTTGGAACAAACCTGCACGGTTCCACGTTTTCGGGATGTAAATTTGATTATGCAATCTTTGAGCGAACGCTGGTTGAAGACGACATCCTCGATACTGAATGCCCGGGACCTGACAATATAAAAATGAGATTTGCCCGCACCCTGAGAATGAATTATCAGCAGCTCGGGGATGCGGCCTCTGCGAATAAAGCGATAGAAGTCGAATTGCAGGCTAGCAAAGTGCACAAGCTCAAGGCTTGGCGATCCAATGAATCCTATTATCGAAAAAAGTATTCAGGAGGCAAGCGGCTAAAAGCATTTCTGGACTGGCTATCGTTTATGGCCCTTGACTTCATCTGGGGCAACGGTGAAAGCGTCATGAAGGCGCTTCGGGCGATTGCGATAGTACTCATTTTGATGGCATTTATAGACGTTATAGCGTTTGGAGATCCGCACCGGCTCGACAGCTACATTCACGCCCTGTTGAAGTCGCCGCAAATTTTTCTGGGTACGGCTTCCGCGAATAGCCATTACTGGGGGCTGTATCTGACGGGTGTGGTAGTAGCGAGGTTGATTGCATTCGGTTTTCTCCTATCAATTATTATTAAGCGATCAAATCGGCGTTAGAGAAATGCATATATACGCCTTCGGATCGATTTGCAGAGGAGATGTATCGCGCGATTCTGATGTAGACCTGCTCGCGGTCGTCGAAGCGGGCGACGAGCAGTTGAGCCCTGACATATATTCGATCTACTCCTACCGGCGAACGCGTGAATTGTGGGAAGAAGGTAATCCCTTTGCCTGGCATCTGGCATTGGAATCACGGATGCTTTTCTCTTCGGACTCAAAGGACTATCTCAAGGAGTTGGCGTCGCCTAATCGTTATAGGAACTGTTTTCGCGACTGTCAGAAATTCCATGCTTTATTTCAGGAAAGCTACAAGTCGTTAATGAGCGGTAAATCTAGCAGAGTATTTGATTTATCGACGATTTTCCTGAGTGTTCGGAATTTGGCTACCTGCTTTTCGCTCGGTGTCACGGATTGTCCGGACTTTTCCAGGCATGCCGCAATTCACTTGGGCACTCGAAACGTTCGGATTGCTCCAAGTGTTTATCGAATCTTGGAAAGAGCTCGGATATTATGTACCAGAGGCATAGGTGCTGGATTAACGGTTGAGGAAATCGAATGCGCTAGTATGGGGATCACCGAAGTTAATAGCTGGATGATTGGATTAATCGAGGAGGTAGCGCGATATGAGCGAGTTCAATAGTCGGATCGAAGCGCAAAGACAAATACTTCAGTTAGTAAATCGAAAAAAATGGGAGAAGGAAGAATTATTTGGACTTTCAAACCACGCCATCGACAGATGGATTTCCGTCAATCGCATTGACCCGGAATCCCGATTAGTAGGACTCGTGAGAAGTGCCTCCTCCAAGCTTTTCTTCCTCGCAAATAAGAGTCAAGAGCAAGTTTCTGAGGAGTATAAGGCCGTATCCAGTGAAATCGTTTCCATAGCAAGGAACATTGGCACGGAAACTACGTAACGGTGTTTCCCGCGTTTTCGCTGAAGATGATTTGCGACTATCGGAACAAGGCCGTAGGTTCGCGTTAGCTTCCACTTCTAGAAAGATACGTGTCCAGAAGGAAATCGACTGTGGTCTTGGCTGCATTTACCGCCAATTTTGCATGACGCTTTTGAGGCTTGTGGCGGCGCTTGTGGCGGTCGCCCATTTGATTGCTAAGGGTATCAATGCCAGAAATTATCGAATTGAGTGCGTTTAGGATTTGCTTTATGGTTTCTTCCGAATGTCCATCTGGCGCAAGATTCATCAGATTGCGAATAGTTTTGAAGTCGGTCCTTAGGTCGCCAGATTTCTCTAGCGATTTGCCCGTTAGCCGCTGATATATTTCGCCGATGACGCCCTCGAGCAGAGAGCGAGAATTTGTTATAGCGCCATCGAAATCGTCCGATTTGAGCTTATCGTCCAGTTTGGTGAACTGCTCGTGTACAAAGTCATCCGTGAGCTGAAATTCGTTTTCTACTTCCACAGTTGTCGTGACCGCGGCGGTTATCACACACTTCTGACCTTTAATCGATATTTGGTAGCCATCGAATGCGAAGTACAGGTTTAACTTCTTGATAATCGACGCGAGTTGTTCAGTATCTTCCACGAACTCTATTGGGCTTAAGACTGTGGTGAGTAGCTCGTTAAGTGCCGGCTTACCGTTCATGGCGTTTATTTTGTCTTCTGCGTATTTCCACCTGCTAGGAAATCCCTGACCGTATTTGTCCTGAAATCCGAATTCGCGAAACAGGAGCACCAACTCAGGTCCAGATCGATATGGGCCGATTCCGGAGTCACCTGTAATCACGTCACGAAGAGCTTCTAAACTCTTGGGCGAGAGCTTCATGCTGTCTAGATATTAACCCACGGCGGTTCGCGGCCTTAAAACGAAAGCTTGCGCGGATGAGACGGCGCAAACGGTGCCACAGGCATTCGACTTTGTGGCCCGTGGAGTCCCATCTGCAAATTACGGCTAGGGCCTGGATTGACGGGTTGTGGCGAGATTGCTACTCTGAATCCGCCATTTGGCGGCGGAATCCAATCAGAGAACACCACAACAGCAGATTCCTCAAGACGCCCGCAAATGCGGCGGTTCGGGATGACAACGTTAGAAGAAAGGGCCGGAAGTAAGACAAGGTTAAAAACGTTCACGGAGGAATAAATGGCTACGGCAGTAGCGCCAAAGACATTTAAGAATTACATCAATGGGGAGTGGGTGGAGACGCGCGGGGGGAAGGGGATCGAGAATCGCAACCCGGCGAACACGAACGATCTGGTGGGAGTGTTTCCCGCGTCCACGGAAGAAGATGTAGCGGCGGCGGTTGACGCGGCCGCCGGCGCGTTCGAAAAATGGCGGCTGACTCCGGCGCCCAAGCGCGGCGAGATTCTTTATCGCGCGGCGGAAATCCTGACCGAACGCAAAGAAGATTTTGCGAAAGACATGACGCGCGAAATGGGCAAAGTGTTGGAAGAAACGCGCGGCGACGTGCAGGAAGCCATCGACATGACCTACTTGATGGCGGGAGAAGGGCGGCGGCAGTTTGGGCAGACTACTCCTTCGGAGCTGCCGAACAAATTTGCGATGTCGGTGCGCACGCCGGTGGGCGTAAACGGATTTATTACTCCGTGGAATTTTCCGATGGCCATTCCGTCGTGGAAAATCATGCCTGCGCTGATTTGCGGGAACACGGTGGTGATCAAGCCGGCGGAAGACACTCCGCTATCGACGTACAACCTGGTGCACGTGATGGCGGAAGCGGGGCTGCCGCCGGGCGTGTTGAACATAGTGGCGGGGAAAGGCACGGTGGTAGGCACGGCGATCCTGGCGAGCGCGGGAACGCAACTGATCAGCTTTACCGGGTCCACGGAGGTGGGGCGGATTATCAGCGAGGCGTGCGCGCCGACTTTTAAAAAGTGTCATCTGGAAATGGGCGGGAAAAACATCATCATCGTGATGGACGACGCGAACCTGGACCTGGCGGTGGACGGCGCGATATGGGGCGGGTTTGGAACTACCGGGCAGCGTTGTACGGCGGCGAGCCGCGTGGCGGTGCACAAGAAAGTTTACGGCGAGTTTGTAGCGAAATTTACGGAGCGCGCGAAATCGTTGCGCGTTGGCGACGGGCTGGATCCGGCCACGGATATGGGGCCGTGCGTCAACGAACAGCAACTAAAGACGGTGATGAGCTACGTCGAGATCGGGAAAAATGAAGGAGCGAAGCTGGCGGCGGGCGGGAAGCGCATCGAAGATGGAGATTTGCTGCGCGGATGGTTCCACCAGCCGACGGTATTTACAGACTGCGACCCCAAGATGCGTATTTGCCAGGAAGAAATCTTTGGGCCGGTGGTCAGCGTGATTCCGTTTGACACGTTTGACGATGCGCTCGCGATCGCGAACGGCGTGCAGTATGGGTTGTCGGCGGCGATTTACACGCGGAATGTGAATAATGCGTTTCGCGCGCAACGCGACTTGCAAACGGGAATTGTTTACGTGAATGCGCCGACGATTGGGGCGGAGACGCATCTGCCGTTTGGCGGGATTAAGAATACGGGGAACGGGCATCGCGAGTCGGGCGAAGCGGCGCTGGATTTCTACAGCGAGTGGAAGACGATTTACATTGACTACAGCGACAGGTTGCAGCGCGCGCAAATCGACAACGCGGAGTAAGGCGACCCCATAAAAACAACGGAAGAGGAAAGAGCAGATCCCTCGAATTGCGTCTCGCGCCCCTGAGAAACAGGGGAGAAGCAAAAGCGCGCGAGACTCCGCTCGGGATGACACCTTAAGAAACTAGCGCAAAAACAAAAGGCCAAGAAAAAGCCAAGAAAAAGCCAAGAAAAAGCCAAGAAAAAGCCCCACCCTTTGCTCGGGGGAATGCAGGACGCAAAGGATGGGGCACCCGCAAGATCAACTTCCACTTCAAAACGAAACGCTAAATCAACTTCAACTGCGAACCTGAAAACCTGCGAAGCTAAAACCTGCAAAACTAAAACCTGCAAAACTAAAACCTGGGAAATAAAATGTCGCTCATGCTTTGCGTTATCGCCGGAACGCGATTGCGTTATGGCTTGAACGAGATGAAGCCGAAGATTCCGGCATTGTTGTTATCGGGGCCAGCGGTGAAGAAAAGCTCGTTGGTGGCGCCGTCGGCTGCGGTGCCTCCGCCGAACTTAATTCCCCATATCTGATTGATCACGACCGGCTTGTCGTTGACGTCCTTCACGGTGCCAACAAACTGGCCCGTGACGGCGTTGAATGCGTTGATGGTGCCGCTGTTGGTGTTGTTGGAGACGAGCAGCGTGTTGCTGAGCGGCCCGAAGTCCTTGGGCGCGATGGCGAAACCCCAGGGCTGGTTGAGCGGAGCGCCGCTGGCGAGCTGTTTGAGGAGCGTGCCGGACTCGCTGTAGATGTCGATGTAGCCGCCTGTTGCGCCCGAGGTGTTGGCGAAGGCGACGTAAACCAGGCCACCGAAATCCTGTATGCCGAAGGGAGCGAAGCCGGCGGGAAGTGTGGTGTCAGTGAATGAATCAACGAGATGGAAATTGCCGTCGTAGATGTCCACTTTGTTGTTGGCGTTGTCGGCGGCGAAGATGAAATTTCCGGATGTGTGATTGGTGATGGCCAGACCGGTGTACACAGCGCCGGGGGTGGTGACCGCGATGATGGCGGCGTTGGGATTCGCTTGCGGAGCCCAGCCGCTGATGGTGCCGTCAAGAGTGACGAACAGGAAAACGGACGGCCAGCCTTGTACCTGGAATTCGCCGTCGGCGGGATTGTGGAAGGCGACGCCGGTGGGCGAGCCAGGGCCGTCACCCACGGATGGAATGAGGACGTTCAAGGGAACCTTTGTGCCGTTGGCGTTGTAAAGCGTGGACCAACCGGAAGCTTCGTCGCTAATCCAGAAAGGGCCGCCGGGAGCGTAAGTCAGCCCCCAGGCATTTACTAAAAGTGGGTCGGTGGTTTTTGCGGTTTTTGCCTGATTGGAAACCAAATTGGTGATTTCGTATTGCGCGTGGGCGACGGTCGAACCAAAAAGCGTTGCGAGTCCGAGGATTGCGGCAAGTGCGATCGTGCGGCGTTGCATTCAATTCTCCTTTATGGCGGAAAAGCTTCTACCGGCTGTCGGGCGCGAACGAAGGGTTGCTGATCCGCTCGGACGAGATACTAGAAGCGCGGGGAAGGGGGATTGTCACGGAATTGTCGCCAGGTTGTAAAAAGGCGGTTAGGATTTTGTTTGCGCGTGCTGACGATTAATCAGGGATGCGCGGAATTGTTTGAGGCGCATCGGTTATGCGGCCGGGTGTATTATCAGTTGGCGATGAGTGAATTTATTTTTATGCGGAGAAAATGAAAATGGCTGAACCGACGAAAGAAGAATTGCTGGCGCGGATCGCGGAGCTGGAGAAGCAGGCGGGCGGGTCGAAGCGGAGCGGGACGCTGGAGTTTCGCGTGGGAGAGAAGGGCGGCGTGAGCGTTTATGGGTTGGGACGGTTTCCGGTCACGTTGTATTACGAGCAGTGGGTGAGGCTGTTGGACGCGTCGGATGGGCTGCGCGCGTTTTTGGAAGAGAACAAGCACCGATTGAAATTGAAGACGAAAGAGTAAGGCCAGTTCCTGTCTTCAAGGCTGGTTCTCGGCGGAGCGTCAAAGCTGTGCATGCGAAGTGAAAAGCAGGTCCCTCAGGACGCCCGCAAACAACGCGGTTCGGGATGACAAACAAACCTCGCCTCGGATTGGAAAGTGTCAGAATTTGGTGATGTCCACTGGCGTCAAACCTTTTTCGGCGCAGTGGTCGTGGTAGCGCTTTAGGAAGGATTGCCAATTTTCTACGGCGACGGTGTTGCCGGCGTCGTCGAGAAAATTCAGCGCGCCTTCGATCACGGCGAAAACGATGGTTTCCTCTTTTCCCACCATGCGCGGAGAGTGCGTGGAGCCCGCGACTTCAAAAACTACATCGCCAACTTCGGAAGTCCAGCCTTCGTCGTAGGTCCACGCGCCCTGCACGGTATAAACCACTACGGTGCCGGGGTGGAAATGGACTTGGAGGGCGGCGCCTAGTTGCGAACGAATGAAGAGGACAATTTGGCCGGTGACGGGATTCAGTTTTATGAGCTTTATAAAATGGCCGGGCGCCCAAGGGATCCAAGGCAGCTTGCTTGGCTTGATGTAGCTGGCGAGCGCTTTGCGGGCTAGCGGCGCTGCCTGAACGTTGCCCATGGCGGAGCCTCCGAGGCGGATTTGGGAGCCGGTGATCGACGGTATTCTACACCCCAGATATATTGGAATCCGAGCGGAAGATTTTTATGGGGTTTAGCGAGTGGGGCGCGGCTGGAACGGGTTCTGCTGCGCGTTTACGGCTTGCCACTGGCCATTGCGGCGAGCAATTACATTGGTGAAGAAACTAAGAGAAATCAGTGGATGGTGGCGAGGCGAGCTTGCCATGGGGCGGCCAGGTCCGGGCGGTTGGCTTTTAGGGCGACGGTTACGGCTTGAGCCGCTACTTGTTTTCGGCCGTAGGGGCCGAGGTCGGTCCAGGGTTTGGAGTGGTCCGCGACGTAACTGTAAAGCGATTCGGAAGTGGCTAGCGCCGTTTCGATTTTGCCTTCCTGCGCGTAGGCATTCACCAACCAAGAGAGGAGAAGATCCTTCTCGGAGAGCGCCTGCATCAAGGACGGATCGTTGTCGGGCAGGCTGGAACGATGGGCGATCACTTGATCGATGCTGGGCCAGGCGAGCACTAGAGTTTGTTCGGACATGTCCCAGCGGTTGGCTTGCGAGTAGGTTTGCGCCAGCTCCAGATATTTATCGGTGAGCGCAAGGTCCGAGGGACTGGACGAGGCGCGAAGGTAGTCGATCATCTGGTACGAATTTTCTTCGGCGTCGTCGAACTGCTGCATCTCGCGAAAACATTCAACAACAGCGCCGCTCGATTCTACGAGCGCGGCTTGTTTGCCCTCGGTGAGGCGCTCGGAGAATTGTTGCGCGTCCTGGAGGCGCGGCAGAGCTTGCGCGGGGACGTGGGCGCGCGACAAGACGTAGCCTTCCTGGAGAGCCGAGGTTTGCAGGGTTTTGTAAACCGCTTCGGCTTCGGTGGCGCGACCTGAGGACTCGTAATAGGTGGCGATTTGCTGGCGCGCATTTTTCAGCGCGGCATATTGATCGTCGGAAAGCTGGCCGCTGGACTGTTCCGCTTCCTGGAAACTTGCGAGAGCTTCGGGATACTCCGCGTTCTTGAGTTGTTTCGAGCCGGTATCATAGAGAGAACGGAACTTTTTCGCGTTGGCGGCACTGAACTTTATTTCGGTGGCGTCGCGGTTAGAGAGTGGTTTTGAGGCGACGAACCTGATGAGGGCCGAAGAGGCCACAAATATCAGGATCACTTCCAGAATAATCATCAAGACGCGCATTGGACGCATGACTCGCCCCTAAGCCATGGTTATTTAACTCGTTAACAAGAGTATAAGCGGGAGGGGATTGCGCGCCGGCGGGATGTTAGCATCGGGTTACAAAGTAGGACCGGGCCAGCTCGAATTCAAAAATGTGCGGTGGGAGCGTTGCAGACTCGCGCGTTTGGTGATAGCGCGAATTGCAGCGAGGGGCGGGCGCGTTCGTGACGCAAAGAATCTTAAATTTCTGCGTGGTGATTGTGGTGGCGTTCGGATGCGTCTTCTATTGGTATCGCCTGGTGCGGCGACCGGTTCCTCCCTACAGCAAAGTTCCGCAAGTAAAATGGACGAAATATTTCAGCTCCATGGACGGGTTTTATACTTCGCCGACGGTGGGAAAGGACGGAGAGCTGTATATCGCCGGCAGCGAAATTTATTGCGTGGACCCTTCGAGCGCGTTGCGCTGGGAATATCGCGTGGATTTGCACGACATGATCGAGGGGGCAATATTTCAGGACGAGGAGAGAAACATTTATTTTGGCACGACGAACAAAGTGTATTCGCTGACGCAGGCGGGGCTGAAGCGATGGGAGGCGTCGTGTCCGATGCAAAAGATGGCCTCGAGCGACCAAGGCGGAACATCGGACGGGAGCACGGTATACACGATCTGCGGGCAATCATTTTCGGCTTTTAATAAAGAGGATGGGACACTGCGGTGGTCGTTGCCGACGTTGGACTACAACAACTCGCCGGTGATGCTGAAGGATGGGGAAGTGGCATTCGTGCGTGAGCGGAGAATTTTTGTGGTGGATCGAAATGGAAAGACACTGTGGTCCTATCCGCGCGTTTCGCTGGCGGGGTTTGGGGTACCGGCGGACAGCTCGACGGATACCTATGTTGATACTCCGATTGCGGTTGGCGAGGGCGGAACGATCTACGGCGGATCGCAGTTATATAAATTTGTCGCGCTGGATACGCAAGGCCAGGTGAGATGGACGTACGACAGCGGAAATAAGGCCGGATTTCAGATATCGCCAGTGATCGCTGCAGACGGGACAATCATTGCGGTGTCGATGCAAGATGTGGTGCATGCGTTCGCTCCGGAAGATGGGGCGGTGAAATGGACATTTCGTTTGCCGCAGACGCGAAATCGCAGCCGTCATTCCGCGCCGGTGCTGGGAAGCGATGGAACGATTTACATCATGGCGGAAACAAGGCTGGTTGCGCTGACTGATAAAGGCCACATACTTTGGGATTTGCCGTTGCAGGGGACTGGGATCGGGTCCCCAGCATTGGCGCCGGACGGAACGATGTACATCGCGATGGCGGAAGGCACGCTGTATGCGGTGCAGACGGGAAGTCATGGACTGATGCAGAGCGCCTGGCCGAAGTTCCAGCACGATTCGCTAAATTCAGGACGAGCAGCCGGCGCGGGTGACAAATGAAAAAGTTTGCAGCGGGATGGACGAGCTATTGGTTAAGCGCGGCTTTGCTGACTTGCGCGGCTTCATGGTTGCAAGGATGCCGACAAGAAGCGACTCCGGAGTTGAAGTCGCAAATTGTAGGCGATTGGGAAGAGGTGCACGGCACCAAGGAAACTTTGCATTTCAAAGCGGATGGGACGTTAATTATGAAAAGCCCGAGTGAGTTCCATCAATGTGTTTACGATTTTCCGGACGAGAAGCATATCCGAATGAATTGCGCGCCTGCGGGATCGCCGGCATATTTTCAAGTGTGGAATTTGGCATTCACCGATGACGATAAGCTCCAAATTGGAACGGCGCACGAAACCGGCACGTATCGAAGACAGGAATAAGCATTCGGCAAAGCGCCGGAGATGGGCAAAGACGTTCGAGGTTTTAGCCGAGCACGGTTACGGCAAGTCGCGCGACGAAATTCCTACACGCAGCGCTTCATCCTGGGCCTGATCGAGCTGATTCGCGATCTGGTTCTGCTGAATGTCGAGCTGCTTCAGATAATCCACGGTAAAACCTCCACCGTACTTTGTTTCCGGGAGCGGCGGGAGGAGCGTGATGTTCTGCGCGGCGGCTTGCTCTGCCATCTGCGATTTCACTTCACGCACTTCGTTAAGTCCGGACTGTAGCTGTTGCACCTGCTGAGTGACGATTGTTCGCTGAAGCGCAGCAGGAAAACGGGAAATGTCCTCGGCGCGGGCGGCGACTTCCTCCGCGTTGCGCAAGATTTCTGGTGCGATGCCGTTGGCACGTGCGCGGTCTTCCAGGTCGGAGATTTGCGACACAATGGCAGAGCGTTGTAGCTGAAGCTGCTGGATCAGAGCGTCGGTGCTAATTGCCGGACAAGGACCGTATATATTCAGGCCGACGTCCAATCCCGGAGCGGATTGCGGCGCCGCGTCCGACTGGCGAAAATTCCGAAGGCGTTGCACTTCGGCGTCAATACTATCGAGCCGCGCGCTAAACGCGACGTATTGTTCCGCGTACCAAACGGGATCTTTCTCAGGCGCCAACCGCTCAGCGGCTGCGAGTTGAGTGATGATGACGGGGCGCGTTGGCGACGTCCTCAGTGCTGCGGAGCCGGTATTGGGCGCGATGGGGATGCCTGCCGCGTTGCCGACGGTCGTGGCACCATTGCGAGCGAGGGCTTCAACGTCATCGTTTGTGTAGATTTTTTTCTCGCGGTCAGGTTTGGGCGAGGTGGCGCTGGAGCTAGAGGAATTGTCGCTCGACATCTGCATTCCACGCGCGGCGGCGGACGGTGCGAGGCTGGGGATCGAAAGACCACACAATAGTGCCGTCGAAAGGGCGACACGCTTTACCGAGTGAGGGGTGACCGAGTGAGAGTGCTTTGGCGGAGTCATAAATTTCTCCTTGCAGAACGGCGCAAATCCCAAGAGCTCAAATCTCGAAGATTGTCAGCCGAGAGAATTACACAAGCTAGGCGTGTTGTATATCAGGTTTATACCTGAAAGCTAGTTTCGTTTTTTATTCGTAGCGCAAAGCGTTCATAGGGTCAACGGAGATGGCGCGACGGGCGGGGATGTAACAGGCAGCGACGGCGACAAACAGGAGAACCAATGCGGCGGCTGCGAATGTTAACGGATCGTTAGCGCTGACTCCGAAAAGCAAGCTGCTCATCAGGCGCATCAAGGCCAGGGCTGCTCCAACTCCGATGACGACGCCGACGGCCGCGAGTTTCACGCCTTGGCCCACGACTAACCGGAGGACATTGCTGCGTTGCGCGCCGAGGGCCATGCGGATGCCGATTTCGTGCGTACGTTGCTGCACGCTGTAAGAAATTACGCCGTAAATTCCGATGGCGGCGAGAACGAGGGCGAGTCCGCTGAAAAGGCCGAGAAGAACCAGAGTGAGATGAGGCGTGGACACGGAATCGGCAACCAATTGATGCATGGTGATGACGTTGAACACGGGCTGGTCTTTGTCGATGGCGGCTACCGCGTCGCGAACGGACGAAGTGAGGCTGGCGGGGTCGACGGCTGAGCGCAGGATCAAATACATGTCAGTTGGGGGCTCCTGGCGCAGGGGCAAATAGATTTCGAGTCGAGATGGATTCGACAGACCGTACAGTTTTGTGTCAGCAACGACACCGACGATGGTGATCCATGGGTCGTCGGATGGTGGTCCGCCGGGGTGGCCCCAATGAAAGCGTTTGCCAACGGGGTCTTGATTTGGCCAGTAGCGGCGGGCCATCGTCGAGTTGATGAGACCGACGCGCGGGGAGGTTTCGGTGTCAGCGTCGGTGAAAGTGCGACCACGCACCAGCGGGATTTTTAGGACGTTGGTGTAATCTGCGCTGACGGAATGGCGGTCAGGATGCGGGAATGTCCCGGCATCCGGAACAGGGAGGCCCTCTATGGTGATATCAGAGCGACTGTGGCTACCGGTAAGTGGAACGCCGGTGCCGAGGGCGGCGTCTTCAACACCGGGAATCGCGCGAACTTTTTCCAAAACTTGCTGCCAAAAATTTATTCTGGCCGGAGACTCAGAATATTGCGCGGTGCGCAAATCCATTTCCATAGTGAGAACGCGATCGGATTGGAAGCCGGGATTTACTTGCAGTAAGCGGTACATGCTTTTCATCATCAGGCCCGCGCCGACGAGAAGAATTAAAGCGAGCGCGGTTTCGGCCATGGCCAGAACGCCGCGCAAGCGATGTTGTGCAGGGCTGGATGTGGCGCTGCGCCCGCCTTCTTTTAAGGTTTCATGGACGCGCGGCTGCGAGGCTTGCCAGGCGGGAACAAGGCCGAATGCGATGGCGACGAGTATGACCATGGCAGCGGTGAACAGCATCACGTTGCGATCGACGACGATGTTTATCCCTTGAAGCATGTCCGTCGAAATCAAATGTTTCAGACCGAAGACGCCTAGCGCTCCGACCAGGATTCCCAACGCACCTCCGATTGCGGCGAGTAGGAAGCTTTCGGTGAGCATTTGGCGAATGATGCGATTGGGGCTGGCGCCGCAGGCTTGGCGAACGGCAATCTCTCGAGACCTGGCGGCACCGCGGACGAGAAAGAGATTGGCCACATTTACGCATGCGATGAGTAGGACGAACACGACTGCGCCGAAAAGAACGAGGATGGCTGGACGAGTGTCGCCTACCAATTGATCGCGAAGCGTTGTGACATTGACTCCGATGCCGGCGTTCTGGGTGGGATAAGCTTTTCGCAGGTTGATCGCAATCGTGTCCAGCTCTGCGCGAGCCTGCTGAAGAGTTGAACCGGGAGCGAGGCGTCCGAGCACTTCTGCGTCTCCACGGTCGCCGCGGTCCATCATGTCGGCGGCCCAGACGCCGATGGGGGCGATGGCGTCGGTCTTGTCGTCGAGGCGGAAGCCAGGAGGCAGAACGGCGATTATGGTGAAACTGCGTCCGTCGAGCGTGATGGTTTTGCCGATGGCGTCGGGATCGGCGCCCAAATGAGATTGCCACAGAGCGTAACTCAACATGACTACAGGAGCGGCGCCGGGAGCTTCTTCCGACGGCAGGAAATCGCGTCCGAGGAACGGACGCACTCCCAGCAATGAAAGACAATTTGGAGATACGGCGTAGCCCTCGATGTTTTCGGGTTGAGCGACTCCGGACAAGTTAAAGGCGCGATTGTTGAGGAGGGCCATTCGCACGATGGTTCTGCTTTGCGCTCGCCAATCCAGAAAATCGGGGTAGGAGGGCGAGTGAACGCCGACTCGTTGGGAGGATTCTTTGATCACGATAAGTTCTTGTGGGTTCGCGTAGGGCAGCGGGCGAAGTAGGACGGCGTTAACGACGGAGAAGATGGCGGTGTTGGCGCCGATACCGAGAGCCAGGGTGAGGACGGCGATGGCGGTGAACGCGGGATTTCTGCGGAGCATGCGCCCGCCATAACGGAGGTCTTGGATCAGGGAATCGAGCCAGGCGCCAGCGCGGACTTCACGAACTTCTTCTTTTACTTGTTCGATGCCGCCTGATTCCAGCCTTGCGGCGCGGCGCGCTTCTTCAGGAGAGAGGCCTTGGCGCATTTTTTCCTCCGCGATGGTTTCGAAGTACGACCGGACTTCGGAATCCAGGTCGCGATCGTTTTGGCCCTTGGCGAAAATGTTTCGCAGGAAACTTTTCATCCGCGAAGCGAGAAGCATGTCTTGCAATCTCCTTATTCGTAACGCAGCGAAATCATGGGATCCAGTTTCATGGCTCGGCGTGCAGGGATGTAGCAGGCTAAGAGCGCGACCAAAACCAGGATGCTCGATACAACGGCAAAGGTTACGGGGTCGCTAGCCCTAACTTGGTAGAGCAGATGCGAGAAACTCGGGAGGACGCGAGTGAGCACTAGAGCGGTGATTGCGCCGAAGGCGACGCCGGTGAGAGCCAGGCGCAAGCCTCTGCCAACTATCAGGCGAAAGACATCTTTTTTCTCCGCACCGAGCGCCATGCGTATGCCAATCTCATGAGTTCGCTGTGTCACCGTATACGAAATTACACCGTACAATCCGACAGAGGCGAGCAGCAGCGCAAGAGCCGCAAACACGCTCAGCAGAATCATCGGAAGGCGCTGCGGCGACATCGATTCCGAGACGATATTCTGCATGGTCCGAACGTCGTAAACGGGCTGATCGCTGGCTGCTCCGTAAACCGCTGCCTTGATTGCGGGCATCATTGTGGCGGAATCGAGCGGGGTACGAAGCACGACCGTAAGATAGGGATAGCCGACGAGCACCCACTGGTCCGGATCCTGCGCAAGCGGAAAGTACATCTGATTCTGGGCAATTGAGGCGGGATCATCCAGAGCCCAATGCCTTACGTGGCGCGCTACACCGACAATACGGCAGGGGCCGGTAGGCGAGACGAAGCCGAATGTTATAGTTCGGCCGAGCGGGTCACTGTTTGGAAAATACATGCGACTGAAAGTACTGTCGATGACTGTGACGCATGGAGATTGAACGGTGTCCTGCGCGGTGAACAACCGGCCTCGAAGGAGCGGTATTCCCATCGTTCGGAAGTAATCCGGACCGGTAAGAAAGCCTACTAAACGTGGAGCGGCCTGAAGCGAAGCGGGCTTCTGAGAGTCGATCCAGAAGGGGATGGTCCCGCCCTGGCCGCTGAGCGGAACAGTATCAGTGAAATCCGCGGCTTGTACTCCGGGTATATCGCGAATGCGCTCAATCAACTGCTGATAGGCAATTCGAGCGCTCGCGACCGTCTTCATGAGCGAACGCGAGACGCCCACCTTGAAGGTGATGACGTGCTCGGTGTCGAATCCTGGATCGACCTCAGCCAATTGGCGAATCGTGCGGAAAAGCAAGCCGGCGCTCACTAGTAGAACGAGCGTCAAAGCCACTTGGACGATTACGAGACTGCTCTGCGCCCGATTGCGCGAGCTGGTAGAGGCGCGGCCTCCGTCCTTCAGCGAGGCTTGCAGATCGGAGTTCCGATTTTTCAGCGCCGGCGCCAGGCCGAACAAAATTCCAACCACAAACGAAACTCCAAACGTAAAAAACAGGACGGGAGTGTTCATGGCGATGTTTGCGCTGCGCGGAAGGCTGTCGGGAAATGCCGCGAGCAGCGATTTGATTAGGGGAATAGCGATAAGCACGCCAAGTGCACCGCCAGTGAGCGAGAGAAGCACGCTTTCGGCAATCAACTGCCGCGTGAGACGCGCGCGATTCGCACCAAGCGCCGCGCGAATGCCGAATTCCCGGCTGCGCGCCGCTGAGCGAGCCAGAAAGAGGTTGGCGACGTTGGCGCAGGCGATTAGCAAAACCAGGCCGACCGCGCCGAAAAGCATCACAAGAATTCCGCTGACATCTCCAACTAGCTCCCGCTTGAGTGGCATTACATCGGTTCCCAAATCTCGATTGTCATCGGGATAGAGCCGGTCCAAAGCGTTCTGGATCGTACCCATCTCAGCCTTCGCTTGAGAAATGCTCACTTGCGGCCTGAGACGCGCGATAGCCCCGATGCCGTCATGGCTTCCGCGGGCGCCAATGATGAGCGGGTCGCCCTGGCCTAGCGGTGTGTAAACATCCGCGTCACTCCAAAAGCGAAATCCTGGAGGAAGAACGCCCACAATGAAGTAATCCATGCCATCCAAGGTGGCAGGTTTTCCGAGTACTTGAGGATCTTGAGCGAACCGATTTCTCCACAGCCGATCGCTTATGATGAGAGCGTGCGCTCCGCCACGCTGATCTTCTTTTGGCGAGAAATCACGTCCGAGGGTTAGCCGTACACCGAGAGTGCCGAAAAACCCAGCGGTAACTGCGCTCCCATCAATGTGCTCGGGAGTTCCGGGGTTCGTGAGATCATATCCCTGCTGCATGAACGCGGCCATTTGCAGGAATGACTGAGCCTGGCGCTGCCAATCGCGGAAATTCGGGTACGAAACCCACACATGGGCATAGCGCGGATTGCTCTCCATTATCATGACCAGGCGGTCGGGCTGGTTATATGGAAGCGGGGATAACAGCACGCCGTGGACGACGGAGAAGATGGCGGTGTTCGCGCCTATGCCGAGGGCAAGGGTTAGGACGGCGATGGCGGTGAACGCGGGATTCCTGCGGAGCATGCGGGCGCCATAACGGAGGTCTTGGATCAGGGAATCGAGCCAGGCACCGGCGCGAACTTCGCGCACTTCTTCTTTTACTTGCTCGATGCCGCCTAATTCGATTCGAGCTGTCCGGCGGGCTTCTTCGGGGGTCATACCTTCGCGGATTTTTTCCTGGATTAGAAGATCGGAGTAGGAGCGCACTTCCTCGTCGAGGTCGCGGTCAGTTTTTTCTTTGGCGAAAATGTTTCGCAAGAGGTTGGTCATCCGCGAAAGCATGGGCATGCTGTTCCTCGCTACTGCAACTGACTAGGACGCTTCCAGAGCGCGGGCAATGGCCAGCGAAATGCGGCCCCAGCGCTGCGTTTCGGATTCGAGCTGGCGACGGCCGGCTTTTGTAAGCCGATAGTACTTTGCTCGGCGATTATTTTCAGACTCGCCCCAGGTAGACACGAGCCAGCCTTCCTCTTCCATACGATGAAGGGCAGGGAAGAGCGAGCCAGGCTTCACTTGAAAAGTACCTTTGGTGATTTGTTCGATTCGGCGAGAGATGCCGAGGCCGTGCATCTGGTCCAGGGCCAGGGCCTTTAGAATCATCATATCCAGGGTGCCCTGGAGCAGGTTCGTTTGGTCATTGGCTTGGCCAGGTGTCATATTTCTCCTATAGACGATCTGTAGGACAATACGTTAGCCTCCTATAGAGTGTCAATAGCAAGAAATTGTGAAGGAAAATGAGGCTGAGGAAGGGCTGCGAGGCGTTGACACGGCGCACGCGTGGCTTCACAATCGATTTGCACGCTTTGAATTATGATGCTTTACCTCATCCTCAGGGAATGCTCGCTCGGCTATTAGAACTTAGCGTTGACGTGTGGAATTCAAAACCTATTGAAAGAGGCGATTCGATGATTCGACGTGTTCCGTTTGTTCTGTTGGGCATATTGGCAATGATGTTCCCGCTGAAGCTTTCGGCGCAGAGCGCGGATTCGCGCGCGGGTCTTAAAACTATTGCAGCGGAGGCCCTGGCAGGAGGCGGCTGCAATGTCGGAACGGCGGACGAACAAGCGGGACATGGGTTCGATCTTTCAAATCTGGATCGCAGCGCGTCTCCCTGCGACGACTTCTTTCAATTCGCAGACGGCGGCTGGGTGAAGAGCCATGCGATCCCGGCGGCTTATCCCAGTTGGGGCACGTTCAACAAGCTGCGCGATGACAATGAGATAAAACTGCACAAGATATTGGACGAAGCGGCGGCGGACAAGAACGCAGCGCCCGGTTCGAACTGGCAGAAGATTGGTGATTTCTATGCGAGCTGCATGGATGAGAGCGCCGTGGAAACGGCGGGATTGAAGCCGCTGCAGCCACAGCTTCAACGCATCGCGGATATACATGATGCGGCGTCGCTGCAAGCGGAAATTGCGCGGCTGCAACGAGACGGAGCGGGAGTGCTTTTCTCGTTTGGCTCAGAGCAGGATTATAAGAACAGCACGCAAGTGATTGCGTCGGCGCGCCAGGGCGGGTTGGGAATGCCGGACCGCGACTACTACACCAAGGATGATGAGAAATCGGAAAAATTGCGAGCGGCGTATGTGCAGCATGTGACGAACATTTTCAAGTTGGCCGGGGATGATGACGCGACCGCGGCGGCGGAAGCCAAGACGGTGATGGGACTGGAAACGTCGCTGGCCAAGGTTTCCATGACGCGCGTGGAACGACGCGACCCGGATAACACTTATCACAAGACTTCCGCGGCGCAGCTAGCCGAACTGACGCCGCACTTCATGTGGACCGAATATTTTACCGAAATGGGGACACCGCCGGTCACCGACGTAAATGTTAACCAGCCTGAATTCTTCAAGGCTGTGGATGCGTCCTTAGTGTCGGTTTCGTTGGCGGATTGGAAGGTTTATCTGCGCTGGCATCTGCTGCACAACGCGGCGCCGTCGCTTTCGTCTAAATTCGTGAACGAAAATTTTGATTTCTACGGGAAGACATTGCAGGGCACCACGGAGCTTCTGCCGCGATGGCGCCGTTGCGTGCAGGCTACGGACGCAAATCTGGGGGAAGCGCTGGGGCAGTATTACGTGAAAGAGTATTTTCCGCCGGAAGCGAAAGCCAAAGCGGTGGCGATGGTGAAGAATTTGATGGACGCGTTGCGCGACGATCTAGCAACGCTGGATTGGATGAGCCCGGAGACTCGGAAGCAAGCGGCGGTGAAGCTGGATGCCATCGCGATCAAGATCGGGTATCCGGACAAGTGGCGGGACTATTCGGCGTATAAAGTGGACCGCGGTCCGTACGTGGAGAATGTTTTTCGCGGTCGCCAATTCGACTTGGCACACGACCTTTCGGAAATCGGGAAGCCGGTGGACCGCACGGAGTGGGGCATGACTCCGCCGACGGTGAACGCGTATTACAGCGCACCGATGAACGAAATCGTTTTTCCGGCGGGGATTTTGCAGCCGCCGTTTTACGACGCGAATCGCGATGATGCGATGAACTATGGCGGGATGGGCGCAGTTATTGGCCATGAGATGACCCACGGGTTCGACGACCAGGGAGCAAAATTCGACGCGCAAGGCAATTTGAAGAACTGGTGGACGCCGGAAGACTTGAAGAATTTTAAAGAGCGCGGAGATTGCGTAGCGAAACAGTTTGACGAATTCCAAGTGGAAGCCGGACTGCATGAAAACGGCAAGCTGGTCGAAGGCGAAAGCATTGCGGATTTGGGCGGGCTTACACTTGCTTACGCCGCCCTGGAGAAATCTTTGGAAGGGAAGCCGGCGCCGGCGAAGATTGACGGATTTACTCCCGAGCAAAGGTTTTTTCTGGCGTTCGCGCAGATATGGGCGGGAAGTTTTCGTCCGGAATATGCGCGGATGATTGTGGCGACGAACCCGCATCCGTTGGGGCCGTATCGCGTGAAGGGGCCGCTTTCGAATATGCCGGGGTTCGCGAAGGCTTGGGGATGTAAGGCGGATTCGCCGATGGTTCGCAAGGAAGAATTGCGCTGCCGAATTTGGTGATTTCCAAGATTGTTAGAGGCGCTGCGAAAGCTTAGCGTTTCTCGCGTCGGGATTTTTTCGCAGGGACAGGTTTTGGCGTGGCGCGGGACTTTTTGCCGGACTTGCGGTTTTTCTCGACTCGTAGCTGCCAAGCCGTGCGTAAGGCGCCTGCGAGCACGTCTTCGCTTGCGGCGGCCAGCCGGATGTGAGTCATGCCCATGCGGCCCCAACCGCCTTTGATGGGCAGAAAAACTTCGGGGAGTTCTTCCACGAACAACGTCTGCTGATCGAGAGTGAGTTTCAAGTTGCCGTAGCCTTCCTTCTCCGAAGCCAGCGTGGCGAAGATTCTGCCGCCGACGCGAAAATCCGGTTGTCCCATGTGCGAACTTTCTTCGGCCCCTTCGAGGCTGAGAGCTATGCGGCGGAAGTCATTTGCGTTCATAAAGGGATGCTCCGACTAAAAATTAATTCATGGCGGTGGAATATGGAACGGGCGCGGGCGCGGGTGGCGGCGAATAAGCGGGCTCGGTCACGATGGTGGCTTGATATTGGCGGTACCACAGAGCTTCACTGGCGCGTTGCCACAGGCGCGAGGCAATCCAGAAGATCAGCATTAGCTGCGTGAGTAGAAACGCGGTGGTGATGGACAACGGATTCAAGACGTACATCCACAGATACAAGCCGAGGCCGCAGAAAATCCACGCAAGCAAGCTGATTCTCAGGTAAAGCCAGAAGAGCGAGCCGAAGTTGTGCCTCAGTAGCGAGGCTGCCCGGCGCAAGGAATGGTGCATTCTGGTTTCGTCGTCGGCGACGGCTATGACCTGCGCCATGTCGAACCACAGTCGCAGAACCATAAGAAGCAGCAAAACAACGAATGTGCTGGCGAAGAAGAAATAGACGGCTGGGTAAGGAGAGTTTGATTTTTCATCGATGCTGGTGTGAATCGCACTACAGACTGCAATAAGAATACCAATCGGAATGAAAGCAAGGAGCATGTAAACCAAAAGGCGGACGAAGCGCCAGAAATGGTGTCCGCAGGCTTCGAAGAAAGCGGTGGTGGTAGGTTTAGAGTCGAACACGTAGGTCGCGATAATTCCGCCGGTAGAGAAAATCATAAAAATCGCGAAAATTACGGAGTAGTGAAAAACCACCGGGCCGGGAGCTTCGAACGGCGAGTCGGGTTGCACGGCCAGTTCCAAGATGGCGGTAAGATCGAATCCATTCACAAGACGCTGCGAGGCGAAGCTATGAACTAGCGCCGGACTGACGCGATCGACCAATCCGCGTACGGCAAAATGCGCCAAGACCAGATTGACGACGAAGATCCACCAGAGGATTCGTTGCCAGCGCCACACGAGTCCGGCACCGGCTGCAAATGTTTTGGGCCTTGCTGCTGACGGCACGCGTCAAGCTCCTTCGACTTCCCGTTAGGATAGCCAAGCCAGGAACTGCGAAATCCATTCACTGGCGAAAACCCACACATTTTCGAGCTTGTGGACTGCGCGATTGTCCCCGTCCACGACATAACTGTTGTTAAAAAAATTGCGGTCGAGCATGACTTTGTTGCCGGGATCGATCTGCGCGGAGGCAACTTTGGATTTGCGATCGTAGGTGTAGCGAACCCAGCGGTCGCGGCCGTCCCAATGTTCGGTAGCCGTGGAACCATCTTCAAATTTCACTGCGAGGTCCACGGGAAAGATGAAATCACCTTTGCGATGCACGGTGACGTAAGTGCGATAAATTTCGTCATCGGTCTTCCTGCGAGAGATTTCCTTCTCCCACCAATTTAGGCGATCGGAGTGGGCGTCCCAAATGTCGTAGTCGAGAATATTGGTGCCGTAAACAGCTTGATCGAAATACCATTTCAGATCCTGATGCGAGACGTCTTCGATGGTCTTCAGAAAATCTTCGCCGGTGGGATGCTTGAAGCGATAGCGAAGGAAATATTCGTGGAGAGCGGCCAGCACGGTTTGTTCGCCGACTACTTTTTCAAGAGTGAGAAGAACGGTGCCGGTCTTGCCATAGGTAACCCCGCCATAGGCATTGTCGCTGATGAATTTCCAGGAAAAACGAGTGATGGGATCGGTATCCGGGAGCGAAAGGTATTCGATGCGCAGGAATTGCGCTTCACTCGCAGTGGCAAACGGAAAATTAACTATGGAAGTATTTTCGCCGTAGATCGCGGCCATGGATTTTGCTTCCACGTAACTGTTGATGCCTTCGTCGAGCCAGGCGTCTTCGAATTCATTAGTGGCGACCATGCCGTACCAATATTGATGGCCGAATTCGTGATTGACGACATCTTCGGGAGCGAGAAAACCTTTTGGCATGTACCAGGCGGTGCCGGCAGTGATGAGAGTAGGGTATTCCATCCCGCCGGCATTGGCTGCACCATGCGCAGGGTCCACTACTGTGACGCGGTCGTAAGGATATGGGCCGATGTTTTTGTCATACCACGCAAGGGTGCCTTTCAGGGCTTGCAGGTAACGTGGCGCGGAGGCTAAGTGGCCCGGGGACATCAGGACGTGGAGCTTGACTGGGCCTGCGCTGCCGGTCCAGGAGTCTTCAATCACGGTGTAGTCGGGGCTCGCGGTCCATGAAAAATCGTGGACGTCTTCCGAATGGAATTTGGCGGACCTTGTCCCGTCGGAATTGCTAACGGAGGAAACTAAATCGCCGCCGGCGCCGAGGATTTCGTTTTGCGGCACGGTGACGCTGACGTCAAACGTTCCGAAGTCGGCGAAAAATTCCGAGTCAGCGTGGAACTGATGGCAATTCCAGGCATTTTTCCACCAGATGCCCACTTTGGGAAACCATTGGCCAATCATGTAGAAATCGCGTTTGTAACCTGTGCGGTAGAGAACTTCGGGAAGCTGATCGTGGAAGCTCATTTGGAATTCCACGGAGGCGCCGGGCGCGACTGGCTTCGGTAAGGTGACTTGAAAGACAGTGTGGTCGTTGGAGTTGTGATCGTCGGGCTGGATGAATTGCATTTTATCGGTGAGGTCGCCGGCGCCCTCGACTTCGAATTTGGTCACCGTGATTGAGCCGCGATTCTTTTCATTCCATGTTGACTCGGCTCCCACGCCACGAGCGCCGCTCATGCGAATTTCGGACATCATGGTGGATTGAGGCTGAAACGCGTTCATGTATAGATGGAAGGGGAAAGCTTGCTGGGGCTGACCGGTGAGGTTTTTATAGACCAGCGTTTCGGTCGCGTCGATAGAATGCGAGGTGGTGTTGAGCTTCGCATCGATGGTGTAGGCGACGACGCGCGTGGAGAGTGGACTGCTGAGTGTCGCACCGGCGGCTTGCGGTAACTCCTGAGCATTGGATAGCTTGGGCGCCGGTTCTGACACAGTTCCGCGTACGAACAGAAGCAAAGTTCCCGCGAATATTATTGTGGAGCAGGCTCGAAACATTTGACCCCGATAAAACTCGAGCAGCTTATAAGGCCCCTAGAAAATTCGACTTACACAATATGTTACGAGGAGCGGGCGCGCAAGCAGCGAATCCACAATGCGATGACGTGCCTACCTTGCGCAACGCACGCTGAGCGGCGGTTGACGCCCTTGCGTTCACCGACTAGACTAAATTATAAGGACGGGTCGCAGGCGAAACGCCGCCTCGCCCAGTAATAGTCTGCTTTAACCATGAGCCCAACGATCCTGCAGCAAAAACGCTACCAGCAGATCCTGACCGATGTGGTGCGCGCGTACATCGAGACGGGCGAGCCGGTGTCTTCTCGGAGTATTTCGCGGCGGCATCTGGAGCCGCTGAGTCCGGCGACGGTCCGCAACGTGATGGCGGATCTGGAGGATGAAGGCTTGCTTTATCAACCGCATACGTCCGCGGGCCGCGTTCCCACGGCGGCAGCGTATCGTTTTTTTGTCGAGCAAGTGGCGGCGCAGGCGACGGCCAGCCCGGAAGATCGGCAGTGGATTCGGCGCGAGCTGGAAGCGGCGCAAACGCCGGAAGCGGTGATGGAACGGGCGAGCCACGTGCTAGCGGCAGTTTCGCGCGGCCTGGGAATTTTTATTTCGCCGCCACTGGCCCGCAGCGTGGTGGAACATCTGCGATTTTTGCTTCTGCCGGACAGCCGCGTGCTGGTGGTGCTGATTTCGGGCGGAGGCGTGGCGCGGGACAAACTGATTCGTACGGAACGCGCGTTTCGCCAGGAGGACCTGGATCACGTCGCTGATTATTTGAATCATCATTACACCGGTTGGACGCTGGAGGCGATGCGCGTTGATCTGCGCAAACAAGTGGACCGCGAACGCGAGCAATACAGCCGCATGGCCGACGATGCGTTAATGCTCTGCGACCCCAGCATTCTGGGCGACAATACCGATCGCAAAATCTACGTGGATGGCGCAGCACTGATTGCGTCTTCACCCGACTTCACGGACCAGGCGCAGTTGCGCGAACTGCTGGAAGCGATTGAAGAGAAAGACCGGCTGATTGCGCTCTTGAGCGGCTGCATTGAAGCGCCGGAGCCGGTGCACGTGGAACTCGGACTTGATAAAATATCGAATGGCGGAAAACACCTTGCGCTCGTGTCGGCGTCGTATTCATCGAACGACCAGGTGCAGGGAACACTTGGCATTCTCGCGCCCATGCGCATGCATTACGAACGCGTAATCACCGCGGTGGCTTTCATGGCGCAGTTTTTTTCAGAAAGCCAAGAAGGAGGGTAGAGTTTTGGCGTCGCGGAAAGATCAAGACGAAATGGGAAATCCAAAGCCGTTTGTGGCGGCGAGTGGCGGGAAGCGTTTGGATGCGGAACAGGCCGCGAACGAAGCTTCTGCAGCGGCGGCGCGCGCGTTTGAGGCGGACGGTAGCCCGCAGCCGGAAGAAATTCAGAGACTGACGAAAGAAAAAGAAGAGCTGAAGGACACGCTGCTCCGTCGGCAGGCGGATTTTGACAATTACCGCAAGCGCGTGGAGAAAGAACGGCACCAGGAACGGCATCGCGGGGCGGAAATAGTTGTTGAGGGGTTACTGCCGGTACTGGATGCGTTCGACCGGGCTTTGGCCTCGCATGACGATCCGGCGTATGCGGAATACATAAAAGGTTTCGAGTTAATCCGCAAACAGATTTGGGACTTGCTGACAAAACAGGGTGTGAAACGCATCGAAGCCAACGGAGAGCAGTTCAACCCGCATTTGCATCATGCTATCGAAAGCGTGGAAGGTACTAATGAAAAGGAAGGCACTGTGATCGGAGAAATGCAGACGGGATACACGTTTCACGATCGGGTGCTGCGGCCCGCCATGGTGCGCGTAGCCGCAGGCAAAGAATCTTAAACGCCCTAACGGCATCGAATCTCTGTCGTTTGAACAATTTTCTGTTTGTGTCAAACGTTAACTTCCAATAAGTAGAAAAGGAAAAGATGGCGGCCACGAATTCGAGAGATTTTTATGAGGTTCTGGGAGTAACGCGGGAGGCTTCCGCGGAACAGATCAAATCCGCGTACCGCAAAGCTGCACTGCAATACCATCCTGACCGCAATCCGGAGAAGAAGGAAGAAGCGGAGATGCATTTTCGGGCGGCCAGCGAGGCCTACGCGGTGCTTTCCGATCCGCAGAAGCGATCGATTTACGATCGTTATGGCGTTGCCGGGTTGGGAAATCGCGGTTTCGATACCGGATTTAACTCCAGTATCTTTGAAGAATTCCAGGACATTCTGGGCGATCTTTTTGGTTTCGAGGATGTGTTGGGTGGCGGACGCCGCCGTGGTGGGCGCGCACGAGGACAGCGTGGCGCGGATTTGCGTTACGACATGTCCTTGACGTTTGAAGAGGCGTCCACGGGCGTCAGCACGAAAATTCGCATTTCGCGGCACGAGTTCTGCGAGACCTGCAAAGGTACGGGAGCAAAGCCGGGAACCACGATGTCCACTTGCACCACCTGCAAGGGGCACGGGCAGTTGGCCTATCAGCAGGGATTTTTCTCGATTACGCGGACTTGTCCGGCATGCCAGGGCGCGGGAAAAGTGATTCGCGATACTTGCGTCACTTGCCGAGGTCAGGGTCGCATCGAGCGCGAACGGACTCTCGAGGTTGGAGTTCCGGCCGGTGTGGATTCAGGGACGCGTTTGCGAATGACCGGGCAGGGTGAGCCGGGAACGAACGGCGGTCCGGCGGGCGATCTGTACATTTTCCTGGAAGTGAAGGACCACGCGTTTTTCGAACGTCGGGGAGCAGATCTTTATTGCACGATTCCCGTGAGCATTTCACAGGCCGCGTTGGGAGCGACGATTCGCGTGCCCACATTGCAGGGAGAAGAAGATTTGGAAATTCCAGAAGGGACGCAATCGGGGCAGGTGTTTCGCAAGAGATCCAAAGGGATGCCGAATCCCAACGGGGGACGAGGCGATCTCTACATCAGCATACGGGTTGTAATTCCGGGCAAGGTGTCGCGCGAGCAGCGGAGATTGTTGGAGCAGCTGGGCATGTTGTCGAAGGTAGAAAACAAGCCTGCGGAACGATCTTCTGGTTTCTTTGAGAAAGTGAAAGATATTTTTGGGTAAAAGATTTTCGACGCGGCCCGTGCGAATCGGCGGCGGAAAATCGCGCGTTGACTCACTCATTCATTCTTCCCTCATTTTCTATCATTCAAGCGGAGTGACTTCACGTTAGAATAGCGCCGTGCGACGTCGTTTTTTTACCGATAACTTCGAGGCAGGGACCGCCATATTGCGCGGCGACACTGCCGAACACCTCGGACGCGTGTTGCGCGCGGAGCCTGGTCAGCTTTATGAGTTGAGCGATGGCGAGCGGGTTTGGTTGGCACGGATTGAAAAAGTGGCGTCGTCTAAGCGCACTGGACATCAGATCGAATTCATATTGGTGGAAGAAATTGAGCATAAGCAACCTGCGTTGCAAATCCAACTCTTGATGTCGGTAGTGAAATTTGACCGGTTGGAATGGTGCTTGGAAAAGGCAACGGAACTGGGAGTCACGGAAATTGTTCTGTTGGCCGCGGCGCGCAGCGACAAAGCTCTGCTCGCTGCTGCGGGTAAGCGTCGTGCACGTTGGGAGAAGATTCTGTTGGAATCGGCGCAACAATCGCGACGACTGCGGCCTCCCATTCTGAGAACCGCGCAAGATGGGGCGCGGGGCGTCGGCGCTCGTCACGCGATTCGCCCGAGAGAGGCGTTCGCTAACGCAGGCGCGGCTTGCAAGCTGGTGCTGTCGGAGCGGCGCGACGCGAGATTGATGCGCGATGCGCTGAGCGTCTATGCCGAACCGACTGCAAGTCTGGCGATAGGGCCCGAAGGCGGTTGGACCGATGATGAGTTGGATGCGGCGCGAGCTGCTGGATTCGCTGAAGTGTCGCTGGGGCAGAATATTTTGCGCACGGAGACCGCGGTGTTGGCGGCGCTGGCGATTCTGGGATTTACGCTTGGCGATTGAGGCGGACAGCGTGGGGCGAGCGTTCTCCGCCTTCCAGTTTCCTTCGTCTTATTTGGCGCGCACGCGGATACCTGCAATTTGGAAGGTGCGGCCCCGGCATGTTATAAATAATTAGGCGAAGAATGTTCGATACATCCAACCCTGGTCCGGCGACTCCGAGCGACAACTCGCGCATTCCCCAATTGCGGCGAGAGCTGCGGAGCTGGACGCGCGATTTGGCCGTGGCGCTGGGACTTGCGCTGGTAATCATAATTTTCCTCTACCAACCTGTGAAAGTGGAAGGCACCAGCATGGCGCCGCTGCTGAGCGATCAAGAGCGGATTTTTATAAACAAATTTGTGTACCGGTTCGAGCCGATTGAGCGCGGCGATGTGGTTGTGTTCTGGTATCCGCTGGATAAGTCGAAGTCGTTTATCAAGCGCGTGATTGGTCTGCCGGGAGAAACGATCGAGCTGCGCGGCGGACGGCTGTACGTGAATGGCAAAGAACAAAAAGAAATTTATATTCCGCCGAGTTATCTGGATGGTTCGAGCTACGGCCCGATTACGATTCCAACGGACAATTATTTTGTGATGGGCGACCATCGGGATAGTTCGAACGATTCGCGGGTGTTTGGGCCGGTGGGCAGGCCATACATTTACGGTAAGGCTGTGTTTGCTTATTGGCCCGTGGATCATTTTGGATCGCTAACGATGTCATCAACGGTGAATGCGGCGTCGCGATGACTTTTGGAGGAGCCACTGACGCAAAGTCCCGAAGCACGCGCTATATTAGCGCTCGAAGACGGGCGAGTATTTAAAGGCCGCGCGGCCGGCGCTTGCACGCGCCGCGGCGGAGAAGTCGTTTTTAATACAAGTATTACCGGGTATCAGGAAGTTTTCACCGATCCAAGTTATTCCGGCCAAATAGTCTGCCTGACGTATCCGCACATTGGGAACGTGGGCACGAATCTTGACGACGAAGAATCCGCAAAGCCGTATATCGAAGGGCTGGTGGTGCGCGAATTTTCGTCGCTGGCGTCCAACTGGCGCTCGAAGGAGTCGGCGCAGGATTATCTGGAACGTCATCGCGTGCCGGTGATTTGGGATATTGATACGCGCGCGCTGGTGCGGCACTTGCGGAGTGTAGGAGCGTTGCGCGGCGTGGTGGCGACCGACGGCACGCCCGCCGAGAAGCTGATTGCAGAGGCTCGCGCGCTGCCCACAATGGCTGGGCTTGAACTAGCTAGCCGCGTTACGTCGCCGAAGCAATATGAGTGGAAGCGGGGCTCGATCGAACTCGCTGCTTCTGGCGCGCCGGCTGAGGTCAAATCGCAGGCGGGCTCAACTTCTGAGGGCAAGTCGCGGTACAAAGTTGTCGCCTACGATTTTGGCATCAAGCAAAACATCCTGCGCCTGCTTGTCGATCACGGCTGCGATGTTACGGTAGTTCCCGCGCAGACTTCCGGAGAAGACGTTCTCGCGCTTAAACCGGACGGTGTTTTTCTCTCCAATGGGCCTGGTGATCCTGAACCGATCGGCTACGCGGTGGCGAATATTCAAAAGATGCTGGGGCGCGTCCCGATTTTCGGTATTTGCCTGGGGCATCAATTGTGTGGATTGGCGCTGGGCGGGCGCACGTTCAAGCTGAAATTTGGACATCACGGGTCGAATCACCCGGTACAGAATTTGCGGACGAAGAAAGTGGAAATCACTTCGCAGAACCACGGGTTTTGCGTGGATCCGGATTCGCTGCCGGCAAGCGACGTGGAAATCACGCACGTGAATTTGAACGACCACACGAATGAGGGTATGCGGCACCGTTCGCTGCCGCTTTTCAGTGTGCAATACCATCCGGAAGCGTCGCCGGGGCCGCACGACGCGCGCTATTTGTTCGACGATTTCATTTTACTGATGGGAACCGGCCGATGAGCGCCCTCATCCTGCTCGCGGTTTCAATCGTGTTGAACCCCTTTGGTCCCCAGACGCAGCAGAAAATCGCGGTTTCTAAGGTCGGCCGATTGTGCGGGAGCCTAGTTCATGTGGATGATATCCGCAGCAAGAAAGATCCGACGCAGATTGTTGACGAGAAGACCAAGCCTTTAACAAGGGTTGGGTTGCAGTTGTACCTGCGGCAGGAGGATTCGGCATGTTGCGAGGGTCTGTCACCGATCGCCGAAGTCGCAACCCGACGCCGGGGACACTTCAGTTTCGAGAAAGTCGATGCGGGGCAATATTGGCTTGTCGCTCGTTGGAAGGGTCACGAATACAAGTTGGCTATCCGATATCAGCCTAGCAAGCAGCCGAATGGAGACGAATGCTCTCACTTTGAATACAGAATTAATGATTCTGGTCAATTCTATGGTGGTCACGATGTCGTTGTCGATTAGGAACTTGAAAGAGCTTGGGCGGCCTGTTGCGTCACAAAAACGCTATTTTTCCTGACGGACGTGATGCCGAAACGGACTGACATTAAGAAGATTTTGATTATTGGCTCGGGGCCGATTGTAATCGGGCAGGCGTGCGAGTTTGACTACTCGGGGACGCAGGCTTGCAAGGCGCTGCGGTCGGAAGGGTATGAAGTGGTGCTGGTGAACTCGAATCCGGCGACGATTATGACCGACCCGGAAACGGCGGACCGGACCTACATCGAGCCGCTGACGAAAGAATATCTGGAAGCGATTATTGCTGCGGAACGGCCTGACGCGCTGTTGCCCACGGTGGGCGGGCAAACGGGACTGAATCTGGCGGTTGAATTGGCGGAAGCGGGGATCCTGGACAAATACAACGTGAAATTGATTGGGGCGTCGCTGCGCGCGATCAAAATTGCGGAAGACCGTCTGCTTTTCAAGAACGTTTGCCGGAAAATCGGGCTGGAAGTTCCGGCGTCGGAGGTAGTAACTACGATTCCGGATGCTGTGCGTCTGGCCGACGAGCTTGGTTATCCGGTAGTGATTCGTCCGTCGTTCACGCTCGGGGGAACCGGCGGATCGATTGCGTACAATCGCGAAGAGTTTGCAGATTTGATTGCGCGAGCGCTGGATGCAAGTCCGGTGCATCAGGCCCTCATTGAGGAATCCGCGCTGGGCTGGAAAGAATACGAGCTGGAAGTGATGCGCGACGTTCGCGACAATTTCGTGGTGATCTGCTCGATTGAAAATCTGGATCCGATGGGAATTCATACCGGCGACTCGATCACGGTAGCTCCAGCGCAGACGCTTACAGACAAGGAATATCAGCGAATGCGCGACGCGGCGGCGGCAATCATCCGCGAAGTGGGAGTGGAGACTGGCGGATCGAACATTCAGTTTGCGATCCAGCCGGAAACCGGGCGGATGGTCGTGATCGAGATGAATCCGCGTGTGTCGCGCAGTTCCGCGCTCGCCAGCAAAGCGACCGGCTTTCCCATCGCGAAGATTGCGGCGAAACTGGCGCTGGGTATGACCCTGGACGAGATTCCGAACGACATCACCAAGAAGACGCCGAGTTCGTTCGAGCCTACGATTGATTATGTGGTGGTGAAAATTCCAAAGTGGCAATTTGAGAAGTTTCCGGGCAGCGACACTACACTTTCTACGCAAATGAAGTCGGTGGGCGAAGTGATGGCGATTGGGCGCACGTTTCAAGAGGCGCTGGGCAAAGGGATTCGATCGCTCGAGCCACACACACCGTGGCGCGCGCCCTCGGAAGTTTCTACGGCGCTGCTCCGCGAAAAACTTACCGTGCCGGGGCCGGACCGCATTCACTGGTTGTTTGAAGCGCTCAGGCGAGGGATGTCTTGCGAAGAAGTGTGTTCGCTGACGAAGATCGATCCGTGGTTTATTCGCCGGATGATGGAAAAGGTCGAAATCGATCGGCGAGTGGCCGCTGCGGATATCAAGGAAGTTTCGGCCGAGTTGCTCCTGGAAGCAAAACGTTCCGGGACTAGCGATGTGGAGTTGGCGAAGATGTGGTTCGCGACGCCGGCGGAAGTTCGCGCGCGGCGAAACGAACTCGGAATTCGGCCGGTTTTTAAGCGCGTGGACACTTGCGCGGCGGAATTTGAATCTTTTACACCTTATCTGTACTCAACGTACGAAGAAGAAGACGAAACCGGAGCCGTTGACCGTCCGAAAATTGTGATTCTGGGAAGCGGGCCCAACCGGATCGGGCAGGGAATTGAGTTTGATTATTGCTGCTGCCACGCGGCGTTCGCGCTAAAAGAAGATGGCTACGAAACTGTGATGGTGAATTGCAACCCCGAAACGGTATCGACGGATTACGACACTTCGGACCGTCTTTATTTTGAGCCGCTCACTCTGGAAGATGTTCTGGCGATCATCGACCGCGAAAAGCCGCAGGGCGTGATCGTGCAGTTCGGCGGGCAGACGCCTCTGAACTTGGCGCTAGACCTGAAGAAAAATGGAGCGAAGATTATCGGCACGGCTCCTGAATCAATCGATCTCGCGGAAGATAGGCGGCGCTTCGGTGCTTTGCTGAACGAGCTGAAAATTCCTCAGCCGCAAGGCGGAACGGCGCTGGCACCGCAGGAAGCGGTAAAAGTCGCCAACGAAATTGGACTGCCGGTGCTGGTGCGTCCTAGTTATGTGCTGGGCGGGCGCGCGATGGTGATTGCGTACGATTTGAAGACGGTGGAGGAATATGTTGCGCAAGCTGCGCTGATTGGGACCGCGTCCGATCCGAAGCGGCCGATCTTGATCGATCAGTTTCTGGAAGATGCGACGGAAGTGGATGTGGATGCGCTGGCCGATGGCGAAGACGTTGTGATCGCCGCGATCATGGAGCACATCGAGGAAGCTGGAATTCATTCGGGAGATTCTTCGTGTGTGCTTCCAGCGGTGACGCTGAAGCCTGCGATCCTGGAGCGCATTCGCGATTACACGGCGCGGCTGGCTCGTGCGTTGAATGTGGTGGGCCTGATGAACGTGCAATACGCGATTCAGCGCGACAAGGTGTACGTGTTGGAAGTGAATCCGCGCGCTTCGCGCACGGTGCCGTATGTCAGCAAAGCGACCGGGGTGCCATTGGCGAAAGTTGCTGCACGGTTGATGACGGGACGCAAGCTGCGCGAGCTGAATCTGCCGTGCATCGAAACGAAGGGCGTGAAGGAACTCGCCGCCGGGAATTTCTACGCGGTGAAATCTCCGGTGTTCCCCTTCAACAAATTCCGAGGTGTGGACACGATTCTGGGGCCGGAGATGCGTTCGACGGGCGAGGTGATGGGAGTCGCGTCCACATTTGGCCTGGCTTTTGCGAAAGCGCAGCTTGCGGCGGGGCAACGTTTGCCGCTGCAAGGCACTGTATTTTTAAGCGTGAACGATCACGATAAACGGCACGTAGCGTTTGTGGTGCAGGATCTTCTGGCGGCGGGACTGAAAGTTGTCGCAACACGCGGTACCGCAGCGGCACTCGCGAGCGCGGGCATCGAAGTGGAGACCGTTTTCAAAGTGAATGAAGGCCGCCCGAATATCGTGGACTTGATTAAAACCGGCAAAGTGGATTTGGTGATTAACACTCCCTTGGGGCGCGAATCTTTCTGGGATGAGAAATCGATTCGTCGGGCGGCAATTCGCTACAACATTGCATGCATCACCACTCTTTCGGCTGCGAGCGCGGCTGCGCGGGGAATTCGCGCCATGGCCGGGCACGCGGTTGAGGTGGGAGCGTTGCAGGATTTGCATCGTCACAAAAGCGCAGCGGCGGCGGAACGCTCGTAAAATACGGAACAGTGTCTGTTTACGAACGGTGTGCGATAAAGCCGTTCGTTGATATAAAATGCCTGCGTGAAACTTCACGGAATATTTCCTCCTCTGACGACACCTTTCGCGCCTGATGGCGAAGTGGCGCTTTCGAAGCTGCGCGAGAATATCGCTCGTTACAACAAAACCGGGCTTGCCGGATACGCCATCAACGGGTCTACAAGCGAATCGGTGCTGCTGAAGTGGGACGAGGTTTACCGCATCTGGGAAACTGCGCGGGATGCAGCCGCGCCGGAGAAAGTTCTTATTGCCGGTACGGGCGCTGAATCGACGGCGGAAACGATCGAGCATACGAATCGTGCGGCATCGCTTGGCTACGCTCTGGCGTTGGTGCGAACTCCTAGCTTTTATAAGCCGGCCATGTCGGAAGATGCGCTCGCGGAACACTACCTGCGGGTGGCGGATGCCGCGCGGATTCCAATTCTCGTATATTCCGTTCCCGTCTTTACTCACGTTACGGTCGAGGCGCCTTTGGTCGCGCGCGTTTCAAGACATCCGAACATTATTGGGATGAAAGACAGCTCGGGGAACGTGCAGGGAGTCGCCGAAATTATTGCCGCTGCGCCGAAAGAGTTCCAGATGTTGGTAGGCTCAGCGTCCACTCTGTATGAATCGCTCGAAAAAGGCGCGGTGGGAGCGATTCTTGCGGTGGCTTGCGCGTTCCCGGAACTGTGTGTGGAGATTTACCAAGCATCGCGCGCTGGTGAATCGGCGAAGGCCCATTTGCTGGCGCAGAAGTTGATCGCGCCGGCTAAGATGTTTGGCCCGCAATATGGGATCGCCGGCTTAAAATACGCGCTCGACCGCCTGGGTTATTTTGGTGGTGCCCCGCGAAGTCCGCTCCTGCCTCTGGATGCCTCTGCGCAGACTGAAATAGATGCCATGCTCTCGAATCTTACGCCTCAGACCGCGCATCAATTGTAGTGGCTCCCTGTACGCATGAAGAAAACCGTGGATAGTCCTGTCTGTTGGCTAGCTCGCGCTCGCGTCACTTTCGATACGCGCAAGAATTATTGTTGCGCTGCTAACTTTGCGGGCTGCGGCGCGTCCCACTTGCATTGCTGCGCACATTTTGCGTGTGTATCATGAGTGCCTCCATGGAGTCTCACTGTCTTCCGTTTAGCAAGATTCCACATACCACCAAGCTATTTTCCGCGTTCGCGGAGAATTTCGACAAAGTAGCGTCTTACTATGGAGAGCCGCCGACTGTAGCGGGCGTGCTGGCAGCGGCGCGCAAGATCGAACTGGATGAAAAAGTTCGACACGCAGTGGTGGATGTTTTGCGCGAGCAGAATGCAGCTTTCGGCGCTGGCCCGGACACCACGCGGAACCTTGAACGGCTTGCCAAAGGATCGGCGGCGATTGTCACGGGGCAACAAGTGGGGCTTTTTGGTGGTCCGGCGTACAGCCTTTACAAAGCGATAAGCGCGGTTCGCTATGCGGACGAAATAACCAAAGCAGGCGTCGATAGCGTGCCGATTTTTTGGCTCGCGACGGAAGATCATGATTTTGCCGAGATTAATCACGTTGCATGGAATACAAAACCGGGCCTTGCCGAATTTGAATTGGCTGCACGCGAATCGGACGCGGGTCGTCGGGTTGGCGAAATTAAGCTTGGGGCGCCTGTAACCGCGCTGGTGGCGAAGGCGGTCGGAAGCCTGGAAGGATCCTTCGGTAAAGAAATCGCGCAGGCTCTTCGCGAATCATATACGCGTGAGGAATCCTACGGGTCCGCGTTTGGGAAATTGATGGCGCGACTTATGGCAGGGCGAGGAATTATCTTTCTGGATCCGCTCGATCCGCGCTTCCACAGGCTTGCCGCGAGCGTTTACCGGCGTGCATTGGACGAGGCTGAAGCCTTGCGCTCTTCGCTCATAGCGCGATCGAAAGAGTTGGATAAGGCTGGATATCACGCGCAGGTGAAAGTCACCGGTGAGTCCACTCTGCTTTTTTACAATGTAGACGGGCGCCGCCAGCCGCTTCGTATGCGCAACGGCAAATTTACAGCGGGTCGCTCGTCGTTTACCTTGGCGGAATTACAAGCGGCAATCGAGAGAACTCCCGAGCTTTTTACGCCTAACGTGCTGCTGCGGCCTATCGTTCAAGACACGCTGCTGCCGACTGCCGCGTACATTGCCGGGGCCGCTGAGATCGCCTATATGGCGCAGTCGCAGGTGGTTTACGACAAGCTTCTTGGGCGTATGCCGGCGATTTTGCCGCGCGCGGGATTTACGATCGTCGAACCGCTGGTCGCCCGCAAGCTTACAAAATTTGGCCTCGACGTTAACGACACTTTCCGCGGGCATCAGTATCTGCGAGCACGCATGGAACAAAAAGCTTTGCCGCGCGCTCTAGCGAACCGTTTCGATGCGGGCGAAAAAACGCTACGCAAGCTTTTGAAAAGCTATCGAGCTCCGCTTATGAGGCTCGATCACACGCTCGTGGGCGCGCTGGAGTTAGCGGAACACAAAATGCTGCACCAGTTTGCGAAGTTGAGAGGAAAGGCGGGGCGAGCCGAAAATTTGCGGATAGGCGTCCTCGATCGGTACGAACGAATCTTTCTTGATTCGCTGTACCCACATCGAGGTCTACAGGAGCGCACTCTTTCGCCCTTGTCATGGCTTGCGGAGTACGGACCCAGCTTCGTAGATAATCTTTCCCGGCAAGTCAGCATAGAATCGGCTCAACATCATATCGTTTACTTGTAGCGTGGCGGCAAAAGCATGAGCAGTTGCGGTCTCTCCCAAACGCCGCAAATCCCGTGTTAGAATGCGCGGTCATTCTTTTATTCGCAATCTTCTGGAGGCAAGTCCAATGAAAATCACACCGGGAAAACAGAAAGGCATGAAAGCTGTCTCGGACGCGCGCGGGGTAATTGCGGCGGCTGCTATGGATCAGCGCGGTTCGTTAAAGAGCGCCATTGCCAAAGAAAAGGGCATCGACAAGAAAGACGTGACTGCGCAGATGTTGGAGGAATTCAAAACCACCGTCGTGAAGGTATTAACGCCTCATGCGAGCGCTATTCTGCTGGATCCCGAATTCGGATTGCCTGCGGCGAAAGTTCGCGCTCCGAATGCCGGTTTGCTTCTTGCGTACGAAAATAGCGGGTATGACAACACGCGTCCTGGCCGGCTTCCCGACCTGCTCGACATTTGGTCCGTTCGACGTCTGGTTGCCGCAGGCGCGGACTGCATCAAAATTCTGCTGTACTACACGCCGTTTGATTCTTTCGAGATAAATAACATTAAGCACGCTTGGGTCGAGCGCATCGGAGGTGAATGCACCGCATCGGACGTCCCGTTCTTTCTGGAATTTGTGGGCTACGAGGAAAACGGGGACGAAAAAGGCGCGGCATTCGCGCGCAAGAAGCCGGAGATCGTCACGCGCAGCATGGAGGAATTTTCCAAGCCGCAATATGGCGTGGACGTGCTGAAGGTAGAGGTTCCGGTGAATATGGCTTTCGTTGCAGGCTCCAAAGCGTGCAAAGGCGAGTCGGTTTACACCCGCGATCAGGCTAAAGAGCATTTCCGAAAAGCTGCCGCGGCTGCCAAAAAGCCGTTCATTTACCTTTCGGCTGGCGTTAATAATGACGTTTTCGCCGAAACACTTGAGCTTGCGGCTGAATCAGGCGTGAATTTCTCGGGGGTACTGTGCGGGCGGGCTACGTGGAAGGAAGGAATTCCGGTTTACGCAAAGCAGGGTGCAAAAGCGTTGGAAGACTGGCTACAGGATCAGGGCGTGAAGAACATTAACAACGTGAACTCGAAGCTTTCAGCGGCGAAGCCCTGGTTTAGCTTCTATGGTGCAAGTTCCGCGGCGTCTTTGTCTTAGTGGTCTAGCCAAGCTGACCGACAATGCGCGGTATTTTGGCGCGTTGCGAGAGATTTGTGATTTTCAGCGCCCGACGAGAGCGTTTGCGGAAAGCACGGGTTTCCGTTAGAATCATTGTTTAAGCAGTTGCATCTGATGCGGTTGTGTGTGCAACACGCTCATCTGCGGCCTCCCTGGCTCCTGGACATTCAGAGGTAATGACGGAAGAAAATCACGGAATCAATTTAACTTTTGACGCAGCTGACGAATATCGCCCCGAAGCACCGCCTCCGCCTGAAATTCCCGCTTGGAAAAATGGCAGCACTAGAATCGGAATCCACACATCCATCGCCGGAGATCTTTCCGGAGCGCTGGAAATAGCGCACGCGCTGGGCGCGAACGCGCTTCAGATATTTTCTTCCAGCCCACGGATGTGGGTGCGCGGGCCGTCGCGGATTTCCGAAGCGGACGCAGCGCGATTTCGCGAGCGCCGCAAGGAGCTGGGGCTTGGCCCGCTGGTAATTCACGACAATTATTTGATTAACCTCGCGTCGCCGAATCCGGTGCTGCGAACGCGCTCGGTGCAAGCGTTTCATCAGGAAATCGTTCGCGCACTCGCGCTCGGAGCGGATTTTCTGGTGGCGCATCCTGGATGCTGCATGGAAAGCGGAGCGGAGGCGGCGGTCGCCTCGATCGCGAACGGACTGAAGCAAGCCACGCGCGGCCTGAAACTCGACGGCCTGGAGATCCTGTTGGAAAACACGGCTGGGCAGGGCACCTCGATGGGCTCGAAGTTTGAAGAACTACGAGCTGTTATGGATGCCTGCTCGGACTTGCCGCTGGGCGTTTGCATCGATACCGCGCACACTTTTGCGGCAGGATGGGATCTCCGCACCGCCGAAGGGCTGGACAAGACTTTGCAGGCGATTGACAACACCATCGGACTGCAACGCGTGCGCGTGATTCACGTGAACGACTCGAAAACACATCTGGGTTCGCGTGTGGACCGCCACGAACATATTGGAAAAGGTAAAATCGGCATGGAGCCGTTTGGCAGGATTTTGAATCATCCGCAGCTCGCTGGGCGCGCGTTCATTCTGGAGACGCCCATCGACAAGCCGGGCGATGACCGCAGAAACGTCGCCGCGTTGTGGAAGCTGATGGGAGTGGTCATCCCTGTCAACGGGTCGCGCGACGGGATGAAACCGCGCCGAAAGAAGAAAAGCAGAGTTAGTGCGCGTGGAAATGTAAGCCGCAGAAAAACGGTAGCGAAATCGCGTCAAGGTACGATCGCACGACGAAAGTCTCGAGGGAAGTGAACTTGTTCGAATACGATCCGAGCCAGGTCGAAACGAAGTGGCAAAAAGTGTGGGCGGAGAAAAATGCGTTCCGCGCTGTAGAAGACCCTGCGCGTCCGAAATATTACGTCCTGGAAATGTGGCCATACCCTTCTGGAACTTTGCATATGGGCCACATGCGCAACTACACGATTGGCGACGCCGTTGCGCGTTACAAACGCATGTGCGGATTGAATGTGCTTCATCCCATGGGCTGGGATTCGTTTGGTTTGCCCGCGGAAAACGCCGCGATTAAGAGCGGAACGCCGCCGCGGGAATGGACAAATTCCAACATCGGGCAGATGAAGGCGGTCTGCGAACGATTTGGTTTCGGTTACGACTGGCAACGCGAGATTTCGTCGTGCGAGCCGGAATACTACCGCTGGAACCAGTGGTTTTTTCTTCGCATGCTGGAAAAAGGTTTGGCCTACCGCAAACGCAGCCGGGTGAATTGGTGCCCGCAATGCGCGACGGTTCTCGCCAACGAGCAGGTTGTGAACGGTTGCTGCTGGCGGCACGAAAACACCACTGTTGAGCCGAAAGACGTGGAGCAATGGTTTCTCCGCATCACGGACTATTCCGATGCTTTACTCGATGGAACGATTGAATTGGCAGGGGGCTGGCCGGAACGCGTGCTGGTGCAGCAGCGGAACTGGATTGGGAGATCCCTCGGCACCCGTGTGAAATTCGACATCTCGCAGATGCTGGGGAAGTCGCTCGAAGTCTTCACCACGCGAGTTGACACCATCTTCGGCGCTTCCGCGATTGTGCTTTCCGCAAACCATCCCCTGCTGGAAAGTTTGTTGGAAGGTGTGCCGGGACGCGCGGCCATTGAATCGCAGTTGAAGGCCATGCGGCAAAAGAGCATGCGCGCTGCCGATATTGCGACAGCCGAAAAAGAAGGCTTCTTCACCGGGCGTTTCGCCGTGAATCCATTTTCGGGTGGCAATATTCCGATATGGGTTGCCAACTTTGTTCTTGCGGACTATGGAACCGGCGCGGTGATGTGCGTCCCCGCGCACGATCAGCGCGACTACGAGTTCGCTGAGAAATATCATTTGCCGGTGAAAATTGTGGTGCAGCCCCCCAGCGGCGCTTTGTTGCGGCTGGACCGCATGAGCGAAGCGTACACCGAGCACGGCAAATTGGTGGACTCGGGTGCGTACACGGGCCTGACCTCCGACGAAGCGATCAAAAAAATGTCGGCGGATGCAAAGTCGAAGGGCTTTGGCGACTCCGAAACTACGTACCGCTTGAAAGATTGGGGGATTTCGCGCCAGCGTTATTGGGGCACGCCGATCCCGGTAGTTTATTGCGATAAAGACGGTATCGTTCCGGTTCCCGATGAACAGCTTCCCGTGCGCCTCCCTGAAAATGTGAAGCTCACCGGGGAAGGGCAATCGCCGCTCGCCTTAGTCCCGGAATTTGTGAATACTGCGTGTCCGAAGTGCGGCGGTCCCGCACGACGAGAGACCGATACGATGGACACCTTCGTCGATTCCTCCTGGTACTTTTATCGCTTCACCGATCCGCATGACGCTCGCGCTCCGTTTGAGAAAAACAAAGCGGAATACTGGTTTCAAATCGATCAGTATATCGGCGGCATCGAACATGCCATCCTGCACCTGATCTATTCGCGCTTTTTCTGTAAAGTGATGCACGATTTGGGGATGGTCCACGAGACTGAACCGGTGAAGCGGCTGTTTTCCCAGGGCATGGTGCATAAAGACGGCGCGGTGATGTCGAAATCAAAAGGCAACGTGGTGGGCGCGCTGGATATGGCAGATAAATACGGCTGCGACACGGCGCGCATGTACACATTGTTTGCCGCGCCGCCCGAGCGCGATTTGGAATGGAGCGAGCAGGGAATCGAAGGCTGCTCGCGCTTTCTGAACAAAGTATATCGGCTAGTTGCCAAACACGCGGATCGCTTGCGAGACGTCCGGACCGATCAGGGTGCGCAAACCGATTTCGCTACCGCTACGGCGAAAGAGAAAGCTCTGGTTCGCAAGGCGCATAAGACGCTGAAGCGCGTCACCAACGATTTCGAAGTACGCTGGCATTTTAATTCGTCGGTCGCGCTGATTATGGAACTGCTGAATGAGCTGCAAGGCCAGGAGCCGCTCGACACGGAAGTTTCACCCATCATTCTAAAGAGCGTCCTTGAGATCCTGTTGCTCATGCTGTCTCCGATCACGCCGCATATTGCGGAAGAGCTTTGGGAAAAGCTTGGGCACCCAACCGATCTTTTGAGCGTGAAATGGCCGGCGTACCGCGAAGACCTCACGCACGAAGAGCAGGTGGAGGTAATAATCCAAATTAACGGGCGTTTGCGCGGGAAGATTCTGGTGGACGATGGTTTCGGCGGTGATGAAACGATCGCTCACGCACTGAAAGACCCGCGCATCTCGGTTTTGATCGACGGAAAGGAGATTGTGAAAACGGTGGTGGTGCCGAAAAAGTTGGTGAATATCGTTTTAAGATAATCCGGAGAGGTAGATGACGCCAAACAGCCGCGCGGTTCCTAAACTAGAGGGCGATGGCCAAACAGCGGGAGGCACGGTGAGCACACGACACGGAATCGTGGTCCTCGATTTCGGCGGGCAATATACGCAATTGATTGCGCGACGCATCCGCGAGCAACAGGTGTTTTCGGCTATCCTTCCTTGCACTGCATCCATTGAAGAGATTCGCGCGCTGGATCCCGCGGGTATCGTTTTGTCCGGCGGGCCCTGTTCTGTTTATGAGGCGACCGCTCCCGTCTGCGATCCGAGGGTTTTACAGCTGGAGATACCTGTGCTTGGAATTTGCTACGGCATGCACTGGCTCACGCATACGCTCGGGGGAAAGGTAGAACGAGCAGAACGCCGTGAATATGGCCCCGCTCGGCTGGATATAGAAAACGGATCGAAGCTTTTCTCCAACTTTCCCGGGCAATTCAAAATCTGGAATAGCCACGGTGACCATGTGGTGGAGTTGCCGGAAGGGTTTAGCGTAACTGGGCGCACCGACAACGCCATCGGCGCGGTGGAGCACACTGGAAAAAGATTTTACGGCCTCGAATTTCATCCGGAAGTGAATCACACCGAACGCGGCACGGAAATCCTGAGCAATTTCGTTTTTCAGGTGTGTGGCGCGAAGCGGAACTGGGATCGCGCCGGGTTTATTGCCTCGATGATCGAAACGATTCGCAAGCAAGCCCAGGGCGCTCGAGCTATATGCGCCCTGAGCGGCGGGGTCGATTCTGCCGTGGCTGCGGCGCTGGTGCATCGCGCGATTGGTGATCGTCTGACGAATGTATTTGTGGATACGGGGCTTCTCCGGCGTGATGAATTCCGCGACACACTGGAGCTTCTGCGGGCGCGGTTGGGACTCAACGTAATTGGCGTGGATGCCTCGGAGCGTTTTCTTGGGCGCTTGAAGGGGATCACCGATCCGGAAGAAAAGCGGAAACGTATCGGCGGCGAATTCATCAATATATTTTCGGAAGAGGCTCGCAAGCTGGCAGCGTCGTCGCACGGGCTGCCGGTGAAATTTTTGGTGCAGGGCACGCTTTATCCGGATGTGATCGAATCTGTATCGGTGAAAGGACCCTCGGCTGTAATCAAGACTCATCACAATGTTGGCGGGCTTCCCGCCGATATGCCGTTCAAGTTGATTGAGCCGCTGCGCGATTTGTTCAAGGACGAAGTGCGGCTGATCGGTCGCGAGCTGGGTTTGCCGGAAGAGATCCTTACTAAGCATCCGTTCCCGGGTCCCGGCCTGGCGGTGCGATTAATCGGCGAAATTTCGCGCGAGAAACTCGAAACGCTTCGGGCCGCGGATGCCATTGTCGTGGAAGAAATTCGCCGCGCGGGTTTCTACGAAAAGGTTTGGCAGGCGTTTGCTGTTCTTTTGCCGGTGCAAAGCGTGGGAGTAATGGGAGACGGCCGCACGTACGGATACACAATCGCAGTGCGGGTGGTGGACTCGCAGGATGGAATGACGGCTGACTGGTCTCGATTGCCGCGTGAAGTACTCGAGCAGATTTCCGTGCGGGTCGTAAACGAAGTCCCCGGCGTAAACCGGGTGGTCTACGACATCAGCTCGAAACCACCAAGTACGATTGAGTGGGAGTGAAGGCCGACACACCGACGTCGAGCCTTCTCCAGTAACCGAGAAGACCTAGCGGTTGGCCATCTTCTGGGCCATGTACAACAAAAGCCTGCGATCGCCTTCGTCAACTCGACTCAGCAACCGGCGGAAGCGGCCCAGAAGCCGCGCTTCTTTCCCCTTGCTTCCCCACGCGATATCGTCGGCAGTCTTCCGCTTCGGAAGATTTGGCAATACGGGTGGTTCCTCGCCATCGTAGAATAGCTGGTAGAGCGGAACTTCCATGGCTCGAGCCAGCTTTTCGAGAGTCTCGATCGCCGGGACGGTGTGGCCGTTCTCGACGCGCGAGATGTAGCAGCGAAGAAGCCCAGTGCGCTTCTCGATGTCACCTTGAGAAAGTTTTTTCGTTTCACGCAAGAGACGGATGCGTTCTCCAATTATCATGGCGGGTATTGTTACATGAACTACTGACTCCCGCAAGGCCCAATAGTTGCGAATTGGCGACTTGCCAAGATTACTGACTAGCAGTCAGCGAACGCCACGCCCTCCGGGGCTGGAACGAAATCGGAACTGGAACCAAAAGCTGTCGCCGACGTAACCAAAATGCTATGACACACGTCCCAAAGAATATGGCAGCGAATGCTTCTGCCGTCTCCCTTCCGGCCCGGGCGCGCAAGCGGGATGAAGAAGCGGAACTCGTCCGCCTGGCGCAGAGCGGCGAAGAGGCTGCTTTTGGAGAGCTTATACGCCGGCACCAACAGCGGGTTTTCGGTCTGGTGAACGGTATCCTCCGCCGGCGCGAAGACGTGGAAGATGTGGTTCAACAGGTTTTCTTGAAAGTCTTTGTTTCTTTGAAGCGATTTGACTTGCGAGCAGCTTTTTCCACTTGGCTGTATAAGATTACGGTAAACGAATGTTGGGATTATCTGCGCAAGAAGAAGGTGCGGCCATTGGTCTATGAGACGGACCTTTCCGAGGATCAAATCTCGCGGCTGGATGGCGTGGCCTCGGCTGAACGTCCGCCGGAAAACCCGGCACGACGCGCGGAAGTCCAGGACATTCTGGACCGGCTGCTTGATGAATTGCCCGAACGCGACCGCGAGCTGCTGGTTCTAAAAGAAGTGGAAGGATTCTCGGTGCAGGAATTGGCGGAGATTTTGAACGTGAATGTGAATACCATAAAAGTGCGGCTGTTTCGCACGCGCGCGCGCCTGATGGATCTCTATCGTCATCGTCTGAATGTTGACTCAAGTCATCCAGCCGCAAAAGGAAGGGTGAAAAGTGATGCAAGCGGAATTTAACAAGCCTGCGTGTTTGGAATTCGAAGCGTTGCTCGAAGATCATTTGACGGGCGAGTTGAGCAATGCCGACGCTGCAAAGTTAGCTGACCATTTGGAAAACTGCGTGGCTTGCACCTCGGCTCTGGAAAAAGCCGCTCCGAGCGTGGATCTGCTGCATACGCTTTCGCCGGCGCCGGACCCGGGCCCGGGTTTTTCCCGAACCATGATGGCTCGCATTCGCCAGGAATTGTCCAATCTGAACGATCAGAAATCCGTTTGGCAGCCGTTTATTTCGCTGGCTTGGCGCTTTGCTGCGACCGCGACACTGGCGCTTGCCGTACTGGTGACGTTCGATGCCGTCCGGCACAGCAATGCGCCCTCGGAGGTGGCCTCCATGCGCGTAACTCAGCCTCAGGAGATTTTCCCCGATCCTGGACGACTTCCTGCGAATCGCGATGAGGTGTTGATGATGGTGGCGGACACAAATCATGGACAACGATAAGAAACGCGGCGAGGCAGCGCTTCTCGTCGTAGTGGTCTTTTTGCTCGGCGCGCTGCTGGGCGGCATAGGCAACCACGTTTGGGGCGAGAGAGTTTGGGGTCAGCAGGTCACGACGGCCACGCCATCCAAAGCCCAGATTGTCACTGAGTTAACGAAGGAGTTGCAGCTCACGGCGGATCAGCAGAAGCAGTTGGGCGTTATCGTTGACGATACGAGAGCGCAATGGCGCGCACTTTATAACACCGTGGAACCGCAGCACGAGCAGATCCGGCAGCAGGGACGCGACCGCATACGCGCGATTCTCACGCCGGAGCAAAAACCCAAATTCGAAGAATTTATGAAGCGTATCGACGAGCAACGCCAGAAAGACGAACAGCAGCAGCCTCGTTAGTCACCGTCCCGCCTAGAAGGGAATATCTTCATCTGAAATTTCCGGCCCCGGAGCGCCCGGCTCTTCGAGCATCGGTCCGCCTTCCATGTCGGGGTCGGATGGCCGTCCCGCGCCGCCGCCGTGACCAAAGCTTGCGCCCGCTCCTGCTCCTGCTGCCGCGCCGTCCGCTCGTCCGCCGAGCATCCGGAAATTCGTCGCGACGATTTCAAAGCTGGTGCGCTTCTGACCTTCTTTGTCCTGCCATTCGCGAGATTGAATGCGTCCTTCGATGAAGATTAAGGAGCCTTTCTTCAGATATTGCTGCGCGATTTCCGCTTGCTTACCCCACACGACGATCTTGTGCCACTCGGTGCGCTTCTGGCGTTCGCCACTTTTATCCTTGTAGGTTTCGTCCGTGGCCACGGAGAAATTCGCCACCGCTTGCCCGCCGCCGGTGTAGCGCGTTTCGGGGTCCCGTCCTAGCCGTCCCACGAGAATTACTTTGTTTACCGACATGAATGATCCACCTGTTCAGTTGGTTTGACTTATGTGGCGAGTATAGCTGAAGTCAGGCGCCACTGAGCTAAAAAGTATCCGAGGAAGCAGGTGGTATGAGGCATCGAAGATTTGCGCGACATAAGATCGTGCAGGTTTCTGCAAGCTATTTCAGCTTCAAGATTCTGCTAGAATCCAACGGACATCAAGCTCCTGGAAAAAGTGGAGGCAAGCAATGGCTCAGAATTTCGAGAATCACGCCAAAATCGTTCCCGCGTTTCACTACTTTATTCTGCCCGTTTTAGCAATCGATTTTGGCCGGTCGATCTATCAAGCAGCGCATCGCTTCTCGGCTGATTCTGTGATTTCGGTTTTGCTCGCGGCGGCGCTAATATTGCTCGCGCTTCACGCACGAATGTTCGCGCTCACAGTCCAAGACCGGGTGATTCGGCTGGAGATGGGGCTGCGCTTGCGTAACCTGTTGCCGCCCGACCAGCACGGGCGCATCGCGGATTTTACAGTAGCCCAGCTAGTAGCGTTGCGTTTCGCCGGCGACGCGGAGTTGCCGGGGCTGGCGCGGAGAGTGCTGGATGAAAAGTTGGACGACCGCAAGACGATCAAGAAGATGATTCAGAATTGGCAAACTGATTTGCTGCGCGCCTGATTTCTAAATCCCGGACGAAGCCAAAGACCAACCTATCTTGGGTCTGGCCTTTCAGTTACGGGCTGCTTGGGACTTTCGGGCAGCGGGGCCTTGTGCCCGCCGCTGCTTTCACCTTGCAAAAGGGATTTTAGATCGTGGTAAGCGTAGATTGTGGGAGCGTGATTTTGCATTAATCCGCCGGTGTCTGCCGTAGGACCGTAATTGCTGTGCAGTCCATGGCCCAACATGCGCAGCATGGCCATCTGCTGGCCGCGATGGTGCGACGTATGGGAGATTCTGCGAGTGACGATCCATGCCCGCGAACGTCGCGTGTCGAAGAAAACCCCTTCGCCTTCCCACCACGATTCGTCTTTTTCCCGCAGAGCAGCGATGCGTTTCCCGCTGTCTTCGGCATAACGCTTGATGAATTCCAGGCGCATTTCCTGGACGGGAAGCGGCGGAGCGCCAACATCTATCCCCAGCATTGTGCGAAACCACAAATCTTCGCTGACGCATTGATGTACCATTTGCTCGCGAACGCTCCGCCCGCGCGGGTCTCCCGCTCGCGGACGCATTGGAAGGTCTCCATCCGCGAACTCGCTCCACACGCTCAAAACTTTAATTCGCTCAGTTTCGTAGGTTTCAACCAGGAAGCCGTATCTCATGGAAGGCACCTAAACTAGCCTGCTTCTACGCAGGCTGCGGAATTCAACAAACAACTCTTGGGGAAAGACGTTAGCGCGTTGCCGCGCGCGGCGTGGCAGATACGCCAAGCTCCTTTAACTTCGCTTGCGCTCGGCGGGACTCGTCGGACCCAGGGAAACGGCGCACAAGTTCGCGCAAATCCCGTATGCCGCTGGACCTCATTCCCAATTCAAGCTCCGCAAACGCTTTCTTCAGCATGGCAGCAGCTAGCTTAAAGCTTTTGGGATAATTGGTCATCACGATTTCGTACTGCGCCAGCGCATCCTGATAATTGCCCTGCTGGTACGAAATTTCGCCCAGGTAGAACTGCGCGTTCGAGCTAAGTTCGTTCGTCGGGAAATTCTTAATAAAATCGCTGAACTCCTGGCGCGCGAGATCGTATTTTCCGGTACTGAAGTCACGCAGCGCATTTTGATAAAGTGTGTCGCTGGAAACCGAAGAAAGAGGTGAGGGCGCTGAATTGTCGGTGGCGGACGGCGGTGGCGCTCCTTGGGTCGATGGCGCGTAGTTGGGCGCGGGGGCGGAAGAATTCGCACTTGGCGTGACTGGAGTTCCGCCGGAGATTTTCCCGTCGATACTCTGCAGCAAGCCTTGTACGTCATTCATCTGCTGGCTCAATTTCGCCACGCGCGCCTGAATGTCCTGTAAATTGTCAGAGAGGCCCTGGGTCTGCGTGCTCATGGTGTCGATGCGCGAGCCGCTGTTCGCCGTGGCTTCCTGCACATTTTTTTGCAGAAGGCCCATTTGCGAATTCAACTGGTTCGTGGCATCGAGCGATTGCTGGACCAGCGTACGCAGCGTCGCGTTGTTCGTGTCGATTGCGCTGCGGATATCTCGTTGCCCCTGCAACAATTGAGACACCTGTTCCTGCAGTTGAATCATGTCTTTTGAAACGGCGCCGGTGGGCTTGGGGGTAAGCATTGTTCCGCCCAAAGCGCCGACTAATACCGCCGTGAGTGCAAGCGCAATCCATCGTGTGCGCAAGGCATGCCTCCTATTTCATTTTTACTTAAAAAGGTTGTGCGGGACGACCGTTTCTAACACCAATCGCCCCGCGATGATTCGAAATAACTCCGTCCGCAGTTGTTTAGTGCGCTGCTACGAAATGCGCGCGCCGGTTCTGTTGCCAGCACGATTCGTCATGCTCGGTGCAGAACGGCCGCTCCTTGCCCCAACTGACCGTATCCATCCTCGTCGCGGAAATGCCCAGTGATATCAGATAGTTCTTGGCGGCTTGGGCGCGGCGTTCACCGAGACCGATGTTGTACTCCGTGGAACCGCGCTCGTCGCAATGGCCTTCGATGGTTACGCGAATCTGCGGATACGATCGCAAAAATTCCGCCGTCTTGGCCAGATTATCTCGTGCATCGGCGCGAATGTCTGATTTGTTGAAGTCGAAGAAGGCGTCTTTCACGTTCTGCTCAAACAGTTCGCTCAAGCTCTTATTTTCAGTCGGAGTCTCCACGGTGGCGGCGCCTACGGTGACGCGGGCATCCGAGGTTGCTGTGCCGCCCGGACCAGTGGCCGTAATCGTATAGGTAGTCGATTCCGTCGGAGTCACCGGGGTCGAACCCTGCGCCGTTACTTTGCCCACCCCGGGCTCGATATCCAGATCGGTAGCATCCGTTGACGTCCAGCTGAGCGTGGCGGTGTCACCGCTTTTTATCGATGTGGGCGACGCGTTCAGCGTGACCGTAGGTTGAGCGGCCGTTGGTGCTGGAGCGGTTTCTGTCGGCGGGTGGCTGGCAACTTGCTTCTTGCATCCACCCACGAGAGCTGCGAACGCGATTACTCCGAGCAACAATCCCAACTTCCTAAGACTACTGTCCTGCATTTATTGCCTCCTTCGACGTTCTGCGAGGGCTTAGCAGTGTACGTCGCTTATAATTTATGCAACTCGATCCACTATCTGGCCCGTACTAATAAGCGGTACGCAAAAAACCGTATCTGAAACCGAATTATCTACGCGATTCAGCGCGGCGACCAGTTCGGTGATTCGTTCTGTCCTTCATATGTCAACTGGCGGGGTTCGCTTCCATCCGCCAGCATGGACCAGATTTGCCGGGTTCCGTTTCGCGTGGACTCAAAAACAATGTGCCGTCCGTCTGGCGCCCAACTCGGACGCTCGTTGCGTCCGGCGTCGCGCGTGAGTTCCACCAACTGGTGGCTGATTACGTCCATAACATAGATGTCGAAATTGCCGCTCGGGCGTCTCCAACTAAAGGCCACCAGTTGTCCATTGGGCGACCAGGAAGGATCAATGACATACCCCATATCCGGCACGTCGAGCTTTTGAACGTTGGACCCGTCGGAATTAGCGAGGTACAGCACCGGCTCGCCACCCCGGTCGCTTACAAAAATAATCTGCTTCCCGGTTTTGGGATTCCATGCAGGAGACGTGCTTACTCCCGCGGCAAACGTAATGCGATGAAGATTTCCGCCTCCTGCATCGGAAACATAGATTTCTGGATCGCCGTTCTGGCTGGACATGAAAGCGATCTGCGATCCATCGGGCGACCACGCCGGCGAGCTGTTCGATCCGCGATAACGGGGGAACGAAATTAAGCGGTTCGAGGCTGTGGAGTAAATGCAGATTTGTGGAGAAGTGACGCCACGAAATGGAACGTAGCAGGTGAACGCTATTTTGGTAGCGTCGGGAGACCAACGCGGCGTGAGAGAAATGGATTTCAAATGCGTAAGCTGGTGTTGATTGGCGCCGTCGTAATCCATGGCCCAGATTTCCTTGTTTCCCGCTTTCGTGCTTACGTAAGCGATTTGCGTTTGCGCGATTCCGGCCAGTCCGCCGCTTAGCCGCGAAACGATGTCGTCTGCGAATTGGTGGGCCAGACGGCGAGCATCGGCGTCCGTCGCCGCACCCCGATAGATTTTCTGCAACGCAATCGGAGCGGATGGGTTATGAACATCCGAGAGAAAACCTGCCGCAGCAAGATTCGATCCTTCCACCGACAGATTTCCGTACGCCACCATATAAGCGCTGGATGGCGCGTTGGCCCAATCGGCAGATTTCAATTCGCTCGGCTGGCTTGGCGATTGCGGCGGATAAAAGCTGGGGCTTACCAGTTCTAGAATGCCGCAGTACTCCAGGTCGCTCCAAAGCACATCGTGAAAAGTTTTTTCCAGGGCTGGTGGCGCCGGCGCACGCACGCCTAGTTCTGGAACCGCCAAGCGTACCTTCGAAACGCCGAGGCCAGTGCCGGTCTTAAACCAATCTTGAGCCGAGGCCGTTCCTGCGCAGAACAGTAATGCGACTGCAAGTGCCGTATAGATTGCAAGTTTTCTGGTCATATGAGTCTTTCGATGCGTTTTCATTCCATCCTTAGTCATCGTTTGTAGTCGAACCAGAATTCCACTCCCACCTTGGAGCCTGAATATTCCGCCGGCAAACGTCCGAGCGGGTTAGAGTCGCGTATCGCGCGAACCGCCGATGTATCTACAGACGCGTTGCCGCTGGATTTAGTCACCTGCACATTCGTGATTGTGCCGTCTTTCAAAACATCAAACGTAACTACCACCCTGGGCGCGTACTGAAGTCCGGGATCGACAGTCGCTTGGATCCAGTTGCTGCTCACTCGTCGCTGAACCGCTTCCACATACCATGAAAAGCGAGCGCCAAAGTTCCCGCCGCCCGCATCGTTGCTAAAGCCCATTCCTGCTTGCGTGGCTGTTCCGGTGCCCATGGCGAAGGAAGTGTAAGGAACGGTCGGTGTGCCTCCTCCCCCATACGGAACTGCGTTTTGCGGAGGCGGTGCCTTGCTTTCCAGCACTTTGGAAGGGCGCGTCACATACTTTGGCGGCTTCACACGATCGAATTTTGGAATCGGAGTAGCGTCTGGCTGCTTTTCGGGAACTTTTGGAGGCGGCTCCGATTTGTAGAGCCCTTTCGATTCGTCCACCACGCGATTGGGCGTCGAGAGTTCGGGACGCGGCATCGGAATTCCCGGCACGCTTCCAACCACCCCTACCGAAACCGCCCCGCCCGGCCCTCCCCAGGATTCCTCGTGCGGAGAGTAATGCGCGGAAATATACAGCAATGCTCCAAGCGCGCAGTGGAACACAAGCGACGCCGCAAAGAAATTTCCGAGCGGGCGCGTTAAATTGTCGGGAATCGGATTTTCTGCGTAGGAAGCCATTTCACTGGATTTGCGAACGCTCGCTGAGCGGTTGGGTCACCACGCTAATGTTTTGAATTCCGGATTGTCTTAGCGCATCCACCACCGTGGCCCAACTGCCGAAGGGAACCGTTTCATCGCAACGCACATACACAGCCTGATGCTGGATATCGTGCGACTGCGAGACAACTTGTTGTCCGAGATCGTGAATGTTGATCGGCTTATCATTCAGATAGACGCGTTGCGCGCGGTCGATGGTGACCACCATGCGCACTTCGGTGAGTTCTTTCACGGTTTTTGTTTTGGGGACGTCCACTTCGATCCCCGATTGCAGGATCGGCGCGGTGATCATGAAAATAATCAGCAGCACCAATACGACGTCGATGAACGGAACCATATTGATTTCAGAAAGAGTGGTTCCGGTTTCGCGTTGAATCTGTGGCATGGCTATTTTGTTATGCGCTGTACAACGTTTCGATTTTCGCGACAAACTCCGAGGCAAAACTATCCATACGAGCGGCCACGGAGCGGATGTTTCCAACGTAGTAGTTGTAGGCAATCACCGCCGGAATGGCGGCAAAAAGTCCCGCGGCAGTTGTGATCAAAGCTTCTGCAATTCCAGGAGCGACGGCGCGAAGACTGGCGGAGCCTGCGTCGCCTAATCCCGAAAATGCGTCCATCACGCCCCACACCGTGCCGAACAATCCGATGAAGGGTGAAACAGAACCTGTAGTCGCGAGCCAGGGCATCCATTTTTCCAGATGCCGGACTTCTTCGCCCGCAGCTACTTGCATTTCCACACCGACCGCATGCGCATTCCGCACTTTGGTGGGTGTTGGCGTTGCGCCGGGACGATTGTTGGGGCTTCCCAGTTGAGCTTCGAGTTCGCGGTAACCTGCTTGGTACACAACTACAAGCGGAGTCCCGCCGGCACCGGCTCGGAGCGTGTTTGGATCAGGAAGGCCGCGCCCCGAGCGAAACATTTGAAGGAATTTTTTGGTTTGCGGCTCGATCTGTCCGAAAAGCCGCGATTTTTGAAAGATGATTGCCCAGGAGAACAAAGACAGGACAAGCAGGATGCAGAGTACAACGCGTGCCACCCAACCCGTTTGTTCAAGTAAGGCGAACGGGCTGGCTAAAACGATCAGCGCCAGACCTAAAATGATATCCCCCAGAAAAAAAATTTATAAATCTTTACTTAACAACCGTAGCACACGCGTACAGGAGGGTCAAACGATTCACCCGCAGAAGGCTTCTGTATGATGCTCGAAAGGACACAGCAGGAAATAGCCTAATGCAGCGAAACACTTGCTCCCGGGCGCGGGTCGTTTTTTACCAAGGCAAACGAAAGCAAGAACATGCAGGCGCAACAGATTGAAAGAATCCAGTATGTGTCGATGTACGAAAGTGTGGCTGCCTGCGCCTGGAGGCCAGCATAAATTCTGGCCAATGCCTGGCGTTGCGCTTCGTACATGCCGAGTCCTGCATGGTTCAGCTCTTGTGTCAGGCCATTTAGCGTGTCGCGGAACTGTACGCTATATGGATTGATGTGGTCACCGAGAGCGATTTGATGGAACTGCGAGCGTCGCGCGATGATGGTAGTCACTGCCGACGTGCCCACGCTGGAGCCGATGTTGCGCGTGAAATTTACCAGGCCTGCGACGGCATTGCTTTTTTCACGTTGTATGCCGATGTATGCCGCAGTCGTGGTTGGCACAAACACAAAACCTAGCGGGACATACTGGACGATGCGCAGCCACGTTGCATGTCCAAAACTCATTTCCTGATTGAATTGCAGGACGGAAACATACATTCCGATCGCCAAGCCGAACCAACCGAAAGCGATCAAGTAGCGCAATTGGAACACCGAAGTGAGCCGGCCGACGATCGGCAACTCAAAAAGCAAGAGCACTGCCGCTGCCGACAGCACCAAGCCCGCATTTTCCGCCGTGTATCCCAAAATTGTTTGAAGAAATTGCGGCATCAGAACGGTTGTAGCAAAGGCCATAGCGCCCACCATGAACAACATCATGTTCGCCGTGGCGAAATTACGATTTTTGAAAAGGCGCACGTCCACTATAGGGTCTTTGTGAAACCACTCGTAGAAAACGAGAGCAGTGAGGCACACCGCTGAAGTGATTGCCAGGGTGACGATGAAGTGTGAACCGAACCAATCATCTTCCTGCCCCTTGTCCAACATGATTTGCAATGCGCCCACACCCAATGCGAGTAGCGAGAACCCGATGTAGTCGAGCTTTATGCCGCCTTTCGCCACCCGCTTCAGATACGGCGGGTCTTCCACAAGTTTGTAAACGAGAAACAGAGCGGCGAGGCCCACGGGCAAATTGATGAAGAAAATCCAACGCCATGAATAGCTGTCTGTCATCCAACCGCCCAAAGTCGGGCCGATGGCGGGCGCGCATACCGCAGTGATGCCATACAGTGAAAAGGCCAGGCCGCGCTTTTCCGGCGGAAATGTATCCGCGAGAATCGCTTGCACCATCGGCTGCAAGCCGCCTCCGCCCGCGCCTTGCAATATCCGAAAGAAAAGAAGGAGACCCAGGCTCGGCGCGATCCCGCAAAGCAAAGAACTCGCAGTGAAGATGGCGAGGCAGGTCATGAAAAAGCGTTTGCGGCCGAAGATGGTTACCAACCAGCCGCTGATTGGCAGTACGATCGCGTTCGCGACCAGATAAGAAGTGAGCACCCATGTGCTTTGGTCGTTGCTTGCGCCCAGGTTGCCGGCGATGTGGGGCAGCGCTACGTTGGCGATGGAGGTGTCCAGCACTTCCATGAAAGCTGCCAGCGACACCACCACCGCGATGAGCCACGGATTGGCTTTTGGTTTCCAGGTTTCCTGGGGAAGAGCTGCAGCGGCAGCGCTCATCTCACCTTTCGTTGTGCGCGGTGGGAACGAATGATATTACCGCGAGGACTGACGATTGCCCACGAAAGAATAGGATGTTTTGATTTTTGAAAATGACTCTCAATTTGAAATTTTAAATTTCCATGGGTTCCCGTGCGCGTAGGGACCCGGGAATGTTCGAGATTCGACCGGGCAGAGTCAATATAACGCTCGCGGAGTAAATGAGAACAAGGCAGGCTTGCGCTTGCTAACGATCTGTAGGGTAGGAGGTAATCTTTCGCAGGGCAGCGTCAACGGCTTTTAGCACATTCGCGGCGGGATCGGTTTTGCGGATGAAGCCTAGGACGCCGATTCGTTCGGCGTGGGCAATCAGTTCGGGCGTTTCGTGGATGGAGAAAAAGAGAATCGGTGTGTCGGGACTGAGTTCGCGGATTTTTTGTGCGGCCTCGAACCCGGTGCAGCGCGGCATGCTGAGGTCAAGAATCACCAAGTCGGGGTTGAGTTCCCGCATTAGGCAGACGGCTTCTTCTCCGTCGGAGGCTTCGGCGCAAGTTTCGATGTCGCCACGGAGTTCGAGGATTTTGCACAGGCCTTTACGCACGGATTCGTGATCGTCTGCGACCAGGACTCGCATGTACTCAATTTATCGAGCGGAGTCCGGAAACGGCCATCGGGCGAATCGGGTAGTTCGTTGCAGATTTATCTAGGCGAACAAAAAGCGAATATGCTACGATGAGTATTATGCCTATGGACGAAGGACGCAAGCGAGTAATCGGAATCATGGCGGCGGTGATGGCAGCGCCGCGTTTGAAGGATTGGAACTGGGACGGACGCGCAGGCGCGCCCGCCTGCGAGAGTATTGTAATCACCGCTATCGGAGCGGCCGAACGAATCCTGGAGATCATCGATCAAAGGCAGGGAAGGCCTATGAGCAAAGCTGCCGGAGGTCAATGAATATTTCTAGGGTTGAGCTGCGAGACCGGTCAATTCCCGATTTGCGTGTCCACTCAGTCGTTAGAAATGGCGACCGGTCTCGACGACTTCCACATGCCGTGGGCGAATTCGCAAGGATTCTCTATCCCTAAGATAAAGATTTAACAAGCTTTGACCCCGTAACGTCCGTAACAAATTCACAGGAAGTTCACACGAAATTCACAGGCAATATCAATTCCCTACTATATTAGTCGTACAGGGGCTAATCCGGCGAGAGCGTTGAAGGGACCGAATCGGGGTGCAATATGGCCGAGCTAATGCTAGTCGAATCAAACGCATCAGAATGGCAAAAAGCTTACAAGGAAGCCATTAACGAGACTGACGGGGGAAAGCTGATCGCCCGAATCCGCGCCGCTGAATCGGCCCTTTTTTTGCGCCTGCAACAAATGCCCTACGGCCCGACCCACAGGAATGAAGCCATTGCGATTTACGACGCAGTTCACTCTCTGCGGCTCTTGCGATATGAATTGTATGCACGTAGCAAACGGGAAGAGCTTACGTTGCTGCGCAGGCGATCTGCGTAGAGACGGTCCCGTCCCACAGTTCAACCGGACTCACTGCTGCTTACCGAGCATTTGGCGACATGCCTAGTACAATTCAAGACTGACACGGCCCTGGACGGTGGGCCACGAGGCCGGCGAGTTCAAACGTGCTAGAATTGAATTCGTCCATGAGCAGAACGTTTGACGTCGGGATTGAAACGCTCGCCGGGCAAGCCGCGGTTGCACCTGCGCCTGCGGGCCGGCATGGGCACTTGGGGTCTTTTGCTGCAAACGTTTCAAACGTTGCAACTGCTTCGAACGCAAACCCTTCTAGTTCTGCGATCACCTCGGAAAATTTCGACGGTAAGAAGTCTTTTTACCTGGAGACATTTGGGTGCCAGATGAACGCGCACGATTCGGAGAAAGTTTCGGGCGTGCTGCTGGGGCGCGGGTATCGCGCGGTGGAGAATCCGGCATTGGCGGATTTGGTTCTTTATAACACTTGCAGCATACGGGAGAAGGCGGCGCAGAAAGTTTTCGCGCGGCTGGGCGATTGGAAGACTGTCGCCGGCGGGAAAATAATTGGCGTGTTGGGATGTGTGGCGCAGCAAGAGGGCGAGGAAATTTTTGAGCGCGCGCCGTGGGTGAGTTTGGTGTGCGGGTCGGCGAGTTATCGGAAGCTGCCGGAGTTGTTGGCGCAGCTTGAAGCAGGCGGGCGGCGCGTGACGGGACTGGATCTCGACACGGACGAAACTTTTGAGACGGAAATTACGCGACGCGACAATTTAATTCGCGCATACATCACGATCATTGAAGGGTGCGACTACTCTTGCGCGTACTGCGTGGTCCCGCATACACGTGGACCGGAGCGCAGTCGCGCGAGCGAAGCAGTGATTGTCGAGGCGAAAAGACTCGCTGATGCCGGTTACTCCGAAATTCAGTTGTTGGGACAAACGGTGAATTCCTATCGCGACCCGTCCTCGCGCAAATGGAATTTTGTGGATTTGCTGCGCGCGGTGGCGGCGGTGCCTGGAATTCGGCGCGTGCGATTCACCACTTCGCATCCCAATGACTTTCGCCTCGATATCGTTCAAGTGATCGATGAGACGCCCGCGCTTTGCGATCACGTCCACTTGCCCGTGCAATCAGGCTCCAACCGCGTATTGCGCGCGATGCGGCGGACTTACACGCGCGAAGAATATTTGCAGAAGATTGAATGGATACGCGCGGCGAAGCGGCCGATCAGCGTGACGAGCGATATCATCGTCGGATTCCCGGGCGAGACGGCAGCGGACTTTGAAGAGTCGCTGACGCTGCTGGATGCCGCGCAGTACGATGCGATTTTCTCGTTTACGTATTCGCCGCGGCCGAATACTTCGGCGAAAGACATGCCGGATGCGGTGCCGGAAGAAGAAAAGAGCCGGCGGCTGGCGGTTTTGAACGAGCGGCAGCGCCAGATTCAGATTGCGAGGAACGAAAAACTGGTTGGCGAAACTTTTGAAGTGCTGGTGGATGCGCGGCACGCGGCGCGCGGGCAGTGGACGGGACGTTCGACCAGCAACCGCCTGATAAATTTCACTTCAACGCGCGAGAATCTTCTGGGAGAATACATTTCAGTGAGAGTAACGCGCGGCGGCCCGAATAGTTTAGTGGGCGAGCACGTACTCTAGGGCAGTCGGGAGGCCACCATGGAACTCGAAGTAAAGATACGAGGTCTGATGATGGATCCTGTGACCAACATGCCTGTAGTCGTGTTGAAGGAAACCGCCGGCAGCGGCGTGCTGCCGATCTGGGTGGGGATTTACGAAGCAAACGCGATTGCGTTGGAAATTGAGAAGGTGCAAACGCCGCGTCCTATGACTCACGACCTGCTGAAAAATGTGCTGACAGGACTGAACGTTCATGTGCAGCGAGTGGTGGTGTGCGATCTGAAGGACGACACGTTCTACGCGCTGATTTGGATGGAGCGCGATGGGCAGACCATGTCGATGGATTCACGACCCAGCGACGCCCTGGCGCTTGCCTTACGGCTGGATTGCCCGATTTTTGTCGAGGACGAAGTGCTGAAGCATTCGAAGAAGGCCGGCGCCGTTTCGGAGAAAAGTTCGAGCGAAGAATTGCGTAAGTGGCTGGAGAATTTGAACGACGAAGACCTTGGGCGTTACAAGATGTAGTTTTGTTTGACCTGCGCGGCAAATCCCCGGGATCGCGATACTGATTTGCTAGAGAAATGAAGGCGGCCTGGGAAGGTGTTTTGCCGCAAGACCCACGAAAAGTCCAGCCGCGGAATCCTGCAGGGCATGCTGAATCATACCGGGCCGGATGCTTTTGCGCACCAACGCGAGTAATCCGAAAAGCGCGCCATACAAGGTGACGATGATCACGCCTTTAACGCCCTGGTATAGGTGGCCCGCGCCGAAAATAATCGCCTGACCCGCAATCGCCGCGGCGTCGCTACCTGTAAGCGCAAGAAATTGCTTTTGCAAATAACCGCGAAACACGAACTCTTCACAGAATCCGGCGGAGATTGACAGTAAGACCCACACGACCATTTCAAGCGGGTCTCTCGGCATAATGACTTGCGCGACCTTATTCATGTCTGAATTTGGCCCCAGCGCTAAACCCGCCAGCAGCAGAAAGGCGGCTACGATCAGCCAGAATACGAGTGCGGCGCCAACGTCGCGCCAAACGTCGCGGGCTGTCGCCCATCTTCCTCCGATTACCTCGCTCAGCTTGTGTCCAGTAGGACGGATGCCGAGGAACCAGACGTAGGCGAACAGGAGCCATTCAAAGCAGATCATGAAGGAGTAAAGGACAACGAGATGAGTGATTTTGTGGTTTTCGATGTGATTGCGCGATTGGAAATAGGCTGTGGCGAGGACAAAGAGAATCAGGACGATGGTGTGCGAAAGGGGTGCTAGGAGCTTGCGCGTGTCGCGAGATGGAGCGAGCACGCTAGGGGCAGCCATCTATTCTCGCTCCTGTGGAAGTTTTGCTTGGGCGAGAGTACCACAGCCGGCAGGGCAGTAAAGTTGGGCAAAAGAAGAGATTCCAGGGTGCAATGCTATTTTTTGCTTGCGCAGGGACTAGGCAAATGAGTAGAGTTGGGCTACTTGTGGTGTAACCGGTGGTGTAGGTAGCGCCGTGGGCGCCCATATATAGGCCCCCGGTTGCGCGACAGGCTGAGGGAACGATTGACCTACGTCATCGCGGTCGCCAATCAAAAAGGCGGCGTCGGAAAGACCACGACGTCCATTAATCTAGCCGCCGCCATCGCGTTGAAGAAAAAGAAAACTCTTCTCATCGACCTCGATCCCCAATCCAACGCTACCATCGCGTTTTTCGAATCATCCGACATTCAAACTTCGATGTATGACCTGTTCGCCGACCATCCGGCGGAGATGTCCAAGATCGTAAAACCTACGAAAGACCCGTATCTTTTTGTGGCACCGGGGAAATTGGCGTTAGCTCGGCTGGAGCAGCAGTTGGCGGGGCAATTCGACGCGCCATTCAAGCTGAAGGACGCCCTGACACCCGTATTGAAAGATTACGAGTTCATCGTCCTGGACACGCCTCCGGCACTGGGAATATTGACGGTGAACGCGCTGGTGGCGTCCACGCATTTGCTGGTGCCGATTCAGGCTGCGTACTTCGCGATAGAGGGAACCGACGATTTACTGGAAACCTATGCGCGGATTCGGGCGCGCCCTAATCCGGATTTGAAAGTGCTGGGCGTAGTGATCACGCTATTCGACAAGCGCACAAATATTTCGCGCGACACGCACGAACAAATTCGCGCGGTTTTTGGCGACGCGCTTTTCAAGACGCGGATCAGCAAGAACGTTCGCCTGGAAGAAAGCCCGGCTTACAAAGAGACTGTATTTTCGTTTGCCCCGAAGTCATCGGGCGCGGAAGAATACAAAAAGCTTGCTCAGGAGGTATTGCAACGTGTCCAAGAGGATCGGGTTACCCGTCACTCTCAAGATGCGGCATGACGCGCATTATGTTGAGACGCTGACCAGCTTCAGCGGGGCGTCGATTGGGCGGATGATTCCGCTCGACAAGGTGCGTCCAAATCCAGACCAGCCGCGAAAAGCGTTGGGCGACCTGCGCGAACTGACCGATTCGATACGCGAGAAGGGTGTGCTTGAGCCCCTGCTGGTGCGCTTCATTCCCCGCGAAGATACCTATTACATTATTTCCGGCGAACGGCGATACCACGCGTCGAAAGCGGCTGGCTTGCACGAGTTGCCATGCATCGAGAAGATCGCGGATGATGCGGAAACGCTCGAAATTGGGCTGATCGAAAATCTTCAGCGTAAGGATTTGACACCGTTCGAAGAAGCGGATGGATTGCAGCGTCTGGCGACGCATTTTGATTACACGCACGACGATATCGCGAAGAAGATTGGGCGGGCGCGGTCCTCGGTGACGGAGACGATGTCGCTTACCGTGATACCGGATGCGGTTCGCAAAGAATGCATCGAGCGCGGGATCTTTTCGAAGTCGCTGCTGCTGCAAGTGTCGCGCCAGCCGAACGAGAAAAAGATGCATGAGATGGTTCATCGCATCGCCCAGGGCGGATTGACGCGTGATGAAGCGCGCAAAGCGCGTAAGCAAGAATCAGGGCCGGATTCGAGGCCGCAACCGTTTCTCTTTGACTATCGCGCGCAGGACGATTCGTTCCATGTGCGGGTGCAATTTCGCAAGAGCCATGTTAGCCGTGAAGAACTTGCCGCGGCACTCCGCTCAATTCTGCGCGAAATCGAGTCGGGATCTATTTCGTCTTCGGCCGCCTAATTTGTCGGTTCGCCGCCCTATCCTAAGCTGAGAAAGATTGTACAGGCGGCGATGGTCCGTTCAGCCTGTCACCAGTTTTCGCGCTGCCAGCCCTAGCATTAGCCTCGAAATGCCAGTCATCAGCAGGTTCACGCCTACCAGCGTTCCGATTGCCCACACAGAACTCGAAGGCCAGTGGAAATAGATAAGCCCTCCGAGCAGCAGCGTTATCAGGCCGTTCAAGAGAAGCCAGCCCGAGCCAGCTTGACCGCGCGAGCGAAAATACGCGACGAGTTCAAAAACGGCAGCGACCAGAATAATTACGCCCAGCAGCAAAGTCAGCGATCCGAGCCCCAGTAACGGGTGCACCAGGAAATAAATTCCGCCGGCGAGGTACAGAAGTCCGACCAAAACGTGCCAGATCACTCGACCAGCTCCGCCGCCGCTGAACGCCGCGACCAAGTGCACGACGCCCCCAAAAAGCAGCAACCAGCCAACGAGAACTGTTATCGCCAAACCCGCAATTCCGGGTTCGACAATCGCCATGATCCCGAGAATGATAAACGCCACCGCCATCGCGATGTACCAGCCACTCGCTTTCTTGACGAATTTCTCCGCACCTTGCAATCCCTGGGTTGGATTCGCTGTCGCCATTTCGCACCTCCGCTTGCGTTAAGCCTTCGGTGGTTGCCTCTCGCTGGACGCGGGCAACACCGGCTTGGCTCCGTTGAGCGGAACCGGCGCGATTCTACTCCTAAGAATCCTCGCCCGACCATTGATTCTTTTTCGAATCAGGGCGCGCGGAATTTCGCGCAAGCGCAGCCGCTCTGATTAAATCCTCTTCAGGAGGAAAATCATTTGTTCTGCGGTGTTGTCCATGGGAGTCTTGGCAAACGACCCGTATTCTGCGATCGTTTCGAGCCTAGCGAGGCGGAAAAGCGCTTTCAGATGAGGATAGGTGTAGTAAGAAAGCTTGAACGGTTCAGATTCTTCGTGCACCAGATTGTCACCTTGGTAGGTTCTGAAAATAAATGTGAAGCTGAAAACCTGATTGATTTTATCCACGGAGTCTTTTCTAAAATAGCGCCGAACAATCGAATCGGAATTGGCCTGCCACTCCAGATCCACGATTTCTTGGCCTATGCCTGCCGAGATCAATTCCATTTTTGGATAAAAGACGTCGAAGGCAAGGATTCCTTCCCTCGTCAAATGGAATGCAGCGGTGGTGAGTGCTTTTAGCTGATCGTCCACGCTGTACATATGTTGTAAAGGCCGAAAGGGAATAATGACCAACGGAAATCTCTTGCGCAGACGGAAGTGGCGCATGTCTCCCTCGTGAAGAGTTATGCGGCGGCGAACCCCTGACGGCTCTTTTTCAATATGCGATTTCAAGATTCGGAGCATGGGAAGGGAATTGTCCACGCCTTCAACTGCGATGCCTTCGCGCGCGACAGGAAGCAGCACGCGGCCAGTTCCGCAGGCAATCTCCAGCATGGGACCGCCAGAAGCTTTGGCCAAATCGATGTAAAACGGTAGATCGACCAAATCCTGTTTTGTCGCGTAGGCAGCGTCGTAATGTTTGGCTGTAACGCGGTAGGATTCGACACCAGCTTTTCCCGCGTTTCCAAGATCACGCGGCTTGCGACTTGTCTTTGTTGCACGCGGCGTCATATTCTTCCCTCGCTCGCTATGATCTTTACTCCCAGCAAACTGCTTCTTACGGTCGATTTGGCCGGCACGCTTTTGTTTGCGATAGAAGGCGCCCTGGCTGCGGTTGCTGCAAATCTCGATCTCTTCGGCGTGATGGTGCTCGCATTCGCTACAGCGCTGGTGGGCGGAATCATACGCGATGTTTTGATCGGAGTTGTACCACCCGCATCACTTCGCGATTGGCGCTACCCGGCCGCAGCGTTTGCCGGTGGCGCGATCGTTTTCTTTCTTCACCCGGTGATCAGGCAAGTTCCCGCCTCCGTTATTATCACGCTCGACGCCGCGGCCTTGTCGCTGTTTGCCGTGGCTGGCACGGAGAAGGCGTTAGTTTACAAGATGCATCCGCTCGTTGCCGCTTTGCTCGGAACGATTACCGGCGTCGGCGGTGGAACCGTGCGCGATGTTTTGCTGGCGCAAGTTCCCGCGGTTTTGCGGGCAGATATATACGCTAGCGCCGCGCTTGCTGGAGCAATAGTGATGATCGTGGCGACACGGTTGCGGCTTCCTCCAACCCTAGCGGCAATCCTTGGAGGGCTTGTTTGTTTCTCACTGCGAGTTATTAGTGTGTGGCAGCACTGGAGTTTGCCCAAAGCCGTAGGTAGCTGAATAGGGAAGGCGACCTTCGCCAATGGATTGCCGAAGTGATCTCAATTGTGAAGTGCTAAGCGTTAGCTGATATTCTGTAGGTCGATGGATCTCACTCTGCAGCAAATCTCTACCCTGGAACGATTGCATAAGCGCGATTTCCAGATTGTGGCGTTCCCGATGTATGCAAACTACGTCGGAGTTCGCCGAGGGAATTGCGCGGCGTTGCTCGCTCCGGTCCTCGGAGGTTCATTCAAGGTCCACGGTCAGTCAGCGTATCTCGTAGGCGGGAACTTCAGCGTGCGCGTGACACAGCAAGGCCGCGACTGGTTCGTATGGAAAAAGGATAAGGTTGAAGCAACGCAGGCGCGGCTCGATGAGGTCCAAGCCTTCTCTGCGGAACTTGCGGACCAGCTTCTACCGCGCGACTGAGAGGTTATTGGCGCCATCTTCAGCCGCTCCCGGCGGCCTCGACTTTCGAATGCCCTGGCGCTAGGCTTTCTGTATGGACATCGACTGGATTCGCGAATATTGCCTTGCGCTCCCGCACACAACTGAAAAGGTTCAATGGGGCGATGATCTCGTCTTCAAGATTGGTGAAAAAATGTACGCGGTTGCGGCGCTGGAACCCGGCAAGCAGTGGCTTGGGTTCAAATGCACACCGGAGGATTTTGCTGATCTGATCGAACGACCAGGCATTGTTCCTGCGCCATACCTGGCTCGCGCTCATTGGGTATCGCTCGAGACAAGCGATGCGCTCCCGCCTGCGCAAGTCGAGCAGCTTCTAAGCCAGGCCTATTCGCTGGTCTTCGCGAAATTGCCCAAGAAAGCGCGGGCCGGCCTGTTGTCCCGCAAAAGTCAAAAGAGACTAAATCGGGTCCTAACAGCGGCGACAATTCGGCGCGGCGTCCCAAAAGTTCACCGCGCAACGCCTCCCGCAAAGCAACATAGTTCTTGCAAGAAGCCTAAAACCGGTCAGAGAGTAAAAGTTCCGTACAGTTGAAAGTTCAACGCCGCTCAGCCACACTATATGAATGGCCAATTCGTACGACGTGATATGTATCGGCGCTGGGCCGACCGGGCTTGCGAGCGCCATCGAAGCTAAACGCGCGGGACTGCGTCCACTCGTGATTGACAAGGGATGTCTTTGCAATTCGCTGTTCCACTATCCGATTAATTTGCTGTTTTTCACTACCCCGGAACGTATGGAAATTGGCGATCTGCCCATGACTATTTCCGGGGGGAAACCGACTCGCGGCGAGGCGCTGAAATATTATCGTCGCGCCGTCGAACACTACGGGATCGACGTTCGCCAATACGAACGCGTGGAAAAGATAACGGGACACGACGGCGCATTCATAGTTCATACGGTGGATGAAGATGGAGTGGGCCTCGAATATCACACCCGCAAAATCATTCTAGCCACTGGTTATTACGATTTGCCGAATATCCTCGGTGTTCCCGGCGAGGATCTGCCGCACGTCAGCCACTATTTCAGTGAGGCGCATCCTTACTGGAATCAGGATGTAGTCGTCATTGGCGGAAGAAATTCTGCCGCGGAAGCGGCTCTGGACCTATTCCGTTCGGGCGCGCGCGTTACTCTAATTCATCACGGACCCGAGATGGGCAAGAGCCTGAAATACTGGGTGAAGCCCGACATCGAAAATCGTATACGCGCAGGAGAAATCCGCGCAATGTTCAATACTGAGGTCACGCGTATCGAGGCGGAAAAAGTCTGGGTGAAGAGCGCAGACGGTGAACTCGCCGTTCCGGCCGTGCAGGTGTTTGCCTTAACTGGCTATCATCCGGATTTCGAATTTCTAAAAGAACAAGGAGTTCGCTTGGATCGCGATTCGCTGAAGCCGGAAATCAATCCCGAAACTTTGGAAAGCAATGTTCCAGGATTATATCTCGCAGGAGTAATCGTTGGGGGAAAACATACCGCCGAGATTTTCATTGAGAACGGTAGATTTCACGGGCGCCAGATTATTGCCTCGATCGCCGGGAAGGGGAAGTTGAACGAGAAACCGCCGGTCTCTCCACCGGGAGAATAGAGAAATTCTCATTAAGCTGTCGATTCCTGATTATCACGATACTGGCCTGGGTTTCTCTGTGTTTCGTATGAGCGCTTGGAGACCGAATCGTGCACACGGATAGCTTAGAATTAGACCGCGATGCACCGAATTGCCTGTCAAGGGACACTCTGCTAGAGTCAATGCGATGCCATCCATCGTGAAAGAAGTCGGCGAGACCTTTCTTACTCTGTACAAAGGCTTCAGCGTCACGCTGCGCACTATGTTTCGAAAGCCTACCACGGAGTCGTATCCCGACGTGCCCGCGAGCGTTCAGCCGCGTTATCGAGGAATCCACGTTCTACAACGCGACGAAAATGGCCTAGAAAAATGCGTAGGATGCTTCCTGTGTTCGGCAGCCTGTCCTGCGAACTGTATTTACATCGAGGCTGCGGAAAATACCGACACCAACCGTATTTCGGCAGGCGAGCGCTACGCAAAGGTTTACAACATTGATTACTCTCGCTGTATTTTTTGCGGTTACTGCGTAGAAGCGTGCCCCACGGATGCGATCACGCACGGTCACAACATCGAATTGGCCCCTTCAGATATCAACGCGCTTATCTACCGCAAAGAGCAGCTCCTCGAACCTTGGCCACCCCGAAAGTCGAGCTCTTAGCCTGCGAGAGCCAAAGCCCTCGTCCCTGCGTCGACACATACAGTAAGACCAAGTCGAATTGGCCCCTTCAGATATCAACGCGCTTATCTACCGCGAAGAGCAGCTCCTCGAACCTTGGCTACCCCGAAAGTCGAGTTCTTAGCCTGCGAGAGCCAAAGCCCTCGTCCCTGGGTCCACACATACAGTAAGACCAAATCGACAAGTGGAAGATTCTGGGTCAAGAAAGAAACGAGATTTTGGTCCTCAGCGCGGATTTCCCCGGCGTCCAGCCCTACACCTTATTGAACGAGCTTGCTCTCCGCGCCTCGATCGCCCAACTCAGCGAAGGAATCACAGTTGTCAGCAACATGCAGAGTGTGGGAATTAGTATTGGACGGGGCGTTATTCAAAATCGCGGAGGACGAAACCACGAATCGCGGGTAGCGCCATTTCGATTTCAAGTTTGTGAGGGCCTGAAGGCCAGACGTCGAAGGTTGGAATAGTGCAGATGGAGCCTAATTTATCCTTATTCGTAAACCCGAGACGACCGGACGATGCAGGCCGGTTCGAGGGCCGCACGAACGAGCAATCTTGTGAGCGGCGAATACCGAGAACAATCAAATTCGCAAATTATTCCGAAGACGGGATCTGGATTGTCACACGCGGCGACTCAAGGACTACTGAAATTAATCGGGCTTGTGAGCAACGGCGAGTAATGAAATTTGGCAGACGTTCTTAGGTTCGCAAACAAAAGTGGACTAGCTCATGTCGAATGAATGTTACAGGTATCGCACTCGAGGAGTTTGAAATGGAACGAATCGGAGTATTTGACTTCGAGTTCCGCGAGTCGGCCGAGCCATATCGATGCGCATTCGGCCCAAGCGGTACGAATGCAGGGGAATCAAAATATTTCGCAGGAATCAGTTGCTCGGCGCACGGAGACAGCACGATTGTCAAAAGATATCATCTTGCGCGGCCAGCAATCTTGGCGGTAATCGGGTCCGAAGGCGCCTCCATGTTTGCCATTTCCCAAACTAGACGGCGCAGCGGCGGTGCGGAATTCCCGCAAATCGCACGCGAATTGGGAAAAATGACCGGTCATGCACTCTTCGGGGAAGCCGCATCACCCGATTTGGATTCTTTAACATGGGAGACTCACAAGGCCGGAGTGTTTCGGATATCGCCGACTCCCTCAAAGCGTCTTCGGGGCCAAAAAGGTTTGGCTGGCGAGCGGCAGTCAGTTCAGAAAATGTCACGACAGCTGCGTAGAAAGACTCGCTCCGTATGCGGCTACTCCAATGCTCGTCGAGCTGAGCGTGTTCCGCCGAATCCACAAGAATATCTGTGGCAGCATGTTCAAGAAAATCATTATCGGCCCCCTCGTCAATTGCATCCGCTTGCGAACGAACGTGATGCTCCAACAAATTTAGCGCGTCCTCAGCCCGAGAAGATAGCCCGAGATATTCAAGCGAAGATTTTTCAGTTGCGACGACAGGCTCTGGACGATCGCGCGGTGAGTAGCCGTTCAATCGTGCAGAAGGCCGAAAATGTGATTCCGCAGGGAGGCAAGGATTGTCGAAGAGCGGCATGGTGCCAGCTGGAAGTGCGGGAGGGTGCGGCAAGTAATCGAAATCAGCCAATTCCAAATTGTCCAGCGAACTTCCATAGGCATTTTGGGCGCGACGACATTCAAGTATCCATCGCGCGGTGCGCGACTGGGTTTCGGCCTCGATCCATTCTTCGACGACTTCCAGAACTTCGCGTCGAAGGTTCGCAACTTGCCCTTGCCTGGAAAGCACAAAAGATTCCAACCCGGCTTGAGAGGAGGTAATTAGATATTGGAGTGGCGGCTGTGCAATGACCATACGAGAAACCTCCCGGTCCAACAAAGCTTCGAGCAGGAGAAAGAAGCTATCTGTCCATATGGCAACTATATGAGTAAGTAACTCAATAGTACCCAAGTCGTAGTACGCGGCCAGGGGGAGTGCCTTGACGGCTAGTTTTCCACAAGATGTTAACAGCCCCAGTTCGCGGGCATAGCGGATGTTGCAACAAGGAGAATACGAAAGCGGCCGATGCCGAAGTGCAAGAAGAACCGCAACCGGGCGGGTGGCGGCCGTAAGGCTGCGGAGTGATCCTCGGTGCCAGGAGGAGCCATGTGCGAGAGACGAAAACGGGTTCGACAGGAACGCGGGCGACGAAAAGAAGGAGTGAGATTAAGCGTCTTGCTTGAAAGACGTCGAGCGCACGGACGCGCGTACATGCGGCGCTGGCGAGCGGATCCTGAGCATCGGGACATCGAACGCGAAAGGCGCGGTCACGATTACGTCGAAAAGAAATTGCGCAGCGCGGAGCGTTTACGGCTGCGGCCGTACACCGGAGTGGACGGTCAGCCGTTATGCGGCTTCTGCGGACTGGGAAGACCCGTCGAAATAGTGGAACGGCTGCGCATTTCGGAAAGCAGCGAAGAGGAATACATAAAAATATTTGTTCCTTATTGTGGTCATTGCTGAAAGAAAGGCGCGCGATGAGGTTAAAAAGCTTTCTGCATGAGTCGCGAATCTGATGCGAGAAAAAAACTTCAGCACCGGACTGCGGGGCGTGCTTTTTGAAGCGCGGCACTACGCGCGAATGGGTTCAGCGGTGTGGCTTTATGGATGGCTCGTGCTGCGACAGACGCATCAGACCGGCGATGTCGGGTGGGTGCTGGGTGGCGCGCCGATCACCTACCGTGAGATCGAAGCGGAGACCGGTTTCAACCCGCGAACGCTGGAGCGTTGGTTAAGCGACCTGCGTCGCGAAGGGTACATAGAGACGACTGCGTTGCAGCAGGGCATTAGTATCCGAATAACGAAGGCCAAGAAATTTCCACAGGAGGTCCGCAAATCTGCGGAGGGTGTACGCAAAAGTGCGGGCAGTAGTACGCGAATTTGCGGGGCAAATACGGAACAACTCTCTGCGCATCAAGAACTTGCAGCGCGGATGAATAGTTTATCAGTAGTAAGAATGAAAGAAATAGAAACGCAAAGGCAAAGCTGTGGAAATCACAACGAAAAACAACATTGCGGCGCAAATAGAAAAGGAAAGCAAATAGGTTGCGAAAGTCAAAAACGAAATTCTTCCGGCTTGGAAGAAAATCAAAACCGAAGTCATCAGCGCCCACAGGAACAACAACAAAGTCAGAACCAGCACATTCTCTGGGAGCTGCGTTTGCGCCAGCAATTGTTGCGTGCGGAGCGGGACGAAGAGGTGCGACGCGAGCTTGCCGTGGGAGCTTCGCCAGGGGATCAACGCCGATGAGCATGTTCACACGTTTGCGAAAGGAAGTTGGCCACGGAGGAAATATCCCAGCGGGATATCAGCTGGCGTGGTACGAGCCGCGGCGGCGTATGGGAATCTATTTTCCGGCGCCTTTGCACTGGATGCTGCGAATGTTGCGAGAAATCAGCCACCGTTTGGAAATTGCTTTGCGCGCTCCGCATATCGAGCGCGAGGAAGTGTTTCAAATGCAGCGGGCGCATCGCGAACGCCAGCGCCTTGCGGAAGAGTACGCGCGAGGGTACCTGCTTGGATGGCACGAATGTTTTCACACTTGCCTGGATGCGGTGGAAGAGGAGATCGCGCGACTAGATGAAGCATGGGAGGCCGGAACGCTTTTGCCCGCGCCGAAACCCCCGCGCACAAATTAGGTCTGACTTTCCAATTCTCTGTGAGGAACTGCCGATGAAAGCTGCTGAAATGTTTAATGAATGTCACGCTCGTTACCGCGGCTTGCACGAGTGGCTCGATGATTCGCTCGGACAAGTGCGCGCGTTGGATCTCGACTCGCCCTCCACGGGATACCAGTGGCGGCCGGAACGCTCACGGGCTTGTGAGTACGTGGCGGATTTCGAGCGCATCGGGCGCCATGCTCTGAAGCGTCCGGAATGGAAAGGTCGCCTGAAATTATTTGAGATTTATTTTCTGGGTGGAGTTGATTATCGTCGCGCAATTTCACTCGTGGGCGTAGCCGAGGGCACCTTCGACTACTGGCTGCAGGAAGTGAAGAAAGCCGCGGGCCGTGAATACTCGCGTACGGGGCTGTATCCGCCATCGCATTATTTTCAGTCGACGCATGCAAATTTATGTGCTCGCACGAAAGCATGACAGGGACGCAGTTCCCCGGAATAAAAACGCCCCACACCGCATCGTCACAAAAAGCCAACTGCACTTTTCTTGAAGCACACGCGCATTCGAGCAGAGACATCCGCGCCAATGCTCTTTATAATCTGCCCGGATGTGTGTTAGGCATGTTCTGAACTTTCAGTGGGCGAGGTCGGATGAAAGCTGGCGAAAACATTTTAGTGACGGGAGCTGGTGGCTGCATTGGCTCGGCTTTGGCACGAACGCTTGCGAAATCGAAGGCGCGACGCGTGATTCTGCTGGACCACGCGGAGCACGAACTGCATGAGCTTGAATGCGCGCTCGGCGATGTTGAAGGTTGCATCCCGTACACCGCCATCATTGGCGACATTGGCGACGCTGCCTTGCTGGCCGAAGTTTTCGAAGAATATCGCCCGCAAACGATCTATCACGCGGCGGCCTTCAAGCACGTTGCGATGATGGAGAGAAATCCGCTCGCGGCGGTTCACAACAACGTTTTTGGAACTCTGACTTTGGCCCGCACCGCCTCTCAGTTCAACGCAAGGCAGCTCGTGATGATTTCCACGGATAAAGCCGTAAATCCTTGCGGCGTGATGGGCGTGTCGAAACGGCTCGCCGAACTTATTTTGCTCCGATTCGGCAACGGCAGCACACGAATGAAGGCCGTACGGCTTGGAAACGTTTTAGGTTCGCGCGGAAGCGTGGCGCCACTATTTTCGGGGCAGATTGCGCGAGGCGGCCCCGTGACTGTGACCCATCCCGAAGTCAGTCGTTTTTTTGTAACGCTCAGCGAGGCGGTAGAAATAGTTGTGGCCACCGCGAACGAGGACGGAGCGGGAATCTTTGTCTCACAAGTTGGGGAGCCGATAACAATTGTCGCTCTCGCGCGGCAATTAATAAAGGCGGCGGGTTTCACGCCGGAGAATGAAATACGTATCGTATTCACGGAGCTTAGTCCTGGCGAGAAGCTGAACGAGGAGATGGTTTCCGAGCGCGAAACGATCGAGCCCGCTTGCGATACACGATTGCGTCGGATCAAGAGCGCGCAAATCAATGAAGGAGCGTTTGACGTGCAAGTCAAGGATCTGGCACGGATCGTCGAGCGCCGGGACTTGCCCGCGCTCGTAGACGCGCTCGTGCGCGTCGTGCCAGAGTATGAGCCAAGCGAATTATTGCTCAACCGAAAGAAGCCGTTAGTGCGCGCAGCGACGAAATAAGCCACGATAACGATGAGGAAACGCAAGATCGCCGTGGTCACAACTTCCCGCGCAGACTACAGCCATTTGTACTGGCCGCTGCACGACCTGTCTGCACGTCCGGATGTGGACTTAAAAATCATCGCTCTGGGCGCGCACCTTTCGCCTGAGTTCGGCGCCACTATTCGAGAAGTCGAGCGGGACGGTTTTGAGATCACCGAGCGAATCGAATGTCTGCTCAGCTCCGACACGGATGTTGGCATGGCAAAAACGATCGGCGTCGCAACACTTAGCCTTGCCGATGCGCTTGGCCGCATGCGTCCCGATCTGCTCTTGCTCATCGCCGACCGTTACGAAATGCTTGCTCCCTCCTCCGTGGCCCTGGCTCTCCGCATCCCCATCGCGCACATCGAAGGCGGCGAAATGAGCGAAGGCGCAATCGATGACGCCGTAAGAAACGCACTGACGATGATGAGCCACATTCATTTCACTTCAACGCAGGCTGCCCGCGAGCGAGTGATTTCGATGGGTGAAGAGCCGTGGCGCGTTCATCGAGCCGGAGCGCCATCGCTCGATCATTTGCGAAGGCGAACGCTTTACACTCGCGACCAGCTGGAAGAGCGGCTTGGCGTCACGCTGCAGCATCCGATTCTGGTCGCCTATCATCCGGTCACGATGGCGCGCGATACCGTGCGCGAAGCGGACGCGCTTTTCGCGGCTTTGCAAGCGATGCCGGGCCAGATTCTTTTCTGCTACCCTAATGCCGACGCCGGAAGCCGCAATCTAATCGACCGCGCGCGCTCGTTCGCAGCGTCTTGCGAAGGCGCACACATATTCGTCAATCTCGACGCGCTCAGCTATTGGAGCTTGTTGAAGCAGGTTGATTATTTGATCGGAAATTCAAGCAGTGGAATTATGGAGTCAGCCTCTTTCGCGCTGCCTACGGTGAATGTTGGTATTCGCCAGCAGGGCAGGGAACGCGCGAGCAATGTGATCGACGCCGCGCCGGACACAGCTTCCCTACTCGCCGCGATTGCCAAAGTGAAAAGTCCCGAATTTCGCCGCAGCCTTCAGGGCATGACGAATCCCTACGGCGAAGGACACGCATCCCAAAAAATCGTAGAGGTATTGACTACCGTCCCGCTCGGCGAAGAATTGCTGATGAAGCGCCACGCCGCGCTCAACAAAGAATCCGCAGCGGCTAAGTCCGCGGGGCTACGGTAATCGCAAAGCGGCGGCAAGCCTGCCGTCAGCCTGGCTGACGTTTACGAAGGCCCGGGCCCGGTAGTCTTGTTCACGAAAGCGATCGCTGGACGCCCCGGCTCTGGCTTCGGCGTCTTTTTCTTCGGTTTTTTCACTTCGCGTCGGCGTGCGTCTTTGTTTCCCATATCCCCAGCATGCCACAATTTCGAAACCACGGCGAGTCTTTGCCAACTTCCCATGTGAGTGCAGAATATTTTGGATTGACCCTAGGCTCGCATCGCGAGATAGAGTATCTTCTAGAATTTAGAGGTGCCCTCCGTGAAACTCACCTACGTAATTAAATTCGTAGAGAACATGAACCGCGCCGTGAAATTTTACCGTGACGATCTGGGTTTAGCCTTGAAGTTTGAATCTCCCGGTTGGAGTGAGTTTGCCACCGGCGAAACCACGCTCGCTTTGCATCCCGCATCGGAGAAAAATCCCGCTGGTTCCATGGAATTGGGATTCAGCGCTCCAGACTTGCAAAACTTCTATCAGCGCATGAGTGCAAAAGGGATTCAGTTCAGCATGCCACCGAAGATGCAGGACTTCGGCGGCGTTCTCGCGCAATTCATCGATTCCGAAGGAGGCCGCTGCAGCGTGTCCGGAGAACATGCCTCTGCAACTTAGCCGCCTTTTCCGTGTTCTATGAACTGAAACCAAAGAATGCTTTGGTGAATCTTATAGGTAGGAGGCATAAAGTGATAACGGTTCCAGCTCTAACTAAGCGCGCTCTCGCTTCTCGCGCCGCTCGTTCAGAATTCTCCACGCCTCGTTTTGCGCGGCAGTTTCTCGCGTTTCTTTTGGCGATTGGATTATTGTTTGCCACATTGCCGCAGAACGTACTCGCGCAGGACAATCAGGATCAAGACCAAACTGCACAAGATCAAGGATCTCAGCCGCCTGACGCGACGCCTGCATACACTCCACAGTCGCCAGATCAATTGGACCAACTCGTCGCCCCGATCGCTCTGTATCCGGATTCGCTGGTGGCGCAGGTTCTAGCCGCATCCACCTTCCCGGCACAGGTCGTGGAAGCGGACCGCTGGGTCCAGGCGCACCCGGACCTTAAGGGCGACGCGCTAGCCCAGGCTGTCGATCAGCAACCCTGGGATCCCAGCGTCAAGGCGCTCTGCGCTTTTCCGACCGTCCTCGGAAATATGGACAAGAATATTTCCTGGACTTCGTCGCTGGGTGACGCTTATTACAATCAGCAGCAAGACGTGACCGATGCCATTCAACGCATGCGTCGCAAAGCGCAAGCAGCCGGCAACTTGAAAGACACGCCGCAACAGACCGTGCAGGATCAGGGAAACGACGTGGTGATTCAGCCCGCGCAGCCTGACGTTGTTTACGTGCCGGCCTACGATCCCTGGGTCGTTTACGGATACCCGATAGCGCCCTGGCCGTATTGGTATAACTATCCCGGCATATGGTTTGGCGGCCCGTATCTATCCTTCGGAGTTGGCTTCGGCATCGGTTGGTTCGGAGGCTTCGGATGGGGATGGGGCCATTGGGGATTCGATTGGCACAACCACTACGCGATTTATAACCACAACCGCTACTACTCCCATTCCAACACGTTTTACAACCGCAACAATTACTACAGAAACGGCGGTTATCGGGGCGTTACGAATAACGTGAACCGCGGCGGGCGAGGAGAGAACATTGGCGGGCGTGGCGGAGTTGAAAACCGCGGCGAAGGCAGCCACCCATTCAATGGCGATAATCGCGCGGCGCGCGGCTATGGCGAATCGCGCGGTCAATCGAACGTCCGCTCCGGCGCTTTCAGCGGCTATAACCACGGCGGAGAAACCCGCAGCTTTTCGGCACGCGGGCAGTCCAGCTTCCACGGCGGTGGCGGCGGTGGATTTCACGGCGGCGGCGGTGGCGGACATCATCGCTAAACTCAATTCCACGGTTGCGATAGCGCCACAAAAAACGCTATCGCAACCATTTATAATCCTTCGGAATTCATAAATGGAGAAAGAACATATGCGTGATGCGAAGTTGAACCTGCCAAATGTTCAGTTACCCGGTTATTTCACGGCGGTGACGGCGGCCTTTCTTTTGCTGTCCTGTTTTGCCCCCAGCGCAATGGCCCAGCAACCCGGACAGAAAACATTTTCCTCCGCGGATGAAGCCTCTCATGCGCTCGTGCGCGCGTTAAAAAACGACGACAATAAAGCGCTGCTGCAGATTCTCGGCCCAGACGGCAAAGAGATTATCTCTTCTGGTGATCCCGCCGAAGACGAAGCCACCCGCACGAATTTTGTGGCTAAGTTTCACGAAATGCATCGGCTGGTAGTGGAGCCGGACGGAACCACCACGCTTTACATCGGCGCGGAAAATTGGCCCAGTCCTATCCCGCTGGTGAATAAAGGCGGCAATTGGCATTTCGACACCGGCGCGGGCAAGCAAGAAATCTTGTACCGCCGCATCGGAAAGAACGAAGTGTCTGCCATCAAGGTTTGCCAGGAGCTGGTGGCGGCGCAGAAGGAATATTTCGCGAAGGAACATAGCGAATACGCCCAGCGCTTTGTCAGTGATGAAGGAAAGCATGATGGACTGTACTGGCTCGGCACCGGCGATGAATTTGAGAGTCCAATCGGCCCACTCGTCGCTAACGCAGGCAGCCCTGGCGATCTCGCGAAGAATCTTCAAACCGGCCCCGTTCCGTTCCGCGGCTATTACTTCCGCATCCTGACTCGCCAGGGCAAACATGCCTCTGGTGGCGCACAGGACTACGTGGTGAACGGAAAAATGACGGCTGGTTTCGCGTTCGTCGCCTATCCCGCTGAGTACCGCAATTCCGGCGTGATGACGTTTATCGTCAGCCAGGATGGCGTTGTGTATCAGAAAGACCTCGGCCAGCGCACGGGAAGTTTGGCTAAAGACATGAAATCCTTCGATCCGGATTCCAGTTGGCAAAAAGCGGACGAGCAGCCGGCCCAAACTGCCAGCGACCAAAAACCTCAGTAACGTTGACGCCAATCCGAGCGGCGGGCTCACCCTCGCCGCTCAGTCAATCGAAACCACATTTCGGCCGTTCTGTCGGATTTGGCGCATTGATTCGCGCACGTGCGTAAGGTATACATAGCTCGTACTTCTATTCAGCGCAGGAAGGTTCGAATGAGCTGCTACTTCGTGGTAGAAAGTGAAGTAACCGACGATAGCTGGGTCGCCGACTACCTAAAAAATGTAACGCCAATGGTCGAGCGCCGCGGCGGCCGCTATTTGGCGCGCACCAAGGACGTGAAAAGATTAGAAGGCCAGCGCAAACTTCTTCCGCTCTTTATAATCATCGAATGGCCTTCCAAGGCGGTCGCCGAAGAGTTTTACCATAGCGCGGAGTACAAGCCCTACCGCCACGATCGCATCACCGGCGCCAAAAATGAGTTCCTGCTGGTCGCCGGCGAAGACATCGCTTTGGCCGAACTGCCCACCGATTAAGTCAGTAGCCACGCTTTCGTAGGGCCGCCCTTTAGGGCGGCAGCTTCCTTTTTGTTCGCCTTCTTAGTTCCGCCACAGAATTGCGGATGCGTATGCCGGGCTAGAGCCCGGCGTTACGACGGCAGCCATTTCAGCCCAGCATCGGCGTCGCAGCCGCGCAAGGCCGAAAAGCTCAGTGATGCATCCAGGGAACTTGGTTCTTATGCGAAAGCGCCAGCAAATCCATCGACACCGCTACAGCGCAGTGCACGCAAACCCCGCCCCAAATCGATTTGTATTTCAACGCCAGCCAGCCTAGAACGAATCCCGCCACCACCGACGCTGCCGCTTCCGGAGCAGGCTTGGTGAAATGCAGCATCATGTAAGGCATCACCGACACGGGCACCGCCAACACTCCCATGTATCGCGACAATCCTCCCACCAGAAATCCGCGAAAGAAAAATTCCAGCGCGATGAATTGTCCGGCGTACATTCCTTCCCACATCAGAAAATCCTGCCAGGAACGCCCCGCCGCCGGATACATGGGATAGTAAGTGTAAAAATCCTTAGTTTGCGAAACGATCCAGATCACCGGAAATACCGCTACGAACAGTCCCACGTAAATCCAAAAGTGTTTTGCGAACCCGCGAAACGAAAGATTGCAGTCGCGCAGGCCCTTGGCCCGCATACCGAGCATCGCAATCACCGGGACCACCACAAAGCTAATCAGGATCCACATCACCCACCACGCTTTCACACGCAGCACCCAGTAGGGGTCCGGCTCGTAAGGGCTCGGCGGATACAAACGCGCGTAGGTCTCTTCCGCGCCGACAAATTCCAGCAGAAAAAGTGACAGACAAGCCGTCGCACAGATTATGCCGACTGCGCGCAGGTCCGCCTTCGTGATCAATTCCTGAATCGATCGCGGTGACTTCCACGGTTTCGTACTCCCCGGCGTAGCTTCGCTTCCTGCAAAGGTATCGCGCGTGCGGCCGCCCGCCGTTTGCCGATCGCGTCCCTTGCGTGACGCAGCCGGAAATCTAACCCCGTTGTAGCGTCGCGGCCTCGGCGTCTCTAGTCGATTGTGGATTTCTGAGCGTCGTTGAAAGTTCATGTGCGTTTTTCAGAAACGAACAGGTCACGGTTTTTTTGTGCCTGCTCGCAAATGTCGAACAGACCAGACGTCGTCGGAGCGCCCGATCAAGAACGCGACGAAGCAGAGAACAAAAACAGAGTGGCTAAGCGAAGCTCCGAAATATTGCCAGAGCGGTGCGTGTGGTCCCGGATAATCCGACGAGAAAAGCATGGCGAGCATCAGCGCCAACCCGCCAACGCTTGCGGGACGGACCAGAACACCCAGCACGAGTCCCAGTCCGATGCAAAATTCGCCGTAAGCCACTGCGAAAGCGATCGGCGTAGCATGAGCCAACACAAAGTTGCGCAGCACCGGATCCATGAACGGATAGACGCCGCCCTCCAAAAACTTGTTAATCCAGGACTCAAATCCTCCCCCCAGTGTAAATTGGGTTCCGAACACTTTGTACTCGCCGAACAGTAGAAAGAGCAGGCCCACCCCAATGCGCAGCATCGCCAGCGCGTAAGTGTTGCGATCATTTTGTAGGGTTTCATTCATGCTTGAAGTGTGGATGCTCCCAGCGTGGCGCGGCCACAGACCGGCTTCCGACGCATCGCGAGATTTACCATTTGTACGTCGGGGGCGTGATGCCCTTTAGGCGAAGATAAACCTCCGCCTGCCCGCGATGGTGCGCCATGTGAATCATCAGGCCCAACATCACATCGCGTGTGGCGAATTTGCGGTCACCGTCGACATGAATTTGGTTTAGCTGAGCGTCCGTCAGCGAGTCAAAGATTTTGGCGCAGTAATCGAAGGAACCGGCGAGACTCTGAATGGCGGCAGCTTTCTCGACCGCGACATCTTTTGCGGGTGCCACGTAAGGCGATTTCGCGTCCTCAATAAAAGCGCAATATTCGTAATTTGCTTGCGCGATGTGTGCCATCTGCTCGCCAAAGCTCATCTCGTCAGGATTGGGCTTGAAGGAATACTGTTCCGCCGGCATGGCGTCCGCAACTGAGAGAGCCAGCGTCCGAGCAGTGGCCCAGTGAGCCTCAAAGCTTTTTACAAACGCGCTCGACGACGCACCGGCAGTTTTTGCGGCCGTTGCCGGTGTGTCCGCGGTTTGTGATTCACTCGTGGACTGCGCTGCAGAAATTCCAGATAACATCGCGCATAGGAAAGCAAAACGAATAACGCCGATTCTCTTCAACATCGAACTCCTCCGCACATCGGTATCAAACAAGGCCGAACGAGTGTAACCGATTCAAAGCGGCTCAACACCCGTAAAAAAGCTGCGAGTAATTTCAGACGGTCGTCTGATCGTTCGAAAGCGTCTGAGGAGCAGGTTGCAGCGGAAGTTCCATCACGATGGCGGCTTCATCAGGCTCGAAGTAAAAATGCGGAGCGCTCGCGCGAATCCGAAAGCCCATCTTCAAATTCAGGTGGATCATCGCAAGATTGCTCTCTCTCGTGTTCGTTACGATCACTTGGAAGCCCTGCTGCTTCGCAAACTCAATCTGCCACTGTTTCTGCTTCGCGCCGTAGCCGCGGCGGCGAAACTCCGGCAGCACGCCGGTGGTCATGATGTGCAAACAGCCCGGCCGCGGTTCGACGTCAAAGTCCGTATCGCGCAGAAACGCCGAGCACCCCACAATCGTGCCATCCACAATCATCCAGTAAGACTCGAACTCAGCCCATTCCTCCGGCGAAAACAGGTCCGCAGGAAACGCGCTGAAAATCCTGCGGTCAACGTCGAGGAGCAGCTCAAGCTCCTCCGGGAGCATGACCTTCCGAAACTCAATCCTCTGACCCGGCTCGCTAATATGGGATTTGTCCACAGCGTATAGCGCGGAATGATATCACCGCGACACTTCGCCTGTTAGGAAGTCACTTGTGTAACTCTGCTTCGCGACCTTGGCCAATTGTTGCTCGTACTTTGCTGTTCAACCAGTTACAATACCGGCCGTGAAATCGACGTTGCTCTGCCTTCAACTTGTTATTTTCGTGGCGTGCCTGGTAGCGCTCGACGCAAGAAGCGCTTCACCTAAGATTCCATCCGAACTAATCGGAGCCTGGGATTACGAGTCATTCAGCCCTCTGAAGAACGGAAAGCCATTTGGAACCGTTCATTTCCAGCCGGGACAGTGGACGGTGACATTTAATCAGGATGCGACTTGGGTTATGAAACCGCTGACAAACGTTGATCCGAGTGGTCAGAGCGGAACTTATGAAGTCCACGGACAAGATCTCGATATGAAATTATCTAACGGAAAGGCGTACAACTCATTCCATTTCAAAATCGATCACGAAGGCAAGGTTCTCACCCTGGAGAATCAGAAAACCTCCATCACCGCCAACCGGGAGTGAATACGGGAGGAGCCTGTATTCCAGAATTGCGTTGACATTTGCGCTACTGGATGTTTTTGTACTTATAGATGAAGCTGAGAGCTGGTTTCTTTTATTCCGCGGCGATCCTGATTTTTTTCGGTTCGCTTTATTTGCTCACCAAGGCTTTTGACCTGATGAACAAGCCCAGCGACACTGCCGTTTTCGGCGGAATTTTGATTATCGTCGCGCTGATTGCGCTGGTGCCTTCCGCATTGCACTGGATTTGGCATCATCATGTAACGCCGCACGCCTGCCCGGTGCGAACACGAAAAGAGGAAAAAGATGCAAATTGAAATGAATAGCGCGCTTCACTTTCGCAAATGGATTGCGCTCGCTGTTCCGGTTTTGATTGTCGCGTTGTTCTTTGCCGGATGCGCCACCAGAATTGGCCCCGGGCGCGTGGGAATTAAGGTGGACCTCGCCGGAACGCAGCGCGGCGTGGAAGACTTGCCCATACGCACCGGCTGGGTTTTCTACAACTTCCTATCGTCCACCATCGTCGAGTATCCCACGTCGATTCAAACCGCGAAATGGACCAGGGACCTGAACGAAGGCTCGCCAACCAACGAAGAAATGTCATTCAACACTAAGGACGGCCTCACCGTTTACGGCGATCTTTCCGTCTCCTACCATCTGGAAGCGTCCAAAGTTCCAGCGTTCTACGTGAAATTCCGCAACGACAATATCGAGCAGTTTACCCACGGCTTTTTGCGCAACGTGGCGCGCGACGCCATCAACCGTACCGGTTCGCAATACACCGTGCAGGAAATTATGGGCGAAAAGAAATCCGAGCTGGAGATCGATTCGCGCAAGGATTTGCAGCAGCAAGTTACAGATATCGGCGTGGTCATCGACCAGTTTGGTTTCATCGGCTCGCCGCGCCCGCCTGAGTCCGTAATTGCCGCCATCAACGCAAAAGTTCAGGCGCAGCAAATCGCGGTGCAAAAACAAAATGAGCTGGTGCAGTCGCAAGCCGACGCCGCCAAGCTCGTCGCCGCCGCCGAAGGCCAGGCCAAAGCGCAAATCGCTATCGCAAACGGCGAAGCCGAATCCAACCGCCTGCGGGCCGCGTCCATCAGCGAAAACATTATCAAGTGGCAGCAGCTTGCTGTCACCGACCGCTGGATCGCAAAATGGAACGGCGAGATGCCCTCCGTCCAAGCCGGCGGCAACATCCCCGGCATGCTCCTGGACATCAAGCCGCAGCCCGTAAAATAAGGGGATCTGGCATCCCCTGGCCGAAAGGCAACAAATTGCCATAGCCCAGGCCAACCACAAGGGTAAAAAGGGAAGAGCGCGAGATTTATTACTTTACTGTTTAATTGGATTGCTTGTCGCCGCCATAGCAATACTCATCGGGTTTTACCAAGCGAAAGCTGGGTTCCGAGCTGGGTCATCGCTCAAGTGGTTGGCTTTTCGGGAATGACTTTATTTTCTTTTGGCTATGTCATCCGTTACTCAAGGCGCTCTTGGGGACGGTCGAAGTTCTGGTGGGTGTTAACGGTTCTTCTGGTTCTTCATCTAACCTTGGGATTTCTGATCGTCCCAAAATTGACGGACGCACGCTTGATACATTTTGCGGCCGCGACCGTATTCGAGTATTTCGCTCTAACGGCCTGTCTCGGTTGGTTCTTGAAGGCAGAACAATAATGTGGTTCCGTTAAGTCGTCGAGCTAGCGCACCGACGGCGGAGGAACCGGCTCTGACCAGTGGCAATTGCGGATTTGCCAGCGACCATCGCGAGATTCCACGACGCCCGTGAAATATCCGCTCTCCTCCGCTCGGTGGCCGTCGGCCCAGACTTGTAGCTCGTGATACGGAGCAGCCACCACTACAATCCCGAGCGACAGCGGATCCACTCGCAAATCGCCCCACTTCAGGTCAATCTGTTTGATCGATTTCGCGACTTGTTGAATCCCCGCAGTGGCGTCCGCACTATTTGCGAAAGCCATCTGGCCATCGACGACCATGAAGAACGCCGGCGTCTCGGCAAAATATTTGCGCCACGCTGATGGGCCGTCTTGTGTGACGTCGTGCGCCACATGACGCATAAAATCTCTCACGCCAGTATCAACCGCAGCAGAGGTTCCCGCTGTCGGCGATTGCGCCTTCGCCGGCGCAACGTAATATGTCTCGTATCCCACGAGCGCCAACCCTGCCAGAAGAATCGCGCAAGCCGTGCCACGCGTGAATGCTTTCCTCATCAGTTGAACCCCTTCTCGTGACTTCCCGTGACGACAATCCCCAACCGCTGGAATGTACCACAGCCACTGTCGCCAAGGTCTAAAGTGCCTTATGAGGATGCCTCGGCCAGCTGACATCGTAACCCTCTGCAGCGCAGCCCTTATTTCACAAGCGAAATACGCGCAATCCCAGCCGAAACATTGCTAGAATATTCGAGATAAAATTAACTGGAGGCAATTATGGCAAAGACGGTAGAAGTCGAAATCACCTTCACCGACCGCACTTCAGGCCCCGGCACGTCCGCCGGCAAATCAGTCGTTACCGCAGGAAGCCTTGCGGCCGGAATCGGCCGCGGCGTCCGCGACATCATGAAGAAGATGGACCGCAAGCAGCGCTTCGACGCCGCCAAGCACGGCATTAACGTCTCCGCAAAACTCACGGACGAAGCCGAAGAAAAAGACGCCACCGCCGCAAATGCCTAACCAACCTCCACGGAGGTCTCTCGGGCTTCGCGATTACACGCGCTAGTTTTGCTTTTCCTTGTCATCCCGAAGCGCGTGTCGTGCGCGGACGCCTTGAGGGGACCTGCTGTTTCTTTGATGTTCCGGTATGTCTTGACGTAACTTTGCTCGGGCAAATGCTAGAATGCGCGACGATGCGCGTCCTTCAGCTTCCGTTGACCGTCACACTGGCTGTGTTCTGCATCGCGTCATCCAAAATCCCTCGCACCGCGCCAGGCAGGGAACCGCGCGCCATCACGCTCTCTTCAAACGGCGGTGACAACGTCACCTGGTCCGTACAAACCAGCGGCATCGACACCAACCTCCGAGGCATCAGCGCAGAGAACAGCGTGGACGCCAACGGCACAGACCACATCACCGTGTGGGCCAGCGGCTCCAACGGCGTTATTCTCTTTTCGAGCGACCTCGGCAAAACCTGGAAGCGCCTCCATGTAGTCGGAGGCGATTCGCTCGACTTCCGCAGCATCGTCGCCTTCGACGCGAAGCGCGCGTACGTAATGTCCAGCGGCAACGGCGACCAATCGCGCATCTACGAAACGAAAGACGGCGGCAAAACCTGGAAGCGGGAATTCGCCGGCAAGAACCCGTCACTTTTTCTCGACGCGCTGGTCTGCAGCTCGCAGTGTTACGCGCTCAGCGATCCCGTTGATGGCAAGTTCCTGCTGCTCTCCGACCACAATAACGGAACCTGGAGCGAACTCCCCGGTGATGGCATGCCCGCCGCGCTGCCGGGTGAAGGCGCCTTCGCCGCCAGTGGAACTTCGCTCGCCCTCGGCGGCGATGGCGCAATGTATTTCGGAACTGGTGGAGCAAAAGCAGCGCGCGTGTTTCATTCCATGGATAACGGTAAGACCTGGAACGTCACGGAGACACCCGTCGCTATAGGCAACGCCTCGTCAGGAATATTTTCTGTCGTGTGCATGCCGTCGGGCGTAGTAGCTGTAGGAGGCGATTACAAAGATCCAAGTCGGCCGTACCGTGTGGCCGCCTATTCTCGGGACGAAGGAAAAACCTGGCAGCTCTCCGCACAACAGCCCGGCGGATATCGTTCCGGGGCGGCTGCGTTGTATGGCTCAATTCTAGCCGTCGGCCCTGCAGGTGAAGATATTTCAGACGATTTCGGCGCGCACTGGAAACACGTCGGCTCGCTGGACCTGAACGCCGTTTTCGTGTTGGACATATATAACGGTTGGGCCGTCGGTGCAAAAGGCACCATCGCCCGCCTCATAAACCACAAACAATATTTAGTTCGGAACGGAACGCTGTCAAATGCTTTAAAGCGCGGAGGTGAGGGGAATGATTAAATACGCGTTTATTTTTTTGCTCTTAACGCAGCCTCAGTTGAGCCCAAGACAAGCTGCGCCGAACGCGCATACAGAGCCTTCGTCCTGCCTATCCACCGAGCTAAATGAATACGATGCCGAGATCTTGCTGTACATGCTTCCTGCATCGGTCACGAGTCGCGGGAACGGCCGCAAAATAGGGTGGGAATTGCAAGACAGCCCTAGACTAAACCAGAAGGATTTTTTCATTTTTTATCTATATGACGTGAGCGCGCCAGCTTACAGCTCTCCTACCATCGGATATTTTGCAATCAACAAACATACCGGAGAAGTGTGGGATATGAGTCGTGCGGAATCCGTTGAGTCCGAGGATCTAAGCGCGGTGCAAACGATTCTCCGTCGCGGTCATTGCGTAGATGAAAAGGTCCTCAAGGCTTATGCGTCAAGACGACCCGACATTCTTAATTCGAAATAGTCTTCCATCGGACAAATCGACGGGGCCAGGTGTAAGTTGGAGCTGCCTACAATTTGCCCATCAAATAAAGAATCAGCAAAATTAACAAAATGAGCCCAACGCCGCCGGTAGGGTAGTACCCCCAACTTTTACTATGCGGCCAAGTCGGCAAACTCCCCACCAGCGCAATGATCAGCACAATCGTCAAAACGAAAAACATACGTCCTCCTCTTGTATCGGCGAACCACGCTGTTGCCTTAGCACCGCCGGGCTTCAACCCTGCATCATTCGTGGCTGTTGTGCTTTGCATTGTCATACCGAGCGAGGCCGTTTTGTGGCCGACGAGGGACCTGCTTTTGCCACCACTTCAAGCCGACAATAAACTCGCCATCAAGTGCCGCTCACGTCGGACACGCTCGTACCCAATGATTCATCCGTCTTCCGCAAAATCAGCAGAATCCTCAAATCAATCAACGCGTGCAAAACCATCGGCAACACCAAACTCCCGGTCATCACAAATAAAACCCCGAAAATGGCGCCAAGAATCGCCGTCTGCGCGATCCCGAGGATCCCCTGATAAAGATGCGCAATCCCAAACACGCCAGCCGACAAAACGAGCGCCCCCATCAACCCAATGTGAAGCGGCAGCTCACGAAAATATTGAATCAGGAATCCGCGATAAAGAATTTCCTCGCAAACGCCCGCGGTAATCGCCACCAAAACAAACCAGCGTCGCTCTTCAGCAGTCCCTGGAAGAATGAAATTCAATTTTTCCAGGCTTTTCGCCACACGCGCGCGGGTCGTCTCGCTCCGCATCATAACAATGGTAGGCAGGAATAACGCCACCACCGCCGCGCCGGTAAACCCAATCACGAACGCAGATCCCGGCAGCCAGGAAGCTTCACCGGTGCCGCGATGAATTGTCAGCACGCTGCGCCATCCCAACACAACGCAGGCGGTTACGGAAACGCCCCACAACCACCCGACCGTACGCTTGTACGAACGAACCTTCACGCGAGGATCGGTGCTGCTCTTCAACCGCTTGGTCTCGAAGTGATCCCAAATAGGCACCGCCACAATCAAGAAAATCGCGATCAGCTGTTTGGCTATGATTTCGATTATGGGCATTCGCCGTACGATGTAGTGAATTCGCGCCGCTGATGGAGGATCATACTACCGCGAAGCGCACCTGCAGGCACTTTCCTGATGAAGCTCGAGGTCAGTTTGATTGAGGCTCTCGGAGAAGTGACACCCTTGCCCTCGAGTCCGAATCCTCAATCCACAGCGTGGAAGTTACGCCGCGAAGTTTACTTGCTGGCCACCGCTTTAGCCGGCGTACAGAACTGGTCAAAGGCCATCGTCAAATCCGCCGCAATAGCCGACGGATCGCGTCCCTCAATATTCGTCCGCTCCAGCATGAACACCACTTTCCCATCGCGCATCAGCGTGATCGACGGCGACGACGGCCCATACCCCGCAAAGTATCCCCGCGCCCGCTCGGTTGCTTCCGCATCCTGCCCCGCAAATACGGTGTACAGAAGTTCCGGACGCGGCGTCCGCGAAATCGCTCGAGCAATCGCGGGACGCGCTCGTCCGGCCGCGCATCCGCAAACCGAATTCACCACCACCAGCGCCGTGCGCTTTTCCTCTTTCAACGCCGCATCCACTTCCTGCGACGTGCGCAATTCGTTAAATCCGATACTTCTCAATTCCTCTCTCATCGGTCGAAGCAAATCTTCAGGGTACATCGCCATTGCCACCACTCCTTTGCCAATTTGCAATCTTGAATTTTAGTCGCGTGAAGCAGCTTTCCTGCCGCGCAAATCACTGGCGGATGCACGCAGGAGCAGCACATCCATTCTACCGTGTTTCGCGCGCAGAGAACGCCACATCGCAAACATTGTTCGCGCGAACGGCCCGGCGTCGCAGTACCCCGCGATGACGCGACGTATCGCGTCGGCCAACGTCTTCGCCCTGCCTTTGTAGCGGCGGCCTTTAGGCCCGCGTTTTGGGTTTAACCAGACGTCGCCCGCCTGGAGCGGCCCCTACGTAAACCGCAGCAAAAAATATCATTGGTGTTGCTCGCGATTGCGAGTGGGGAACCGTGCAGAGCTAATTCTTCGACGGGCGGAAGAAATACTTAAAGAGGGACAGTCCGCCAGTAATCGGCAGCAAGAAAACCTGTTTGATAATTCCCGTGCGGCGCTCAATCCGATCGTGAACCTGATCCGCCTCAATTTTCTTGGCCGCTACCACCGCCGTGATGTACTTCACAAAATTCACGCCGCACTTTTCGCAGGAACCGCCCTTGCGCTGTTGGTGCTTGCAGGCGGGACACTCAAACCTTAGCGTCGCATGACATCGCGGGCAAAATCGCGCCACCTCGCGCGCGTCCGCCCCGCATTTAGGACACTGAATCATGCGCTGCGGAATTGGCGTTGCATTAAGCGACGTTGCGCTTCGCACGCCAGTGCCAGGCACAGCTTCGGCGCGAACCCCCGTGCCAACTGGCGCGGCCGCGCGATTCGCCGTCGTCGCAGCGTCTCCCCGTTTGGCGTCCTCGACTCCGGCAGGGCCTTTCGTCGATTCCGCACCTGCACGCGCAGAATCGACGCCCGCTTTCGCGACCGTGTCGCCAGGCTTACTCGACGTGAAACTCTCACCCATGCTCATAGTTTATCTGGATAATGTGCCGCTGAGATTGCGCCCCGTCGAAAACGCGGCTTGCTGTTAACTGTCCTTGTGTACAGGTGAAGAAACTTGGGTGGGGAATCCGCCGCTGCGAAAGTGAATGCTCCGGCGGCGGGGTCCTGTCTGAGAGAAATGGACGTCGTCTTACCGGAATGAAGGAAACTTAAACCGCTTGCCGGTCGCGTTCACCACACCCAGCGCCTTCTTCCGCGCATTCGCATCGCATCCAGGACGCCGCGTCGGATCTCCCGGCCTCGGCGTGAATTTGGGCTGCAGATGGACGGGCAGCGGCGCCAGCAATCGCACCACGTGTCCCAGACGTTCCTGCTTGAAAGGTTTCGCCATGCACACCACTGCGCCCACCGAGTGCGCCGTGGAATAATCGCTGGGGTAAGCCGAACGCGTAACCAGCACCACCGGAACATTTCGCAATCGCGAGCTGGATTTTACTTGCGCGCAGATATCAAATCCCGGCAAGCCTTCGCCTTCCACTTCCGCAATCACCAGCGCAGGCGTGAACATATCCAGCACGTCGCGCGCCTCGGCTCTCGTGCTCACCGCGATTACTTCGTAACCCTCATTTTGCAAATATACCTTTAACGAGTCGCGTAACGCAGGGTCGGCATCTACAGCCAGCACCAGCGGCCGTTTTGTTCCTGGCGCGGTGGTGAAAGCTGGAACGTTGATCGCAGCGTCTGATAGTTTGCGCCCGCAAGAATCGATCAGGTCTTCTCCGACGCCCACTCCCAGCGCAATCGCCACGCGCCGCCGGCCGTCCGGACCTTCGTGAACACGTACCACTCGACCAGGCTGTTCCGCCTGAATCGCGTTCACCGCTTTGCTATAAGGAAACGTGACCATCACATCCATGCCGCGCGAATAGCAATCCAGCGAGGTGACAAAGAGCAATCCGAGCCGCGAAACGTCCACCGTAGTAGAAACTTCGTCCGGCCCGCCGTTGGTTATGTCAATGCCGCGCACGCGCACGGGAGATGAAATCAGCGCACGCCGCCGGCGCCGCCGATCCGAGCCCTTTTGGCCATTCGAAGATTTGTCCTCTGGAACTGGAGACTGAACGGTTTTCTCAACTTGCTCCGTATCCAACACCGCTTTCGGAATCGTTGCGCATTCTGATGAGGCCGCAGCGCTTTCTTCCAGCACAAGCTCGCTGCATTCGCCACCGCAGCTTTGTGCCAGGTCATGCAGCGAATATTCCGTCACGCAAGCTTCCGCAACCTTCTCGATTTCTTCCAGCAACTTGGTATCTTCCTTCCGTGCGTCCGGTTTCACTGTGGCGTGCGCTTCCGCTCGAATACTGCGCAACAAAGTGGCTAGCGGCCCGGCTGCATCTGCAGCTGCAAGCGCTGCGTCCGTGTTCGGTCTGCCTGCGATCACTGCATCGCACATGGCGTCCAGCATGCGGCCGTCGCTATCCAAACCTGTGGGATTGCCGGCATTGGCTGCAGTGGCTGCCTCGCGCAACCCGCGCTCAATCTCGGCCGCTAACGCGGACGAAATATTGTTCAGCTCATTCGCATCATGCATATCGGAATTGTGCGCGTCGCTCATCCCTGTGTGAACCTCTTGATAAAACCTGGTATAGCTGTCTGTCTCACAATGTAGCAATCAGAGGGGACACGCGCACTAGCGTGGAAGTCACATTCTCGCAGTACTCATCGGGTGAAATCAGTAGTACTACCGTAATCCGCGCTAAGCAACGGGAAACCCAGCACATAGGGAACTGCCTCCGCCGGAAGTACCGGGAAAGCAGAGTCTGACTTCGCCCACCTTCCTGCCGCTGCTCCCGTCTAGGCGGGGTAAGCATCGGACGCATGGCGCAGTCCAAGATCCACCAGCCGCGGGCCCGCCGGCGGACGCCGTCGCCGTTTTAATCGCAATCCGTCATCATTTACAGCTTGTACATTTATGTACAATAATATAGAATTGTACGTATTCGTACAATAAAGTACACTTGTACGTATTCGTACTATGTCACAAAATCATGGTGCCGTTCTGATCGCCGATGTTGTGGGCTCCAGCTCACTTCGCGGTCTTCGCTCGCTCCTGGCCCAGCGGCTCGCCTTCGCTTCTCGCGAACACCTAAAACGCAAATGGATTCGCCTGCCTTACTCGGTTACAGCGGGAGATGAGTTCCAGACTGTGAGCATCTCGCAATCTAGCCTCCCCGAGCTCATCTTGGATTTGCGCATTAACCTGTTGCCTCTAAAACTTCGCGTTGGAGTTGGGTTCGGGCCGGTGCCCGCGCGCCTCGAGCCCCCCGTCAATCGCCTCGGTGGTCCCGCATTCGTATTCGCCCGCACAGCCCTGGAGAGCATCAAGCGAAAGTCCGGCCACAAATTCGACGTGCTTACGTCCTTCCGCTCCAGGGATGAGATGTTCGATTCCACGGCAAACTTGGTTTATGGTCTGCATGACACGCTGCTCTTGCGCGTAACTGACAAGCAATGGGAAACTATCAAAATATTCAGGGCCAAACGCCGCCTGGATCGTGCGGCCCGAGCATTGGATGTGGACGATTCCACTGTGTCGCGAAATCTCCAGCGTGGACATTTTTGGCAAATGGAGCAAACGGTTGCAGGCATGCAAGCGTTGATCCGATCCAAAGCTCTCTAGGACGAAAACGTCCTAATATCATTATTCGGACGAAAACGTACAAATGGCCCTTCGCGCTGTCTTGGCTCTCTATTTAGCCCATCTCTTCACCGATTTCATTTTTCAATCCTCCCATTTGGTGCAGCAAAAGAAGCGCGGCCATGCCATTGGCTACCTAAAGCATGGCGCGGTCCACTACGTCTGCGCGCTGCTGGCCGGGGCATGTTTTCTGCCCGGAGAAGCGGCATCACTGCGCTTCCAGCTCGCAATCATCGCGCTCACGCTAATCCATCTTCTGATCGACTTTTGCAAAATACATCTCGCAAAATCGAGTGCCGCCGCGGACAGCGCCACCGCTTTCATCGTGGACCAGGTCGCGCACTTCATCACCGTAGTGTGGGCGGCCTGCCTGATCGAGCAGACTCCGCTGCTAAGCCTGGCGCGCGCGAGTGTGCACCTTCTCCGGCGTCAACCCGATCGCGTTTTGTTTCTCCTGGTCATTTACGTCACCGTAATCTTCGCGTGCGGTTATTTGATTCGCTTTGTAACCAAGCCCTTGATGCGCCAGGTCGCGTTAGACGCACCGCGCGCGCCCGAAACCGCGCCTCGTGAAACGTCCGCGCAATTGAGCAATGCTGGGATGTACATCGGCTGGCTGGAAAGGTTTCTGGTGCTGACCGCGCTCTTGCTGCATTCGCCCGCTACGGTCGGCCTGATCATTGCCGCGAAATCCGTCGCGCGCTTCCCGCAATTCCATCGCGAACAATTCGCCGAGTATTTTCTGATCGGCACTCTTCTAAGTATTTCCGTGGCTTTTGTCGGTGGCGTGGTGCTGATGAAGATTTTCTTTGGCGCCGAAATCCTTCCGCAATAATCCCTCACGGACGATTGCTCGACACAATCCAAACCGCCGTCTGCCCAAAATAAAAGGGGACATCTTTCAGCGACGCAAATCGCGCCGCCTCCAAATGTCCCCGCTTTCCGTTTCTAGTGCTTACGCCGAAAACATCCTACCTTGCGACGGCGATCGCTTCGTCCACGTGATGATGCGCGCGGTGAAGGTGGTCCAAAATCCGCGCCTGCAAGCCGCGCGTGCTCGGATTGTCCTCTTCCTTCGCGCAGTCATTGATCGCTCGGTCGAGAACTTCGCGTGCCTTGTGCAGCCGTCCCGCCCACGGCCAATGTGGGTCCACTGCCGCGTGATCTTCCAAGCCTTTTCCGTCATCGATCGATGCTACTTTCAACTCGCGGATCGCTTCATCGATATCGTGAATGGCGTCTCGTTCCTGCGCCCCCAACTCTCCTCCATTCGGACGTTGCAAAAGTGCCCGCGCGAATCGCAAATCCGAAAGTGCATGCAAGTAATGCGGATGGCGCCCTTGAGCCAGCAATTGTTGCGAAGCTACCGGGAGCAGGAGAGCTAATGCGGCCGCCATCAGTGACATCTTAACCAGTGTTTTCATTCGTGATTTCCTCGCAATCGATTTGTGCAGCAAAGGACACACGCGAAGGCGCGCCCCATGTTCGATTTAACACGAGTTTCGCAGCTAAGTTCCGCGCACTTTCCCGCTGCGTCGTCTCAGAGATAACACTTATTTCGCCAACCCCCTCGCGCAAGCTTCGTATCGGTCTTACCTTTCGCTTTTTCTTTCTTACGTTGTCATCCCCAAAGAGGCGCGTTTTGGCCGATGAGGAGACCCGCTGTTCGCCGCAGATCTGAATGTATTGTCGCGGACTTCGGCCTCCCGGCAGACAGGGATCTGTTTTTCCTTCACCTCAGAATTTCTCTTGCTCTTCTCGCGAGCGGTTCTCCCGCGATAATTGACACGTAAGGAACTCCCAAGCAGAATTCTGTGGAAGGCATTTAGAGGCCCGAATGCGCCAACTTGGGACGCGGCTCTGTTTCGCAATCGCCACAAGCTTCCTCGCAGCAATTATGGTCGCGCCCTCCGTCTCCGCCCAGGGCGCCGCAAAAACGTCCCAGCCTCAATCCGCGCCGCAAACCGGCAATCAACAAGCTTCCAAAGCCATAACTTGCACAGTCGATGTTTCGCCCAAAACGCTCTCCGCTCCCATCGCCAACGCCCTCCACCTCTATCGCACAGGAAAATTTGACGACGCAGCCGCCGCCTACAACGCCATCATCTCCGCCGACGGCCCCGACCTAGTCCTTGCCTACACCGGCTTGGCGCGCGTTTATCTCCGCCAGGAAAAAGTAAACGAGGCTTTCGCCGCCGCTACCAGCGCCGTAGCGTTAACTCCGGGCAAAACTCCCGCGATTACCGCCTTAGGCGAAGTGTATTTCCGTCAGGGAAAATTAAAACAAGCCGAAGACGCTTTCTTGAATCCGTTACGCGCCTGCGATGTGGACGCGCGCTCGTATCTCGGTCTCACTCGCCTTTATCGCGCCACTTCAAATTACGAACGCGCCAAGAAATCCATCGATCAGGCCTACAAACTCGATCCTGACGATCCCGACATTCAGCGCTCCTACATGTACTCGCTCAGCCGCTCCGAAGTTGTTGCCTTTCTCCGCGCTTATCTAAGTCGTGAAACGGACGATGACGCAGAACACCGCCAAAACCTCGAGCGCCAACTGGCACTACTCGAAGACGAGGGCCGGCAAAAAGCGCCTTGCCGCATCACTTCTAAAGTGACTGCCACGCAAACCAGCATGGAGGCTTTGCTCGAAGGCCCCAACCGATTGCGCGGTTATGGCTTGAAAGTGAAAATAAACAGCGCCTCCGCGAAATTGATGCTCGACACCGGCGCCAGCGGCATCACCATTGACAAGAAAATCGCGGAGAAGGCCGGCGTGAGGAAAATTGCTGAGTCCTCCCTGCGCGGCATCGGCGATAAGCCTGCCGCTGGCGGCTACGTCGGTTTGGCCGACACCATCGAAATCGGCGATCTGCAATTCGAAAACTGTTACGTGGATGTTGTGAATCGCAATTCGGTTCTCGAAGACGACGGCTTGATCGGCGCCGACGTGTTCGCCAGCTATCTGGTTGACATCGATTTCCCTAATTCCAAATTCAAGCTCAGCCAATTGCCGCCCTATCCCGACGCGTCTCCAACCGAAGCTTCCCAACAAGCCACGCTGGAATCGCAGCCCTCTCACGAGGTCCATCGGCACGATCGTTACATTGCGCCGGACATGAAAGACTACACTCCCATTTTTCGATTCAGCCACATGCTGCTGATTCCCACGCAGGTGAATAATTCTCCGCCCATGCTTTTCGCCATGGATACCGGCGCGTGGGACAACACCATTACGCCGGACGCCGCCCAGCAAGTCACCAAGATCATTCGCGACACCGATGCGCGAGTAAAAGGACTGAGCGGTGAGGTGAAAAAAGTGTACCTGGCCGACAAAGCCGACCTGAAATTCGCTCACTTCAAACAGGATCGCCAGGACCTGGTTACCTTCAGCCTCGACGGCATCAGCAACTCCCTCGGCACCGAAGTTTCCGGCCTGCTCGGTTTCCGCATGCTCTACCTGCTCGACATAAAAATCGATTACCGCGACGGCCTGGTCGACTTCACCTACAACCAGCCCGGCGCCAAACCCAAACGCTAGCCCGCGCCAGTCTGAATGGAAGGGAAAAGGCCGCTTACTATCGGCAGGCCAACGCGTTGAACCAAATCCTTGAAGCGCGGATCGTCGTGCAGCGGATCAAAGGCGGGATCCACGCCAATGGATAGCATCTCTGGAGAGCGTCCCTCGTAAGCTTTCTGTAGCCAGACGAAAGCCGTATCTTTATCTCCCAGGGCGGTGTAAATCCTGGCCAACAAAATCGGATCGGTGTACGAGTGCATAAAGAGCTCTTGCAGCTTACCAGCTCTCTCTAGAGCTTCTTGTCGTTTCCCCTGCAGCGCATAAATGTAGCCAAGCTCTCCCACCGCGGATGGAAAATCGTCCCACGATTTTATTGTTTTCACCTCGGCAATGGCTTCCGGATACAAACCCATCTGTTCGTACGTTTGAGACAAATAATATTGGGCCTCCGCGAAATCAGGATCCACTTCAAGAACTTTCCGGAATTCGGCGAGGGCTTCTGGATACTTTCTTTCGAGGGACAATCTCTTGGCCAGATCGGTGGCAATAATGGGTGAGAGCGGGTCCAGTTCGCGCGCCTTGCGAATTTCGGCAATGGCTTGGTCCGTTTTTCCAAAAAGTGAAAGATAGCCATCGCCATAAAATTCGTGGGCGACGGAATTGTTGGGGTCCAGTTCGATGGCTCGCTTGGAATCTTTTTCGCTCTCGCTCCAATTCCACTCATACTGCAACGCGATTATACCTAGCGAGTTGTAAGCCTCCGCAAGCTGGCCGTTAATCGAAAGCGCCTTTTGCGCGGCGGCTTTGGCCTTGGGCATGGCTTCGTCTTGCTGCATTAAGCCGTAGCCTCCCAGCAGGACCTATGTATCGGCGAGCCCGGCATAAGCCTCCGCGTAGTTTGGATCTTTCGCGATTGCCTGATTGAAATAATCGATTGCCTTCTTGAACCCTTCCTCGGTTCGTTTATTCCAGAAGTAGCGGCCTTTGAGATAAGCCTCGTATGCTTCAGGATCGAGCGACCGGGCGTGAGCCAAGTTGGTTTGTTGCTGCGGAGTCAAGCGCAGCTTAATCTCTCGTGCTACGTCAACTGCCACGTCGTCCTGCACGTTCACGACATCTTCAGGACGCCGGTCATAATCTTGAGCCCATAGGTGAGTTTGGTCTTTCACCCGGATCAATTGCACAGTGATGCGCAGGTGGTCTCCCGCGCGACGGTAACTTCCTTCCAGAACATATTGCACCGAAAGTTCGCGAGCGATTTGATCCAGGCGCTTGTCACTGTGCTTATAACCCATCACCGAAGTTCTGGCGATCACGCCCAGTTGTTCGGGACGCAAGCGGCCGAGTTGCGCGATCATTTCTTCGGTCAAGCCATCGGCAAAGTATTCCTGCTGCGGATCGCCCGTAAGATTCTGGAACGGCAGAACGGCTAACATAACTCTGGCCGGGGTCGCCGGACTCACGGGATGCACGCGCCTCCAGACCAGAAAGCCCGCGAGCGCCAAAACTAATACCGGCAATCCAACCATTCCGGCAATCCAAACAAGGCGCGATTCCCGCTTCACGGGGACAGGCAAATTTGTCCATCCCGTTGTGGCCGTCACAGCTGGCGCCGTCGCAGGGGATAGCTCCTCTTGCTCCGGTATTGTTACGACCTTCTCGGCAAACCTGTAGCCTCGGCCCGGCACAGTGACGATGTAGCGGCGCCCGTCGTCCTCTGCGCCCAGCGCCTTGCGCAACACAAAAATGTTCTGGGTCAGGTTGGATTCCTCGACGAAGGTATCGCTCCAGACCGCGCTCAAAAGTTCGTCTTTGGAGACTAGCTTTTCACTGTTGCGTACCAGAACCAGCAGGGTTTCAAACGCTTTGGGTTGCAGCGGCACAGGCTTTTGATCCCGAAAAAGAAGTCGTTGCCTGGGGTCCAGACGGAAAGGTCCGAACTCGTATAAGTCCATACCGTCGTTGGCCGTAAGCGGCACTGAGAAATCCTGAGAATTTCTTGAGGACTTTCTAAAGACGCCCTGGGCCTGGCTGGAGCATTATCGGCTCGCTGCCCGAGGATGCCGTCAGTAGTTTGATACGAGAAAGCTAACACGAATGCTATCGGCTTGTCTGCTGGCTAGAGACTACTGCAGGGCGCGCGAGGGCGAAAAGCATCCCTTCCAAAGGAGAATAAGGCTATGTTGCGAATCCATTACAGAATCGTGTTAGTGCTGTTGTTTTCGGCTGTAGCATTTGCTTTTGGTGCCCCAGCGACGCATGCAACCACCTACATCGTGGGCACCTGCAAAACGGGTACCACCTTCTCCACTATTCAGGATGCGCTAAACGCTTTACCGGCGCCGAACATGGTGGAAGTATGTCCTGGGATATACGACGAGCAGGTGACCATCACTAAACCCGTTACTTTGGAAGGCATCGTCAGCAGCGGCTATGATCAGGCCATCATCGGTGTGCCTTCCGGAGGTTTGAAAATCAACGCGACCGACGATACGGGCGCTAGTGTTGCGGCGCAAGTGTTGGTGCAGGACGTTGCGGACGTGGACATAAGCAACCTCGTGATCGACGGGTCGGGCAACAAAGTATCGGGCTCGGGCGACTTTGTTGTTGGGATCTTTTACCGGAATTCTGCTGGAACTATCGAACACGTGGTCACCCGAAATCAATTCAATAACCTTAACGGCATCGGCATCGAGTTGCAGGGCGGCAGTTCGAACCCGACGGTTACGGTGGAGGACTCCAGCATTCACGATTTCGACAACGTTGGCATTTACACTCAAACCGACTCCACGAGTTCGGAGTTAACCGCGAAGATTGAAGGAAATGTAATCGCAATTTCAGACTCAGGTTCTGCGTACGGCCTCCTTCTGTTGACCGGCAGCACCGTCACTGCTACGGACAATTACGTTAAGGCTGGCGAGGGTGAAGGCTTCGTATTGTCCGGAGCGGCTGGCTCGGTAACGGGCAACACTACGGTGACTGGGGACTATTCAGTTTATGTGGAGGCCGACGCGGATATCTCGATCAAGTCCAACAAGTTCTTGGACTCGAGCATCTCCGCGATTGTCATTGCCGTCAATACCACATTGACGGAAATTCAAGGCAATACGCTCACCAAGGGCATAACTGCGATCAGTTTCGGTTGCCGCACCACCAACGCTAAAGTCCATTCCAACACCATCATCGATTTTCCTAACGGCCTGACTCAGCTCCCGTCGGGGACCACTTCCGCCAACACGTACTATGATGTAGGCACCGAGAGCACAACATGCCCATAGCATGAGCTTGCTTAACTGTTGAAACGGCGCCGTTGCAATGCGCAACACATATCACACGTAAATGGCTCTGCTGGACATGGACCTTGCTCCACGCACTACAAAAAAAAAGAAACACCGTGGCGAAAAAGAAGACCAAGAAAACAGCCGCAAAGAAATAGCCGGCAAGCGTCTTTCGTCCGTGACTAGTTTGTCAAAGACGCGCTTTCCGCCCGACCAGATCCAGAACTACGCCTCCGCAGGCGACAGCGGTAACCTTCAACCGAAAAGGAGAAACATACTCATGATGCGATCTGCGAAAAATGTACTAATGGCCGTAGGCGCTATGGTGCTGGCGGCGATGCTGCTTAGTGTGATGGCCCCGAAAGCCGTTCACGCCGTCACCGCGACGATGGTGGAAGTAGTGAACACCACATCGAATCCCGTGCCTTCCCAAGATATTTACAGGCTGCCTGCCAAAAACGTTCAATTGGTTTGCAATGCCTCTGTCAACAATTGCGCGATCGCCGAACAGAATGGCACTTTCGACGCGTCCACTCCCTGGAAAGTGCCCAGCGGGATGGATTTCATCATCACGGATGTGGAGATCACCACAATTGGAACCGGGTCGGCAACCACGAGCAGCTTCGCTGTGGGATGGACGCCGCCGGGCGGCAAATTGATCGGATTCGCCTGGCAGGTGCTTAACAACGGCGCGACTACGGAGTATCAATTCACGAATGGAATTGTGATTCTGGCAGGTTCCACGCCAACTCCCGAATTCGGCCCAAGCGTCAACTTCGCAGCCGTACGCGGCTATCTGACGCCAAACTGAAATTCACCGTCGTCAGGCTCCCATGCGCGCCTGCCCAGTTCCACACCAAAATAGGATGGGTCCAGGAATGTCCAGGCGACATATAACTTCGACTGGCTAATAATTCCTTTGATAAGGTCTGCCTTTGCTGAAGTCATAATCAAAGTATTTTCTGACGTTCAGGACAGGACCAGCCGCGCTGAAAAGCTTATAACATCGCTCTCTCCGCGCTCCATCTGGTGTAATCTTGATTTGCGCTTCTGCGGCCACTAGGATGAACGATGCCTGTCACAAATGGCTTCTTACAACAAGCTGGCTCGCTTTCGCTCTTTGCCAAATGCATCGCTGCAATTGTCGGAATCGTCGTCATTTACGCCATCTTCAGCATCCTTGAACGAACTCTTCCTCGCCATTTCGGTCGCGCCGACGCTCGCTATAAAGTCCGCAAATTCGTGGCTTTTTTTGGATACGTCTGCATCATCCTTTTTCTCGCCATTCTTTTCGAAGATCGCCTCGGACGCCTTAGTTTTGCCATCGGCGTGGTCGGCGCAGGCGTTGCCGTCGCTCTTCAGGACGTGGTCGCCAGCATCGCCGGCGCTTTCTCCATCGGCTTTTCCAGGCTATACACCGTGGGCGACAGAATTCAGATCGGCGACACGCGCGGCGACGTGATCGACATCGGCCTTCTGCGCACCACCTTGATGGAAACAGGGAACTGGGTCAGCAAGGATTTGTACAACGGCCGCGTCGTCCGCGTCCCCAATAGCGCGGTTCTAAAGGGCAATGTCTTCAATTACTCGCAGGGCTTCCAATTCTTATGGGATGAAATTAAGGTCGTCTTGACGACTACCAGCGATTGCCATTACGCCCGCGAAATGCTTTTGCGAGTCGCGAGAGAATCCATCGGTGAGTACTTGGTCGAAGCGCAGATTTCCTGGAAGGTCGTCAGTGACAATTTTAAAATTGTGAACCCACCGCTGGAGCCGATCGTTACCCTCGTCGTAAATAACGGCTCGTTGGAATTCGGACTGAGCTACGTGGTCGATTACACCAAGAGAACCGCCAAACAGGACGAGCTCTTTTCAAAAATCGTAGAGGAAGTCTCGAAAAGCAACGGCAGCCTGCAATGGGCCTCCTCATCCACATCCGCCACAGTCAACCTGCTGCCCACAAGCGGTGCAGCATCCCAGCCCCCTGGCCCAGCAC